>NZ_CDRNXD010000009.1:0-2500 GCF_977018625.1 Affinirhizobium capsici | reverse complement strand
TCTATTTAGGTAGAGCGTCGACCGAATACCCTCGGGGGTAGAGCACTGGATGGGCTATGGGGACTCACCGTCTTACTGATCCTAACCAAACTCCGAATACCGAGGAGTACTAGTCGGCAGACACACGGCGGGTGCTAACGTCCGTCGTGAAGAGGGCAACAACCCTGACCTCCAGCTAAGGTCCCCAAGTCATGGCTAAGTGGGAAAGGATGTGAGGATCCCAAAACAACCAGGATGTTGGCTTAGAAGCAGCCATCATTTAAAGAAAGCGTAACAGCTCACTGGTCTAAATAAGGGTCTTTGCGCCGAAAATGTAACGGGGCTAAAGCCATGCACCGAAGCTGAGGATGTGGATTTATCCACGTGGTAGCGGAGCGTTCCGTAGGCCTGTGAAGGAGGACCCGTGAGGGCCTCTGGAGGTATCGGAAGTGCGAATGTTGACATGAGTAACGATAAAGGGAGTGAGAGACTCCCTCGCCGAAAGACCAAGGGTTCCTGCTTAAAGTTAATCTGAGCAGGGTTAGCCGGCCCCTAAGACGAGGCGGACACGCGTAGTCGATGGGAACCACGTTAATATTCGTGGGCCTGGTGGTAGTGACGGATTGCGTAACTTGTACATTCTTATTGGATTGAGTGTGCGGGGAAGCGGTTCCAGGAAATAGCTCCACCATTATAGACCGTACCCGAAACCGACACAGGTGGTCAGGTAGAGTATACCAAGGCGCTTGAGAGAACTATGTTGAAGGAACTCGGCAAATTGCACGCGTAACTTCGGAAGAAGCGTGACCCCTTTTTACGCAAGTAGGAAGGGGTGGCACAGACCAGGGGGTAGCGACTGTTTATCAAAAACACAGGGCTCTGCGAAGTCGATAAGACGACGTATAGGGTCTGACGCCTGCCCGGTGCTGGAAGGTTAAGAGGAGGGGTGCAAGCTCTGAATCGAAGCCCCAGTAAACGGCGGCCGTAACTATAACGGTCCTAAGGTAGCGAAATTCCTTGTCGGGTAAGTTCCGACCTGCACGAATGGCGTAACGACTTCCCCGCTGTCTCCAACATAGACTCAGTGAAATTGAATTCCCCGTGAAGATGCGGGGTTCCTGCGGTCAGACGGAAAGACCCCGTGCACCTTTACTATAGCTTTACACTGGCATTCGTGTCGGCATGTGTAGGATAGGTGGTAGGCTTTGAAGCGGGGACGCCAGTCTTCGTGGAGCCATCCTTGAAATACCACCCTTATCGTCATGGATGTCTAACCGCGGCCCGTTATCCGGGTCCGGGACAGTGTATGGTGGGTAGTTTGACTGGGGCGGTCGCCTCCGAAAGAGTAACGGAGGCGCGCGATGGTGGGCTCAGACCGGTCGGAAATCGGTCGTCGAGTGCAATGGCATAAGCCCGCCTGACTGCGAGACTGACAAGTCGAGCAGAGACGAAAGTCGGTCATAGTGATCCGGTGGTCCCGCGTGGAAGGGCCATCGCTCAACGGATAAAAGGTACGCCGGGGATAACAGGCTGATGACCCCCAAGAGTCCATATCGACGGGGTTGTTTGGCACCTCGATGTCGGCTCATCGCATCCTGGGGCTGGAGCAGGTCCCAAGGGTTTGGCTGTTCGCCAATTAAAGCGGTACGTGAGCTGGGTTCAGAACGTCGTGAGACAGTTCGGTCCCTATCTGCCGTGGGTGTAGGAATATTGACAGGATCTGTCCCTAGTACGAGAGGACCGGGATGGACATATCTCTGGTGGACCTGTTGTCGTGCCAACGGCATAGCAGGGTAGCTATATATGGAAGGGATAACCGCTGAAGGCATCTAAGCGGGAAACCCACCTGAAAACGAGTATTCCCTATCAGGGCCGTGGAAGACGACCACGTTGATAGGAGGCGTGTGGACGTGCGGTAACGCATGAAGCTTAGCCTTACTAATAGCCCGATTGGCTTGATCGTTCTCATTGTTCATGCTCATCGATAAATCGATGATCATCTGTTCAGCGCTCACGCATGAGCGGCTCAAAGGAGCCTATGCTCCGCGAGGGCGCCGGACGACCGGCGACGGCCTCTGGCCTGTATGGGTGCCTAACGCATACCAACAGGAAAGAAACGTTGCGGGTGACGTGTTCAAATCTGCAAACAGGTAAGTGCCTGTACCAGCTTCTCATCTGATTGCCCTTAGCCGACCTGGTGGTTATGGCGGGGCGGCTGCACCCGTTCCCATTCCGAACACGGCCGTGAAACGCCCCAGCGCCAATGGTACTTCGTCTTAAGACGCGGGAGAGTAGGTCGCTGCCAGGTCTGCTAAAGGCAATCATTATCTTCTCATCCGAAAACAAACATCGGCCCAGCCGAATGAAGGGTCGCCAAAAGCGACCCTTTTGCCGTACAGCCAACTGAAAATGGGCAAGGAGCTGCCCAAACCGCAATGGATCTGGAAATCAATCCACTGCATTAAAGCATCAGGAATTACCTCATGCGCTCCCCGGGCATAACCCGGTAATCTTGGTGACG
>NZ_CDRNXD010000008.1:0-268514 GCF_977018625.1 Affinirhizobium capsici | reverse complement strand
GCCGCCCCAGGGCCAAAGTCCGGAAATAGCACGAACCAGAGTGCTTTTTCCCGAGCCGGATTCACCCGACACTAGCACTCTCTCGCCCGCGCCGATTTCCACATCCGTCTCTTTTACGACGGCGGTCCCATCGCCTAAGGATACGGATACATCCTTGAGGCTCAGCATGATTTCGCCTTCGGTCTCACCGCGAACAATGCGACCGAGAGCATCGCTCTTTTCAGCCCTTTCAAGCCCATCAAGTGACATCATCAGGGAGGCGACACGTCGTGCACAGGCATTCCAGTCGGCCAGTCGCGGATAATTATCAACCAACCAGCCAAATGCGGATTGCACGATGGTGAAAGCAGACGCCGCCTGCATGACTTGGCCAAGCGACATGCTGCCATCGAGAAACTTCGGCGCGCACAACAAAAGCGGTACGACTGGCGCAATCAGCATGGAACCGTTGGAGACGACAGTTGTACGCATATATTGTTGCGCCATGAGCCGCCATTGCCTGCGGACATTGCCGAACCGTCTATCGAGATCACTGCGCTCCTCCTCTTCCCCGCCCAGCAGCGCGATACTTTCGCCGTTTTCCCTGACACGGGTCAGCGTATAGCGAAATTCAGCTTCGACCTGGTTCTTGACTTCAGAAACCTTGACGAAGTTTCGCGCAATAAAAGCGATGGCAGTGGAAGTTATCGCCGCGTAGATGATAGCCGCTATGACAAGGAAACCAGGAATGGTGAAGGAAACTCCTCCAATGGACAGCGGTAGCGCACCGCCAATAGTCCAGAGCACGACGATGAACGTGGAAGCAGATACGAACGCGGCGATGACGCCAGAGACGAAATCGACCGGCGCCTCGGTGGCAATGCGCATATCCTCAGAAAGTCTCGCCTCAGGATTTGTGTGGTCACCGTCGATCAAGTTGAGTTGGTAGTATCGACCGTTAGCAATCCATCTGCCAACCAGCGAGGTGGTCAGCCAGGAGCGCCAGCGCCGCTGTATCCGCATTCTGACATACACTTGCGAAGTAACTACGATAACGCTTCCGAGAACCAGAAAAGGAAATATTGAGGCTAGTGAATAAACCGTCGAAGCATCTCGTTTTTCGATTGCGTCGAATATTCCACGATTCCAGATGTTGATGCCATATTGGAACCCGACGTTGATGCCGATCATGACGAGCAGGCCAATGGTGAACAACCATGCCATCTTATCGCCACGGCGGCTCCAGAAGCCGCGCGCACTGATCCAGAAGCGTTTTAACAGATACCTCCGACGCGCTTCTTCGAGTTGCTCGGGCGTCAACCCTGAGCCCGGTTCCAGTTCCTCCGGGGGAAGCTGAACATCATTGTCAGGAGCATCCTGAACGGATGCGGTTTCGTCGGCATCATCGACCGATCTCAGTCCAACTTCATCATGTCTCATTCGCGCTGAACGACATATTAGCGAAAAAGGTTTCACGCCTATGTGAGAGTATGTGAAGATTCATTTGAAGGTTGAGAGAGGCCAGAGAAGATCAACGTTCCGCTGAACAAACTCTGTCAAACAGGCGCCGACAACAGGTCCACTCTTGATTCCTGCATGACGCTTCGAGGTTATCTGGACCCATTGTGAGCATATCCACCATCACGATACGAAGACAAGCAATTCCCCCTCGATCAGGCCTTCATTCGCGATCGTCAACTCCAAAGTTCAAACTATGAAACGTCCAACTCTTCAATCTTTGGCAAACGTCGTTGCCGTCTGCGCGGTGCTCACCATCGTGTTGTAGTCGGACACAATCCATTGCAAATCTTCGCCTGCGCCCTTCCGAGCATCACCTTTCGCCTTCACGAGTTTTTCATTGAAAACTCTGAGCTTCGATAAAAGCGATGCTGGCCGCGATTCAAAAACATGGAAAGAATCTGGATGCTCAAGGGAGTAGTCGTCAAACTCGCGGACCGCACTTGAATAGTTGTCCAGCGCCTGCTTGAAATCGGGCATCTTAACGACAGGACGCTCATTTGTCGGCATAAGGTCCATGACTGCTTCAGCGCGAAACATGACGTTACGGACATGCCAACGTGACTTCTTTCCTTCGCTCTTCTCCAAAGCGTTCAGGGCTTCCTGGTCAACCTTCACCTTTTCGTCGCGCAAAGCAGCATCTGCCTCCTTGCGGCGATCCTCGAAAATCGGGGCAAGCGATGCAATGTCCTCGTGAAAGCCCTTCCCGGCTTCCATCTTATCGCTCTTATAGTCCTGTCTTTCATAATATTTGTTAGCGCGCTCAATGACAGGCGCCAATTGTTGGTAGACATCTACATAGGCTCGCATTGCCGTATCGAGTCTCGGCATTTTTGGCTCTGCCTCTGTGGCAGAGACAACGGCCGAAGCCTGTTCTCTCACGTCGTAAAGAGAATAGAGCCCGTAGATGATCTTCTCTTTGCCCGTCGGGCCTTTCTTCATATCCACCCAGCTATCGTACCGATCCAATGATTCAGATGCCCGCAGGGTACGATTGAGCAATTCCACATAGGTGTTTAGCTTTGCTGTCACCTGATCAGAAACATCCTCCTGTGACGCCACCTGAGCCCATGCCGGATGCGGCGCGATACCTGCTGCGAGTGGGATTTGCAGGGCAATAGCAAGCGCTGTGGCAGCCATAAACCTCTTGAAATACTGCATAAAACCTCCAAGGAATGACGCTGCTACATCTGGAACAGACAGATTCAACGTCAATGCCCAAACCGCACGAAATCGAAAGACGAAAGCTGCTCAGACTGCGGTCTGTGACATGGAACATGCTCACACTTCGATCGGATAGCTGAGCGCAATCACTAGAATAAAGCGCCATCAACCCGGTCAGCACGGTGGCCGTTCATGAAGCCCATCGCGTTCCTTATGTAGGGAGGAGCAGGCTTTGATATAAGGCAGGCTACTGACCCGCCCCCATCGCTGTTAAACCTGTTCAGGCTGTTTCCGCCAAGATGAGCGGCTGCGGCTTTGTCAATGTTTCAGGGCGCAGAACCGCGTCTAGACGATCCTTTGACATGAGGCCCTTTTCGAGAACAAGCTCATAAACACCGCGCCCACTTCTATGGGATTCCAGCGCAATTTCCGTCGCGTTGCGATAGCCTATATAGGGGTTCAATGCAGTAACGATGCCGATGGAATGTTCCACCATATCCCGCAGGCGCTCCTTATTGGCCGTGATGCCGCGTACGCAGTTCTTTTCAAGGGTGTCACAAGCGGCTGTCAGATGCATGATGGATCTTGACAGGCTGTAGAAGATGATCGGCTCGAACGCATTCAACTGCAACTGGCCTGCTTCAGCAGCCATGGTAATGGTTACATCGTTGCCGATGACTTCGAACGCTACCTGGTTGACAACTTCCGGGATGACCGGGTTGACCTTGCCGGGCATGATCGATGAACCAGCCTGACGCGCCGGAAGATTGATCTCGTTAAAGCCGGCGCGGGGACCTGAGGACAAAAGGCGAAGATCGTTGCAGGTCTTCGAAAGCTTGACTGCAACCCGCTTCAGTACGCCGGAAAGCTGCACGAAGGAGCCGCAATCCTGTGTGGCTTCGACCAGATCGGGGGATGTCAGCAATTCGACACCCACCACGTCCGAAAGCCGCTCCCGCACCCTTGCAGCATAATCCGGATGAGCCGTAATGCCGGTCCCGATCGCGGTCGCACCCAAATTGATTTCACGGATCAATTGCACAGCTTCTGAAAGTCGAGCCTCGTCTTCACCCAGCATCAAGGCATAGGTGCCGAATTCCTGGCCGAGGGTCATCGGCACAGCATCCTGCAACTGGGTGCGACCCATTTTCAAGACATCGGCAAACTCGGTCGATTTATCAGCAAAAGCTACACGCAGGCTGGCCATTGCTTCAAGAAGCCGGTGTATGCCGGTCCAAGCTGCAAGCTTGAGCGCTGTCGGATAAACATCATTGGTGGATTGGCTAAGGTTCACCTGCTCGTTCGGATGAAGATGCGCATAGTCCCCACGCTTGTGACCGAGAATCTCGAGCGCGCGGTTGGCAATCACCTCATTTGCATTCATATTGGTTGAGGTTCCTGCCCCACCCTGAATGAGATCAACCACGAATTGATCATGCAATGCACCGGCGCGAATTTCGCGGCAGGCCTCAACGATCGCCCCGCCCTGGGCGGGGTTCAGCAGGCCCAAATCCATGTTGGCTTGCGCGGCAGCTTCCTTGATGGCAGCCAAGGCAACAATCAGGTCAGGCGCGTCAGAAAGACGTTGGCCGGAAATCTGGAAGTTTTCAACCGCACGCAAAGTATGGACACCATAATAGGCTTCCATCGGCACATCTCGATCACCCAATAAATCGTGTTCTGAGCGGGTTGCCGGGATTTCTTCCATGATATTCCTCCAAATAAATTCTTAAATGAAACGCTGTTTGGCGGTGATGAGATCGAAGGGACGCAAAAGGCTCATGCACGACGGATCGATCACCCCAATGAATCGGCCTTTATGCGAAAATTGCCGGTCTCTCTCGCTCCCATTGATGGCGTACCTCTCCCCTATCAAGCGGTCAATTGACAGTTTTTAGGTACTGTTGGCATCAATAACAGCGCGTATTTCTTCCAAAAACGCCGTCATGGTATGTGGAAGATCGCGTCCCTCCATAGTGATGACGTGCAGTGAACTGGTCGCAAGAACGGGATCGCTTATGGGAATGAGGATCGCTCCATATGGATTGTCGCGGAGCAAATCCGGGGAGCCGGTTATCATGGTCGTTCCTGTCGAGAGCCCGAAGGATCGTAGCATCGCCATGGAATTGGTTGAAAAAACGGGATTGAAAGTCAGCCCTTTGGCTGCGAGCGCTGCCTCGAGCAGGTGGCGCTGGGTTCTATCCTGATCCGGCACGGCAAGCGCTTCCCCATGCAAATCTTCCAGTTTCAGCACGCGCCTCTTAGCGAGTGGATGATCCCTGCGAATGACAGCATAGATCGGCCTCAGGGAAACTTTCTGAACGTTGATATCGGGCGGGGTAGGGTAACTATAGGTGATGCCAATATCGGCAGTTCCATCCTTCACCCTTGCGCAGATATCCGGCGAGGTACCCACCCAGGCATGAAAGCTGACGGCTTCATGCTTCTCCCGAAACGCCTCGATGGCACGGGTCAAGCAATCGAGTGCAAAACCCTCAAAACTGGCGACGCGGATCAAACCATGGGAGCGGCCTGCTAGTTCACGCACCTCGGCAAAGGCTTCATCCATGCCAAGTGCCAGCCGCTGAGACCTGTGCAGCAGGAGTTCTCCAGCCGGGGTCAAAACCATGCCGCGTGGACGGCGCTCAAAAAGATCAACACCGAGAACCTCTTCCAGGCGGGAAATTTGACGACTGATGGCGGATGGAGAGAGGCGCAACCGCTCTGCCGCCTCGGTTAGCGACTGGGTTTTTGCCACTTCGCGGAAATAGACGAGTGATCGATGTTCCATGGAAGAGCTTTGCGTTTATGGCAACGAAATGCTGACTTTAAAGAAATTGTTGCAACAATTGAAGCCTGCTATCTCACAGTTGCGTCATGTTGAGGAGAGAGGTGGCGCATCGCCAGTCGAGCTTGCAGCAGCCTCTACATAAGCAGTGGTTCTAACGGGTGGCGTTTATCCAATCTCGCAAGGGGCCGGACCTCCTCAGCCGTCTCCGTCGCGGAGGACCTATGAACGCGTTCCTGAACTTCCTTGAAGCAAACCAATCCCTAATGTTTGAAGACCTTCAAACATTAGTGGCTCATCAGTCCCCCTCCGAAGACAAAGAGGCTGTAGACCGATGCGGCGCCTACTTAATAGAGCTCTTCCGCAAGCGGCTGAACGCAGATGTGGAGCGTTTTTCGCAAACAGAGGTTGGCGACCATTTACTTTTCAAAACTGGTCAAGGCAACCGGCGAACTCTCATCACCACCCATTTCGATACCGTGTGGGATATCGACCGCCTTGGAACGCGCATCGAGGATGGCAAATTCTACGGCCCTGGTGCTTTCGATATGAAGGGGGGTCTTGTTCAGGCGCTTTGGGCCGTAAAGGCGCTGCAGGTGCAAAATGCGTTGGCTGGCCATGAGATCTGGTTTCTCTGCACCAGTGATGAAGAAACGGGCAGCCTTCATTCCCGCATGTTGATCGAAGAACTGGCCGCTCAGTGCGATCAGGTTCTGGTTCCTGAACCATCCGAGGAAGGTACCGGCAATCTCAAAATCGGACGCAAGGGTACGGGTCAGTATTATATGGCGATTGAGGGTAAAGCCGCCCATGCAGGGAACAATCCTCTCGGTGGTATCAGTGCTGCAGAAGAAATGGCGCACCAGATTTTGGCGGTGAACGCCTTGCAGGACATGTCTCGTGGTACATCGGTCAATGTCGGAATTGCACAGTCTGGCAACAGGCTCAATGTCATCCCTGATCGCGCCACAATTGCGATCGATGTGCGCGTGACCTCCTTGGAAGAGGCAGAGCGGATCGAGCAGGCAATTCTCGCGTGCAGGCCGGTTCTTGAAGGCACTACGCTTCAAGTTACAGGCGGCCTCAACCGTCCGCCAATGGAGTTGAACGAGGCCAACGGCAAACTGTTCGCACGCGCGCAAAAAGCAGCGGACGAGATTGGGTTTGAACTGGCTGGCAGTGCCGTTGGCGGCGGCAGCGATGGCAATTTCACTTCGGCAATCGGCATTCCAACACTGGATGGATTGGGTGCTGAAGGCGGCGGACCACATGCGGAATACGAGCATGTTGTGATTGATGCGATGCCAAGACGGGCAGCGCTGATCAGCCAACTCATTGCGACAAGCTGAGTGCAAGCGCCGCAGTTTCGGCGACTCTTTCTAATCGAAATGGAAATCTGAAATGAGTGGAAATCCCACGGCGAGCCGGAAATCATCCAGCATCAGCCTACAGAACCCTTACGTTCTTTTGTTTTGCATGCTTGTGCTGGCTGGTATTGCCACATGGGTCGTGCCTGCCGGACAATATGTGACAGAAACACGCAACGGCATTTCGTTCTCTGTGCCCGGCAGCTACCACAGCGTTGAGCAACATCATGTCTATCCGCAGGCCCTGTTCTTGGCCATTGCGGAGGGGTTGATCAAAAGCGCGCCCATCGTCTTCATGGTCATGTTCACCGGCGGCGCACTCTATGTCCTCGAACAAAGCGGTGCGGTCCACCACATGCTGAACGGCATCGCCCGCAACCGGCGACTGAATGATTTCACGCTAATCCTTTTGTTTTGCGTGGTCTTTTCAATTCTGGGTACCACGGGCATTGTGGTGAACTCGGTTATTGCTTTCGTGCCCATTGGCATCATGGTGGCGCGTTCCATAGGTCTCAACAAGCTCTTTGGCATCTCGCTGGTCTATGTGGCGACCTATACGGGCTACAATGCTTCGATTTCGGCTCCGACATCCGTCGGTTTGGCGCAGCGTCTGGCGGACGTGCCGCTCCTCTCAGGCTTTGGCTTTCGCGTCGTGATCTTCATTGCGTTTCTGGTCGCCACCATTGCATTCCTTTGGCTTTATGCGCGCAGCCAGCGCAAGGAAAACCCTCGCCCCACACAGCTTGAAACATCGGAGAGTGCGGATATTGCCGTCTCCGCTGGGCAAACCACGCGTTACTGGTTGGCACTTCTCTTCACAGCCCTTTGCCTGGGCGGTTTCATTGTAGGAGCCATCACGCTCAAATGGAGCGAGAAAGAAATGCTCGCCATGTTCGTCATCATGGCGATTGGCGTCGGCATCATTTCCAAAATGTCTGCGGATGCCATTGCGCAAGGCTTTTTGAAGGGCTGCTCGCAACTGGTTATCGGCGCATTCATCGTTGGTCTTGCGCGCGCCATTTCCATCATTCTGGATCAGGGCCTGATCCTCGATACGATTGTGTCCTATGCCGTTGCGCTACTGGATGGTCTACCGCGCTCGTTGTCTGCCATTGGCATGTATGTCAGTGCCATGATCATGCATGTTTTCATCTCATCCGGCTCGGGCGAGTCAGCAGTGCTGATCCCGGTATTCACCCCGCTTGGCGATGTTCTCGGAATAACGAGGCAGACAACTGTTCAGTCCGTCGTTTTCGGCGAAGGCGTCGTAAACTGCATCAACCCGACCTCAGGGGTATTGATGGCCATTCTGGCCACCTCGGATGTTGCTTACGGCAAGTGGGTTCGCTTCATTGCCCCGCTGGTCATTGCCTGGGGTGTGCTGAGCGCGATCTTCCTATTCGTTGCCGTCGAGATCAACTGGGGTCCGATTTGAGAGAAGGAAATGAAAGTCGGCGCTTACTGAAGGCGCTGACTTTGTATTCTTTACGTCAAGTCAGGATGACGCCCAACCAGCTTTTCGCGCTTGCGCTCGAGGAGCACTCTTTGCTCTTCAAGCTTCGACAATTCCTCGTCAATATCCTCCACACTCCGTTCAATGTGATCGAATTGCTCAGCAAGCAGGGTTCGGGCTTCCTTGCGGCTGGAAGCGTTCGGAGTATCGCCATAGAGAGGGCGATTGGCAGTTTCTTTCAGGAAGAAAGCCGTCACCAGCCCAACCCCTGCAGCAATCATGAGATAGTAGGCCGGCATGTAAATATTGTTCGTCGCCTCCACCAGCCAAGCGGTAATGGTTGGGGTGAGGCCCGCCACGATGATCGAGATATTGAACGAAATGGCCAAAGCACTGTAACGAATACGAGCTGGAAACAACGCCGGTAATGTGGCGGCCATGATGCCGATCATGCAATTCAACGCGATTGCCAGAATGAGCAGCCCAAAGAAAATCTTCGTCACCACACCGCTGGCTATAAGGTGGAAAGCTGGCCATGAAAGGCATAGCACGATAGCACTTCCAGCGATCAGGAATGGCTTGCGGCCTACCCTATCGCTCAGAAAGCCGACAGCTGGCTGCACGAAAAGCATCCCAACCATGACTGCGATGATGATAAGCACACCGTGATCTTCGGTGTATCCAAGGGTTTTGGACAGATAGGTCGGCATATAGGTCAGCAACATGTAGTAGGTGACGTTGGTGACCAAGACCATGCCGATGCAGATGGCAAGCGAGCGGGCATACTTGCTGGTGATTTCTGCAATTGGCACCATTGGGCGCTCTTGCAGGGATTCCTTGTCTTCCTTCTCAGCCTTTTGCAGGCGTTCAGTGAAAGCCGGCGTCTCCTCCGCCGCGTGGCGCAAATAAAGACCAATCAGGCCGAGAGGCGCCGCGAGGAAGAAGGGCAAACGCCAACCCCAATCAAGGAAATTTTGCTCGCCCATCGATGAACTTAAGAGAACAACCAGCCCTGCCCCGAGCACAAAACCCGCAATAGAGCCGAAATCGAGCCAGCTTGCGAGAAAACCTCGCCGCTTATCTGGCGCATATTCTGCCACGAAAATGGCAGCACCCGTATACTCACCGCCCACCGAAAAACCCTGTGCGAGCTTGCAAAGGAGCAGCAATATGGGGGCCCATATACCTATGGCTGCGTAGCTCGGGATGAGACCGATGCAGAAGGTACTAGCCGCCATGATAACGATGGTAAGCGATAGAACTTTTTGCCGACCGAATTTGTCTCCCATCGCTCCAAAGAAGACGCCTCCGAGGGGCCTGACAAGGAATGGAACAGAGAAAGTCGCCAATGCCGCGATGGTTTGAACACCTGGTGAAACTTCTGGAAAGAAAACCTGTCCGACAGCGTAGGCGACAAAACCGTAAACGCCGAAATCGAACCATTCCATGGCATTTCCAAGGGCTGCAGCAGTAACTGCCTTCTTCAGCTTAGTGTCATCGATGACTGTAACATCATCAATGCTTAACGGTCCTGTTTGCGCTGTATCACTCAAAGCTGCACCCCTTGCCTCATAATGAGCAACGTGCGTGCGTCGGTAAGATGCACGTTACTCTACTCTTCCTATGCGCCCGGTGTGGTGCTTCAAAACCGCGTTGCCGCATGGTTGGTGTAGAAAACCCACTCAGGCGCGAGTGTGCAAGGAAATGCGCAATATCGATAAGCGTTCCGTAGACAGCTGGAACTTTTGGTGGGTGCGGAAGTTTGAGCCGCGAATGCGGCTTCTACCTCCCCTCCCCTACCTCAAGCAGTGAGTTTCAGGCCTGCCGAGTTTTGATTGGCAACCCAAGATAAGAAGTTGTCCCCGGAGAGCGGCGCAGAGAGCCAGTAGCCTTGAATCTCGTCGCATCTCATAGCATCCAGCAGATCGGACATCTCAGCTAGTTCCACACCTTCAGCAACCACCTTATAGCCGAGGCTATGCGAAAGATCGATCATCGAGCGGACCAGAACACGCTCGCGATTTCCATTCACCATATCGGCCACAAACGACCTGTCGATCTTAAGGGTATCGATGGGAAGCTTTTGCAGGTAGGCCAGACTGCTATAGCCAGTGCCGAAATCATCAAGCGCCAGGCGAATGCCGAGACCTCTGATCTGCTGCAAAACATCAAGGGCTTGATCAGCTTCTTTCATGATAGCAGTTTCGGTCAGCTCGAGCTCGATTTCGCTCGCTGATACACCGTAATGCGCAAGCCTTTCAGCAAGCCGCTCTACGAAATCTGCCTCCTGCAGATTAGATGCCGATATGTTGATCGAAAGACCCACCTCATGGCCGGTTTTCTTCCACGCTGATATAGTCTGCAAGGATTTGTCGATCACCCATGCTGTTAGCTCCCGCGCCAAAGCAGAGGCTTCGATGATCGGAATGAATTCTGCGGGCGAAATGGATCCCATCAAAGGATGGTGCCAACGCAGCAAAGCCTCGGCGAACTTCACGTTCCCTGATGCCATCTGTCGGCGTGGCTGGAAAACCAGGCGAAGTTGATCATCACATGCCAAAGCCGATTGGAAATCTCTTAAGATGGCATAACTTCTTCGATGCCGTTCATCCAAAGAAGTTGAAAAGCAACCTATGCGTGTTGCATTGGCTCGTCCGTCTTGCACCGCACCCTGAAGGGATCGAATAATATCGTCAGGCTGTATAAGTCTTGGATCAATGTCCATAAAGCCGATACTTGGAGTAATTGTAGAGGGAAATTCGCGACATTGCTCCACTTGAGATAGGAGCGCCTCCATCGTTTTCCGGTGGTTGTCGGTATCGCCACAGGACGATGTGAAGAAAGCAAATTGTGTGGGTGCGATGTGGTAGGTGTGTCCGTCTACTCCAACATGCGCGTTCAGTAGGTGGGCAACATCCTTGATCGTTGCATCGAGGTGACCAGGTGCCAAAACACGCGACAATCGTTCAAATTCCGAAGTCTGTGCAAGATCCAGAAGGTTGATTGTCAGATAACCGCTCTCCTCGCGCTTTGTGAGGTCGATAAGATCAGTCATCAATTGGTAGCGGTTCGGCAGGCCGCTCGATACTTCAATCCGTCCTGCCGCGTGCTGAAGCTCGATCTGGTCCATGACCATGGCAGCCAGATCACTCAGGGTGTCAAGTTCATGCTGGCTAACCTGTCTTGGCTCCAGACTGAGAACGCAAAGAGCACCGAGGCCATAGCCGTCTGGCGTGACAAGAGGAACTCCTGCATAGAAGCGGACCCCTGCACGGCCCAGATGGCTCTCACTATAGAAGGGGTCTTGTTGAAAATCCTGAATGACCAGCGGTTGTTTCTTTTCTGCAACCTCAGCACAAGGAGCCCTTTCGCGGGGAATCTCGCAATGATCGATGCCGACTTTGGATTTGAACCATTGTCTATCCGTATCAGTTAGCGAGATCGCGGCTACCGGCAAACCGAACACATTGGATACCAGGCGGGTTATACGATCAAAGCTTTCGCTGGGCATCGTATCGAGCAGGCGCAGATTGCGCAGAGTGCCAAGGCGCGCTGCTTCGTTTTGCAGGGGCATAGAGCTTCGTCCTTTCGGGAGCATAAGCAAACAGAGACAATTCAGGAAATGAGGAAATTGTTGACATCGTCTCTTCACCACCGCAAAGCAGGCGAAACGCTGGGGACGCGGCATCATGCCAGGCTCATTTTCAGAGCTCCCGTGTAATAACCTGTATCACGCATTTCATTGGCCAAGGTTTATTTCAGGAATAAATCCGCTTCGAATTGCTTCGTGGCTAACACAACGTAAAGCGCAAGCTTAAGACTTCCATTCCTGACTTCCACTCTGATCCATTGACCGGTCAAGGTAGAAGGCGGCACTGATCATCGCCAGATGGCTGAGAGCCTGCGGGAAATTACCGGCGATTTCCCCCTTCAAGTTGAATTCTTCCGCATAAAGACCGAGGTGATTTGCATAGGTAAGTGCCGCTTCAAAAACTCGCTGGGCCTGTGGCAACCGCCCTGCCCGCGCAAGGCATTCCGCATACCAGAAGGAACAGGCTGCAAAGCCGCCTTCCCTGCCCTCCAATCCATCATCCATTTTGTAGCGGTAAACGATTCCATCGTCGGCCAATTCACTCCCAATGGCATCCAGGGTGCTCAGCCAACGAGGATCGGTGGCGCTGATGAAACGCACCAACGGCATCAGCAACAAGGAGGCATCGAGATCTTCACTGCCGCGCGCCTGGATAAAGTGACCCTTGCGCTCGCTCCAGAAGTTCTCCCAGATATCGTCGTAGATCTCATTTCTTGTGTTCTGCCACTCGGTAAACGGAGCGGCGAGAGAACGTTTGTTTGCAAGGCGTATAGCACGATCTACCGCCACCCAGCACATGAGCCTGGAGTGGAGAAACTCTCTGTTCGGGCCTCGCATTTCCCAGATGCCAGCATCTGGCTTTCTCCAGTTCTTGCACACGTAATCGATAACCTGCCGCACTCCCGTCCACCCATCGTGGGAGATGGCCTGACCGTATTTATTGCTGAGATAGACAGAATCCATCAGCTCGCCATAGATATCGAGCTGAAGCTGATCTTTTGCATCGTTACCAATACGAACCGGCGTCGCGCCATCATATCCACGAAGATGAGGTAGAGTGGTTTCAAGGTCTATAGAGCGCCCGTCCATAGCATACATGACACCGAGCCTACCGCCGCAATCGCATTCCCTCGCGCGTTCGCCCATCCAATGATTGAACGCTTGCGCCTCGTTTCTGTAGCCTAAACGCATCAGCGCATAGGTAGTGAAAGAAGCGTCCCTGATCCAAGTGGCTCGATAATCCCAATTGCGCGCTCCGCCAGGCGCTTCCGGTAGACCAAAGGTTCCAGCCGCTATGATGGAGCCATGCCGCCGCGATGTCAGTAGCTTAAGGGCCAGGGCAGAGCGAGCTACCAGCTCCCTCCATCTCCCGCGATAGGTGGAACGATCCGCCCATGCCTGCCAAAACGTGGTTGTTTCGTTCTCCAGCTTGGCGGCGTCCATAGAGCCAGATTCGTCGTCGGGCACGTCGCTTAATACGAAATCAATTTGGTCACCTTTAGACAAGGGGAGGGCGGAGAGTGCTACGTCATTGGCTTGCGCTATGAGCGTTCGCGTGCAGTGCAGCCTGAGCCGCACATTTTCATCCGGTTGCCAGTATGCATCTCCTTGCTTGCAAATAACCGGACTTTCCTGTCGAGCGTAATCGAAGCGAGGGTGACAGATCATCCGGATAGTTGCCTGGCCACGCGTTACGCGCAGACGGCGCACCAGAATAAAGTGATTGGAACATTCATCATCTCCAACAGCCATAAAGTCCGTCAGTTCGACACTTGCCGTTTCGCTCATCCATCTTGTCACAAGGACATTGGTGTTGCTGAGATAATGTTGGGTAACGCGGGCACCGGGAAGATCTGGCCAGACGCGAAAGATCCCGCCGCGTTCTCGATCGAGCAGGCCGGCAAATACGCTGGGGCTGTCAAAATCTGGCCAGCAGAGAAAGTCTATCGAGCCGTCCATCGCAACAAGGGCGAGGGTGGAGAGATTCCCAATCACGCCGTGATCTCGAAGTTCACACCCTGATAGTTGATCGTCTGTGACAAGTTCGCCGCGTCGTTCTGCGAAATCCATCTGCTTCTCCTTCCGGGCTGGCGGTAGTGAACGCATGAAGGACAAAGTAGTTCTTACGGGGTCGTATTGGCTAAACCTAGATTCCTGACAGCTGTCAGGGTTCGTCGACTCATTCCAGTCCCTGACAGCTGTCAGGAATCCAGCTGTGCGGCTCAAAGCGAATATTAGGCAGTCAGACCGTTTAGGAGGTTTTCCAAGTCTCAAGAAGCATGGCTACGAACTTCTCAGCGGCGGGCGAAAGCTTGCTGCTGCGTCTCTGCACAATGCCAATGGTTCGGGAAACTACCGGATCAATGATACGGCGTGTCACGAGGAAAGGGTGCTCGTTCTGCGGTGTTGCCAAAAGTGGCAGCACGGAAATACCAAGGCCGGCTTCCACCAAGCCCAGAGAGGTATTGAGATGCGTCACTTCGTAAAACCAGTTCAGCCTGACGTTATGCTTCGCAAGCGTACTCTCTAGAAGCGTCCTGTTACCGCTCGAGCGATCCACCACGACAAGCGGATAAGGTTCCAACTGATTCCATTGAATAGTCTCAAATTTGGCGAGCGGGTGATCCTTGCGCATAGCCAATACGAATGGGTCGTCGATCAAAGGCTCGAATGAAAGATCCGGATCGGAATTTCCCATCAAGTTAATGCCAAATTCAACCTCTCCACGCGCCACTGCTTGCAATCCTTCATTCGCGGTGAGATCCCGAATTCGAAGCCGGATGTGAGGAAACTGCTCACTAAAGGTTCGGATAACCGTGGGTAGGAAATAAAATGCCGCGGTCGGTACGCAAGCCATCGTGATAAGGCCCCGACGTTGCGCGCCGTCTCTGACAGCAAAAAGTGAGCCATCAAATTCCTCAAGCATTCGCCTTACAAGGGGAATGACTTCCTGCCCCATAGCCGTCGGTGCGACGTGCCGGGTCGTGCGCTCTAGCAAAGGTGCACCGATGGACTGTTCCAGCTTTTGGATGCGTCGGGTGAGGGCGGGCTGAGATATGTTGAGAAGTTCTGCGGCTCGATGAAAGCTCTCAAGCTCGACTACAGCTTGAAATGCGCGAAGATCAAGAATTTCGCAATTGATGCTCATTACGCAATAAACCCTCTAAAAATTGCATTTAACAAATAAGCCTCTCTTGCTCATATTGCAACAACAAGATGGATTGATCCATCCTATGCAAGATTGAGGCGATCATGAACGATCTTTTGAAGATACCCTGTGTGCTGATGCGCGGCGGAACATCTCGCGGTCCGTTCTTCCTTGCAAGTGATCTGCCCAGCAATCAACGCGAAAGAGACGCCGCGCTTCTCTCCATCATGGGGTCTGGCCACCCGCTACAGATCGATGGCATTGGCGGCGGAAACCCGGTGACGTCCAAGGTTGCGATCATTGGGCCATCAGAGGTGAGAGGCGCCGATATCGATTACCTTTTTGCTCAAGTCCGCACCGACCGCCAGTTCGTCGATTACTCCCCGAACTGCGGTAACATGTTGGCTGCCGTCGGCCCCTTTGCCATCGAAGCGGGGCTGGTAGCGTCAACTGGAGATGACACGCTTGTTCGTATCCACAATGTCAACACAGGCAAGATAATCGAAGCCAAGGTGCCGACGCATGGTAACGAAGTTATCTATCTCGGTGATGCCTCCATCGATGGCGTTCCGGGTCTTGCCGCTCCTATAGCGCTCACATTTGTGGACGCGGCTGGTGCCAAAACGGGCAAGCTTTTGCCGACCGGAAAACCAGCAGATGTCATCGACGGCATCGAAGTGACCGCAATTGACTGCGCCATGCCCATGGTGCTCATGCGTGCTAGCGATTTGGGGCTAACAGGTTATGAAGACCCGCAGGCTTTGAGCGATAATCGTGACCTCATCCAACATCTGTCCCGCATACGTGTTGAGGCCGGAAAGCTTATGGGAATGGGCGACGTCAATGATATGGTCATTCCCAAGCCGGTTCTCATCGCTCCTGCTCGCAAGGGCGGCACGCTTTCAGTTCGTTATTTCATGCCCAACGATTGTCATCCCGCGTTGGCCACAACCGGAGCCGTAGGCATTGCTACAGCGGCTGTGACGCCTGGCACGGTTGCCTTTGAGCAGGCAGGCAGACCAACTGTACCAGCGCAAATTCAGATCGAGCATCCGGCCGGTCGCCTGGATGTTCAACTTGAGATGCGAAACGGCACCATCACTGCTGGTCTCGTGAGAACGGCACGCCGCCTCTTCGAAGGTTACGCCTTCGCCAAACCCATCGCAGCGATAGATAACGCGGCATGAACAGCGCCATAATGGCAAAACAAGAGAGTAAAATCGGGAGGAGACCCATGCGTAAATTCTTGCTGGCAACTGCGGCGCTTTGCGCCTTCGCAGCAACTGCAAATGCTGAATCCGTCAGAATGAGCGTCGGATCTTACAATCTCAACAACCTGCCTTTCCCTGTGGCAGCGAGCCTTGGCTATTACAAGGATGAAGGTCTGGATGTAACGACTGAAAACTTCGCGCAAGGCGGCTCCAAGGTTCTGCAAGCGCTTGTGGCCGGCTCTACGGATGTCGCGGTTGGCTTTTATGACCACACGATCCAGATGCAATCCCAGAACAAGCACGTTGTGGGCTTCGTCATGATGGCGCGCAATTCAGGTCTTGTACTTGCAGGAAAGAACGATACTGATTTCGATCCCGCAAAGCCTGAGACCATCAAAGGCAAGAAGGTTGGCATCACATCTCCGGGCTCATCTTCAGACTTCTTCATTCGCTACTACCTGAAGCAGCACAATTTGTCGGATAATGACATCTCCATTATCGGTGTCGGCTCCGGCGCGGCTGCTGTCGCAGCACTTCAGCAGGGCAAGATCGATCTGCTGGTGAACTACGATCCGGCAGCGACCATTGTAGTGGAGCGTGGCCTGGGCAAGATCCTGATCGACGCACGTTCTGACCAGGGTGCAAAGGACGTCTACGGCGGCATCTATCCAACCTCCGTGCTTTACGCGACGAAGGATTACATCGATGCCAATCCTCAAGTGATCCAGAAAGTGACCAATGCTACGGTGCGCGCACTTCACTGGATGAAGGACCATTCTGCTGAAGAGATCGTTGACAAACTTCCCGACGATTTCGTCTCTGGCGACAAGCAGACCTACATCAAGGCTGTTGAAGCCGCAAAGGCGATCTTCTCCGAAGATGGGAAGTTCGAACCCAAGGATCTGGAAACGCCGCTGGCAGTCCTGAAGAGCTTCAACGAGGCGGTTGCCAAGGCGACGATTGATCTGAACACCACCTACACCAACAAGTTCGTCGAAGCCGCAGCTTCGAAGAGCGCGAACTAAGGGCCGATCCCATGTCTTCGACTGTGAGAAAGTTAACGCCCGTGGCACAAGCAGAAACCAATTCGATGGTCGCCATCGACAACGTAACCATGGCTTTCGGCTCCTTTGTTGCGGTTCAAGACGTGAACCTCAAGGTGGGCGATGGAGAGTTTCTCTCCATCGTCGGGCCGACCGGATGTGGCAAATCCACGATCTTGAACGCTATTGCTGGCTTGTTGAAGCCAGCCAAGGGCTCCGTCTCCATTGATGGATCACCTGTTGACGGCGTTCAGAACAATATTGGCTATCTCTTCCAGCAGGATGCCCTTCTGCCTTGGAAGACAGCCTATCAGAATGTCGAGCTTGGGCTCATGTTCCGGGGCGTTCCCGAAGCAGAAAGGCGCGTGAAAGTTCTGGCTTGGCTGGAAAAGGTGGGTCTCAAAGGTTTTGAGAACCGCTTCCCGCATATGCTCTCCGGCGGCCAGCGCAAGCGCGTGCAGATGGCCCAGGCCCTCATTACCGAGCCAAAGGTCATCCTGATGGACGAGCCGTTCTCAGCGCTCGACATTCATACTCGGCACTTGATGCAGAACGAGCTTCTGCGCTTATGGCAAGAGGATCGACGCGCCGTAGTCATGATCACGCACGATCTGGAAGAGGCGATTGCTCTAGGTGACCGCGTCGTGGTTCTAGCCGCCGGACCTAAAAGCCGCGTTATCGAAAGCTTCCCTGTTGATCTCGAGCGTCCTCGTAACGTGGCGGAAATTAAACTCGATCCGAAATTCATGACCCTGTACCGCGATATCTGGGCGTCCCTGCGCGGCGAAGTGGAGAAGAGCTATGCAAGCCGTTAATATTCGCCTCATTCAGGTCGTGCTGCTGGTGGTCATCCTCGGTGGCTGGCAACTCGGTGTTTCAACCGGTGCAATCGACCGCTTCTTCTTCCCCGCACCGTTCGACATCGTCAAACAGGTGGTGGATTGGGTTGGTGATGCGGGCTTTTATAAGCATGTCGGCATTACGCTGAGCGAAACGGTTCTCGGCTACCTCATTGGCACCGGTCTTGGTGTTGGCGCAGGCGTCTGGCTTGGTCTGAGCCCGACCGTTGCAAAGGTGCTCGATCCCTTCATCAAAGCTGTTAACGCCATTCCCCGCGTCGTCTTGGCTCCGATCTTCGTTCTTTGGTTGGGTCTCGGTCTCTGGTCGAAAGTAGCACTTGCCGTTACGCTCGTCTTCTTCGTCACATTCTTCAATGCGATGCAGGGCGTTCGCGAAGTCAATCCGGTGGTTCTGTCCAACACCCGTATCCTTGGTGCCAAGCGCTCAGATCTCCTTCGCCATGTTTATTTCCCGGCAGCGGCAAGCTGGATTTTGTCCTCTCTTCGCACCTCGGTCGGTTTCGCAGTCGTCGGCGCTATCATTGGCGAGTATCTTGGTGCATCAGCAGGCCTCGGCTATCTGATCGCCCGCTCGGAAGGCAACTTCGATGCAGTTGGTGTCTTCGCTGGCATCATCATCCTTGCCGTCTTTGTTCTCATCATCGACTTGATCCTTGATGTGGCCGAGAAGAAGCTGATCACCTGGCGTCCGAACGCAGGTGAGGAACGGCCGGCATAAACCACCCGGACTTTTGACAGTATCTTGCAAGGGCGGCCAAAGTGCCGCCCTTTCTGCGTTTTGAAAATCAGCCATGGAAAGGGCACAAATGAGGAAGATCCATCCGAACTCAATCCCATGTTTTGTCCTTTACCCGCTCGTATCGGAGTTCGATTTTGAGACTGCTCCTGATAGAAGATGACCACATCCTCGGCTCCTCCTTGAAGCGTGCTTTCGACAAGCACAGCTACGGCGTCGATTGGTTCAAGGATGGAGAACAGGGGCTGGAAGCTGCCCGAAGCAACAGCTATGACGGGCTCATACTGGATGTCAATTTGCCAGGGATCAGCGGCATTGAAGTGCTGCAAGTACTCAGAACAAGCGGCAATTCCCTTCCGGTTCTGATGCTGACAGCCCTCGATAGCGTGAAGAGCAGGGTAGAGGGATTGGATGGCGGCGCGGACGATTATCTGGTTAAACCCTTTGACCTTGACGAACTGCTTGCCCGTGTGAGGGCTTTGCTGCGTCGACGCGAGGGACGCACGCAGACCATACTGAAATCGGGCGAGGTGGAAGTCGATCCAGCTGCAATGGTTGTCCGACACAAAGGCATTCAGCTTCATATTCCGGCAAAGGAATTCCATTTGTTGCGCGTGCTGATGGAGCGTTGCGGTCGATATGTCACGAAAAGCGATATCGAATACGCCTTGTATGACCTCAACAGCACGATCGAGAGCAACACAATCGAGGTTGCGGTTTACAATTTGCGTAAAAAGCTCGGCACGGATTTCATCAAGTCCATTCGCGGCGTTGGTTACATGATCGAGCGATGAACATGACCCTCAGCCAACGGCTTTTCTTTCGTATTCTTCCAACCTTAATGATTGTGATCATCATTATCGGCCTGTTGGCCCACCGCAGCGCTACGCGGGAAATCAACAATATTTACGACGCAGAGCTGATCAATGATGCCAATACGCTTTGGGTCCTGCTTCGGCATCCACTGGAAAAGCCTCATAACCGTCCGACCGTTCAGGTTCCCGATCTTGATTTCAACATGGAAAACCAACTGGCGCTGAACGAAGATGCAGATGATTATGCGGATGCCCATTCCTTCCGGGTGTGGAAGGGGAGGGAGCTCGCCTTTGTCAGCAGCAACGCGTTTTCGAAAGATGTCGGTATTTTCCCGGCGGGCTTTACCGATCGGCTTGATGGGAAAGAGCGCTGGAGGGTTTATACTCTTGCCGTAGCCGACAGCGATATTGTGATTGAAGTCGCGGAGAAAGAAGCATTACGGGCAAATCTGGTCGAGAACATCCTTCTTAATCTCGTCCTGCCGCTCGCTGTTCTCATTCCCGCCATTGCTGTACTCGTCTGGCTCGTCATCAACAGTGGTCTCAGGCGCATTCGCCAACTTATCGGCGAAATCAGGTTGAGAAATCCCGATGATCTTTCGCCCGTGGAAGTGCAAGGGCTCCCACGTGATCTCGTGCCGCTTGCTGTCTCGTTCAACCGCTTTGCGGAAAAGCTTTCCGTATCGCTCACACTGGAACGACGCTTTTCTGACCTGGCCGCCCATCAATTGCGGACGCCGCAGGCAGGAACGAAACTTCTCCTGCAACTTCTTGAAAAAGCAGAGACTGAGGAGGAACGCCAGGCGTTGATCACTGACCTCTTTGCCAGCAACGCCCGCTCCATGCATCTGATTGAACAGATGCTCAATCTCGCGCGTGTCAGTCATCAGCGTCTTTGCCTTGCTGATGTGAATATCGCAGATGTGCTTGCGTCCGCTCTTGCAGATCTCGGTCACCAGTTGACACAGAAGCAGATCGAGCTTGAGATTGAGCTTCCTGACGAGGCCAATGTCTATTCCGACAGCGTGTTATTGCGCCTGTTGTTCGACAATCTCTTGGAAAATGCGGTCAAATATTCGCCTCACGCAGGGCAACTGGCGCTAAGACTTGAACAGGGGCCGTATTACGATTGGCGCATAATCCTTTGCGATAGCGGACCAGGTATCGCACGGGAGCATCGCGATGATGTGTTCCGGCCGTTCCACAGGCTGTCGCGGGATCAGGCCGGAAGTGGATTGGGATTAGCTATTGTGGCCGGAATTGCCCAGCGGCTCGGTCTGCGCATCGAGCTTGACGATGCCCCGTGGGGGAAGGGCCTCAAAATAGAACTGACGGTCCCTCATCACTCAAGCAGTGAGCCGGTCCATATGGGTGTGACCGGATTATAGGCTTCGCATTCTCGCATTATTTTTCACAATTCAGTTTCGCATCATTTTCGCCTAATCCGACAATCAGCTTCGCCCGCTAAACCTTCTGCAACAGACTGAAGGAAGAAGCGTGATGAAAGCTTTTTGCGATTTTGACGGCACCATCTCGAAACGGGATGTCAGCGATGCCGTGTTCGAACAGTTCGCACTTCCTGCTTGGCATGACGCCGAAGAGCGTTGGGAACAAGGACTGATAAGTGCGCGCCAGTGTATGAAAGCGCAGGTCAATCTTCTAAGCACATCTCAGGCAGCCTTGGACACCTTTCTCGACTCGCTGGAGATCGATGAAAGTTTCTTAGAGTTTCAGCGTTTCTGCCGGAAGCACGATATCCCCATTGTGATCGTCAGCGATGGCGTGGATTATTTCATACGCCGCATCCTTGCCAATCACGGTGTGTCGGAAGTCGAGATCATCGCAAATCGTTTTATCCGCACTCACGAAGGCGGTCGTGACCGCTTCGACCTGACCTTCCCGTTTAGCAGCGACCATTGCGGCCCGCGCTCCGGCGTGTGCAAGTGCCGGATCATCGAGCAAGCAAACGGGTCCCACATTTATGTGGGCGATGGTCGCAGTGATTTTTGCGTCTCTCACGAGGCGCAGCTCGTTTTCGCAAAAGCCAAGCTCATCACCTACTGCGAGGAAAACCGCATCCCTTACGTTCCCTATGGAACCTTTCATGATGTGGTCACGACCCTTCGCAGCCTCACCCTGAATAACCCAGTGCTTACCCAACAGCGCTTCCGGTCCACGACTGCCTGACTAATAGGATGCCTATGTCTGCCACTTTGAAACTTGCCGAAGCTCCCGCTGCTTTTAGCGAAGACGAGCTTCGAGCGTTGGAAAACACCTATTGCTCGCACGGCGATACGGTTCACTACACAGATTATCCGAAGTTCTTTGAAGCATGCGAAGGCTCCTTCCTGCATGACAGAACGGGCACTGCCTTTCTCGACCTGCAGATGTGGTACTCCGCCGTTAATTTCGGCTATCGCAATGAGCGCCTGAACCGCGCAGCCCACCGGCAACTGGATCGGCTTCCGCAGGTCGCATCGCAATATCTTCACCGCGAGAAGGTGGAACTGGCCGCCCTGATCGCTCGTGATGCGGAAAAGAAGTTCGGCCACAAGGGGCGCGTTCACTTCAACGTCGGCGGGTCGCAGGCCATCGAAGATTCGTTGAAGCTTGTCCGCAACTACACCGGCGGCAAGAGCCTGATGTTCGCATTCGAGGGTGGCTATCATGGCCGAACCCTTGGCGCGACCTCCATCACCTCCAGCTATCGCTATCGCCGCCGCTACGGTCACTTCGGCGAGCGCGCACAGTTCATCGAGTTTCCCTACCACTTCCGCGGCCCCAAAGGCATGTCGAAGGAAGAATACGGCGAATACTGCGTCCAGAAGTTCGCTCGCCTGTTCGAAAGCGAATATAACGGTGTCTGGGACCCGAAAGCCGGTAAATCGGAATATGCCGCCTTTTACATCGAGCCAATTCAGGGGACCGGCGGCTATGTCATCCCGCCCATGAATTTCTTCACCGGCTTGAAGAAGATACTGGATGACCATGGCATCCTGCTTGTGGTCGATGAGATCCAGATGGGTGTCTATCGAACAGGCAAACTCTGGTCGATCGAGCATTTCGGGGTCTCACCGGATGTTCTGGTCTTCGGCAAGGCGATTACCAACGGCTTGAACCCATTGTCCGGCATCTGGGCACGCGAGGAGATGATCAACCCGACCATTTTCCCGCCCGGTTCCACCCATTCCACATTCGCCTCAAACCCGATGGGTACCGCAGTTGCTCTCGAAACGCTCAACATGGTCAGCGAAACGGACTTTGGTGCAAGCGTCATGGACAAGGGCGCCCGCTTCCTTGACGGTCTGAAGGAGCTGCAAAAGCGCCATCCCATCGTCGGTGACGTCGATGGCCTTGGTCTTGCGCTACGCATGGAAATCTGCGGACCGGACGGATTTACCCCCGACAAGGCAACGCTCGACTGGATGTCGGACGAGGGGATGAAGGGTGGCATGATCGTGGACGGCAAGACCTACGGGCTCGTGCTCGATGTGGGGGGCTACCACAAGAATGTCATCACGCTTGCTCCAAACCTGATGATCTCCTACCCGGAAATCGATCTCGCTCTGAGGCTCCTGGATGAGCTTCTGACCCGCGCCGAGCGGAGATAGGCCCATGCAACTCCTTCTGCTCCATCTCGATGATGCGTTGGAGTTGCAGTCAGAGTTCGTGCGCTCCTGCATGCTTGCCGGAGCGCACGAACTCGATCAAAAACGGAGTGGTCGTGCGGTACGGCTTTGGGCGAAACAACAAGCCCTCAGCGAGCTTTACGCAAATATCAACAGCAGCCGAAAACCGCTGCAGGGAAAGTCGCGACTGACCTTCATGGGTTCTGGCGATTTCCACCATGTTACTGCGCTGCTGCTATCGCTTGTTACGGACGAGCATGAAGGCCCGGTGACTGTCGTGCACATAGACAATCATCCGGATTGGGTGAGCTTTTCTAGCGGCATACATTGCGGCTCCTGGGTCAACAAGGCTTTGGCGCACGCCAAGGTCGCGAGGGTGGTGACGCTTGGGGTCTGCAGCAGTGATCTGTGCTCGCCCGAAAGAAAGGGCGCAAATCTCGATCTACTGAGAAACGACCGATTACAGTTATTTCCCTATTCGCACGCACCAAGTCGCGTGAAACAACAATACGGTTCAGGCGCAAGCTTTGTGCAAAAACAGGATGCCCTGCACTGGAGATGCATTTCAGATATTGGCGAGCAGAATTTCATCGAGCGCCTGCTCGATACGATCGAAACACGCAGTGTTTACATCACCATCGACAAGGATGCCTTAGCACCGTCTGATGCGCTCACCAATTGGGATCAGGGCGTGATGCAGTTGCCCTATGTTCTGGAGTTGATAAGCGAGATCGGGAAGCGGCACCGGATTATCGGCGCTGATGTTACCGGGGATTATTCGCGCCCGGATTACAGTGGCTCCATTATCACCCGGATGCTTAAGCGCGGGGAAATTCTGCTGGATCAGCCGCTGAAGGCACCGGACCAGCACTCCACGCGCAATATCAACAGCGCTGCCAATCATGCCCTGTTGAATGTACTGGCGGAGTATATGCAATGATGCCGGTACTAAACTTCACCACTGTGGCCCTCATTGGCTTTTGCGTGGCGACCGAGACGGCCAGAGAGGTTTGTTTCAAGCAGTCCGCCCGTTGCCATGACGGTTTGGTAGTTTTTCTCAATCCCGTCACAGCTGTCGGCATTCTCTTCTGGTTCGTCGAACTCTTGGCGTGGAGTTGTGTCCTTGAAAGCGCACCGCTTTCACTTGCATTTCCCCTGATGGCATCGAGTTATGTCGCCATTGCTCTCGCAGGTGTCGTCATCTTCAAAGAAACGATCAATCTACGTCATGCTCTCGGCATCGCGCTGGTTTGTGCTGGCGTGGTGTGCGTGGGGATGACCGGACTATGACCGCTACTGGATGTGAATGGCCATGAAAATCAATCCACTCTCATTTTATGAAGAAGGCAGAAATGGTCGAGGCGTACTGCTGATCCACGGCTTGACCGGGGCTCCCGCTGAAATGCGCCTCGTAGCGCGACAGTTCACCAAACGTGGTTATTCTGTCTATGCGCCTTTGCTGGCCGGCCATGGACAGAATGCTGCGGCACTGCGGCGTTCGCGTTGGCAGGACTGGCTCGAAAGCGTTGAGGAGGCAGCATCCGATTTGGCTGAGAGAACCGACGGCGTGTTCACCGCAGGCATTTGCGCAGGTGGCCAACTTGGCCTTCTCGCAGCCGGAAGACAGCCGCTTCTGATCCGCGCATCGGCCTTGTATTCCCCCTGCTTTCATTATGATGGCTGGAATATCCGACCTTATTACGCATTCATGTCGCGACAAATCCGCTGGCTTGCGAAAATACCGTTTCTTGATCGTTTGAGCTTTCGCGAAACCGAGTCCCTAGGAATCAAGGATGAGCGCATCCGGCGTCTGGTTGCGACGATGGGCAGCCAGGGAATGCTGGACAGTTTTCCGGGTCGCGGTCTGGTGGAAATGGGCAGAATGGGAGAAGTGCTGAAACAGAGGCTGGCTGACCTTCATACCCCTACAGTGATCATCCATTCCGAAGAAGACGACGTGAGCAGCCCGAGCAATGCGCGCTATATCGCCGATCATCTGGGCGGGGTTAACCAGTTGCACTGGCTGAAAGACTCTTACCACATGATCCACATGGATCGTCAGCATCGGCACGTCGCCGATCTTACTGCAGATTTTTTCGAGACCTACGATGCCTAGCCAAGCCCTCGAACGTCGCCGGACTGTTTTTGCATCCGGTCCCCGCCCCAATAGAGACCTCTCCGGCCGTGTGGTGACATCCTTGGCCGAAATAGACCGCCTCGAATGGGATCAATGTTTTCCGGATGAGGCAGAGCGTTACGATTATCTCTTGACCGTAGAGCAAGCCGGGATCACCGGGTTCCAGTGGTGCTACATACTCGTTCACAGCGACGGACGGTTGGTCGGGGCCATGCCTGCCTTCCTCTCACAATACGCGCTGGAAACAACGCTGGAGACAGGCAAAGTCAAACGATGGATCGAAAACATCCGAACCATGTGGCCTGGATTTCTGACATTTCCGCTAGCGTGCCTCGGTTCACCCTGCACGGAGACAGGAAGGTTCGGCTGCCATCCTGATGTTTCGGATGATGAGCGCATCCGCATCTTCAATTGCTTGCTGGCGACGTTCGAAACCTATGCACAGCAGCGAGGCTGTGTGTTGCATGCAATGAAGGATATTCCGCAACCGCTCGAAAACAGATGCCAGAGCGCGGTCGCTGCTCACGGCTATGCAGATCTGGGTGGCATGCCAACCGCATGGATGGACATCGACTTCCAGAGTATCGACGAGTATATGGCGCGTCTCTCATCGGCAACCCGCAAGGATATGCGGCGCAAACTAAAAGCAAAAGATATCGTTCGTATCGAGTATCGCACAGATGTCGGCCATCATCTGCCGCGCATTATGCAGCTTTATCGCGCCACTCGCGAACGGAGTGATTGGCAGTTCGAAGAACTGACTTCAGCCTATTTTGAAGGTGTTCTTCAGAATATGCCAGACCATTCGTTTTGCACACTTTATTTTGTCGAAGAGGAGCTTTTGGCCGCAAATCTCATGGTTCATGACGGCAGCACAATGATCGACAAGTTCTTCTGTATGGATGCTGCGCGAGGTCGTGAATTCAACCTCTATTATCTCAGCTGGTTCACTAACATCGCCTATTGTCTCGAACATGGATTTTCGCGCTATCAAAGCGGTCAGGCCTACTACCAGAACAAGGTACGTCTCGGCAGCCAGCTGACGCAGAACTCAATGTATTTCAAACACACAAATCCCGCTTTGCAGCGTGTCCTCAAATGGTTGGCTCCGTATTTCGCAACGGATGATGCTGGTGCGGGAGCATGAGGTTGAAACACTTGAGCTGGGCCGCCATTCCGGTCTTGAACGTTCTGCAACAGGTATTCCTCAAGCTGGGTGCTGCTCAAGCGGCCACGGAAACGCCATCCAGCTGGGCCTGGCAGGTGATGATCCAGCCTTGGTTCCTTGCTGCCGTCATTGCTGAGGCGGTTTGTTTCCTGATCTGGATGACCGTGCTTGCGGAATCAGATCTGAGCCGCGCTTTCCCGTTGTCCGCTGTCAGCTATATCCTCATCATCACCAGCGCTTGGATGTGGTTTGGGGAGACGATGACGCCACTGCAGATCCTTGGCTCTGCGCTCATTCTATCTGGCATTGTTTGCATTGCCACGGCAGATAGCAGCAAACCGGATTTGACGCAGATCAGAAATTCACCGTGAAGGCTTTGGTTATGCCAAAGCCCAATGTCCACTGATCCGCGCTTCCGATATCACGGCTGATGGGGCTGCGACGGGCATCGCCCAGGAGGCGATCATAGCGGCCATAGGCCTGAAGCGTCCAGGCATCATCCAAGCTGTAGCTGGCAGAAACCGATATACCAGCGGATTGAAGACCACCGGAAGGATCGAACGGCTCAACTTTTCCGTTTTCCTGAGCTTCCTCAGCTGATACGCCAAAGTAGGTTTTCATATGAGGCTTACTGGCAAAAGAGGCGCGAGGACCAGCGGTGAAGATCCATCGCTCGCCTGCTTTCACAAAGTAGTCGCTTCCCATATCAACTTGCAATCCGCTCCCGTTGAACACAGCTTTGCGAACCTCGGTGCGCACGCGCCATTCGTCAGGAACGATCCAATATCGGGCAAAAATTCCTGCATCCGCATCGGGCCTGATCTTCTTCAAACCTTTCAGCACAGACATATCCTTCTCGTCTCGGCTGTCTCGAAAGCCGATGACGGGACCAGCAGACAATTGGCCCCAGTCCAACAGGCTAAGGTCAAGGTTATCGTCCGGTGCGGATAGCTCTTCCGCTTCTCCCATGCGTCGCCAATCGAAATCCGGCATGACTGAAAAAGAGTGGCGCGAGGCCCCTGGATAGGAGGGCCCAAATTCGGTCGATGCGCCCAGGGTCACGATGTAGATATTGCCTTCATCCAGATTATCGCTCGGCTGCGAACTGGCACTGGTCGCATACATAGCGCCCGTGGCCAAAGCCAAGGCGGGCCCGAGTTTGCGAACTTCAAATAGAGACCAGGACAGTGCCGCAACTCCACGGATAAGACAGACATGTCGATCATAACTTGATGTCATTTCGGGGATTGCTAGGCAACCTGCTTCTGTTTGGAGCTTCTATCATCCGCCCCTCGTCGGCACGCGGGAGCGTCACCTGCTTTGATCTGGTTTGATTGTAAAATGAAGACGGGCGCTATCGGTACGATAAAGTGCGGAGAAGAACTCAACCTGCCGTCCACGACGATCATAGGAGCGGGATTCGATCTTGATGAGCGCGGTTCCCTTTTTGATTTTCAGGTGTTCCGCCTCATCCTTGGTCGCGCTGGCAGCCTCAATCCAGCGCTCTGCACCTTCAAATTGTATGCCGTAGTTTTCGAGCAGCATCGCATAAAGCGATCGATTTTCCAAAGGATGGTCCAGAAGTCCTGGCACATAGCCTTCAACCAGTGAGCTTTCCACCAAAATGCGCGGCACGCCATCCACACTCATGGTACGCCTGAGGAAAACCACCTTTTCACCGTCCACAAGCCCAAGCGCCTTTGCGGCCTTGGCATCGGGCTCCCGAATGTCGGCGCTCAGGATTGAACGGCTGACGGTATGATTTCTAAGCTCGATATCGCCGGAAAAGCCGATAATACGACCTACGAAATCACTATCTTCGGTTTGTGGAGCGACGAATGCGCCACGTCCTTGCTGGCGATAGACCAAACCCTCAGCGACGAGCCCGCTCATCGCCTGGCGCACGACGATGCGAGAAACACCAAACTGCTTACATAGCTCGGTTTCACTGGGTAACTTATCATCTGCGCCCATGCCGCCCTTGACGATCATGTCCGCAATAGTGCTCTTGAGCTGCAACCAGAGGGGCACTTTCAGAGCACGGTCGTGAATGATTGCATCATTCAGCAGGTGATCGCCCACGTGCGCCTCCCTTGTCTCCACTCCCTCAGAAATGCGGGGAGCGGTGTCGATTCTTCATCAGGACGCGCGTTGCATTCACCTCGGCCTGAAGCCGCTCCGCCGACCATTCAAGTTCATCAGCCAGGATGCCCGCCACTTCTGAAAGGCAGGCGTTGCTGGCCAAACCCTCAAAAGCCATCAGTGTTCGCCGAAGAATAAGGTCGTCGAGACGAGTGACGCGCTCGTTTTGCGCGATCCATAGAATTTCCTCCCGCGAATAGCAAGGAGCCGCTTGCAGCACTGTTTCCGCTCCAAGCTTTGGCGCAATGAAGCGCGAACGGGTGCCGTAGCGCTTGATGAGTTGGTCGGCTCTTTCAGCGGTTAAACCGCTTGCCGCCATCACGTCCGTTTTCAGAGTATGATATTCGGCGTCACTTTTGGGAAACCCTTTACCCCCACCGATTGGCAAATGCGCTGTTGAAGCTTTTCGCCGACTGCCCAATCGGGGCAAGGCAAGATCAACGATTTGTTCGGCGCAGGCCCGATATGTGGTCCACTTGCCACCAACCAGCGTGAGGACAGGGAAGTGGCGGCTATCCGTGGGCTCAAAGACGCGGAAACTATGATCGCGACTGATCGACCCTGCAGCGCCCCCGGACTGGCGGGGCAGGGGCCTAACGCCTGAATAAGCGAAAGCGATGTCACTCCGTTTGGGGTTGGCTTTCGGTAAGACTGTCTGGATCACGTCGAACAGATAATCGATTTCAGCTTCCGAGGTCTCCTTGTCGCCGGCATCTTCCGTGCGAATATCAGTTGTTCCCAGCAGTACATGGTCTGCATCAAGCCGGTAAATCAGGCAGGCGCGGAAATCGGGCGTTTCGAAATAAAGCATCACGTCATCCAGATCCGCAGCCAGATCAGATCGCTTCAAGACAAGATGCGAACCGCGGGTGCCTCCTACCAAACCCTCGTTTATTCCAAGGTTTTCATCGACATTGTCGATCCAGGCGCCAGCGCAATTGACGACAAAACGGCAACGCTTCCGTAGAATCCGGCCCGTCAGAACATCTTCGAGGAGAGCAGTTTCCTTCTCAAAACCGATGAGTTTTAGGTACGGGATTGCAAGACTTTCGGTGCAAGCATTCTCCGCATCCTCAACCAGTTCCAATGTCAACCTTTCGGGGCTGTCGATGCGGGCATCGAAATACTCCGCCACGATTTTGATATCGTCTGCCAAGCCTCGCACCTTTGCAGAAGCGGGCGCTTTCTTGACGAGCCGATGCCGTGGCATGGACCGATCGCGCATGCTGAAGCTATCAAAGATAGACAGGCCAAGTTTTAGTATCAAAGCGCCTTTGGGGCCGGGATCTTTCATGAGGCGCAGGAAGCGCAGCGCCGCCTGTACCGTGCCACCGGTCCAGGATAGAGCAGGCACCCAGACGCGAATAGGGTGGACCTGATGGCGCGCGTTTTTAAGCAGCCTATCCCGTTCCTCGACGGATTCTCGCACCAGCTTGAACTCACCCTGTTCCAGATAACGCAAACCGCCATGAATGAGGCGGGATGGCGCGGCGGAGGTCCCGCTACAAAAATCTCCCATCTCAACCAAAGTGGCACCAATGCCTTGTGCAGCAAGATCGCGAAAAACTCCGACACCGTTGATGCCGCCGCCAATTATCAGGATGTCGCCGCTTTCTCCATGCTCCAATGCATCCAGCGCTTGCGCCCGCGTCCTCATGCAATTCCTCCCTCGCGTGATGATGAAGCATCCCTTGTTTGAGCCTCCCTTAACAAGTGATGCGAGACGTATTGACAGCCTAGATCAACTCGCCTAGCCTCAACTTATTATAACAACCTTGCAGCTAGCAAGGGATGAGACAAGAAGAATTTCGTCGACTGAGGGGTTGCCGGGGCGGAGAGGAGCCATCCCGGACATTGGGAGGAGAAGACCATGCGTGAGCGCCTGATCGGCATCGACGCCGGTGGAACTATGACCAAAGCGGCACTGTTCGACCTGGATGGAAATGAGCTGGCCTGCCGAAGCAGTCCGAACAAAATGCAGTTCCCGCGACCCGGCTGGACAGAACGCGATCCGGACGCCATGTGGTCCGCAGCCTGTAGCGCGATACGAGATCTCCTGGAGATCACCGACACCAAGCCGGAAGACATCATCGGCGTCACGCCATCCGGTTACGGCGCAGGAGCCTACTTCATTGATCGTGATCTGAAGCCTGTCAGAGCTGGCCTTGTTTCCACTGATACGCGCACCCTCGATATGATCGACGCAATGCGCCCCTCTGGTATCGTTGACGAGATCGACCGGTTGATCGGGGCGCGTATGTTCGCAACCCATGCGATTCCGCTTCTGCGTTGGTTTGATGAAAACGAGCCGGATCTCTTTCATCGCACCTGGAAGCTTGTCTTCTGCAAAGATTTCATTCGGGCAAGGCTGACCGGAAAGGTCTCCACAGACCCGACAGACGGTGGGATTGCCGGGATATTCGATCTCGTCAACAATCGCTATTCGCAAGAGGCGTTCCGTGTCGGTGGTGTTTCTCGCTGGCTGGAAAAACTGCCGGATGTCGGGCCTTCGGTTGATGTTGCCGGTTATGTGACAGAGCACGCAGCGCAAGCTACCGGCCTGCTTGCAGGGACGCCCGTCATTCGTGGCGTGGTGGATGTCACGGGGTCGGCCCTAGCTTCCGGTGTAACCGATCCCAATTTCATCTCCGTGGTTGCTGGCACGTTCAGCATCAATTCCATCATTACTGATGAGCCGCTGGTCAGCCCACAGCCATTCATCCAATCCGCCTTTCCGATTGGCAATCGCTTCATCGCGACGGAAGGTGCGGCCACGTCTGCCAGCAATGTGGAATGGATCTTCTCAACTCTCCTGGAAGCAGAGGGTGCAAGGGCAAAGGCCATGGGTTCATCTATCTATGATGTCGGCAACCGACTGGTAGCGGAGGCGCTGGATCGGGATAATGAAATTCTCTTCCTACCATTTCTGTATGGGGGCCCATCGCATGTTCCGGGTGGCATTCTTGGCCTTTGCGCCCGCCACACGCTGGGGGATGTGCTTAGAGCGGCCTTCGAAGGAGTAGTCTTCGCGCACAAAACGGATATCGACCGTCTGCTGCCGCCAGAGGCCAATAGACGCCCAACGATTGCCCGCATGGCAGGCGGGGCATCGAAATCCGCGCACTGGTGCCAGATGTTCGCGGATGCGCTGGACATGCGTGTGGAAGTTGCCGATGGCAGTGAATTCGGTGCCAAGGCAGGCGCCATCTGCGCGGCGGTGGCCCTCGGCCATTACCCGGACCTTGGAGAGGCGGCGCGGCGTATGGTGAGGGTTTCCCGGCAATACGAGCCCCGGTTGGAGCGCAACAGGGCCATGGCCCGCAAACTGACTGCCTACAGATCGGTGGTCGAAAATCTGGCCTCGCTACACTGAAGGCCGAAGAGACCTACGATTTTCCTGGATATGATGGGACTAGAACAATGGCGCATATTGGCGATCTCTTATCTGAAATGCTGGCACAATACGGTGTTGAGCTGGTATTCGGCATGCCTGGCGGGCAGACGACAGCCCTCCATGATGGCATCTCGCGGCGAACAGACCGCATTCGTCACGTGTTAATGCGTGACGAACGCAATGCAGCCTATGCGGCGGATGCCTATGCACGGCTGACCGGCAAGCCGGGCGTATGCGACGTTACGGTCGGTCCAGGCGCCAACCTTCTATCCGCCGGTTTCCTTGAAGCGCTCAATGCTTCTATTCCAATGGTGGGCATTATCGGGGAACTACCGCTCGATTGGTTGACGTTGAAGGAGAAGGGCATTGCCAGCCAAGGGTTTGACCAGCTCAAATTCTTTCAATCCATTTCCAAGAATGCCTGGCTGGTGCCATCGGTCAGCGCTCTGCCGGAAATCGTGCGCACTGCGTTTCGCACAGCCGTGGCACCGCGACCCGGCCCTGTAGCCATCATCATTCCGCATGATATTTTTGATGCTGAATGGGATGAAAGCGTGCTGAAGCCTGTGGTGGATGAGCGTTCCATTCATATTCCCTATCTGCGATCTGTCCCTTTGGCTTCTGATGTCTCAGCCGCGCTCGACCTGATCGCAAAAGCCAAACGGCCAGCCCTTGTCTGCGGCGGCGGCGTACATGGGTCGGATGCGGCAATGGATGTGACCGCCTTTGCAGATCAATTGAACGGCCTTGTTGTCACCTCGCTTTCCGGCAAGGGCTCGGTTCCGGAAACACGAGATTATGCAGCTGGCATTCTCAACCCTCTCGGTTCCTGGGCGGCCATCGAACTTATCAAGGAAGCCGATCTGGTCATCTGGTGTGGCTCCAAGGCCAGCCAGAACACAGCAATGAACTGGACGCTTCCTCTGCCGGAACAGGCAACGATCGTCATTGATGCCGACCCGTTGGAACATGGAAGAACCTTCCGTCCAACGATCTCGCTTTATGGAGACATACGCGAAACGGTGAAACTTCTGAAAGACGGCCTTCGTGCTAGTCACAATGCAGATTGGAAAACGCGGATTGCTGAAATAAAAGAGCAGGGCGAGAGGGCCAAGCGAGCAGAAATTGAATCGGAAGAAATTCCGCTTTCACCACCTCGCATTATGGCCGCAGTCGCTGCACGCCTCGATGAAGACGACATTGTCGTTTCGGATGCCAGTTTTGCGGCAGGCTGGATTGGCGGCTATATCCCGGCCCGCAAGCCCGGACGGCAATTCCTGTATGCACGCGGCCAGGGCGGCCTCGGTTATTCGATTCCCGGCGCCATCGGCGCGGCGGCTACGCGCCCGCAAGCTCGCATCGTTACAGTCTCCGGGGATGGAGCCTTTTCCTACACTATTGGTGAGTTGGCCACGCAGCTTCAGCAGAACCAAAGGGTGGTCAACATCGTGCTTAACAACGGTCGCTTGGGCTGGATACAGCTTTGGCAACAATTGTATTTCGGCAATGTCCAATCCGCCATGCTTGAAACACAGAGTGCGCGGCCAAGCTTTGCAGCCGCGAGTGCTGGTCTCGGTCTTTTGGGAGTAGCAGTTGAAACACCAGACGAAATTGATGCCGCACTTGATCGCGCCTTTGCACATGACGGGCCATCAGTGGTGGAGTTTCGGATCAATGATCTTGCGACACCAATTCACAGTTTCAAGCGTCGCTTGAAAGAGGGTGGGGATATCCGCCCCCGTCCAGGCACAGTTTATAAATTAAGGGATTGGAAGATTTCTCCAAATCTTTAACGTAGGGTTCTGGCCCTTCTGGATGGGAGGGCCAGAATCGCTTGCCGCCGGCCGTGCCGGCACCTTTGGGAGGAGGATGGCATGCTTGAACTACGGAATGTTTCGAAGTCCGTGGGCGCGGCACAACACATCGTTGATGTTTCGCTCACGCTCGAACCGGGTTCGTTGAATGTTTTGCTGGGGCCAACACTGGCAGGCAAAACCTCGCTGATGCGCCTGATGGCAGGGCTCGACGCGCCAACATCAGGAGCCATCCGCATGGATGGCAAGGATGTGACAGGTGTTCCGGTGCAGCGCCGCAACGTGGCGATGGTTTATCAGCAATTCATCAATTACCCATCGTTGACCGTCTACGAAAATATCGCGTCGCCACTTCGCGTGAAGGGCGTTGATAAGGCCACCGTTGATCGGGATGTAAAACGGGCTGCCGAATTGATGCGCCTCACGCCTTATCTGGATCGCACACCGCTCAGCTTGTCTGGTGGTCAGCAGCAGAGAACGGCGCTGGCACGTGCGATGGTAAAGCGGGCAAGCCTGGTTTTACTGGATGAACCTCTGGCGAACCTTGACTACAAGCTGCGTGAGGAACTGCGCGAAGAGCTTCCCAAGATTTTTGCCGAAACAGGCGCAATTTTTGTTTATGCAACCACAGAGCCGCAGGAGGCTCTGTTGCTCGGTGGCAATACGGCGGTCATGCATGAAGGGCAGGTTGCCCAGTTTGGCAAAACGCTCGATGTATTTCGTCATCCGGTCAACCTGATGAGCGCCCAAACATTTGCCGATCCGCCGCTTAATACTCTTGACGTGGAAAAGACAGGGGACCGCTTTATCCATGGTGCGCTTCTAAGCGTCCCGGTTTCTCCGACGCTCAATCATTTGCCGGACGGTCGCTACACGATTGCGCTGCAGGCCCACCATCTTGCGGTCGAGCCACAGGGCCCTTCTTTCATCCCGTTAGATGCACAGGTGGCCGTGACCGAAATCACCGGCTCGGAAAGCTTTATTCATGTCGCATTTGCTGATGCCAACTGGGTCATTTTGGCAGCGGGTGTGCGCGAATACGATCCTGAACAGATCATCCGCATCGGCTTCGAGTTGAAGCATCTGCTGATCTTCGATGCTGACGGGCATGCCGTCGAACACCGGTCCGCACGGGCTGCCTGAGGGAGACAGGACATGGCAGAAATCAGCTTCGATCACATTCGCCACGCCTACCGCCCTAACCCGCAAAAGCCTCAGGATTTCGCCCTTCGCGAAATCAATCACGCATTTCGCGATGGAGGAGCCTACGCTTTGCTCGGTCCTTCCGGATGCGGCAAGACAACCCTTTTGAACATTATTTCTGGCCTTTTGCAGCCGTCGCATGGGCGTTTGTTGTTTGGCGGGCGCGACGTGACGCATCTGTCAACTCAGGACCGCAACATCGCGCAAGTGTTCCAGTTTCCCGTCGTCTACGACACGATGAGCGTTTACGACAACCTTGCCTTTCCCTTGCGAAATCGCGGTGTCGACCGTTCCACTATCGATAGCAAGGTTCGCGAAACGCTGGAAATGATCGGCTTGTCAGAGCGGGCGCATCGAAAGGCAAGGCGTCTGACCGCCGACCAGAAACAGAAAATCTCGCTGGGACGCGGGCTGGTACGCGCCGATGTAAACGCCATCCTGTTCGATGAGCCTTTGACAGTTATCGATCCGCAGATGAAGTGGGAGCTTCGCTCGCAGTTGAAAAAGCTGCACCGGCGGTTCGGTTACACCATGATCTATGTCACCCATGACCAGACCGAAGCTCTGACCTTTGCCGACCAGGTTGTCGTTATGTATGAGGGGCAGGTAGTGCAGATCGGTACGCCAGCAGAGCTGTTCGAGCGCCCCATGCACACATTTGTTGGCTATTTTATTGGCTCTCCGGGCATGAACCTTCTGCCCGTTCAAGTGACTGGCAACACCGCGCATATAGGATCGCACGAAATTACCCTGCCAGGAGCCGCACAACAGCTACCGGGTGGCCAGACTGATCTTGGCGTAAGGCCTGAATATACCCGCATTTGCGAGACGGGCATTCCCGTTCAGATCCGCAAAGTTGAGGATGTGGGGCGCCATCGCATCGTGCGTGCTGTCCTGGAAGGACGTGAGATCGCAGCCCTTGCCGGGGAAGGTGAACCAATGCCAGCCTCGCCCCATGTGCAGTTCGAACCCGGCGGCATCAACCTCTACGCCAATTCCTGGCGCGTGGAACTGGGAGCCTGACCATGGAAAAAACCTGGAACAACAAAGCCTGGTTTCTCGTGCTGCCAGTGCTGCTGCTCGTGGCTTTTTCTGCGGTCATTCCGCTCATGACCGTGGTCAACTATTCGGTTCAGGATACGTTCGGCAATAATGAATTCTTCTGGGCTGGAACCGAATGGTTCGAGCAGGTGCTGTCATCAGATCGGTTCTGGGAATCAATGGCGCGAAACCTGCTGTTTTCAGCCATTGTGCTGGCGATAGAGATCCCGCTCGGCATCGTGATTGCTCTCAATATGCCAAAGCGCGGCATTGGCGTGCCGATCTGCCTCGTCTTGATGTCCTTGCCACTGCTCATTCCATGGAATGTGGTCGGCACGATCTGGCAGCTGTTTGCCCGAACCGATGTCGGCCTGTTCGGCTACATCATCACCTGGCTTGGCTTCGACTATAATTACGGCCGCGATACGCTGGATGCCTGGTTCACCATCGTTATCATGGATATCTGGCACTGGACGAGCCTCGTGGTGCTGCTTTGCTATGCCGGCCTGATGTCGATCCCTGATGCTTATTATCAGGCGGCGAAAATTGATGGTGCCTCGCGGTGGAGCGTTTTCCGCTTCATCCAACTGCCCAAACTCAATCGTGTCTTGCAGATCGCCATTCTGTTGCGCTTCATGGATAGCTTCATGATCTACACCGAGCCTTTCGTTGTCACCGGCGGTGGCCCTGGTAGCGTGACGACTTTCCTCTCTATCGACCTCGTCAAGATGGCTGTCGGGCAATTCGACCTCGGCCCGGCCTCGGCAATGTCCATCATCTACTTCCTGATTGTCCTTCTGGTTTCGTGGCTGTTCTACACCGTCACCACACAGCCAGATGAAGACCGTGCTTAAGGAGTTTCCCATGACAACCGAAACCCAGACAGGCACAGCTTATCCGGTCGATGCGATGGTGAAGGCGCATAGCATTCATACGCGGAAAAGCCAGCGCTCGTTCCGGTGGATCATTCCGACGTTCTACGTGCTCTTCCTGTTGATACCGATCTATTGGCTGGTGAACCTCTCGTTCAAAACCACCAACGAGATTTTAAGCGGGCTTAGCCTCTGGCCGCAGCAGCCGACGCTGCGAAACTACATGGTGATCTTTACCGATCCATCCTGGTACCAGACCTATTTCAACTCCATGACCTATGTGGTGATGAATACGGTAATCTGCATCGTGGTAGCTCTGCCCGCTGCCTATGCTTTTTCGCGCTACCGCTTTCTGGGCGACAAGCATCTTTTCTTCTGGTTGCTGACTAACCGCATGGCACCGCCTGCTGTGTTCATTCTCCCTTTCTTTCAGCTTTATTCTGCCTTTGCACTCATCGATACGCATATTGCAGTTGCCATTGCCCACTGCCTGTTCAACGTGCCGCTGGCTGTCTGGATCTTGGAAGGCTTTATGTCGGGCGTGCCGAAAGAGATTGATGAAACCGCCTATATCGACGGCTATTCCTTCCCGCGCTTCTTCGGCAAAATCTTCATGCCGCTTATTGCTTCCGGCGTGGGTGTCACGGCCTTCTTCTGCTTCATGTTCTCCTGGGTCGAGCTCCTGATTGCCCGCACTTTGACAACGACGGATGCAAAGCCAATTGCGGCTGCCATGACGCGCACATCCTCTGCTGCTGGATTCGATTATGGCGTGTTGGCTGCGGCTGGTGTTTTGACGATCATTCCTGGCGCTCTCGTCATCTGGTTCGTACGCAATCACATCGCCAAGGGCTTTGCCCTCGGGCGGGTCTAAAGGGGGAGGGGCTAAACATGATCGACCTCAGCTGGATGGCCTGGACCTGGGAAACAGCCACCTTCTTCGTCACGATTGTGGCTCTACTGATCGGGATGGGAGTATGGGAATATTTCTCGCCCGGCGGCAATCCGCGCTACGGCATTCTGCGCATGAACACGACGCGTGGAGACCGACTGTTCATTTCGCTGCTGGGCAGCGCATTCATCAATATCGCATGGCTTGGTCTCGTGGGGCCAAACCTGTGGTGGGCTCTCGCACTCTCGGTTGTCTACGCCATTGGCGTTTTCCGCTTCGTGTAGCGAGGTATGCCGGTGGCGGGACGCCATCGGAGGAGGGGTAGTCGTGCAACGCAATGGGAGGAAAACATGCGGAAGCACATAATGGCATCAGCAAGCATCATCGCGCTCGTAATGGGGGCGGGGTCCGCCTTCGCAGGCATGGATGAGGCAAAGCAGTTCCTGGACAGTGAAATCAAGGACATGTCTGTCCTTGACCGCACAGGACAGGAAAAGGAAATGCAATGGTTCATAGATGCAGCGAAACCGTTCAAGGGCATGTCCCTGCGCGTCGTATCAGAAACCATCACCGCACATGATTATGAATCGAAGGTTCTGGCACCTGCCTTTGAAAAGATCACCGGCATCAAGGTCACGCATGACCTGATCGGTGAAGGTGACGTAATCGAAAAGCTGCAGACGCAGATGCAGTCCGGCGAAAACGTCTATGACGCCTATGTCAACGATTCCGATTTGATCGGGACACACTGGCGCTACCAGCAGGTTCGCAACCTGACAAAATGGATGGCTGGCGAAGGCAAGGACGTTACCAATCCCGGTCTTGACCTGAAGGATTTCATCGGCACGTCATTTACCACCGCCCCGGATGGTGACCTCTATCAATTGCCGGATCAGCAGTTCGCGAACCTCTACTGGTTCAGATATGACTGGTTCAACGATGAGAAGAACAAGGCCGACTTCAAAGCCAAATATGGCTACGACCTCGGTGTTCCGGTCAACTGGTCTGCCTATGAGGATATTGCCGAATTCTTCACCGGTCGTGAGGTGAACGGCAAGAAGGTCTATGGCCACATGGACTATGGCAAGAAGGACCCCTCTCTCGGTTGGCGCTTCACCGATGCGTGGCTTTCCATGGCTGGCAATGGCGATAAGGGCATTCCCAACGGTAAGCCGGTGGACGAATGGGGTATTAAAGTCGATGAAAACTCGCGCCCGGTGGGTTCATGCGTTGCGCGTGGCGGTGACACAAATGGTCCAGCCGCCGTTTATTCCATTGCCAAATATCTGGAATGGCTGAAGAAATATGCGCCTCCACAGGCGCAGTCCATGACCTTCTCGGAAGCAGGCCCGATCCCGGCACAGGGTGAAGTAGCCCAGCAGATCTTCTGGTACACAGTCTTTACCGCCGACATGGTAAAGCCAGGCTTGCCGGTCGTGAACTCCGACAATTCGCCGAAGTGGCGCATGGCTCCGTCACCGCACGGCGTCTACTGGAAGGACGGCATGAAGCTTGGCTATCAGGATGTCGGTTCCTGGACCATCCTGAAATCCACGCCGGAAGACCGTGCAAAGGCCGCCTGGCTCTACGCTCAGTTCGTGGTGTCCAAGACGGTGGACCTGAAGAAGAGCCACACGGCAATCAGCTTTGTGCGCCAATCGACGCTGGATCATGAGAGCTTCACCAAGCGTGCGCCGGAGCTTGGTGGCCTGGTGGAATTCTACCGCTCACCAGCTCGTTTGCAGTGGTCCCCAACCGGCACCAACGTTCCGGACTATCCGAAGCTGGCCCAGCTGTGGTGGCAGGCAATTGGTGACGCGGCAGCTGGCACAAAGACGCCGCAGGAAGCCATGGATTCACTATGTGCCGAACAGGAAAAGGTCATGGCTCGTATCGAGCGCGCCAAGGTTCAGGGCGATCTCGGACCAAAGCTCGCCAAGGAGCATGATCTGCAATACTGGCATGATGATGCGGTAAAAAAGGGTAACCTCGCGCCGCAGTTGGCCATCAAGGATGAGAAGGAAAAGCCAATCACCGTCAATTACGACGAACTGGTGAAGAGCTGGACCAAGAAATAACGTCTTAGGAAACCGACCAACATCCACAATGTCGGTCGCCAAAAACATTTAGCGCCGTAGAAAGGTCTACGGCGCTAAAGCGCTTAACTTAATATTGCAGCGATGAGATCTGAGGAGCCGCTTTCACTTCAGGTTTTGGTGCAACACCGAGAACGTCCTTGCCATCAGACGACCGGATCATGACCTAAAGTGCGATTGTCCGTCCTGAAGATGTCATACTCCAAGCAGCTTGCGCGTGTTTTCTTAAGATAGCCAGTATGTCAGAATCGAAAACATTCAGCTTGGGTATCGTGCCAGTTACGGATTGAGCCCGGCACAGCGCGCAGTATTGCGGACGTGGGTTTCCATTTCAGATTGAGCGCGCGCTCCGTCATTGGCGCGTAATGCGTCGATGATGCGGCGATGTTCAGAAATGGAATCACGCATACGTTGCGGGTCCGTCATCGGAATAGGTTGACGCTGCGTTTCGGTGATGAGCTCGCGGACAGTTCGGTAAAGGGCCTGCAGCATCTGATTGGAGCAGGCGGAAACAATCGTCGCGTGAAAGAGGAGATCTGCCTCCACGTTGGAGACAACGTCCTGTTTCGCCCAGCATTCCTCCATTGTTTCCGTCGCCTTTTCCATCTCGTCCAACTGGCGCTGGGTCAGGCGACCCGAAGCCAGCTTCGCAATTTCTCCCTCCAAAAGAATACGTGTCTGGAACACATCGAAAGCTGAGTAGGTCTGTGAATAGCGCCAAGGCGCCATGTCACCACCTGAAGGCTGCGTGCGTTCCGCAGGTGAGGTGACAAACGTTCCACGCCCAGCCTCGGTTTTGACCAAACCGAGTGTTTCAAGTGTAAGCAACGCTTCACGCAATGATGCGCGGCTAACGCCAAATTTTTCCGAAAGCTCACGCTGGGATTGAATTCTCTGGCCGGGCGCAAGCGCGCCGGACTGGATCATATTCTGGATTTCGCGCGCCACCGTTTGCGGCAAAAGGGTCTTATTCAGCATTTTCTATTATTCCCGCGACCATCCTCTAATGTCTGGCCAATCTATTTTCTCACGGACATCTTGCAAAGCGCCAAAAGCCGTGATTGTCTGGCCTTACTGGTCTGACCAGTTAGACCATTGTATGTGACATCGTGCATCAAATAACAAGGGGAACCTAATGACACGCGTGACTACATTCGCCGCCGCCATCTTTTCTGGCGTTGCAGCACTCCTCACCTTGCAGACAGCGCAGGCGGCAGACCTCACTGTTGGGGCTAACATCGGAAACGTGCCTTGGGAGTTTCAGGATGCAAGCGGCAAGGTTGTCGGCTTTGAAGTGGATCTCGTCAACGAGATCGGCAAGCGTCTGGGCAAGTCGGTCGAGTTCGTGAACACGCCATTCAACGGCCTGTTTCCAGCGGTTCAGTCCGGTCGTATCAACATGGCAATATCATCCATCACCATAACCGAAAAGCGCCTGGAATCAGTGTCATTCGCCCAGCCTTACTACGATAGCGACCAGTCTCTGACGGCGACTGCGAAATCGGGCATCAAAAACCTGAAGGATATGAGCGGCAAAGTGGTTGGTGTAGATACCGGCTCCACGGGGGATGTCTGGGCCGAGAAGAACAAGGCCGAATACAAGTTTGGAGAAATCCGACGTTTTGAGGGCCTTTCGCCTGCCATGCTCGATCTGGTGGCGGGACGTATCGACGGTTACATCAGCGACATTCCGGCACTCCTCTATTACGTGAAGGATAAACCGGAACTGAAGGTGATCGAGCGCATCCCGACGGGTGAAAAATACTCCATCATGTTCAACAAGGGCGATCCGCTGGCAACGCAGGTCAATGACGTCATCACGACACTCAAAAAGGAAGGCTACGTCGCCAAGCTGCATGACACCTGGTTCGGCGCCAAGGCGGAAGACACGACGTCGACTGTCAAGGTCATGGACATGCCGAAAGGCAAGTAAGGCTTGATGCTCCAGTGGGACCGAACTTCGGTTCCACTGGTTTAAAGGAGCCGTGCTGGCATGAATCTTCTCAATACATTCTTCAATCTCAAGGTCTTTCTGGAGAGCCTCCCGCAACTGCTGTGGGGCCTGTTGGTCACGCTGGAAATTGGTCTTGTAAGCATCGTGGCAGGCTTGATCGGCGGTCTCGTTCTTGCGGTCGCTCGCCTGTACAGCCCAGCTTTCGTGAAGGTCCTCATCCGCATTTATGTGGATGTGTTTCGCTCCATACCGCTGCTCGTTCTCCTGATCGTGGTCTATTATGCCTTGCCGTTCGTCGGCATCAGGCTTTCGCCCTTCCTTTCCGCGGTTACCGCACTCTCGCTCGTCTCGGCGGCCTATACTGCGGAGATTTTCCGTGCAGGGATTGAGGCAATTCCGAATGGACAGTTTGAGGCTTCCGCGGCGCTTGGCCTTTCCAATCGGCACACGATGGTGGACGTCATCCTGCCTCAGGCAGTTCGCATCGTCATTCCGCCACTCACCAACAACTGCATCAATGTGTTGAAGGATACCGCGCTTGCCTCGGTGGTCGCCATGCCGGATCTTTTGAAGCAGGCGACCCAGGCGCAGGCACTGGCGGCCAACCCAACACCTCTCATTGGAGCTGCGTTGATCTATCTGCTGCTTCTGTGGCCCATGGTTGCCGTTGTCTCACGTCTTGAAAAGCATTTCATCCGAGGGAGGCGTTGATGGCCAACGCTACAAACAATATCATCTGCGTTCGCGGACTGGTGAAAGCTTACGGCACCTTCACGGTCCTGCACGGTATTGATCTGGATATCGCAGAAGGCGAGGTCGTCTGCGTCATCGGACCATCCGGCTCCGGCAAATCGACCCTTATCCGCTGTATAAATCATCTCGAAGCCTTCTCAGCCGACAGCACAATTACGGTTGATGGTATTCGCGTGGAACCAGGCGCTGCACTTGCCAAGGTGCGGGCGGAAGTTGGTATGGTCTTCCAGTCCTTCAACCTCTTTCCGCATATGACGGTGCTGAAGAACGTCATGCTTGCGCCTATGCGGGTGAGGGGAACGCCGGAGGCGGAAGCCGCTCAAAAAGCTCGGGATCTCCTTGCCCGTGTAGGGATTTCAGAGCAGGCCGAAAAATACCCCGGCCAGCTATCTGGTGGTCAACAACAGCGCGTAGCAATCGCACGGGCCCTGGCGATGGAGCCAAAGGTTCTGCTGTTTGATGAGCCGACTTCCGCACTAGACCCTGAGATGGTCGGCGAAGTGCTGGATGTGATGCGCAGACTGGCAGGAACCGGCGTGACGATGGTTGTCGTAACCCATGAGATGGGTTTTGCCCGCCAGGTTGCCGACCGTGTGATCTTCATGGATGGCGGACGTCTTGTGGAAGTGGGCACACCCGCTGACATCTTCGATAGGCCTAGAGAAGAGCGCACGCGTAGCTTCCTACGCGCCGTCCTCAATCATTGAAAACCTGAAAGCATCGGACCGACGAGAAGAAACGGTTTCGGAGCAAACTGATGCATAACCGGAGATTGGGAGCAACGTGTCAAATTCTTACGTTGCTTTCGGTCCAAGAAGGACACAAATATGACGACCACTGCTAAGCTCGATCTCGATTTTGTACGCAGCCAGTTTCCGGGCCTCGATAGGGGCTGGACCTTCTTTGACAATGCGGGCGGCGCGCAGATCCTCAAGGGTGCGCTGGATCGGATCAATAGCTTCCTGATTGAGCGCAACGTACAAATCGGCGGGTCGTACGAGGTGTCGCAAAATGCGGCCAAGGCACTCTATGAAGCGCGCACAGCGGCCATGCATCTGGTCAATGCCACCCGGCCGGAAGAGATTGTCTTTGGCAGCTCGACGACCGCCCTGTTGCAGAACCTTGCCAAAGCGATGCAAAGCCAGCTTTCGGCAGGCGATGAAATTATCGTAACGATCAGCGACCACGAGTCCAATATCGGCCCGTGGGATCGCCTTCAGGCGGCGGGGGTAGTCCTCAAGTTCTGGCCTCTGAACAAGCAAACGCTCACGCTCGAACTTTCCGATCTGGAGCCCTTGATGACGGACCGCACGCGTTTGGTCTGCGTAACGCACGTTTCAAACATCCTGGGTTCTATCAACCCCATTCGGGCAATTGCGGATTTTGTGCATTCCAAAGGTGCGAGACTTTGCGTGGATGCCGTTGCCTATGCGCCGCATCGTCTCGTAGACGTTCAGGCTTTCGACGCCGACTACTATGTCTTCAGCCTCTACAAGACCTATGGTCCGCATTACGCGCTGATGTACGGCAAATATGATTATTTGGCGGAGCTCGATACGCTGTACCACTACTTTTACGGAAAGGATAAGGTCCCGGGTAAGCTGGAACCAGGTAACCCGAACTACGAGTTGGCCTATGCCACCTGCGGTATCGTGGATTATCTCGCCAAGCTCGGCGAACTTGCGGGAGAAACCGGAGGCGTGCGCGAGCGCATTCAGACAGCTTTCAAGGCCATCACCGCACAGGAAGATGCGTTGACTGAGAGGCTTCTTGCCTATCTTCGCTCACGCAACGACTGCCAGATTGTAGGCCAGAGCCATAATTGCGACAGCCAGCGTGTGCCAACCATTGCCTTCCGCTTCGATGGCCGCAATGCAGCCGAGCTTTGCAAGGCCATGGACAAGGAACATATTGCCATGCGCTTCGGCGATTTCCATTCCCGCCGATTGGCCGAATATCTCGATTTGACGGATCAGGGCGGGATGCTTCGCATATCCATGGTTCATTATAACACGCTGGAAGAAGTGGACCACTTCACCGCTGCCCTGGATCGCATCCTCTCTGGTGATGCTGGTCTCGCTAAAGCGAGCTAGGGAGGAGCGTGGTATGCGTTTTGACACCATTATCCGCAATGGTACCATTGCCACCGCAAGCGATACCTTTGTGTGTGACATTGGCATTCGTAATGGCCGTATTGCGGCTTTGGCCGCAGATCTTACCGAAGCTGACGAGGTAATCGATGCGTCAGGCCTTTTTGTGCTACCAGGGGGAATCGATAGCCATGTGCATCTCGACCAGCCTTCTGGTGACGGGATCGTTATGGCCGACGATTTTGATAGCGGTACGAAATCTGCAGCGATTGGCGGCAACAGCACTGTTCTTGCCTTTTGCATGCAGGAAAAGGGACAGACGCTTCGCGAAGCCCTGAAGGTCTATCACCAGAAGGCCGAAGGCAAATGCCATGTGGATGTTGCTTTCCATCTGGTCATCACAGACCCCACGCCCGAGGTACTCGGTCAGGAGCTTCCCGCGCTTGTCGAAGATGGCTACACCTCGCTGAAGGTCTTCATGACCTATGAGGGTTTACGGCTTCGCGATGATCAGATCCTCGACACGCTGGATGCCGCACGGCGTACCGGCGCTCTTGTGATGGTTCACTGCGAAAATGAAGATGCGATCCGCTACCTCATCGGCCGACACGAGGAGGAGGGCAAATTCGCACCGCGCTACCATGCAACGACCCGCCCCATTCCGGCGGAACGTGAGGCCACGCATCGCGCGCTTTCGCTGGCTGAAATCGTCGATGTACCAATAGTCATCGTTCACGTTTCCAATCGGGAGGCTATGGAGGAAATACGTCGGGCTCGGCAGCGCGGGCAGAAAATTGCCGGAGAGACTTGCCCGCAGTATCTGATGCTGACAGCCGACGATCTCGACCGGGATGCCCTGGAAGGGGCAAAATTCGTCTGTTCACCGCCGCCTCGTGACAAGGAAAGCCAGGAGGCATGCTGGGAGGGGCTGGAGCAGAATGTGTTCGATCTCTTTTCGTCCGATCACTGCCCCTTTCGCTATGATGATGTGCAGGGAAAGCTGAACGAGAAGGGAAAACGCCACTTTCGCTGGATTCCGAACGGAATACCCGGCGTCGCTACGCGCTTGCCCATTCTTTTCTCGGAGGGGGTCATGAAAGGTCGCATCACCCTCAATCAGTTCGTCTCGCAAACGGCAACCAATCACGCCAAACTTTATGGCCTCTATCCCCGCAAAGGAACGATTGCTGTGGGCTCTGACGCGGATGTCACGCTGTGGGACCCCGATAAGCGGGTGACCATCACCAACGATCTTCTGGCGCACGGGGCGGACTACACGCCGTATGAGGGAATGGATATTCGCGGCTGGCCAGTGCGCATGCTGGTTAGAGGCAACACCGTCATGCAATCAGGGGAAATACTTCCGCCAAAAGCCAGTGGAACTTATCTCAAGCGTGAAAAATCGGAACTGGTGCGGCGATAGCCGCACTTTCCAAGATGTGTTCCAGAGTCAGTTCAGCTTTGCGTAGGCATCGCTGAATCCATCAAGGTCAAGCGGCAAATCTGCGCTTTCACCCTGCATGGATCGAACAGTGATTTTACCGGACTTCTCCTTCAACATCGCAGACAACAACTCGGCTGGAGCCGGGCCTTCAACAATACAGCCCTGCATAGTGCAACGAGAGACGGTCGCAGTGGTGGAATAGGTGGAGCCGACCTGGAGCTGTACGCCTGCTTGGATAGCAAAGCCCAATGGCAAAGCGAGCTGAATTACGGCATCCTTGTCATTGATTTTAGCAAGACTAAAAACAAGCGTTGTCTGCTTACCATCAGGAGACACACTTCGATGGGTCACCTGACAGTTTGGCTTGAGCTTCGTGTCCTGTACGCATTCAACAACCCAAGCGCCAAACTTGCCAGTCTGCCGCGTCGCTTTTTCAGTTTGCCCTTGCGCACGCACGGCGGATGCATGAGCGATAGACAGGGCTGACATAAGAAGAGACAGAGCAAGGCCCTTGATAATTCTATAGCTTGTCATGTTTTCTCCTCTTGACTGTGCTTGTTGATAGCAAATCCCCGTCCATTTGCGCAACAGTGCCTTGTTTGACGGAGCAAGAAATATGTAGAACCAGAGCAGATCCAAGTGTAAAGCTACGTCAGAACTTGAAGAGGGGAAGTTGGAATGTCTGGTGCGCTCTTAGGTATTATATTCACGGTTGCCTCCAGCTTGAGTATTGTCACCAGCGAAGTGCAAATGCCGCAAATGCCGCTTGGAAAGGGCGGGGCTGCTTTCATGGAACAGTTGCCAGAAGATGCAGTCGTTCCAGAAGCGGGCTCAGCGACACCTCGCAAACCTGCAAAGCCCAATCGTAAAAACGTGCAGCGAATTTCGCCTGTGAGTTCGATGGGGTATCCAAACGTGGGTGCGGGTGTGAACGCTGCGCTTCAGGATACGGCTGCATTCACTTTGCCGTCTGTCGGTTCCGGCCTGCAGGTCAAGAACTGAATTCGTCGTCACATCGGATCTTGTCCTTCACAAGAGCGCTCATGCTCCTCATATTATCATTGGAGAATGCTCCGCGAGGCTTAGTCATGCTTGTAACTAAACAGCCCGCGCGATCATCAATGCATGTTTAGGATATAGTCATGACCATCATGTCATCTCGGTTCTTATCGGTCGCCATAGTCGTGAGCGGCATTTCGTCTGCGGTCTTCGCACAAGACGTCAACAAGCAGGATAAAGCTGGATTTTCTGAAGTCAGGATTCCACAAATTACCGGAACGGTGCCCGCTACAAAGATGCCAGAGGCCTCCCCACAAACTCTTCAACCGAAAGCTGGCCAGCAACAGTCTGCCGCACCTAATAAGCCTGTCACATGTGGACCGGAAAATGCTCAGAGCGAAACATGCCGAGAGGCCGCAACCTCCCGGTAATTAGTTCTTTGATGAGAACAGCGGTTTTGGCCCGCTTTCCGCCTGCGCCGTAACAGCAGCTTTCTCAATGATCGGCTTGCCAGCTTCATCCAGTTTGAAAGTCATCGCCTTCTGATGCCTTTCAAGGTAGTCTAGGAACGTGCGGCCTGCTGACGGATCGGTAAATTCCCAGAGGCCATTCTTGATGCCTTCGAAGATCAGCGAATATACGGCAAGCTCGATGCCTTCCTGCACGCCAAGCGTGGTAGGCGCGTTGCGTGTTACGCCGCCTTCGATTTGAAGAAGTTGGTCGACACCCACAAATCGGAATGCTGAACCCTGGACCTGAACGGAATAGATTGTTTTCGTCGTAGTCACCGAAGCAAGCACACGACCGGAGCTAACACTGACAGCACGCAGGGCAACCGTCACGATATCTCGTCGATATTGGGTGTTACCGCCAATTCCGAGATAGTTGGCGCCAAGCCCGCCAGTCGTTTCATTGGAGTCATAGCCAATGATGCCACCATCGAGAATGACACCTGCGAAGCGCAGGGGCGGAATGCCGCCAGCTTTTGGGCCGTATACCGCAGTCCGGGTGTTCTGAATTATCTGCCGTTCCTGAAGTAGTGATTGAAGGTCGGTACGCTCCACGACGTTGAACCACTGCCCCCCGCCAGCCTTGGTCAGGACTTCAGTTAGAAGTTGCGCACCGCCTTGAGTCAGAGCCCGCGAGAATTCAGCAAAATTTTCGTTGGGCTTGTTCTGTCCCGTCAAATCCGGGAACGAATATACAGCCACATCAAGCTTTTGTTTTGGCGGAGGCAGAACCTCCAAGGCAACACCCGTTTTTGTCGAAGGCGTAAGCGTAGCTGGCTCCGTCACCGGATCCAAACTGCTTCCCGCACTGACGCAGCCGCTGAGTGTGCCGACTGCAGCGAGCGCCGCGATGACCATTGAGATAGATTTCATAGGTGAAAACCAAACACTAGCTTAGATACTGCCACGGGCAATGTCATGGATTAGACGGAACAGTGCCATTACCGATTACAATGATCGGCGTTGAACTGCTCGAGCCAGTATTTGAACCAATATTCTTAAGAGATTCATTCAATCCAGAAAGGTCAGGTGCTTGTTGCTGACCTGATTTTACACCGAAGCCTTGAGTTTGTGCTGTGGAAAGAAGAAAACTGCCGTTCAGCGCATTGCCGCCAAAGGTCGGGTTGGCAGGTTGATACACGAGCTGTCCAGCCTGCGCCCCCGCAGAGGTTATCAACAGTATGCCCGAAAATACGCCTAGGAATTTCATGGTCTTACCCCACTTCTCGTGCCAATGGCGATGCTTATCGCTTGATCAGCAGACCTCCGCCAGGCAGCCGCGCAATAAGAACATTCACCGGCGCTGACCCATTAGGTTGAATCACGCCCACATTCATACCTACTGTATTCAGTAACACGACATTTGATTTAAGGTTGTTACCAGCTTGCAACACGGCAACGTTATTATTGTACCCAAAAACTCCAGCTGCAGAAGTGTTATTGCCTCCAGCCTGTATATGATAGGTACTATTATTTGCGCCAACTTGTAGAGTCTGTGTCAGGTTTTCGCCATGAAGTGGAGTGTAAGCTTCAGGCGAACTTGTCCTGTTGCTGTGACTTGGCGCTACCGGCTGGTTTACGTTCTGAACTGGACGAGCGTTCGTCATTGGTTGGATCGTGACAGCGCCAGATGGGATCTGCTGTATATAGGCGGTGTCAGCTGCTTTAGCGGTCGCGGCGGAAATCATGATGCTGCTCACCAGGAGAGAGACAGTCATGAGGTTGCGTGCCAGAAGGCGGGCGCTCGTCATCCTTGATGTCGACATTGTACTTTCCCTTCAGGAGTTTCTAGAACCAGCGTCGCTTCAATGGCGCCTGCCGGGTCTGTTTGGAGCGCCACGGTTGACAGCAAGATTTCTTCGCCAGAGACAGCTGCGAATGTTCCGCTTTGAGTGTTCTCCGAGAGGCCTGCCGTCATTTTTGCTGACGTGCGAAATTTATATGTTCCGCTTATCTGTCTTTTTGCTTCGACCTTGGCCGTCAAGACGGTAAAGCCGCTTTCGGCCATCGCCTCTATGTGACAACTTAAGCTAGAGGAATTTGCGCTGGCTGGATTGGTCATGAATGGCACCGCCAGCAGGCAAAGAGATATTGCTGCGCGTCCCAAGGCTTGGTCGCACATTGTTCCGATCTTTCGCTGGAGAGGAGGAGGCGGGCGGTTAACCCGCCTCCGGGTTCAGATTAACGCTGGCTGGTAAAAGCCGTGTTCTTGTAACCGAACTGAGCGGTAACAGACGTGTTGGCAACAGCTGCCGAGCTGGACTGGGCTGTCATAGCAAAGTTGCCGTTACCAACCTGGAAAGTGCCCTGTTGGTTGGAGCTACCCGCCAAGAAGCCTGCGCTCTGCGCTGCAACAGCCGTGTTGTTATAACCGGCCTGAACGACGAGCGAGCCATTCGAAGCCGAACCGAGCAGCGGGTTTGCAACCTGTGCCGTCAGAGCCTTGTTGCCGCCCCCGATCTGCAGCGTTGTTGCCGTGTTGCTCTTCGAGCCGTAGACGCCGGCAGATACGGACTGCGAGGTTACAGCCGAGTTACCAATGCCGAACTGAGCTGTCGTTGCGGTATTGATGCCGCCGAAGCCCTCCTGGCCGGTCAGCGCAAGGTTGCGTGCGCCAACCTGAAGGGTCTGCTGGCCGTTGCTGCCGCCAACTTGGCCAACAAACGAAGCGTTGCCGAGACCGAACTGCATAGTTGCGGAGTCATTGCCAACGGTCTTGAAGAGGCCAGTCTGGCTAGTAACGGCAACGTTTGCACCGCCGACCTGAAGTGTTGTCTGATCGTTGTTGCCATTTGTCTGTGATACGACTGCACCGTTGGCGATGCCGAATTGTGCTACATCAGATGAGTTCCCGGAGTAACGACCGTTCTTCTGATCAACAGAAGCAAAGTTAAGACCGCCGACCTGCAGGGTATCCTGCGTGTTTTCGCCCTTGGATTGAGAGATCAAAGCAGCGTTGGCGTTACCGAACTGAGAGACCGAAGAGTCGTTTGTCTTGCCGTCGCGCTGCGTAGTTGCGGCAAAGTTACCCGCGCCAAACTGCGAAGTGGTCTGATTGTTCTTGTCGCCTTTCTGGTCAGCAAAGGCAGAGTTGAAGCCGCCGAGCTGCAGAATGTTAGAATCGTTGCCCTTGGAAGCTTCCTGCTTGGTGATGGCAAAATTGCCGGCGCCACCCTGAACCGTCGTCGCATCGTTCTTGCCATCCTGCTGGCTCGTGAAGGCGCTGTTGTAGCCGCCAAACTGGCCAGTGAATGCGTTGTTTTCCGAAGGTCCTGCTGCAAGAGCAATAGACGTGCTAGCCATAAGGATGGCGAGAGTTGCAATCGTCTTCATTATTATCTCCCTGTCTCTCCATAGTGGGGTTGAGCGACTATCCGCTGCCCTCGGGGCGGATTAGTAATTTGTTAATAATCAACCAGCAAGGGTGTAGTTAATCGATAGTTAATCTCAGAAAGATTGGCAGAGTTTATGAGCAAGATTCATCAACCCCGAGATATATATGTGTATCGAAATGAGAATATCGCTTGTTTCATTGTGGCCATCGGGCGATGAAACTCGAATAATTCGGCCTCAAACATGATAATTGGTTCAAATTCGTGCAATTCGCCCTATTTCATCAATGCAGGTATATGAAACGAGCCATCAGAAAAGTTGACAGCTATGACCACCTTTGACAGTCTCCTGGCAACTGGATCTATCGTAAGGGTTGAAATCCCGCTTGACACGCGCAGTCAGACGCATCGCCTTCTTTATGCCACGCCAGCATTTGTCGATTGGCTATCTGAGCTTTCCAGATCAGATCATCCGTCACCTTTGCGGGCAGATATGACACCGGCGGAACAAGTTGACTTTCTGTTTTTCACCTATGTGACGGGGCAGCCACTGACCTATTCTAGACAGTTCAGGGCAATTCGGCCTGAGCCAAATGCCATTTGGGAGCTAAAAACCATCGACCTGCGAATATTCGGTTGGTTCCTTCGCAAGGATTGTTTCGTTTGCGCCTTCGGCGATTGGGCTGATCACGTGAAAGACCACGATCTCTACCGGGGTTACCGGCTGGAAATTCGCCGATTGCGCCGGGAACTTGGAATAGGCAAAGAGTTATGCGTAGAAGGTATTGACCCAAATGACGTCCTTTCGTCTTGATATCGGCGCGAAGGCCCGGCGAGCAGGCCGCACCATTGGCGCGATACGGAGTAATCTTCTCGCAGCAGTCATTGATGTTCGCACCAAAGAGGGTCTCACGCAGCAGCAGATTGCGGAGCGAGCCGGAATGTGCCGTCAGGATCTTAATGGTGTTCTCAGCGGAAACAGCGAACTAACTCTGCGCCTACTTGCCGAAATTGCTCATGCTTTGGATAAGGAAATCGATATTGTACTTCGCGATCCGATGCAAAAGACCGGCAGCAACTATTTCGAGGCAAAGAGTGAGGGCATGGAGTCGACCGTGCGCCAGATGCAACGCGGAGAAGGCGGCACGAGTTCGACACGCGCTTTGCGCATATTTGTAACGGGTACGCCGCCGAGCGATGTGAGTGAATGAATGCGATACGGTTACAGCATTTTTTGTGATGATATTCGGACAGAGGTCGGAGAGAAACTGAGCCTGATCGGCGTCTATAACGGCGTGCTGTATCTGCCTGAACTGCCGTTTACCCTGCCTAAACTCTGCGCACAGGTCGCAATGGTTACAAACGCCAATGAACCATTTCAAAGTATCAAGCTACTTTGCCTGCTGCCTGGCGAGGAAGCCCCACTTTTGAGCCAGCAACTCGACGCAGCTCAATTGGCCGAGCAGGACGCGGTTCGTGAAAATGAAGAAATTTCCGAAGAAGCGCCAGATATTGTTGTCGGCGCAAGTCTGATATTTTCGCCATTGCGCATCAAATCAGAGGGATTAATCAAAATCCACGCTGTCATTGACGGGCAAACCGCACAAATCGGAGCTCTTCAAATCGCGCGTCGATAGGCTGAAGAACGGGTTTTCATCTCTGCGTGACGAGGGCGGTGTTTCCAATCCCTTGCTGGACCACAAACGCCTGGTGCCGGGCACCCATCTGCTGGATCGAGGCACTGTTAAAGGAACCAGACTGGGTAATGAAGCCCATGTTACTCGCTGCTTCCTGACCGATCTGTGCAGTGTTAAAGCTGCCATTTTGAATTATCCATGCAGCATTTCCCGCTTGGTTGGGGGACTTCGGTAAGGAAGCCTGCAGTGCATTCAATGCCTTGCTTGTCTGCATAAGATCAACTGCAGTTGATTGAAGACCAGAGATCTGCGGAACGGTGACCTGCGAAAATGCTTCCTGAGCGCATGCCATTGAAGCAGAATAAAATGACAGTATACCAACAATTACCGATATCTGAGTGGAAGTCATGACTTTTATCTCCGTTGGTATGATTGTTGACATTTTTCTCCTAAGGACACGTAAACGCTCCTTCTACACTCTCATCCAGTCTCTCACTCTGCCAATGTTCTTTGGGGTCATGCTGAGATCGGGCCGCCTTTCTTATGGTGACGTTTTTCAAACACATGCCGTTCTTCTAACAAATCAAGTATTTTACCTATATCTAAACGGAACTATCCGTCCATTATAGGTATTGACTTGCACAATAGTCGGTATATTTTGAGATAATGTCGAGAATAAATATTTTATAAATGAGTAAAAAGTTTTCATTTACATCAGGTTGGAGTCGCGCCCTGATCATTTTGCTATTTTCAATTTGTACCATCAATTCGTCATTCTCTCGCAATCACATCACTTTTAGATAACAGATTTTACTGCGGACATACCCTTAAGCCATTAGATCAGGCAAATAGCTGTCTGCATTAGATTACACAAAAATAAATTTAAATGGGTTTATCGTGCTTCACTCTATTCGATATATTCACACACTCGGCCCCAACGGTACAAATCTTGCGGCGGCTGCTAACGAATGGTTTTCACGTAACAATATTGAAGGCGAGGTTAAGCTTTATGGCACGGTAGAAGGTGCAATAGAACTCATGCCGCGCCATGCATCGCATGCGCTTCTCACATGTGCAGTTTATCCGAACCTTTATAACGTCGTTTTCAACAATCTTGCGCGGCTGAAGTTTATCGATAGTTTTATCTGGTCGACCTTTCCAATGCTGCTTGCCTCCCGTGATGGCAACCTTCCCAAGACTGTAGCCACCCATCCTGCCCCGCAAAGCCTGGTACCAGAAGGTATGGAACGTGTGATAACGACCAGTAACGCACAGGCAGCGGTGGATTGTGCCACCGGAAAAACTGATGGATGCATCACGACACTCGCAGCTCTCAAAATGCATGGGTTGAAGGTTGTGGAAGATTTCGGGCCAGTTCCAATGGTCTTCACTCTTCATGGTCAAATCGAAGATATTGCGGAACCGACGGCACATTGAGGGATGCACCACTCACCAGCCGCGTTACCTGCGGGGCGAAAATTCTGAAATTGAGGAAAGCCTATGGATCTCGTCCAGTCGTACTGGCCAGGAATTCTTCTTTCGTGCACAACCTATGCCATTGCGGCCATCAGTCCGGGGCCGGCGATGATGGCTACAATGGGTGCTGCTATGGAGTCGGGTCGTAGGGCAGGTGTGGTGCTTGGGTTGGGTATTGTTGCCAGTTCCATGTTTTGGGGTCTGTTGTCGGTGTTCGGACTTTCCACCCTGCTGGTGAATTATCCCGGTGCTGTGCGGTTTATTCAGATCTTCGGCTGCGTCTACCTTCTCTACCTGGCATTCAAGACATTGCGTGCCGTGTTTTCCGCGCAGGAGTTGAAACTTTCTTCATCATCTTTAAGCAGCAAGGATTATGCCAGCTTCTTTATTCATGGATGTGCTCTCAATATAACCAATCCAAAAGCCATCATGACATGGATAGCGATCATTTCCCTAGGGCTGGCACCGAATGCGCCGTTGTGGGTCGTTTTTGCGGTGATTGGTGGCACCATGATCTTCGCGCTCTTTTTCTATACGACCATAGCCATCGCATTTTCGACGAAGAAGATGGTCGCAATTTACGCAAAAGCAGGACGCTGGATTGACGGCTTTATGGGTTTATTCTTTATCTATGCTGCCTATGCCTTGCTGAGCCATTAGGTGCTAGACACAAAAGATTTTCGATAGACCATTTCAGACGTCATTTTTTCTATAATCGCGCGCGCTTGCAAGCACTAGCGTAGAAACTTTCTTATTCAATTTTCAAAAGGACGTGGCCTTATGCGCAACGCGATGCGAGAAGCCTCGGATATTTCTTCTAACACTCTCGAGCAGCAACAGTCGGTCGAAAACTTGCCGGCCGTGTCTTATATTCCTTCTGATTGGGGAACAGAAAAGCCGGTCTCGCAAATTCGCAGTTATTGCACTGGCCAATTCTCGCAATCATTCGCTTCGGGCAAGCAAGACGTTTGGAGCAAGGCCGCTGAGCATATTTTGCCAGTCCTCGCTTTCACTGTGTCAAGTTTTACGAACACGTCCATTGTAGGGCTTAAGGTGAAACAGGCTTCAGCCTGCGACGAAGTGATCATCATTTATGACTTTAAAGACCTTTCGACTTTCGCCAATCTGGTAGGACACTCGCAGGCGCAGCTGCTAGAGGCCAATGCCAAGAACGCATTGATCGACAAACAGAATCTCGCTGTCAGCCTCATCAATGGCAATAACGGCAAGCCATTAGATATCCGTTTCGCAGCAGAAGCGAATGGTCTATCCCTCAACGTCACATCTCAAGATGAAAGCCTATTTGAGGGCTGGTGGAATTGCCTGTTTGAATGCTTCGAATTCTATGGAACTCAACTGCAAGCTTCCCCAACACAGATGCTGGTCTCATTCGATCTGGTTCCCCCTCGGCAATTGTCCGAATTAAGGAAGGTGAACGACACAATTGTCGTTTATCCCCGCCATTCCGATCTCATCTCTGAACTGCTGAAATCCACGGCTGCAGACCCCTACCGAACAGCGCTGATCGCCAATGAGCAGCAGATCAGTATGGCGGAGCTTCTCGTCGAGGCACGCGCGATTGCAGGTTGGCTTACCTCCATCTGTGATCCCATGGATCGAGCCGTCGGTGTTGTTGTTGATCGCAGCGACAAGGCCTACGCTGTTTACATTGGGATTCTGATGGCGGGGGGCTATTACGTACCCGTTTCACCAAAGAACCCATCGTCCCGGATCGAGCAGATATTTGCCGATGCCGAAACTTGTACGGTCATTGTGCTGGAGGAGGGTGAAGCGCTGCCCTCTTCATTTCACCGTTTTGAAAATCTTCCGCTCAATCGAGATAGTCAGTTTCAACCACGTAAACGGACAGCCGACAGCATTGCTTATGCAATCTACACATCGGGCTCTACCGGCAAGCCCAAGGGGGTGTTGATCACTGATCGGAACGTACTGCGGTTTGCCATCAACGCCAGCCACATTACCTGGGAGAAAGATGATAGGCTCGGGGCGATTTCAAGCCATGGCTTCGATGCCTCAACCTTTGAAATATGGAGCGCCCTGCTCAACTGCATCCCGATCATATGCCTTGGCAAGGAGGCGATTACCGAGCTCGACCTTTTCAGGAAGATTGTACGAGAAAAGCAAGTTTCGGTTATGGTCATCACCAGTGCTCTGCTGACGCATATTGTCGCGTCGGACATTGAGGCTCTGGCTCCACTGCGTTACCTGATTTACGGCGGCGAACTGACGGCAATCGAGACTGTACGGCGCCTACGTGGGAGGTTCCCGCAACTTGAACTGATCCACGCCTATGGCCCGACCGAGAACACGGTTCTCTCTACAGTCTATCCTGTGGGTTCGGTTTTGCCGGATCGTGTACCTATTGGCAGACCTTTGGCCAATTCTACTGCATGGGTTGTTGATGACCATTACCGTCCCTTGCCAGCTGGGGCCAGAGGCATGCTGATTGTGTCGGGCGACGGTGTTGCAAAGGGCTATATCAAACGACCAGAGGCAACGAGCAAACATTTTATCGTCCTCCCAGAACATTTGCGTCAACGTGAAGGGGAGCGGGGATATATCACTGGGGATGTGGCGCGGTGGAACAGCGAGTTTCAGCTCGAATTCCTCGGTCGTGCTGACAACCAGATCAAAATTCGTGGGTTCCGGATCGAGCTAGATGAAGTTCGCGCCGCCCTGACGGGACTACCTCATGTCGTGGATGCAGAGGTGCTACCGATCACAGCGGATCATGGCGGCGTCGTAGCACTCGAGGCATTCGTCGTTTTCCAGGATACCACGCCAGAGATCATTCGCGCGAAATTAGCTGAGCAACTTCCAGATTACATGATCCCGAAGTCCTTTCATCAGCTCGCATCCTTACCGTTTAATGCATCAGGCAAGGTGGACCGACACGCCCTCGCCACCATGCGGCCCGTCGCTTCTGAAAGCGCCCTATCGGATGCTCGCAATGAAAATGACCGGCGGTTGTTGGCGATATGGAAAAAGCTGTTCGGTGTGCAATCGCTGTCTATCGATGACAGTTACAGCTCGCTCGGCGGCCATTCCATGATGATGCTGGAAATGGCTGACATGGTGTTTGATGAATTCAATCTCGATATTGCACTTACCGATCTCGTGGTTCTAACCACTGTGCGGCAGGTAAGCGACGCGCTTGCACTTCAGCAACAGGATTTGGGCCAGAATTCCTGAACGATTGAACCCGCAATGCTCCTAGGTTCAACTGACAAAACCTGCGGCGCGGCAAACAGCTTCTTAATCAGTCATTCTGCGGCAGTTCCAACGCGCCAGTTAGGTCATTGCAAAACATGCTCAAAACTCTCTCTAACGGTGAACACGCACCTTGGCTTGGCATTCCTGGTGTCGCTTCATTCAGCCAGTCCCTCAATCCTCTCGCTCAATCTCTAGCAGACCGGGGGGTTGGGCTTGTCGCAGTGGAACTGACCGACCTGTTCCGAAATGACAGCGCATTGCAAAGCGTCGCCGAAGTGGCGAACTGCCTTGAGAACCTGATGCCAGATTTGGTTTGCAGTGCGAAGTTTACAATTGTCGGCCATTCCTTCGGTGGCCGCGTCGCCTATGCGCTTGGAAAACTTCGGGCGGACAGGGGACTGAAGAGCCATGTTGTTATGATCGATGCGCTTCCATGCAACTTTGACGGCAAAGCAGAACCAGAAGACTTTCCTAAAACACAGGATGCTCTGCTGAGATGGTATGTGTCTACTTTCCCTCCAGCTTTTGCCAAGAGATTTGCGGAGGTGCCGGATGGAGGGTTGGCGGAGGCACTCATTGCATCCAGGGTCTTTCGCCGAGATGAGGTTGTGAGCTTTGTCGATGCAATGAGACGTCAGATCGCGGCCCATAATAGCTTCAAGCCGGAAAGCCCAGCACCTGCGCTTATGAAACTTGACGTCATTATCCCGGCAGCCGGCATCTACGAAACTGTAGAACGATCACACATTGAAGCCATCCTTCAAATAACCGCCGATCGCTGGGCAATCCACGACGCCTCTGGCGATCACTATTCCATATTGAAAATGCCTGACCAGATGATGCGGCACATCTGCTGATGCCACCTAAAATACTGTCATTTTTCGCTTTATTTCAAAGATTTGAGGATGATCATGAACGCAAATGCACAGCAACGCGAGTTGAAGGTTGAAGACCTTGCCATGAAGCTCCACTCGGGAACAATCGCCGATGTCTTGGACGGTAAAGGTTTTTGGGGTGTGTTGCCGTCGCAAGTGATTGGAAAAACGAACGCAAGGCCGGTCCTTGGCCAAGCCTGTACGGTCCGCTGGTCGCCAGTCCGCAAGCCCTCCAGTATCATGGCTCCGCAGGGCTCAACCTGGGATGCGGTAGCGCAATTCCTTCTGCCAGATATAGATGCGGGCAAGGGAAAGATTTACGTCGCGGGAGCTGAAGATGGTCTGTTGACCGAATTTGCGCTGGCGGGAGGCTTCAGTGCCGGTCATTTTGAACGCATTGGCTTTGAGGCCATCGTTCTGGGTGGAGCTGCGCGCGATGCACATGTGCTGGAAGAACTCGACATCCCGATCTGGGCCACCAACTATGCGCCAGCCGATACACAGGGCAATTATCAGGTGAAAGAAACTGGCACCTGGTGCCGGATCGGCAATGTGACCATTCACGAAGGTGACTGGATTTTTGCGGATAAGACCGGCGTCATCTGCATTCCACAACGCATTTTTCCGGATGTCATCGATCTTTGCCTCACTGTCGAAAGCACGGAGCAGGAGATCGAACGTCGGGTCGCTGCTGGCGAACGCCTGTACGATATCGTTCAATCTCTTGGAAGATTGTGAGGGTGCCAGATATGGCGGCGATCATCGAGAAACCGAAAAGCGTCGACATCATTGATCCGGCATTCATGGCAAATCCTTATCCGGAACTGGAACGCTGGCGCAAAGATGGCGGCGTTCACTGGATCGCATCACAGCACGCATACTGCTTGACGCGCTACCTGGATGTCCGGCAGGCGCTGATGGATCATGCGGCTTTATCTAATGATGTCATGAAACCTTTCATACGCTACGCCGGACGCAGCAATAGTGTGATGAAACATTTCGAAGAATGGCTGACATTTATAGATCAACCATTTCACGCGCGCATTCGTGGCAGCATTAATGCGGCCTTTTTGCCAGCCGCGATTGACAACATGAGACCCCTGATTGAGGAAAAAGTCACGGGTCTCGTCGATCGTATGACCACACGTGCAAATCAAGCCGACTTCGTCCGCGATTTTGCAGCTTTTCTACCATCCTACGTCATTGGCGGCATGCTGGGTGTGCCCGATGAAGATTTGGGCCGACTATCCGAATGGTCGGACAAGTTGGTGCGCTTTGTGTTCATTTCGATGAATGAAAGTGGGCTTGGTAGGTTTGTTGGAGTTATGGAGGTGCTGGATGAGATGCGCGATTACTTCAAAGAGGTGATCGCACAGCGTCGCTCCGTGAAAGGCAACCTTGTTATCGATGCTCTCATTACCGCATCGGAAGGTGGCAGCATCAGCGAGCATGAAGTAATTTCCACATGCATGCTACTGGTCCTGGCCGGTAACGACGCCACAACCATGCATCTCACCAATTCCATCCGCGCACTGTTTCTTCATCCGGATCAGAGGGCGCTCCTTTTCGAGCGTCGGCATGAGATTGCATTTCTCCGCAACGCCATTCGTGAGTTGATGCGCTGGGATAGCGCCAGCTTTCTGGTCATCCGCATCGCTCGCAGCGACTACACGGTCGGTGATACTGTCATCCCGGCTGGCGGACGCATTTATCTATGCCTTGCCTCCGCCAATCGGGATGAGGCTGTCTTTCCCAATCCGGACCAGCTGAACCTAGCTCGTGAAGAAGCTCGAAAGGTCATTACCCTTGGTCAGGGCATCCATACCTGTCTTGGAAGCCATCTCATTCATCTAATCAGCGAAATTGCCTATCCGATTATCTTGGAAGGGCTGAGTGGATGGGAATTGGCAGATACCAAGCTCGAATTTTCGGATCTCACAGCCTTCCGCAGCCCCCGAAATCTACCGATAAGCCGAGAAATGGCAATGGATGCGTAGTTATCTCGATGATTGGGACACAGATGCGTCTCTTGCCTAGAGAATTTCAGGCAGAACCGGATCAGCGAAAATGCTCTATTCTATCTGTGTCTGCTACTGCATTTTTGGCTCGGACCTGCTCTAGGCTGCAGCGCTGCTGCTTCATGAGGCGAAACGTGGTCGGAAATGCGTCAGCGGGCGTTCGCCTCAACATCCTCAGGTTGTTTCCAATTTATTTACCCCACCCGTTTTCATTGAGGTAACGTAGCTATGCCAAAGTAAAAGCTTCGATGAAGCTGAGTCGAGTAGATGAAAATCTTGAATGGCGTACGGAAATTACAGCATTTTATGTCGGTTAGGGCGGATAACCCTGAGCTTCTGAAAGCGCAATATCGCGCTTTTTCAAGACAATTGCCCATGATGTATTTCATCCTGCTTTCAAGCACATGGGCACTAGCCGCTACTCACGTTTCTCTTGCGCCAATTTGGCTGACGGTCGTCATTCCCTCGTTATTCACAATCGGTTGCGGCCTCAGAGTAGCTTTCTGGTGGAAGAATTACGGGGTTGAACCAGACACGGACGTCGCTCACCGCGCCCTACAACGCACAAATCGGCTTGCTGTCGGAATAGCCCTTGCGTTTACGCTATGGTCGCTGTCGCTTTCACCATACGGCCATGCCTACGAACAATCGCATGTAGTATTTTACATGGCGATCACTGTTATCTCCTGCATATTTTGTTTAATGTATCTGCGCTCTGCCGCATTTATAGTTACTATCATAGTAAACGGCGCGTTTATTGTTTTCTTTCTCGCTTCTCAAAAACCTACATTTATTGCAATCGCTATCAATGTCTCGCTTGTCTGCGCTGGAATGATATCCATTCTTTTGACCAATTATCGTAACTTCGAGCAAATGGTCATCGCACAACAACGCACCGAAGCGTTGAGCAACGAGAACCTTCAACTTGCCAATGTTGATAGTCTGACGAGTCTACCCAATCGGCGCGCTTTCTTTGCGCATCTGGAAACGGAGTTGGAGAAAGCGAGGGCTAAGGGCACGCGCCTCGCCCTTGGTGTCATTGATCTTGATGGCTTTAAACCCGTCAACGACCTGTACGGCCACTCCGTTGGTGACAGACTTTTAATCGAGGTCAGCAAACGTTTGGTTGGAAGTTTGAAGCTGAGCCAAGCCTATCGATTAGGTGGAGATGAATTTGCTATTATCGCGCCGACCATACCGGATGATGCCCAGCTGGTCAAAAATGCGAATGCGATCGCTGCGCAATTACTCGCACCTTTTCCTATGCCCGAGGGATCAATCCAAATATCAGCTTCCATGGGAATTGCCGTTTTCCCCAATCTTGCGACGACGCTGGAACAGCTTTTCGATCGCGCGGATTATGCACTCTATCATGCGAAAAAGACGCATCGGGGTGGAGCCGTGCTGTTTGATGCTGAGCATGAAAAGCGAATGAATGTTGAAGCGCGTATGCAGCACCTGTTGAAGCAGGATACTCTTACCCAAGAGCTCTCCGTCGTGTTCCAACCTATCGTCGATATAGAGACAGGCAGAGTTTCAGGCTTCGAAGCTCTGGGGAGATGGCATAGCCCTGTTTTGGGTAATGTGCCACCAAACCAGTTTTTCCTCGTAGCGGAAAGGGCTGGTATTGTGGGTTCACTGACGCGCCCTTTGCTCAAAAAGGCGCTCGCGTCTGCCGCATGCTGGGAACCCAATCTCAGGCTTTCGTTTAACCTGTCTGCTCACGATCTCAATTCACATGAGGGCGTGCTGTCGCTTATTGGCATTATCGAAAAGAGCGGCTTCGACCCTCAACGGCTTGACCTCGAAATCACCGAAACAGCCTTCGCTCATGACTTCGAACAGGTGAAACAATCGGTTGAGATGCTGAGACTGTTAGGTTGTGGCATTTCACTGGATGATTTTGGTACCGGCTATTCTAGTTTGACGCGTTTGCACGCGCTGCCGCTGACTAAAATTAAAATCGATCGAAGCTTTGTGATAGATCTGCACAAGAGACCTGCCAGCTACAAGATCGTGAAATCACTTCTGGCCCTAAGCCGCGATATGGAGCTTGAATGCGTTGTCGAAGGTGTGGAAACGATGGATGAGCTTGCCGCCCTAAGAGGTCTGGATGCGAAGCTGGTCCAAGGCTACATCTACGCGCGCCCACTCACGGCTGAGAAAGTGGCAGATATGCTCTCGTCTCAAGATCAGCAGCTTATCATTGCTCGAAATGCATGAACGTCTCACCCTGTCTGTAATGATGTCTGGGCATTGGTACGAACGAGAGCCATTACCATTGGTCCGACAGAAAACTCGCCGCGGCTTGCTCGATCTACAAGGTTTCGCAAATATCCACCGGCTGAATTGATATGCTGTGCACGTTCCAGAATGCAGGCAACCGTTATGGCCGCATTCTCCGGCCCAAGCACTTCGCACGCATGCTGATAGGCCGATGCACTTACGCCGAGAGTTGATCGCACGACCACGGCCGCTCCCATCAAATCTTTCCAACTCGCAATGGAGCCGCCCGGCGCATAGGCTGAGATTTCCTGGCATGTTTTCAATATGAACCCCAGCGGGAAGGCTGGTCGTGTATCAACAGGCTGCTTTTCTGCTGCAGCGCCGCCTCTGTCTTTTCTAAAGCCAGGTTCAGATTCTTTACGGTGTTGTGTATTTGAATTCTGTATGTGCCGCTCAGTATGATCGGCATTGCCGCTCTTATTTTCAGATTTTTCTTCTACTTCCAGATGCTTGAGTACCCTCTGTTGTAGAGCACGCAGTTCAGCCAGCAGACTGCCCGCCGAAACAGCATTCCAGACTTTCGGAAAGGACGCGATCAATTGAATATAATCGTCCTCGAAAGAGGACCAATTCCCACCAAGCCCTTCCTCCAGACCAACAGAAATCAGCTTGCGAACATCCCTGCGGCAAATCGTGATCTGCTCCTTGGTCCGACGCAGCTCGTGCCGTTCAGCAACGACGGACTGTGCCGCGATGGCAAACTCCTCTGCCCGCAGCAAAAGGGGGGATAGATCAAATCCGAAGGCATCCTCTACCCGTCCTTCTGGGTTCTTTCGGGCAAAGCGTTTCCCATTGGCGCTATCGCGGCGTAAGATCAAACCAGATTCGACAAGGCTCGCCAGATGTCTGCGCAGTGTTGCATCGGCAATTCCATGAGCGCGAAGAGAAAGTTGCGCATTGGACGGAAAGACCACCAGTGGCTCGCCTTCCGTCAATTCGGTTTCAGGATGAAAACTCAAAAGAGCGTTGAGGACGGCAAGGCTACGGTCCTGCAGACCGAGTAATGGCCGTGCTTCTGCGATATCGCGGAACACTTTCCACTTGTCGACGGACTTTCCAGGCTTGATCGCCTTCACATCCATCTGCCGCTGCACGACGGCAAGCGTTACCCCGCGCCGCCCAAAGGGCGTCGTTATGTTGGTCGGGTGCATGTTCTCTTACCTTTCAAAAGGCAACAGAAAATTGCTCACCAAACAGGTGCCGAAAACGCTTGACTGGGATTCGAGGAAATGCGATTCTCTAGTTCTCACACACAGAGAGAGGCTTCCACGACGGCAACGTTTGGGGGCCTTTTTCTTTTGCGTCTTCCTTCCGCGTTAAACTCGTTTGGCCTGACAGATGTCAGGCCTTGTTGATCTTGATGTGTTTTTCGAAATCCGCTGTCAGTTGCGGTAATTGCGCTTCAATGAAGCGCAGAAACTCTGCTCCGTAATGACTTTCGGCAACAATCTTCAGTTCTTTCGGCTTAAGCGCCAAAGTCGCGAGCTTTGATCCGTCAACAAGCAGAACCTTCTGGTTTGAAGCGGACGAATGATCGGGCTTCAACCCTGCCATAAGCTTCTGGAAGCGCTCATCGGACCGTAGCGCACCAGGCAGTTCTGAAAGCAGGTTGCGTGCGGAAACGACTGCGTGTTCTCCAACTGACAGCAATTTGGCAAGATCCAGCCATCGCGGTCGCCCGATTTTAGGCGCGCGGCCAATCGATTCCAGAATATCAGAAGGAACAGATCGGCAGACATTTCGCATACGCGCCAATTCAGCGTCTTCAATTGAAAGAGCTGCGTAGATATCCCGCGGCCTGATGCCAGCTTGGTCCATTCGCCACGCGAACAAGGCACGCTCGATCCAGGTCAGATCCTGACGTGATGCATTCTCAATCCCTTGAGCCAGAACCAGATCAAGGTCAGAAACCTCCACCTCAAGCGCGCGCACCGGCTTTCCAAGCTGGCGCGCCGCTTCACAACGGCGATGGCCATAAACCACTTGATAGCGGCCATCCTTCGTGGGGTGCTTTCGAACCTGAATTGGAACCTTTTGCCCCTCTTGCTCAATCGACTGTTTGAACGCTTCAAAGTCGCTTTGGTCGTCGTCAGGCAGTCGATCGGGAAAAGGAGAGGGATCAATCAGCGCAGTATCGATGTCCCGTACAAGACCGCCACCCGATTCCAGCAGCGCCTTCAGACGGTCACGTTCACTGCGGATGTCGTCGATTGCGCGATGTGCTGCACCGATCACACCAGCACCGACACGAGGTGGTGTCACGGGAGCTAGCTCTGGCGTCACCTTCTCTGGTGCGCGATCTTCACTGCCCAACTGCGCCGACAGGAGGCCGAAACTTGCCACGATGGATTTACGAGGGGATTTACTCACGTGCGCCCCCAGCTTTTATTGATGAGCTCGACAATGGCTTCGTTGACGGCGTCCACCGCCTCGCGTGCTCGCTTGTGCGTTTCTCTACCGAGTTGCCCCACTTCCAACTCGTAGATCGAACGCTTCGCTAGTCCCGCGGCCTCAACTGCAGTACTTTCGATGGCGGTAGGCAGCAGAACATCTGAACCGAAGAGATGGCGCATCATCGCAACCACCTGAGACTGGGGGGCATCGTTGGGATTGTGCCGCGTCACAAGATAACGAATGAAATCCTGGTCGAGCTGGGCGCCGCTTTCGTTCAATACACTGATCAGGTCGCCCATCATCAACAGAAACTGGCTCATCGACGCTACATCCAGCATGGCGGGATGTACTGTGATGATCATGCTGGTCGCCGCATAGATGGCGCTAAGCGTGAGAAAGCCGAGGGACGGGGGCGTATCGAGGATGACGACATCATAGTCTGCCTCAATCTCCGACAGGGCCAACTTCAAGCGCTCAAAGAAAATAGCACCCGCGCCAGCTTTGCTCGCCAGAACACGTGGCGTCTCATGTTCGTATTCCATGACTTCAAGATTGCCTGGAATGAGATCGACGCCATCAAAATAAGTCTTGCGAATAATATCCCGAATTGGCCTACGTTCTGCCTCTTCATATCGAAGAGCCGCATAGATCGTCTCGTTCGCGCCAACATCGACCTCTGGCTGTGCGCCGAACAGGGCTGAAAGCGAAGCTTGCGGATCAAGATCAAGTGCAAGAACCCGATATCCCTGTAACGCAAGATAATGCGCGAGGTGCACGCAAGTGGTCGTCTTGGCGCTTCCGCCTTTGAAGTTGGCAACGGCAACCACTTGCAGGTGCTCGCCTTCCCGCCGGCGGGGAAGAAAGCGGAGCGCTTCTGCAGGCTTTTGCCGCGCGAAAAGTTCGCGCAACTCATTCACCTGGGAGAGCGTGTAGACACGATGATTGTTTTCCAGACGGCCTGGCACAGGTCCGCGACCTTCACTCGACATGAGCTTGAGTGTAGAATCGGGAATCGACGTGAGCCGCGAAACTTCGCTTGTCAGGAAAGGACGCAGTGCCTTCTCGGATTTTGGCGGATACATATGCATGCGCAGCTGCTGCAATTGCTGGGACAAAAGCCCTGCATGCCGCATGATCTTGCTGCCCGCATCTTCCTTGGCTGCTCCTGGCAGCTCTGCCTTTTCTGCTATCGCCATAAAACCCTCTTGGCGGCTCAACGTCGGTTTATCGACGCTTGCCCGCCAGAAGCTAGTACACGATTCCCGGTCCGCGTCCACTGGCTTCACACCATTTGCATCCGGGCACAAATCCTTTAAAGCTCCGCAAACCAGCTTCCTAATTGATTCTGCTATGCTTTTGAGTAGCTTCGGTCGAAGAGAGCGGTTAAATGACTCACAGATGAAATCGCAAACAGGGCTCTATTTGCCAAGCGATACAGCGTGCCAAGCCCCTTTTGCAGAGCCGAATCGGAATCATTAAGTCAGCGAGCGCCACGAACAAACCGCGCTTGTAAGTCGCTGGATCGCTTACAGGACTTGTCTATAGCCTCTCTTGAGCTTTGAAGCGGCCATCCTTCGAAACTCAATCTCGGCTTCTTTTGTGCCCCCATGCGATTGATTGATCTGTCGCCCAAAGGTCCCGATCCGTCCCCAGCTCCGGACAACGATGACGTGGCCAAAAAGATCGATTTCCAGCGATAGTCGATAGAACCTCGCCATGTTCTTTTGGCGATCAACCCGTTCCAGATAAAGGCTTGAGGTGCTGTTTTTCATGCCCGGCATGGTCGCCGAAGCAACCCTGCGCGTCCAACGACAAATGTGAATCGAAACGGTCGCTTCGATTCACGCGTTTGATGGATCAGCCAGCCGTGTCTTCTGCCTCATCAGCAATCGCGCATACTGCGCAATTGTGCTTGCAGGATACAGAAGGCATTGAACCGCTTATCGTGGGTGGTTCGGATGTCCCCCGAAGCGGGCTCATAGGTCTGCCCGGGCTTGCTCAAAGCCTGCATCGCGCTTTTGAGATCAGGAAAGGCTTTTGCCGCCGTGGCTCCCAGAAGTGCTGCCCCGAGCAAAACGGGTTCAGATGTTTCCGGCGCAATGACCGGCTTGCCACTGGCGTCGGCGAGGATTTGGCGCGTCAGGCCATGCTGTCCAGCCCCGCCGCTGATGATAATCCGGTCGACATCGGCACCGGCTTCTTTTTGTGCGTCGATGATCTGCCGCAAGCCATAGCCGATACCGCAGAGACCGGCGAGGTAAAGCGAGACCAGACTTTCGAGATCACGTTCAACGCCGAGACCCGCAATTGCAGCGCGGGCTCCCGGATCGGCAAAGGGCGCTCGATTCCCCAGAAATTCCGGCACGACATGTAGCCCCGTTGCCAGTGCGACCACATGCGATGCAGAGTCATGGCTTGAGGAGGCAAGATCAGCGAGCATCACAGGCAAAGACAGACCACTGGCCTTGGCTTTTTCCTGAGCTTCGTGAAAGGCGGGATGAAAACTGATCAATTGATCGATTGCTGCGCCCGCAGCGCTCTGACCACCTTCATTCAACCATAGACCCGGCACCATGGCCGAATAATAGGGACCCCATACGCCGGGCACGAACTTCGGACTGGATGTAGAGGTGAGTGTGCAGGAGGATGTTCCGAACACATAGCCCATATTGCGCTCCGGCGTGCCGCCAATGCCGACTGTGCCGATGCCGCCAGCATGTGCATCGATCATACCTGCCGAAACGGGCGTCCCCTCGGCAAGACCAAGGTCACGCGCTGCCTCAGCCGTTAAACCACTTCCCACGGGTGTTCCCGGCTCCACAATTTGCTGACCGATACGGGAAAAATCTTCATCGGCAAGTTCGGAAAGACCGATTTGCCGAAAGTAACTCGGGTCCCAACGGCGCTCATGCGCAAGATACGTCCATTTGCAGGCCAAAGTGCAGGTCGAACGCGCCAGGCTGCCGGTCGCACGCCAAGTCAGAAAATCGGCCAGATCGAAGAATTGCCACGCTTTCGAAAAGATATGCGGCCGGTTTTCCTTAAGCCATAACAGTTTCGGTGTTTCCATTTCGGGCGAAATGCGGCCGCCGACATAGCGTAACACTCCGTGTCCAAGGGCGTTGATGCGTTCCGCCTGATCTACCGCACGGTGATCCATCCAGACGATGATGTCGCGCGCTGATTGTTCGGAGGGACCAACAGCAAGGGGCTCGCCCCCCTCACCCAATACAACGAGTGAGCAGGTCGCGTCGAACCCAAGACCTGCTACATCCTGAGCAGACACACCTGCCGCCTCTACGGCAGATCGCACAGCATCACAGACCGACTGCCAGATATTGGCACTCGATTGCTCCACCATGTGATGCTCGCGGTAGATGTTAATATCCCGCTTTCCGGTTCCAAGGCACTTGCCTTCATCATCAAAGAGGCCAGCGCGAGCGCTACCTGTTCCAACGTCAACGCCGATGAAATATTTGGAACCGCTCATGCCTCACTCCTCGCACGCAGATGTCAGCCCTATAGATCCACGCTATTGGGCAAAATCACAAGATCACGAATGACCACATTGCGCGGACGAGACAACATGAAACACACTGCTTCTGCCACTTCCTGTGGCTGCATCAGGCTACCATTCGCCAAAGCTTCCTCCATTTTTTCAGGGGGCCAGTCATCCAGCAATGCAGTCACCACAGGCCCTGGCAGAACCGCGCCAACGCGGATGCCATGCTGGGAAACCTGACGGCGAGTGGTGTGAACGAAAGCCTGAACAGCAAATTTGGAGGCCGTGTAAATTGGCTCCCATACCACCGGCACCACACCTGCAACCGAACTGGTAAAGAGGATATCACCGCTCTTTTGAGCGATCATATGCGGTAAAACAGCATGAACACTGCGGAAGGCAGCATTGATGTTGAGGTTCAACATCTTGTCCCAGGCGTCGGGATCACCCTCCGCCACCGGCCCGCCAACATAGGCACCGGCGTTGGCATGGAAGATGTCGAGCCTGCCAGCCACTTCAAGGATACGAGGCAAAAGGTTAGAAACCTCCGGGCCGTCTAAGAGGTTTATAACCACCATCCGGCTGCGTTCTCCCAGCTCCTCGCAAAGTGACCGCAGCTTTTCTTCGGCTCGATCAATGAGAACGACTGTCGCGCCCTCATCGATAAGCTTGCGCGCGCAAGCCAAGCCAATCCCTGAGGCCGCCCCAGTAATAGCCGCAACCTTGCCTTCCATCACCTTCGTCATCGTCGCAACTCCACTGCTACCAATCTCGTTGAGGCTCAGTCGGCCAGGCGAATCTGCAGCTTCACATCCTCGGGTAAAGCTTTCGCAGCACGCTCGAAGGCGGTGATGCTGTCATCGAATGAGAATGTGTCTGTGATCAGCGGCTTGAGATCGACCTTGCCGGAGGCGATCAGGTTGACCGCACGGTCGAAATTATTGGCGTAGCGGAACACTGTTTCGATCCGCGCTTCCTTGAAAATGGAAGCGGGAACATCAAAGTGAACGGGCTCCACGGGTAGCCCCACCAAAACGAGTGCTCCACCTGGACGCATCAGATCGAATATCCCCTCGTAGGCGCGGGGGCTACCGCTTGCTTCAAACACCACATCCGCACCCCAGCCATCGGTTGCACGCAGTACCGTCTCGTTAAGGGAGGTTTCCTTGATGTTGACCGGCGTAATGCCCGAATATTGCCCTGCAATGTGAAGTTTGGCCGGGCTGAGATCCGAGATAAAAACGCGTGAGCAGCCACCGGCAAGGGCTGCAATTGCCGTCATGATGCCAATGGGGCCGCAACCGATAACCACGGCCACATCGCCAGGTGTGATACGTGCGCGGGTAGCCGCCTGCATGCCAACCGCAAAGGGTTCGATCATTGCTCCTTCAGCGAAAGAAACATTATCCGGCAGTTTGTAGGTAAAGGCGGCAGGGTGAACGACCTCGGGCGTTAGAACGCCATGGATAGGCGGCGTCGCCCAAAAGCGCACATCGGGATCGACGTTATAGATGCCGAGTTTAGACGCGCGAGATTCCATATTGGGAACGCCGGGCTCCATACAAACGCGATCTCCCACGCGCAAATGGCTGACGTTTGAACCTACCTCAGTAACCGTACCCGCGGCTTCATGACCAAGCACCATGGGCTCGCGCACCACGAAAGAACCGATGGCGCCATGCGTGTAGTAGTGGACGTCGCTACCGCATACCCCAACCGTATGAATCGCAATCTTCACGTCGTTCGGGCCGACAGCCAACGGCAGATCGATATCGCGCAGGGATAGCTCGCCTTGGCGTTCGAGAACCAGAGCTTTCATCTTTTTCATTCCTTGTTAGAGAGCCAATCCATCTGGCGTAAAGAGATAGATGTGTGCTGGATCAATTCCAGCGCCAAGGGCAGAACCGGGCGCAATATCAGGGCGTCCAGCCGTCACGATTGTGACCATCTCATCTTGCGCGCGCGCATAAAGCTGCGTTGAACCACCCAGGTTTTCGGCAAAATCCAAAACTAGATTGAGCAGGGGAGTGCCTGAAGAAGCGGTCAGATGTTCCGGTCTCAAACCAACCGTCAATGTGTCGCCGATATGCGCACGGCCCGCTGACGGATGGGAAAGAGAAAGGCTTCCGCCGACGAAGGCGGGGTGGGAAAGTTTGAGGCTCGTGCCATCAGCTTCAAGCACTTTTGCACTGAGGAAATTCATCTTCGGCGAACCAATAAAGCCTGCGACGAAGGTGTTCGCTGGCCGGTCGTAAAGTTCTGTGGGTGAGCCTATCTGCTCCACCAGGCCAGCCCGAAGCACGACAATGCGATCCGCGAGCGTCATCGCTTCCACCTGGTCATGCGTTACATAGACCATGGTCGCACCCAGGTTGCGGTGCAGCTTTGCAATTTCCACTCGCATCTGGCTTCTGAGTTCCGCATCGAGGTTGGAAAGTGGCTCATCGAAGAGGAAGATTTTCGGGTTCCGGACAATAGACCGGCCAATTGCCACGCGCTGGCGCTGACCGCCGGAAAGCGCGCGCGGCTTACGCTCCAGAAGCGGTTCAATTTGCAGAATGCGAGCGGCTTCCCCAACCCGGCTGCGAATTTCATCTTCGGGAAGCTTCGCCATGCGCAGCCCGAACGCCATATTTTCAAAAACGCTCATGTGCGGGTAAAGCGCGTAAGATTGAAACACCATCGACACTTCGCGCTTGGCTGGCTCCTCATAGGTGACATCCTTGCCATCGATTGAAAGCGTGCCAGAGGTTACGTCTTCCAGCCCCGCAATCATGCGCAGCAGGGTCGACTTTCCGCAACCGGATGGGCCGACGAAAACCACGAATTCCCCCTTGGACGCGGAGATGTTGACGCCCTTGATGACGCTCACTTCTCCGAATGTTTTCCTGATGTTATCCAGTTGGAGGAATGTCATGTCCAGTTACTCCCAATTCCGTAAAGTCACATGGCAAGGTCACCCCCGCCGTTATGAATCTCGCTTGTCGTGATGTTTCTTTTCGCCTTCCAGCAGGCCAGCGGCACAATTTTCGTCCGTTACCAGCCGCTTCACAAAGCCACCTCGCAAGATGGCGCGGATGATATCCACCTTGTACCAGCCGCCAGATGCGAGGATGGAGTGGCGTACTGATTTCAGCTGTTCCGGCGTGACGGAAAGCACGCGCTCATTGAGCGGATGATCTACGGGCTTGCCCTCGCTATCGATGAAAACGCCTAGAAGATCGCCCACAGCACCGGCGGCTCGAAGACCCTCCAGATTTTCCGACACGGTCGGTGTCTGCACCAAAAGCGAGCGGGATGTCATATCGCCGCAGGAAACCAGAGCAACGTCGACGGAGCGCGCGCGGCGCATGGTTTCACGAATTCCGTGGTGGGAAAGCAATGCTTCCCGGCTCTCTGAGGAGGGGAAGTAAAGCGGCGCTGTGAGATACCAGCACTCTGCGGAAATTGCCCTCGCGTAGCCGGTCGCGACCTCGAATGTGCTGGAACCGGAACCCCGCGTCAGCCCGCCCATGATGGACGTGACCCAACTCTCGGGGAGGGGACGGGGCGTGAGACGTTTCAATCCTGCCGTCAGCGTCTTTCCCCATCCCACGCCAAGACCCATGCCATCCTCAAGCAACCGATCCAGAATACCACCTGCTGCATCACCCACAGCGCGCTGGTTCTCCGTATCGTCCGGCAGGGTGGGGATCACGCAGACCTCTTCCAATCCAAAGCGTTCCGCGAGACGGTTTTCCAGCTCTATGCAATTGGCCATCGGCAGACGGATGTCGACCACCACCGAACCATCTGTCCGCAACTGACCGAGCGTCTTGTTCACCCGCAACCGAGTGAGCCCCAGTTGATCTGCAATCTCCTGCTGCGTCATGCCGCCGATGAAATAAAGCCATGCGACCCGAGCGCGGATTTGCTGGGCGTCCATATCGTCAATGGCATTGGTGATTTTCTCTGTTCCCTTAACCGGCATGATTTATGTCCTCCTGCTCAGGCAAAAGCCTGCTTCAGAGATGCAGCCGATGCCTTTAATGCGCGCAATATCGATGTGCTATCGCGTTCAAATGGATAAAACACTTCCAAAAAGACAGGCGCTTGCGCAAGCCCAACACGCTCCAGCAAGGCTTTGGCTGCGCCCAAATTGACCCGTCCTTCCTCGGTGAAATCCCAATGCCGGTCATACTGAAAATCGGTCTGCTGAAGATGCACCGCGCCAATAACGTCGTGAAGCTCAGCCAGCCAAGGCTCCATGGTATCGGCTGCATCGCCGTAGAGCGGCATAAACGTGCCGTGGCCCCAATCCACGCAAAGGCTCCATGGCGTGGCACTTGAGGCGACGTCGCGCATCATTTTCCGGGATTGCTGAACGGTCCAGGGCCATTCCCGACGCATAGGCGTTGGCTCGACATAGAGCTCGCGCAAGCCGCTAGTTTTCGCCTTTTCTCCCAGGCGTAGCATGCGCTCAATCAGCTCTGCATAATCGCGATCATTGATGGCTTCAGCTTCTGTGCCATCGATGCGAGAGGCGATGGCACCCAGCGGCCCACCCACACCTGGAATACCTGCCTCCGCCGCAAATTCGTAAGCCCGTTGAAGCCACTGCTCCGCATAGGCACGAACATCCTGATCCGGATGGAGCAGTTGGTTGAAAGTGTAATGCGCAAGGCCAATGAAGGCGCTGTGAACCTTTATGCCATGGTCGCTTGCAAGCTGACGCACCAGCGTTGCATGACGAGACAGGAGCGCTGATGGCCACATGGGATCAACAAGGTCAAAGGAAAACTGGACGAGATCAAGCCCCAACTCATCACGAACAACGGGTGCCCAAAGCTCAGGCGTCACCCACCGTTTGACACAGAACGACAAATTAATCCCCGGCATATCCGTGTTCGTCATTTCGTTGCTCCCATCGTCAGGCCGCGCACCATGTGCCGCGATACGATGAGTGCGAAAATCGTCACGGGCAGAACAATCACCGTGCCTGTCGCCATGATCTTGCCCCAAGGAAGCTCGTAGCCAGACATGAAACTCGTCGCCACAACCGGTGCTGTCTGAACATTGCGGCGCGTTAGCACCAGCGCATAGAGAAGTTCATTCCACGAGAAGATGAAGGAAAAGATTGCAGAGACAGCAATTCCCGGTGCCCCGAGCGGCAGGTAGATTTTGCGGAAAATTGTGAACTGGTCGGCACCATCCAGCCGTGCCGCCTGTTCAAGGTCCGGCGGGATGGACTTGAACTGGTCCGTGCAAATCCAGACGACAATGGGCAGATTGAAGGTGAGATAGATGAGGATCAGAACCAGATGCGTATCCAGCATCTTCAATTGCAGAGCCAGAATATAAACCGGCAGAGCCAAAACGATTGGGCTCGTCATGCGGTTGGAGATAAACCAGAACCAGAGGTCGGACTTGCCGCGAAAGTCATAGCGGGCAAGCGCGAAGGCGGCGGGCGCTCCGAGGATAACCGCAAGTGCCGTGGTTGCCGTTGCTATCAGCAGCGAGTTGCCAACAGCGCCAAGAACCTTTGAATCTGCAAAGATTTCCCGGTAATGATCAAGCGTTGGCGTAAACAGCCAAACCGGCGGCGAGGCAAGGATATCAGCCTGGGTTTTAAAACTTGCCGATACCATCCAATAGAACGGAAATAGCGTGAAGAGGATGACGGCTGTCAGGCCAAGAGCGTGCAGAATTGTGCCGGATGAGAGACGCATCAGTGCACCTCCTTGTAAAGGATGCGGATATAGAGGCGGCTGAGCAGAATAGTGATGATCAGCAGCAGGATGGCTTGGGCCGAGGCAGTGCCAAGGTCAAAAATGCGGAAACCGACGCGCTGGATATAGACCGAAACAAGATCCGTCGCAGAGCCGGGTCCGCCGCGCGTCATAACGAACACCATGTCGAACAGCTTCAACACATCTGCGGAACGCAGGATCAGCAGCGCTGTAAGACCGGGCATAAGGTAAGGGAGCTGCACATATTTTAGCAGCGACCATTTTGATGAGGTTTCAAGACGGGCAGCCTCTTCGATCTCACCCGGCACCATGGAAAGGCCCGCCAGGAAAATCAGAGCGCAGAAAGGCGTCCACTGCCAAATGTCCATGATGACAATGGCCGCAAAAGCACCCGCCTTTGATCCCAGCCAATCCAGCCCTCCAATGCCGATCGCATCCAGCAACCAGTTCGCAACACCGAAATCTCGGTTGAAAATCAAGCGGCCGATGAGACCAACCACGGCATACGTCGTCGCGAGAGGCACGACGAGGGTGACCCGCGCCAATGACTTCAGGAATCCCATGCCTGGCTTGTGCAGCAAGAGAGCAATCATCAAGCCCAATGCGATCTGGATCGGCAGCACGGTGACATAGAATTTTGCGGTCAGAAACAGCGAGGCCCAGAACGTGCCATCTGTCAAAACCGATGCGTAATTATCGAAACCGACAAATGGAAAACCGTCGCGCGGACGGGCGATATTATATTGGCGAAAGGATGTAACCACGGCAAACAGCATTGGATAGATGCCGATGATGAAAAGCGTACCGACGGCTGGAGCGAGGAACCAGAAGGGCGTCCATCGGCCATAGCCACGGTTGGGCCTGACGGCTGTTCCAGGGGATGCATTTTTCATCCGTGGTTCCTTTCAATGCAGCAGTTCCAAGCTATGCTTCGCAACACATCGCGACTTGGCCGCTTGGTCATCATTCAAGATTGGTGTGGTTTGCCCGCATGGCCGATGCAGGTACCTCAAGCTTTTCCCGAACGGCCAGAACCAGCAATTCAAACGCCACATACAATGCGCCTTCATAAAGCGAGCCCATAGGCAGCACGGAGGTGAGAGCGCCTTGATCGTTTGCCATTGTCTGGGCCGGAACATGCAGCACCAGATCGGCCTTGGTAGCTGCTGCACCGGACGGTGTGGCCGTGACGACAAGGATGCGCGCGCCAGCTTCGCGAGCAACACCGATCAGGGCAGAGACGGTGGAAAAATCTCCCGGACCAGCTGATACGATGAGAAGATCGCCAGCCTCAATTGCAGGCGTTGTCATGTCTCCTACCACAGCAGAATTGAGACCCAGATGGAAAAGCCGCATGGCCAATCCTTTGATCTGCAATCCTTCCCTGCCGACACCATAGAGCGCTATGCGGCGTGCTTTGCTGATCTCGTCAACGGCGGCTTGAAATTGGGCTTCATCAATTTTGCCAAGGGAAAGCCCAAGTTCGTCCAATGCCTTCTGGTAGAGGTGGAGCATGATCTTGTATTTCTATCAGAGGTAAGAATGGGCAGATGACGACGGAGCTAATCCAACGCCATCTGCCTCGCGAACATCCTGGGAGACAGGGGGAGAAGTGCAGCTTATTGCAACAGCTTCTTCTTGCCGTCGTAATAGCCTTCCTTCTTCAGGATATCCTCCATGCGCGTGCCGATCTCCTTCGAGCCAGCCTCGACGGAAACTTCACCCAGCATCATCTTGGAGCCCCATTCCGCAACCACTTCCGAGATGGCGGGCCATGCCGGGAAACGCGGACGGAATTCGGGTACGCCCTTTTGCCAGGAGGCAACCATGGGTTCGACGAACTTATACTTCGCCTTGATAGCTGGATCGTTATAGACTGACATACGACCCGACACGCCGCCAGCTTCCACATAGGACTTGGCAATATCTTCCGATGTAGCCCACTGGATGAACAGCCAGGTTGCCTTTTTCTGCTCTTCGGACGCTTGCGATGCCACTGCAAGCGAGAAGCCGCCGAGTGCTGGCAGACGTCCTGCGGGGCCTGCAGGTTCCGGTCCCACGGCTAGGCAATCACCGAGCTTGGATGTTGCTGGATCAACCAGCGTTCCATAGAAGGCGGACCATTCCGTGATCATCGCCACCTGACCTTGGGCAAGCGCATTCACGGCTTCCGCATGGTCGAAGCTCACAATGCCGGGGGGCATATATTTCATCAGATCCTGACGGAATTTGAGGCCGGTCTGGCTTTCCTTGCTCATCAGGTTGGACTTGAATTCCTTGTTCAGCAGCGAACCACCGAATGGCCACAGAAAGCGCATGAAGCTATCGGCAGACTGTGTTTCACCGCGAAGAGACTGAAGAGCATAGGCATATTGGTTCTTCGATGCGTCCGTGAGCTTCGGACCGTAGACATTCATCAACTCATCCCAGGTTGCTGGCGGCTTATCGAAGCCTGCTTCCTTGAGCTTGCAAGAGTTATAGAAGAGCAGGCCGGAGTAGTTGTCGAAGGGCAGCCCGTAGGTCTTTCCACCCCACGAGCCAAAGGCATCCAGCAGAAGCGGGAAAAACCCGTCCAGCTTGAGATTTGGATCGGTAATCGTCTTGTCCTTGGTGAAGTTCTCGACCGGCTCGATCCAGCCGTTTTCGGCAAACTCACCAATCCAGACGAGGTCTACAAGCGCCATCGTCAGATCGCCCTGAGATGTGAAGTTCAAAACTTCTTTCTCGCGTGTGTTCTCGTAGGGGACGATCTCGTAATTGACCTTGATACCGGTCTTCTTTTCAAATTCAGGCAGCAGCTTGATGATGGCGCGATAACCAGGTCGATCGAGGAAGATACCGTTGATCTCGGTTCCCTTCAGCGGTTTTGCCGCATCTTCCAGCCAATCGGCATGGGCCGGAGCCGACATGACCGTGGTTGCAGTAGCCAGTGCCAGAACACTAGCGCAAACCTTTAGAAACTTTTTCATTCCTCTCCTCCTTCGCAGATCCACTGCCTCCCCGGCAGCTTTTTTTCAGTATTCAATCCATCTGGCATGATGCATGCAGACATGAGCAGGATCCTCCCGGCTTGCTGCTCATGGCGCACGGGGCAATTGATAGGCACAGCTTCGCCATCCGCAACAAAGGCGGCTTATGCCTATCATTTCAATGACTTCTTCCCACCATCCTCTCAGTGGGATGGCTAATCGATACATCTGTATTTTTCTTTTTGCAATAGCATAGTTCGTCGTTTTATGATGAACTTGAACTGTGGGAGGAGCGGTATTCAATGGCAACTAAGAGCCCCATATCTTCTGAGATCGATGAGCGCCTGACGCTGGCAATGAAGCTAGCCAAAAGCGCTGGCGCGAAAGCGAGGAGCTTCTTAAAGCGACCTGACGATCTAGGCTTTTCCGAGAAATCCTCCTCCCAGGATCTGGTAAGCGCTGCCGATCAAGCGACCGAGGCCTACATGCGCAGAACCATCATGCGCAGTTTCAAGGAAGACGGCATCGTTGGCGAGGAAGCAGGAGGTCTCCCAGGACAATCTGGTTTTGATTGGGTGATAGACCCCATCGATGGCACGATGGCATTCCTCGTCGGCCAACCCAATTGGACCGTATCCATAGCAGTCCTTCATCATGGTGAGCCGGTGGTTGGCGTCGTTTGTGCGCCCTTGCTCAATGAGCTTTACGCAGCAAGAACGGGCGCCGGCGCGACACTGAACGGAAGGCCACTTACGCTCAATCAAAATTGGAATATTCGCTCCACCACCATAGGCTATGGTGGAACAGAGCGCGCCGATCCTCTGGAGGTTGGTCAGTTTGTCACCCGCCTCTATCAGGAAGGTGGCGTTATCTTCCGGGTGGGTTCAGGTGCGCTCATGCTGGCCTATGTCGCGTCCAACCGGCTGGCCGGATACTATGACCCAACTCTGTTCTGCTGGGATTGCATGGCAGGCATGGTGCTCATTCGGGAAGCGGGCGGGCTTGCGCAATTCGATGGCAGTCTATCCGAGCCTGGACCGATCTGGGCAGGCAATAAGGGTGTATTCACTGATCTGAGACGTTTAAGCGGTCTGGAAGACTAGCTGGAAAAGAGGCTGCTTAAACATAATAAAGATATAATCTTAGAACTTTTAGATTGACGCTCGGCTCTTGGCCATGACAATTGTTGCACGAAACAATGTTGAGGAGCTTTGTCAAACATGGCGCGTAGCGACAGCAACAGCGAAGTTATCGCCATCATTGGCGGCGGATTGATTGGTGAGAGCTGGGCGGCTCTTTTTACCGCCTACGGTGCTGATGTTGCACTCTTTGAGCCCTCAGAAGCCGCACGTAAGAACCTTATCGAGCGCGTAGAGCATGCCAGGCTTCAGGTTCAAACGCTGATGAACGGCGTATCCGAACCCGGCCAACTGTATCTGCCTCAATCAATCGCAGAGGCTGTCGAAAAATCAGCCTGGATTCAGGAATGCGTTCCTGAAAATGTTACCTTGAAGCGAGAGGTTTACGCAAAGATCATAGCTTCAGCACCTGCCGAGACCATTATTGCATCTAGCACCTCATCCCTCATATGGTCTGAACTGAGTGAAGGCATGGCGGAGCCGGCGAGACTCATCACCGCACATCCTTTCAATCCGCCTCATCTGATGCCCCTCGTGGAGATTTTTTCCGCTGATACAATCCGCTTCGATGCAGCAGACCGTTTCTATCGCAGGTTCGAACGCCAGCCTGTTCGCGTGAAGCGAGAGGCGAGGGGGCATATTGCCAACCGTCTAGCCTCTGCCCTTTGGCGAGAGGCGGTCAACATGGTGGCCGAAGGTATCGCAGAGGTGAAGGATATCGATGCGGCCCTTGTTTACGGTCCCGGTTTGCGTTGGTCAGTGGTTGGCGCTCATATGGCGTATCATCTGGGCGGAGGTCCCGGCGGGATTGAGCATTATCTGGCGCATCTGGGTCCGAGCCAGGTCAAGAGATGGGAAGACTTAGGGCATCCCGCGCTTGATGAGGAAACAAAGCGCAAGCTGATTGGTGGCATCTGGATTGAGGCGGATGGCAGAAGTGTTTGCGATCTGGAGAAGATACGTGACGAGGGGCTCATTGCTGTCCAGAAAGCGCTCAACCAAAAGCGAGTGTGAACGGTCAATCAATCGCCTTGGGCTATAGTCAAACAACGTGAAGCTTCATTCTCGCGAAAGAAATCTTCGATGGAAGACCAAAGAGAGCCTCGTTAGGATGTTTAATCAACCGACTGCCCGACATTAAAGACCCACTGCTTCTAACGAGACCTGAACCACTATGGCTGAGATACATTCGCCGACACCGCTCTATCATCGGATCTACGCGGTTATGCGTGAGCGAATTATGAAAGGGTATTATCCAGGCAACGCGCCTGTGCCGAGCGAAGCCGAGCTTTCGGAAAGCTTTTCGGTAAGCCGCATTACCATTCGCAAGGCCATGGAAATGCTGACGGCAGAAGGACTGGTAACCCGAACCCGTGGCAAGGGAACCTTCGTCAGCGACAGATCGAAAGAAAACAAGCTCAACAGGGCGGTGGTTTCCAACGTCAACGGGCTGTTCAGCTATCTAAACGCGGTTGGCAAAAGTACTCGGCTGAAGGTCATCAGTCTGGAAACGGCACAGGCACCGCCACGCATCTCGGCGCAAATGGGGTTGGCTCCCACCGCTGACCTGGTGCGCGCAGTGCGCGTCCGCTCATTGGAAAAGCGTCCCTATTCCCTGTCCATCGCTTATCTTTTGCCGGAAATCGGCCAGACCTTGAAACGGCAGGATCTGGCCACGACCAATATGATCGATCTCGTTCAACGGGCGGGCGCAACCGTCGAGCAAGTCGAGCAGACACTGACCGCCACTTTGGCGGACGATTATGCGGCAAAGCATCTTGAAATACCGGTTGGCGCGCCACTTATGCTGGTCAACCGCATATTTTTCGACGCCAGCTTGAAGCCATTTTATGCAGCAGAAATATTCTACTGTGCGGATCGCTATGAATATCGGGTATCGCTGAAGCGAGAAGACGGTAAGGACTTCTCGCTCGGCGGGTAGAGTATTCCCCTATTTGAGGCTGGCAACCGCGGCACCGGCTCCCATCATATGATGAAGCATGTCCAACCGAGGTTCTACCGGGCGAGGGTATGCGGCGAGACCGTGCGACAACCCGAGCGCCAGGAATGTTTCGACCAGCTTATAGGTCAAAGGTCCGGGATTGACGACTGGAACGGGAAGGTTGGCTGCCAGATATTCCCCCGCCTGATGCATCGTCGTTGACCCGAGGCAGATAACGTCTGCGCCATCTTCCTCAATGCATCGCATGGCAACATCCCGCATGCGTGGAAAAACCTTATCCTCCTTTCCATCCAGAAGATTAGAGAAATCCGGCGGTTGATCGAAGCTGCGTACAGACGCGCACTGCCGGTCAAACCCATATTCCCGGATGGCTTTGCGGTAGCGCGGAAGGGCAGGCTCCCACTGGGCGAGCACGGAGAACTTTGCTCCCAGGGTCAGCGCATACAGCATGGAAGCCTTGCCTGCCCCAATGACCGGAATGGAGAGCACCGAGCGGAGCATGACCATGCCGCTATCAGACATCGTATCGATACAAACAGCATCGAAGCCTTCCGCCTCCGCATTGCATCCGGCCTCAAAGATCGCGAGATCCATGAGCCCCCAGTCATGAGGAGACATAAAGGAGGTGGGACCGCAGGTCACCGGCCTGTAGGTTAGCTGCCAATCTGCGGGTAGCGGAACATAGCGGGATTGAGCTTCGCGATTTTTCACGCCTTCCGCATCGAGTGCGAAGGGAACGATGACGAGAATGCGGGTCATGGACGTCCCTCCAGATAATCGGCACCTGCCTTGCCGATAGCACGTATCATGTCATGCTTGGGGTTAAGCGGCGCAGGCCAGGTGGCCTTGCTATGGGTCAGCTTAAGATCGAGCGCAATAGAGGCCAGCTTGTAGGTCAGCGGACCGGGATTGATGACAGGAACCCCGATCCTTTCCGCCAGCCAGGAATGCGCTTCATGCATGGTGGTTGAGCCGAGGATCAGAACCTGAGCGCCATCCCGTTCCACGCATTTTTGCGCGGCATCCAGCAGAAGCGGAAAAACTTCATCTTCCTTGCCGGACAGAAGGCTCTTGTTATCCGGCGTTACGCCAATGGAGCGCATGGAGGCGCACTTATGCTCCATTCCAAGTTCGCCAAGCGTCTTGGTGTAAAGCATCTTCCATCGATCCCACATCATGAGGATGGAAAACTTGTCTCCCAGCATCTGCGCCAGAAGCATAGAATGCCTGCCTGGCGCAATGACCGGAATGTTCAAGACAGACCGCAGCATGGACATTCCGCTATCTGACATGGTGTCGATACAAACAGCATCAAAACCATCCCTCTCCGCATCGAGACCAGCATCCAGGATGGAGAAATCGGCAAGCGCCATGTCGTGCTGGCTGGAATAGTTTTTCGGCCCAAGCCGAACGGGTCGATAATGAAGTTCCATATCCGGACCTAGATTGACCGAACGAGATTGCGCTTCACGCCGAGCCAGATCTTCGCTCGCCATGGGAAATGGCACGATCACCATGATTTTCTTCATGTTTCCTCCTCCCGGCGCAAGGCCGTCATGCAGTCTCAGCGGCAATCATTGCGGCGGTCATTCCTGCCAATCGCCCGAATGCGGTGGCTGTGAGAAGTCCGTTCCCGGACAAATATCCATAGTTGGAGTCTCCGGAGACGCCGCGTGCAGCACCGCCGCCTGCCAGAAGATTAGGAAGGGGAGAACCATCGGTTCTGAGCACACGCGCTTGTTCGTTAATAACCAAACCACCTTGGGTATGGAAAAGCGCGCCATTCACCTTCACTGCGTAATAGGGTGCAGTGAGCAGCTGATCTGGCGTAAAAGTGCGGCCCAACCGATCCGGCTCGCCCGTTTGAGCAGACTGTGCGATGGCACCGAATTCAGCCTCAAGTCGCTCAAGCGGAAGACCAGTGACGGACGCCAGCTCCTCAAGACTGTTGGCCGTCTTCACGCCACCGAGCTTGCGAATTTCCCGGTAATCATAAAAGCCCATTGCTGCTTCTTCACCGGCAGCGCCATAGATATCCCAGGCAACATTGCCGGGCTGCGCGGCAACTTCTCGCGCATGTTCTGAATAGCCACGCATCTCATTGGAAAAGCGTTCGCCTAACGTGTTGAACAACACGCCGCCCTTGGTGATAACCGCCCAGGTGAGCGGCAGCGAATGGGGATGCGCCACGGAGCCATGTCCCTGATAGGCCCCCATATCCGCCAGTTCCGCGCCAAGCGCCTTGCCCCACTTCGCTGCATCGCCCGTGTTGGATAGATGGCCGCAACATTCCGCCTCGGCGATTTCAGGAATATAATCGCGCACCATTTGCGCATCGCCTGCAAAACCACAGCAGGCAAGAACGAGCGCCTTGCAGCCCACGCTTTCCAGTTCGCCATCAGGACGGCGAAACCGCACACCCTTCACCCGGCCTTCGCTATCTATATAGAGATCTTCCACAGACGCACCCGTCAGAAGATCAATCCCCGCATTTGAGACTGCGGCGAGCAGGTTCTGCTCAAGATCGGCACCCGTTCGGCTTTTCGGCCCATGCATGCGCATTCGAGAGTGACCGGGATACAGGAACCCTGTGACCAACTCGAATTCAACACCGTGACGTTCCATCAGCCAATCGATCATGGGCCCGGCAGTGCGGGCTGCCACAAGAGCCTGATCGTAAGGTGTTTTATCATGCGTCTTGGCAACCAGATCCTTTGCAAACAGCTCCGGGCTGTCGTCTATTCCAGCCTCCTTTTGCAGGCGCGTGCACGGTGCCGGGATGAGACCCGCGGAAAGAGAAGTCGAACCTGTCGGGTTTTCATCGCGCTCTAGAATGAGAACGTCCTGACCCGCATCATGCGCGGCAAGGGCTGCCACGAGGCCGCATGCTCCCGCACCGATCACCACGACCGGAACCTCAAATTCAAACTCAACAGTGTCAGCTGAAATTACGGCCATGGTTTCGACCTCCTCCCTCAAATATCAGTAGTTCGTCCGGCTGTTTTCCGGTGTGCCGTAACGTGCCTCCAGCTCTTGAACTTCAGGCATGCGGGCCATGTCGAAAAACTGCTTGAAGCTCATGACATTTGGAGCAACCGAGGCGATGGTTTCCTCGGCTTTCAGTACTTCAAGTGTGCGGCGTGCTGCCTCGCATGCGGATAGTAGCAGCCAGTTAGGATAGATGATGAGCTTGAAGCCCAGCGCCTCGATTTCCGAACGTGTCAGGAACGGTGTCTTGCCGGATGTCGCCATGTTGTAGAGAAGCGGAATTCCTGGGAAACGTGGCGCGATATGCGGTAGATCGTCAGGGCCGGGGCTTTCGACAAAAATCACATCCGCACCGGCTTCACGATACATTTCCGCACGGTCAAAAGCCGCATTGCGGCCATGGAGTGCCAGTGCGTCGGTGCGAGCAATTACCACGAAGTTTTCGTCAACACGCGCGTCAACCGCGGCTTTGACCTTGGCCACCATGTCTTCAGCTGAAATTAATTGCTTGCCCGCCAGGTGGCCGCAACGCTTTGGCAAAACCTGATCTTCCAAATGAACAGCTGCTACACCACCTCGTTCATAAAGCTGAATGGCGCGGCGGACATTCAACGGACCGCCGAAACCATTATCAGCATCGGCAATCAGGGGAATGTCGGAGGCATCTGCAATGCGCGTGGCATTATCGACCATTTCAGTCATCGTCAGAAGGCCGACATCCGGGTAGCCAAGGCGGGTGGCCGATGTGCCAGCACCGGTCATATACATGGCATCGAAGCCAGCTTCGGTAACCAGACGCGCATACATGGCGTCAACCACACCTGGAGCCATGAGGGCTCGTTCGCCTGCAAGCAACTGCCGCAGGCGTTGGGTCCGGGTAAGAGACATAATCTTCTCCGCTTCTCCGTAGATTTGATGGTTCTCCGGCCCAGAAGGGCCGAAAGCTTTTTCACATGCCGAGATAGGCCTGGCGCAGTTGCGGATCTGTCAGCAAAGCTGCGGCCTCTCCTTGCATCACGAAGCGCCCTTGCTCGAGAACATAGGCGCGCTTCGCCACATTGAGCGAAAGCATGACATTCTGCTCCACAAGGAGCACCGCCACGCCATCAGCATTGATCTTGGTAATGAGGCTGAACATCTCCTCGACCATCAGGGGGGAGAGACCGAGAGACGGCTCATCCAATATGATGAGTTCCGGTTCCGACATCATGCCACGCCCGATAGCGAGCATCTGTTGCTCACCACCGGATAGAGTTCCCGCTGACTGATCAAGCCGTTCCTTGAGGCGTGGAAAGATCGAACAAATTCGCTCGAAATTCTGCTTCACATTGCCGCTTGCACGACGAAAGGCGCCAAGTTTTAGATTTTCCGCCACCGAAAGGTTCGGGAATATCTTTCGGCCTTCCGGTACGTGGGCGATGCCCATGGCCACAATCTCGCGTGGCTTCAGGCCCGTAAGCGATGCACCTTTAAACGAAAGACTGCCCTTACTTGGTCGGATAAAGCCCGAGATGACATTGTTGAGCGTCGTCTTGCCAACGCCGTTGGAACCGAGGAGAGCAACAATCTCGCCCGCCTCGACCCGCATATCGACGCCCTGAAGAACGGTCATGGAACCATAGCCAGCGCGAATACCTGAAATCTCAAGCATGGCTTTCCTCCTGTAGGCGTGCCGCAGCGCCGTGGCCAAGATAGGCTTCCACAACCGAAGGGTCACGCACCAATTCGCGTGGTGGACCATGGGCAATCATCTTGCCTTGGTTCAGGACATAGGCCGTCTCGGCAAGGCTCATCACCGCCTGCATGACGTGCTCGATCATCAGGAACGTGTGGCCTTTTTCGCGTATAGTGCGGATGATGCCGACAATCTCCGTGATCTCCGAGGGGATGAGACCGGCCATCACCTCATCAAGCAGCAGCAGCTTGGCACCTGTGGCAAGTGCGCGGGCAAGCTCCAGCCTTTTGCGTCCCGCAATGGTCAGCGAAGCGGCAGGCCTGTCGAGCATGGAGCCCATGCCAAGGCGCTGGCCAACATCACGCGCGACGGCCATAGCCTCCTTGCGATCATGATGATGAAGATAGGCACCAACGGCGATATTTTCCTGAACCGTGAGACCCGCAAAGGGCTGCACGATCTGGAAGGTGCGGATCATGCCAAGCGCACAGATACGGTGCGGCGGCAGCCCGGTGATATCCTGTCCCTGGAAGCGAACAGAACCTTCATCTGCCTTGGTAAAACCTGCGATCATGGTAAAGCAGGTCGTCTTGCCCGCACCGTTTGGTCCAAGCAATCCGACAATGGAGCCTTCTGGTACGTCTAGCGACGCATCCGAAACTGCCTTCAGGCCGCCGAAGCTTTTCGAGAGATTGCGCACTTCAAGCATTGTCGTCTCCCTTCTTGCGAACGGCACCGATGCGGCCAGCGAGCCCCACCAAACCCTGTGGTAGGAACCGCAGGGCACAGATGAGCACCACCGCATACAGAACGAAGTTCAAGCCCGGTGCATTGGGTAGAAGATGCTTTGCACCTTCGCCAAGAAGATGAAGTCCGAGCGTGCCGACCAGAGGCCCCCAGACTGTACCGGCCCCACCGATAATCGGACCAATCAGAGCCTCAATAGAAACGGCGCTTCCATAGACCACGGAGCTATCGATAAAGAGCCATTGCTGGAGGTAAAGCACGCCCGCCAATCCACCAAACGCACCGGAGATCGCCATGGCCTGTACCTTGATCTTGTAGGTATCGATACCGAGCGCTCGCGCTGCATCTTCGTTCTCACGCACGGCAATCAGATAAGCCCCAAAGCGGGAGTATTTGATGAGAGCCGTGAGGATCATCACAACCGCCACGACGGCGAGAAGGATGGTGTAGGAAATAGTGCGGTCGCTGAACTGCAAGTTTGAAAGGCCAGGCGCGAGTTTTAACTGAAGACCGCTTCCACCTCCCGTGAAGTCAAAGGAGGAGGCGCAGATGCGCAGCACTTCAGCGAAGGCCAAGGTGACCAGCGCGAAGTAAGATCCTCGCAAGCCGTAGCGAAATGCCAGCGCGCCGATAAAGGCTCCCATGGCGGCGCCTGCCAGGATACCCGCCACAAAGCCAATCCAGGCGTTGACGCCATAGGTCACCTGAAGAATGGCCGAGGCGTAGGCTCCTGTTCCATAGAGAGCTGCATGACCGAAAGAGGAAAGTCCGCCGAAGCCGCCCGTGATGTTCCAGGAGAAGGCGATCACTGCAACGATCAAAGCATTGATCGTAAAACCCATCCACACGGGTGAGGACGCAAAGTAGACCCCGATGAGATAGGCGATGGCGGCAGCCGCCAGCGCAATTTGCCCGATTGATTGTGATTTCATCAGCGGACCCTCCCAAGAAGACCTGACGGTTTGAAAAGAAGGATCAGAATGAAGGCGAGGAAGATGCCGATTTGGCCGAGGCTTTCGCCCAGGAACAGGCCGCAGAGGGATTCAATCACACCCAGCAGAAGTCCCGCAATCAAAGCTCCTGGCAGGCTACCCATGCCGCCCAAGACCACGGTGGTAAAGGCAACCAGCACGAAGGTGTAACCAACCTGAGGGGTGATGTAGAATGTTGGTAGCAAGAGGCATGCCGCAAGCGCAACACAGGCCGTGCCAATGCCGAAGCAAATGGCATAGGTGTGGTTCACATCGATACCGACCAATTCTGCGCCACGCTTTTCAATGGCCACGGCGCGGATGGCGGAGCCAGTGCGCGTGTAGGCCATGAAGCACCACAGCAGCGGTGCCACTGCAATTGCCGCGCCGAAGGCGATAACCCGACCAAGCGGCAGATATGCACCTAAGAACTCCACGGTGTCGTAGGCATAGGCAATATCGGCTGTGCGGGTATTCGAGGTCCAGAAATAAAGCGCGAGGTTATCAATGATCATCGAGACCGCGAGCGTGATCAGCAACACGTTCTGCTCCGATCCACTGCTCATGGGTGCAATCAGACCGCGTTGAAGAGCATAGCCCAGCAGAAAGAAAACCGGCAGAACAATCGGAATGGCCAGATAAGGATCAATGCCGAGATAGGTGTAAAGAAAGTAGACCGCATACAGCGCCAGCATCAGCAGGCTTCCATGCGCGAAGTTGATAATGTGCAAAACGCCATAAATCAGGGTCAGGCCCAGCGCCACCAGCGCATAGACTGCCCCCATCATCAGGCCGCTCAACACGGCTGGAAAGATCAGACTCGACATCGGGATTCGCCTCTCGATCAGGTGAGGAACGTCCCCGGCGCTTAAACCTCCGGGGACGGGCGATCTTATTTCTTGGCAGGAATTGGGAAGACAGCTTCCGCCGTTGCATATTCCTTGGGGAAGACCAGTTCGATCTTCTCACCACGGATCTGCGTGTTCACCGGACGTGAATTGACGTTATCGCCATTGACAAATTTCGTCGGGCCATAAGGCATGATGGACTTGTCGAAAGTGGAGGCAGCCAAGGCCTCGATCATCTTCTGGCGATCATCCGAAGCCGCCCGCTCCAGCGCATCGGCGATAACCTGTATTGCGGCGTAGGAGACCATGACGTCGTAAGTCATGTCGAGCTTCGCATCTGCAACCTTCTGCGTCAAAGCCTTGGATTCGTCCTTGTTCGGGTCATACCAGTGATTGCAATCCATCACATACTGGGCGACCTGATTGTTTTCGCGTACGAACTTGATGTTGGAAGCTGCCCCACCAAGGATGGAGTAGATTGCCTTCAGTTCGACGCGCTGCTGGTTCAGAGCACGCGCCATCAGCGTATATTCGTTAAGGTAGTTGGACGGGATCAGGATATCTGCTTTGGATGCCTTAACGCGCAAGGCAATGTTCGAGAAGTCACGCTGCGGCGTAGGGTGCGAAATGGTTTCAACCACTTCAATGCCCTGCTTGGGCAGTTGCTCCGCCATGATCTTGGCCATGTTGGAACCAAATGGCCCATCTTCGTGAACAATGGCCGCTGTCTTTACAACATTTCCTGCGCCCTCATTGAGCAGCTTGAGGTTTTCAAGTGCAACGCTGGTGCATTTGTTGACGCCGGGGGTGAAGCGGAAGACGTTGGGGAGGCCACGCTGCACGATGGTTTCAGCCGTACCAATGGAGAAAACCTGGGCCAGATTGTGCTTTGCGGCCGCCTGCGAGGACGCAAGACCGAGCGCCGAAGCTGTGGCACCTGTGAATGCACAGGCATTGGCCTGGATCAGCGTATCGACGGCAGAGGCTGCCGCTTCCGGGCGGCTCTGTGCATCCACGACAACCAGTTCAATCTGTCGACCGCCCATGCTCTTTATGCCGCCAGCAGCATTGATGGCTTCAGCAGCAAACTTGGCGCCCGCAGCACTTTGCGTGCCATTATAGGCAAGATTACCGGTCAGCGGCTCAATGACGCCGACCTTGATCGTGGCGTTCTGTGCACGCAAAACCGTTGGTGCCGCCAGTCCCACAGCAAGTGCGCCTGATGCTTTCAACAGGTCGCGGCGATCAATCTTGAAGTTCATCTTGTTATGCTCCCAGTTTTTTTGTTCGACGGCGAGAATGGCCGGCTAGTCCGCCCGTCAACGATCCAGCCAAGGTTGCAAGTTCATTCGATTTGTTTCGAATTTTTTGATTTGATCGATGTAGGTGAAGGTCATCTCAATCTCGTCCAGACCGCGCACAATGCAGTCACGGGCAAATTCGTCGATAACGATAGGTTGAGTTCCAAGATCCCCGGGCAGAACCAGTTCGCGGTTCTCCAGATCGACAGTCACCTCTGCCTGAGGGAAATCGTCCAGATGCTGCGCCAGCGCATGGCAAAGTTCCGGCTTCAATTGAACAGGCACAAGACCATTTTTCAGGGCGTTGTTGTAAAAAATGTCGCCAAAGCTCGGTGCAATGAGAGCTCTAACACCATGATCAACCAGTGCATAAACTGCGCCTTCTCGGGATGATCCGCACCCGAAATTATCCTCTACGAGAAGAACGGTCGCCCCCGCAGCCTCCGGCTTGTTAAGAGGGAAGGCTGGATCAAGCTCACCCTGGTCGTTGCGACGAATATCATGAAACAGAAACTGCCCGTAACCTTCAGCGCGATCTGCCTTCAGGAACCTGCCAGGAATGATCTGGTCCGTATCACAATTGACGCCCGGAATGGCCACGACCTTGGATGTTTCGCAGGTGAAGGCTTTCATCGTGATCTCCTCATACCTGCCGAACGTCCGTGAGACAGCCGGTAATCGCTGCCGCAGCCGCCATGGCCGGGCTGACCAGATGCGTTCGCGCACCCGGTCCCTGCCGGCCCATAAAGTTCCGATTGGAGGTGGACGCACAGCGCTCTCCCGGCGCCACCACATCACCGTTCATCGCCGCGCACATGGAACAGCCGGATTCTCTCCACTCAAAGCCTGCCTCCACGAAGATTTGGGCGATGCCTTCTTCTTCCGCCTGCTTCTTCACCTGTGTCGACCCTGGAACAACAATCGCCGGGATGACGGCCTTACGACCTTTCAGTATGGATGCAGCAGCCCGCAGATCTTCGATCCGGCTATTGGTGCAAGAGCCGATGAAGACCTTATCAAGCTTCAAACCGGAAAGAGCAGTACCTGGCGTGAGTTCCATATATTCCAGTGATTTAGCAGCGGCTTTTCGCTTATCCGCACTATCAAATGCTGAAGGGTCGGGGACGCGGCTATCGATTGCCACCGCATCTTCTGGGCTTGTACCCCATGTCACCATGGGTGCGATGTCTTCGCCTCTCAAGGAAACTTCAGCGTCAAAATGTGCTTCATCGTCGCTGGCGAGCGTTTGCCAATGGGCGACAGCCTGCTCCCATTCCTGCTCATTGGGCGCATAATGCCGTCCTCGCACATAGGCAAAGGTGGTTTCATCCGCTGCCACCATGCCGAAACGAGCAGCTGCCTCGATGGACATGTTGCAAAGGGTGAGCCTTCCCTCAATGGAAAGATCGCGCACAACACGCCCGGCAAACTCAATGGCATAGCCACCAGCACCAGCCGCACCAATCACGGAGATCAGCTTCAGCATGACATCTTTAGCGGTTACGCCCTGTCCCAGCACGCCATCAATCGTTACGCGCATGGTCTTCGGCCGCAGCTGCCAGATCGTTTGCGTGGCAAGCACATGGGCATTTTCCGATTGGCCAATGCCAAAGGCTATCGCTCCAAGCGCTCCCTGGGTCGAAGTATGGCTATCGGAACAGACAATCATCAGCCCTGGAAGGGTTATGCCCTGCTCGGGAGCTACCACATGTACGATGCCTTGCTCACGGCTGGAAATGCCAAAATGGCGAACATTGCTCCAAGCCATGTTCTCATCGAATGTATCGATCATTCGGGCGATGGCAGGGCTTGCCGCGTCGCCAGAGGTTCGGCCCAGAGTCGGAACATAATGATCCGCGACGCCAAAAATCTGCTTGGGTCGGCGCGGCTTCAGGCCGCGACGCTTGAGATCGGCGAAGGCGTGGAAACTTCCCTCGTGGATCATGTCACGGTCGATATACAGCAGTGACGGACCCGCTGGATGGCGAAAGATTTCGTGCTCATCCCAGATCTTGCCAAGCATGGTGCGTGGTGCAGCCGTGTGCGCCATCTTCAATCTTTCTCTTGCGAACGAAGACATGGTTGACGAGTGGATATCTCCACTCTTCAATTACCTTCGGTTTGCAGTTGAGCGCGAAACGCCGCGCAGATTTCGCCACATGAAGCGGCCCAAACGCCTTCGTGCGATAAAATATAATCCAGCGCCTCACGCAGATATTCGACCCGGTAAGGCATGCCTGAAACCCAACTGTGCAGAGGAAGGCTCATAATGCGCCCACCATATTCCGCACTTTCGCGGTAGAGCACGTCGAAACGATCCTTGATTTGCTGTACCCATTCGGCTTCGGACTGGAAGTACTCGTCGGCCACCACGCGATCGTCGGTTTCATAGGCCATTGGCATCGCAGTCAGCGTGCCATGCTTGGTTTTCATTTCGTAGGGCATGTCATCATTGGCCCAATCGAGACCATAGATAATGCCATTTTGGCTGAGCAAGTCCGGCGTATTGAAGCCCTGCGCCCGCCCAGGCGACAGCCACCCATCAACATTCTGGCCGCTTGCATCCCTCAGAAGCGTCAGAGTTTCAGAGACGAGCGCGTTTTCATCGCTTTCGGAGAGACCCGAGTGATGGACCTTGCCCATATCGAGCCCATGCGCCACGACCTCATGACCGCCATCCACCACGGCCTTGATAACCGCCGGATAACGCTTCGCGATGATGCCGTTGATGGCAAAGCTGGCTTTCAAACGCATTTCGCCTAAGAGCCGAAGCACTCGGAAAATGCCGATCCGGTTGCCGTAATCGCGGTTGGTGTAATAGCGAAAATCCGGGTAGGGCATGGATAGCGCGCCCGGAGCCTTGAACGGCTTGGACGACATATCGAGCGGGAAATGCTGGACATGCGTGACGATGGAGAGCGCGATGCGCGCACCATTGGGCCACTCCACTGGCTTGCGCTGAAAAAGATCACTCCACTCGTAGCGATCATGATCCATCCCATAGCGGCGAGCGGGGTAATGCAGATAATCTTCCGGCATGGACATCAGCGTGTCTCCTTCCCGGCATTGTGCGCGGCCATGGCAGCCGTCATCGCGTCATAGGCACCGCTTGCATGATAGGCTTCCGCGATTTCGCGGCCGGTTGCCTGCCAAACACCTTCATGTCCAGCAATGTATTCAATGGCCTCGGCAAAGGCATTTATGCGGTGAGGCTGCCCTACGAGATAGGGATGCAGCGGAATGCACATCACCGTGCCGCTCTCATCACCTTCCTTGTAAAGCTGATCGAACTGGCGCTTGATGATTTCGCCATAGTGGCGAGGGCTCACCTTTTGCGTATTGTAAACGATGACATCGTTCATCTCGAGCGAATAAGGCATGGAGATAAGCTTGCCGGATTTCACTTTGACCGGCATCGGCTGGTCATCATGGAACATGTCGCACGTGTATTGGATGCCTGCTTCAGACAGGATATCCATGGTCCAGAAATTGTTGGATAGGGCAGGGGAGAGCCAACCTGCCAGCGTTTGGCCCGTATGCTTGCGCACCGTAGAGAAGGCATCACGAATGATTTCGCGCTCCTGCTCGATATCGAGATTGTAGACATAGCGCGTGTTGTAAATGCCGTGGGAAAAGAACTCCCAACCGCGGTCAGCGCAAGCTTTGATGATTTCTGGGTGATGATCGCATAGTGCGACGTTAAGGGAGACGGAGCCGCGAAAACCGGCCCTGTCCATCGCTGCCATCATTCGCTGCCAGCCGGCCCGGTTACCATAATCGCGATGTGAATATTGCAGGACATCCGGGTTCGGCCTCGCCCAAGGCGTGCGCGTCGGATTGTTCGGCGGATTGTATTCGTAGAACTCAATGTTCGGAGCGATCCAAACTGCAATTTTCTTATTGCCGGGCCAGACAATTTTTGGCCGGTTGGGCCAAGGCAGATAATCATACAGCCCCAGGTCAGACTTCAATGCGCCTTGTTCAACAGCCATCTCAGCGCACCTCCGGCTGATAGGCCTCGTACCAGGCAATCGCATCCGCAACCGGGATCACGTCGCCATACTTGACGGAGATATCGTAGAGATTGGCAAAATGCGGGCTCTCATGCTTATCAGCCACGCATTCTTCCGGAACAATCACGCGGTAACCGCGCGATATCGCATCCACCACGCAAGCGCGAACGCAGCCCGACGTAGATCCGCCCGTTAATACTACCGTGTCGCATTGATGCCAGACCATGAGCGACTGAAGGTTCGTCTCATGGAAGGGAGAGGCCATCCGCTTATTAATAACGATGTCCTTGACGTGATCGATTTCGAGCCTCGGATCAAACTCCGCACGGCGCGAGCCGACCTTGATGTTTTGCAACGAATCCGGGGTGTTTGTTCGCGTTCCCCAAACACCGCAATCTTCCCCGGATTCCATATAGGCCACATAGGTCCAGGTGATAGGCAGACCCTTCTGCCGCGCCAGCCTTGCAAGCGCGTTGACATATTCCAGCTGTTGCGGATCAGTTTCGTAAGCCGTCACGAACTCTCCCAGGCTGGTATAGGCACACTGGAGGTCAATGTTGATCAGCATCGGCTTCCTGCCGAACCCGAAACGCTTACGCGTCGGGTTTGCCTTCGCCTGTTCATAAAGCTGACGCGCGGTGAGGGATGACAGTTCCATAATGGCCTCCAGTAATACGCAGCCTCCCCACAAAACCCTTGAGAAGGGTGCTTGCTCCTGCTGGGTTTAAGCTGCATCAGTAAAATCTATTGTTATCACTTTATATCATTTGTAAAGTCTCTTTTCGAAACTGATGGAAAGCTTTTTCGAAAGCGCCCAGGCGTTGTGCAATTGCCCCTGAACGATGATTGAGATGCTCTTGCTTTGAGCAGCGGTCGCAAATTTTAGAGAAGGAAACCCATGACCCAGCCACCCTGCCTACCCATAGAGGATGATGCTTGGCCGCATTCGATTCATGATTTAAAGGATGGCTTTGCCGGGCAGTTGAACGTCTACCGCACAATGGCGCATCATCCGGCTCTCCTGAAACACTGGGCGCCTTTGCGACAACACCTGGTGAAGGAGAGTGCGCTCGGGGCTCACCGCTCTGAAGTCGTCATTTTGAGAACGGGCCATCGTCTTGGATCAGAATATGAGATCGCCCATCACATCAGCCGCGCACGCGCGCTAGGATTCAGTGATGCTCGCATCCGGGCAATCCTGGACGAGCCGGAAGCGGAGGATGCGCTCATTGTGCAAGCCGTTGATGCCATATTCGACAGCCACTTCATTCCCCCGGAACTGGAAGCAGCTCTTGCTGCCACAATAGGGCGAGAGGCAGTATTCGACTTGATCGCGACTGTCGGCTTTTACATCATCTTAGGGGCAATCGTCATGACCTACGATACGCCGGTGGACGATAAGATCGCGGCACAGCTGGCCGCCACGCCGCTTTAAGTCGTCGCGGAGGCTGAGGCATGAGGGTCTCGTAGATACTCAAGCGGCTGGTTGGGAGAGCAAATATTCGGCATAGGCCATCATCAGCGGACCGACGCCTTTGGCATCGTCGCTGACCACTGGCTCTGTGAGATAATAGGCAGGCGTACCATCGCGATAGTTTCCGTCGAATCCACCGAGCCCTGCCACATGGACAATGCCAGTGAGCCGCGTAACGCCGTCGCTTTCCAGTATTAAGCGAGTGTTGAGCAATGCTTGGAGAGCGTGCTGGCCGGCTTGGTCTGTCCGTGCTTTTTGCTCGGAGGAAACAATGCCAAGCCGCGCAGCCCTCAGCAATGCGTAGGCGAACATGGCAGAGGCCGAGCTTTCCTCATAGTTCCCGACAAGTTGCGGCTCATCAAGAACCTGCTCCCAAAGCCCTGAAGGTCTTTGACGCTTGACGATCTCCTCCAAGAGAAGACAGGTGCGCAGACCCAAAGAATGGGTTGCTTCATCCCTCGGCAGCAGCGTGAGCGCGTCAATCAGCGCCATTGCCAGCCATCCGATTGCACGCGCCCAGACAGCGGGAGATTTGCCGGTTGCAGGATCGGCCCACTTTTGTTCCCGGCTATCGTCATATCCGTGCACATAAAGACCGCCAGATGTTGCGGTTAATGCCAAAGCGGCTGACATCTGCTGCAGGGCATCAGTAACGAGGCCAGGTCTTTGTGTTACAAGCCCATATTCGATCTGGAACGGCAGGCCCATGTATAGCCCATCTAGCCAGACCTGATGCTGGTAGCGCTTTTTGTGCCAATAGTTTCCGGAGCGAACCCGCGGATGGCTTTCCAGCTGACCGGCAAGACTGCCCGCTGCCGCTAGGTAGCGGGGATCACCCGTCTCCTCTGCCATTGGAAACAGAACCCGTCCGGCCAGAATATTATCGATATTGTATTCCTGCGGATCATAACCCGTAAGCTTACCATCCGTGGCAATTTGAGCATCGGCCAAACGGTGCAGATGGTCGCGCCACCGCGCATCACCCGTGGCTTGGTGGAGAAGCAAAAGTCCACGATAGATGCAGCCATCCTCATAGCACCAGGGGCCGCCCTTATAGGCGCGATAGCGGTGAGCGAACTGATCAAAATAGGCAAAAGGGTTCATTCTGCGTCTCATTCAAACGAAAGGGAAATGACTGCGTTGCTCAGCAGGGATGCGTCATCGCAATCAAGCTCAGCATGCTCAGCCAGAATTGGCTCATGCAGCATTGGCCGCACACGATCGGCCATGATGGGCGGCACCGAAACAGCGTCTGGGTTCATTGATACCAGCTTAAGCCCACGAATTTTGATGTTGCGGATGGGTGCTTCCGGCAGACCGAGGAATACGCCAGCCGCATGTTCTAAGCGGCGAATTTCCACGTCTTCGACAGTGACGCCGTCGATTGCGGGTGTTCCCGCATCTACCGGCAGAGGTTGGCGCGTCTGCACCCAGTGGTCATGGCCGTCAGAATCACAGTGATAATGAGCGTTGACGGAAAGCGCTGTTTGCACCCCATCGAGAAGCACCCGGCGCATGCTGATATTCGTGACCGAACCGCCGCGACCGCGACGGGTCTTCAAGCGCAAGCCGCGATCCGTTCCCACCATCTCACAATCTTCGATGGTGACATCATGCACGCCGCCAGACATTTCCGAGCCGATGACCAGCCCGCCATGCCCGCGCTCCATGAGACAATGCGTGACAATAACGTTCCGTGTTTCAGCCAAATGATCGTCTTCGCCGTTTGCTCCGCGTTTTCCAGCCTTGATAGCTATGCAATCATCTCCCACGGAAAAGCGCACGCCGGTGATCGTCACATCGCGGCAGCTTTCCGGATTGAACCCATCGGTATTCGGGCTATCGTGCGGGGCTGAGATGGTGAGGCCAGCTGCCAAAAGCCGCTCGCAACCTTGCGGATGAATGGTCCAGGAAGGGGCGTTGCGAATACCAAACCCCAGCAACAGGACATCGCGGCACGAGATCAAATGCAGCCCCCGAGGACGCCTCGCACCCTCGCGTGTTTCCTTGGGCCAGGTCCACCAGTCGCCTTTGTCACCGGAGCCATCGATATTACCTCGCCCTTCGATGACGAGTCTATCTGCATGCAGCGCGTGAATGGGCGCTGCAAAGCATGCGGCTGGCAGACCTTCCCAACTTCCCAACATTTCACCAAAGGCATCTCGCGCAGGCAAGATGGGCCAACCTGCACGACCTGAAGGCGCGCGTAGAATCGCACCATCACAAAGATGCAGGGTCATTTCGCTTTTGAGAGCGATTGGGAACGTCGTCCAGTTTCCGGGAGGCAGAAGCAAGGTGCCGCCAGACGGGACGGAAGAAATCGCCCGCGCCAAGGCCACCGCATTCTCGCGTGCCATATCGAGGTCATCTAGCGCGACATCTGAGATGATACCAAATTCAGACGCATCCACGAGGCCAGCGCAGGGCTTCGTTTGGAACGCAATCGGCTCGCAGCCTTCGGTTTCAAAGCGATAATGCGCATCGGGTGAAAGCTCATGGAGAAGCATGACAACGTTATCCGCTTCTCCCGACTGGCACGGCTCGGTCCGATCATCCATGAACAACTGCCATGGCCGCTTCGAGGAGAGGCGATAGAGCGCATCGGGTTCCGGCAGGCAAAGCGATGCCATGCGCGCGGACTGCGCGATAAGGACAGGTTGAATCATGGGCCTATCTCGTCAGATGCCCGAAAGGGCAGGGGAGCCTGCCGCTTCGCGCGGCAGGCGGATCATAGCTATTAGGTCAATCAAATCTGGCCAGAACGTCATTCACCATGTCAATAATCTGTTCGGCGGCAGACTCGGCGGAGAGCTGACCGTATGCATATTCCTCCAAGCTATCGATAAAGGCGGCACGGATTTCAGGATGCTCGTTGAAAGGCGAGACAACCGGACCGCTCGCTGCCATGACGATAGCATTCGCGGCGCGAACCTCCGGCTCGCCCTTGTCTCCCAAACGTTGTGCGGCAGCCTTTGATGCCGGAAGCCCCCGTGAGGTCCCCAGCGCATCAATGCCCTCCGGCTCGTTCAACAGGCAGTTTACAATTTGCGCGGCCGCTTCCGGGTTCTTGGAGTTCTTCGAAATCGAGAAGACCATGGAAGGCTTTCGGTAGACACCTTCGGTTACAGCATCTGCCAGCTTCAACATCGGCACCGGCTTCAAAACCTGACCTTTTAGAGGATCGGCGTATTTGGAATAGGTCGAATCCCACTCGTAGGAACCAGCGACCCTACCCTCAGCCCAAGCAGGCTTTTCGAACAGGTTGACGTTTCCGTCTGAAGCTTCTTCCTTCTGCGAGCGGATAGCTCCTGTTTCCACGAGCTTGCCTAGGAATGAAATGCCCGCCGCAAGCTCTTGCGGCGTCCAGGCAACGCGGTTGGTTTTAGTGTCGACCAAATCCTTGCCCGTCTTTTGTACGACAGCCAGCGTCGTCAGTAACTGGGCGGTCTCCTTGACGGCATTGAACGTGTAATAATCCTTGCCAAGCTTTTCCTTGATGGTCTTTGTAGCTGTAAAGAATTCATCCCAGTTCTTTGGGATGGCCACGCCTGCCTTTTCAAACGTCGTGGCATTGAAGAAGAAGACGCGGCCTGTCGTGGAAACTGAAAGTCCCTGCAACACTCCGTTCATGGAGCCTGCCGCCAAATCTTCATCAGTCCAGTTGGAAAGATCGAGGCCTTTTAATGTGCGTAGATCGGCAAATCCGGTGCCGTTTTTGGAGAACAGCGGCAGCCACGGCCAGTTCACCTGCATGATGTCGGCTTCCGTCTTGCCTGCCATCTGGGTCGTCAGTTTTTCCAGATAGCCATCAAATCCGGTAAACTCACCTTTGACAGTGTGGCCGTATTTCGCGCCGCAGGCGGCAATGGCCTTTTGCGTGGCAGTATGACGGCTTTCCCCACCCCACCAGGACATGCGCAATTCAGCAGCCTGGACAGTTGCGCCAAGCGCCATCGCCCCATAGGCAACACCAGCCAGCATGGCGAGAGTTTTTGTCAATCTCATCAGGTTCTCCTCCTTGAATTTTAGCCGTATGCCGCCTCCTCACAGCGAAACATTGCGGCCATCATTTTTATCGAAAACATGCAGATTATCGGGGTCTGGCCGCAGCCGGATGGTGTCTGAACGACCCAGCGCCTCGAATTCGGCAGCGCCCACTACGCTCACCAGTTTCCGACCTTCCAATTCTGCATGAAGATAGACTTCATGACCCATGAACTCCGCATTGGTCAGTCGGGCAGCGAGTGCAGGGCCATCGGCCACCAGTGATAGATGCTGCGGTCGCATGCCGATCACGGCGTCAGTCGGACGTGCAGAAAGCCGTCGTTCCAGATGCGGGCCAAGCGCCAGACGCTGGCTACCAATCACAACCTCACCGCCGTCCAGGCGGGCATCGATCAGGTTCATTTCCGGGCTGCCGATGAAACCCGCAACGAACAGATTGGCCGGGTGATTATAAAGTTCCTTAGGTGTTGCCACCTGCATGATACGCCCTGCCTGCATGACGCAAATACGGTCGCCCATGGTCATGGCCTCGGTCTGATCGTGCGTGACGTAAATGACCGTAGAAGACAGCCCTTCCGCCTTTAACTGGCGATGCAGATCGGTAATGCGAACCCTCATGGAAGCGCGAAGCTTGGCATCCAGGTTAGAAAGAGGCTCATCAAACAGGAAGACACCCGGCTTCTTGATGAGAGCCCGGCCAAGGGCAACACGCTGTGCCTGTCCGCCGGAGAGTTGCTTGGGCAATCGATCCAGCAGTGGTTCGATTTCCAGAAGCTGCGCAACATGATCAATGGCCGCGTCAATTTCAGCCTTCGGCTTTCCGGCAATCTTCAATCCGAATGCCAGGTTTCCGCGCACCTTCATATGCGGATAAAGCGCGTAGTTCTGAAACACCATAGCGATGGAGCGTTTACCCGGCGGCAAATCGTTGACGCGCTGGTCGCCGATGACGATCTCTCCCCCGGAAATCTCCTCCAGGCCAGCCACCATGCGAAGTGTGGTGGATTTGGCGCAACCGGAAGGGCCGACGAACACCATGAACTCGCCATCTTCGATATCGAGGTTGATGCCATGCACAGCCTTGAAGGCATTGCCATAGATTTTTTCAAGATTTTTGAGTTGAACCTGAGCCATGGTCAGCCTTTCACTCCCCCGGAGGAGATCCCTTCAATAAAGTACCGTTGCGCTGCGAAGAACACGATGAGCGCGGGAGCGATCGTCAGCACCGACATGGCCAGAATGCGGTTCCATTCGAATGCTTCAGTGGTGTCGATGGACAATTTGAGCGCAAGGCTGACCGGATATTTATCGACCGAGGAAAGGTAGATCAGCGGCCCGAGGAAGTCGTTCATGGTCCACATGAACTGGAAGAGGCAAACCGAGATCAGCGCTGGCGCGAGCATTGGCACGACGATGTAAACCAGCGTTTGCAGGCTGTTGGCACCATCGACACGCGCAGCTTCCTCCATGTCGGATGGCAGTGAGCGAAGGAATTGCACAAGCATGAATACGAAGAAGGCATCACCAGCAAACGCCGACGGTACCCACAGGGGCAGAAAGGAATCCAGCCATCCCAGATCGCGAAAGAGAATATATTGCGGGATGCGGGTAACAACATTCGGCAAAAGCAGAATAGCAATGACCGAGCCAAACAAGATCTTTTTAAGCGGAAAATCAAAGCGGGCAAATGCATAGGCCGCCATGGTGCAGGAGATGGCAGTGCCAATGACCTTCGGCAGAATGATAAGCAGGGAGTTCCAGAAGAACCGACCGAATGTGTAAGGTGTCGAGGTCTGCCAACCTTTAGCATAGCCATCCAAAGTGGGATTTTCAGGCAGAAAGCCAGCACCTGCAAAGATTTCCGAGTTCGTTTTGAAGCTCGCGCCTACCAGCCAAATCAACGGGTAGAGCATGATAAAGCCCACCACGAAGAGAAGGAGATAGCGGACTGTGGTGGAAAGAAGTCTCCATCGCGCACGGCGTGCGGCTTGAATGTCATTGAACGCTTGAGAATTTGTCATGGCATCAATTCCGCTTGTCGCCAGCGTAGTAGACCCACTTCTTCGATGACCAGAAGGCCACCAGGGTCAATACGGTGATGATGGTGAACAACACCCAGGCAATAGAGGAGGCATAGCCCATGTTGAACTTCTTGAACGCCTCGTCGTAAATGTAGAGAGGCAGCAGATAGGTCGCCTTCAATGGCCCGCCTTGAGTAATGATGTAAGGGCCGTTAAACTCTTGGAATGCCTGGACCATCTGCATGATAAGGTTGAAGAAAATGACCGGTGTCAGCAGCGGCAGGGTGATGGCGAAAAAGGTTCGAATCTTGCCCGCACCATCAATAGCAGCGGCTTCATAAAGTGATTTATCGATGGATTGCAGTGCCGCCAGAAAAATCACCATGGCTGAACCGAACTGCCAGCAACGCAGCAGTGTGATGGTGAAAAGCGCATTGACAGGATCACCGAACCAATCCACCGGCGACAGCCCGACATAGGCTAGCGCCATATTGGCCAGCCCCTCCGTCGCGAACACATATCGCCACAAAACCGCAATCGCGATCGACCCACCTAAAATGGATGGCACATAAAAGGCTGTTCGGAAGAAACCGATAAACTGCAGCCTGTAGTTGAGAATGGCCGCAATGAAGAGTGCGAACGCCAACTTCAACGGAACCGTTATGAATACATACAGCAGCGTAACATTCAGTGACTTTATGAATGTCCGATCTCGCGTAAACAGGCGCTCATAATTGGCAAGGCCGGTCCAGCGTGGTTCGTTCATCAAGTCATAGCTGGTAAAACTCAGATAAAAAGAACCGATGAACGGGATAGCCGTGAATACAAGCAACCCGATGATGTAGGGTGAAAGATAACCGAGACCCAGGAACCGCTGGCTCTTCATCTCACATCTCCGCACAGGCGCAAGCGCCCGCATCGATAGATACAGTTCCGTCCAAAATAATGCTCCCGCACTGGTACGAAAAGACACACGGCCTCCTGCCGCCTTCTTTTGTTATCCAGTCTCCTCCCAAAGCAGATCTGTGCCTTAAGACTGATTGTGCAATGACATTCTTGCATTTTTGACGCAGAATGAATGAACAAAGGAGAGGAAAAAGATGGACGAAATTGAAGGTGGAATTCTTTCCACGATTCCGCCCGCCGCGCTGACACTCAATCTCACCCGCGCCACCATTCGAATGGAACATTCCCAAACGTGGAAAATCGACAAATCGAATTCGGTCGATGACCTCGTCATATGTCTGGAAGGACGGGGACATTACCTGATTGGCGACGATGAGCGCATTATGGAGCCCGGCGATGCCATGCTGATCCCGCGGGGCCAGCGCTTCATCGGTTGGAACGAGGAGCGCCAAACCTATCTCGGCCTCGCTCAACATTTCACCCTGGATATATACGGTCGCCACAACCTGATCGCGCAAATGGATTTTCTGCCAAAGTGCAAACTCTCGCGCTGGTCTTTTCTGGAACCGCTGGCGCGGCATTATCGACAGAGTGCGCCGCCATCCTCTGTGACTCTGGGTCAACATCATCTTTTCATGGTGCTCTTGATTGCCTTTATCGAGGATGCCTTTGTCGGCTGGCGTGATCACGCGACCTATCAACCGGATGGAGTGGACGCGATTGATCTTGCGGTCATGAAAGCAGCGACCATGATTTCGGCCAACCCGCTCGATCCAGAAATAGCAGAAAAGGCCGTAGAGGCATCTCCTTATAATCGCGACTATTTCTTACGCGAATTTCAGAAACGTGTTTCTCGCACACCACGGAAATATCAGGAACTGAAACGAATGGAGCGTGCCATGCACTTTCTGGAGGCGGGACTTTCCGTTTCTTCCGCGGCAGCAGAGGTTGGATATTCCGACCCTTATTATTTTTCCCGCATGTTCAAGCGCACTCTCGGCTTAAGTCCTCGCGATCATATGACAAAGGTCCGTCAGAGCCGCCATGGGGGCTTGATGAGCCTTGATGAGCCAGAACAGGCGGAATTATTGCAAAGACACCGTTGACTGAACCTATCGAGGCAATCGCATTGACTGCCTCAACTTGTCATACATATTTCTACGTTTATTGGCCAAGCGTCGCCATTAGCGAGCCAGCCAACCCCCGTCCACGTTTAGGACTGCGCCATGAATGTAATTGGCGGCCGATGAGGACAGGAAGACCGCAGCGCCTGCAATATCATCCGGTTGCCCCCACCGGTTCGCCGGGATGCGTTCGAGAATGGCCCTGTTGCGAGCAGCGTCTGCGCGCAAGGCTTCGGTATTGTTGGTTTCGATATAGCCAGGCGCTATAGCGTTGACGTTGATGCCCTTTGCCGCCCATTCATTGGCTAGAAGCTTGGTCAGACCAGCCACACCATGCTTGGATGCTGTATAGGACGGGACACGAATACCTCCTTGAAAAGAGAGGAGGGACGCAATGTTGATAACCTTTCCCGGCTTGGCCTGGGCGAACAATTCTTTTGCAAAGGCTTGGGTGGTGAAGAACAGGGACTTGAGGTTCACGTCCATCACCGAATCCCAATCCTCTTCGCTGAAATCAACAGCATCAGCTCGGCGGATAATGCCAGCATTGTTCACCAGAACATCATAACCCTGCTCGGAAAATATTTCACGAGCAGCCATTGAGTCGGCAAAATCGAGTAGCAGCGACGATGCCTTGCCCCCTTTATCCTTGATGAGCTGAAGTGTTTCATCTGGAATGCGGCGCGCGGCGCAAACGACCTCAGCTCCGGCACCCGCGAGGCCTACCGCAATGGCTTGGCCAAGGCCAGTGTTGGAACCAGTGACAAGAGCCTTACGGCCTACAAGCGAAAAAAGCTCCATCATTTCAGATCGCTCGGCTGGATAAAGTCCATATCCGTATAGTCGATATTGTCGCCAGCCATGGCCCAAATGAAAGTATATGAGCCGATGCCCGCACCGGAGTGAATGGACCAAGGTGGAGAAATGGCACCTTCTTCATTGGAAATGAAGAGGTGGCGGGTTTCCTGCGGCTCGCCCATCAGGTGGAGCACACGCGATTTTCCGTCCATGCCGAAATAAAGGTAGGCTTCCATGCGGCGATCATGCACATGTGAGGGGATGGTATTCCAGACAGACCCATCTTCGAGCGTGGTGTAACCGAGCACAAGCTGGCAGCTTTCCATGACCAAGGGATGGATGAACTGGTTGATCGTGCGCTTATTGGATGTTTCCACCGCTCCTAGCTTCACCTCTTTGCTGTCACCAAGAGTGATCAACCTTGCAGGCAGGCTGCGATGCGCAGGACATGAAACGATATAGAAGCGCCCATGTCCGGCAAAGGTAACAGGGCCACTTCCCGCGCCAATATAGAGAACATCGCCCCGGTTCAGGGTGTAGGTTTCGCCGCCGGCAGAAACCGTGCCTGTATCGCCGATATTCACCACCCCCATTTCACGCCGATCAAGGAAAGAGGGAGTCTTGGTTTCCGCAACTTCATCGAGAGTGAGGGACGCACCAGATGGCACTGCCCCACCCATGACAAAACGGTCATAGTGGGTATAGATCAGGCGTATTTCACCTGAGCGGAACATGTCCTGAGCTAGGAAATGCCGACGAAGACCATCCGTATCCAGTGCCTTTGCGTGTTCAGGATGAACCGCCTGTCGCGTTTCAACAGTTAGCATGAAATTCCTCCCAATGCGAATTCGACCCAACATATAATATATGTTTGGACTTATTGTATGATGAATTGGCTTAGGTCAAGCCGAGATCCGGTTAAGCGGTGTCATGATAGGGGAAGTATCCACCGCCAAAGGCGCTCTAAATAGTTCCGGGCGCCGATCGCGCGGGAGAGTGCAACATGAACGATCGGGTTGACTACGGTCGCACTTCATCCTTCAACCCACCCCCAGGACACAACATGTCGGATAATCAGCATTATGGAACAGAGGAAGTAATGTAGCCGCTGTCGATCAGTATCCGATTCATCCTGAAGATCCTGGTTCAAGGCAGCGCTATTTTCCAAATACATTGATTACGCTCGGCCTGCTTTATTTTCGAAAATGCCTCTACGACATTGATGGCAAGGCTGCGCTAATAGGAGGCCTGAACTGCTTTGTAGTCTCCGCCAAGTGTCAGATGCTCTATTGCTGCCTTAACGGCATTAAAAGCATTTTGCGATATCCCAAGACCTATGAAATCGGGCTCCTCTTTAAAAAATCTAACGGTATATCTGCTCCTGGTGATGCTAGCCCCACTGGGTGCTGTTGTCGCCAGGGCGAGCGAAACCTCGAACATTCGAATGTCATGCTGGGCCGCCTCCACGCTTGCAGAGGATATCGTCGCAGCGGCTCGTGATGAACCTAGATGGATATGCTCTGGCGCAAACCACCAGTTTTCCATCAATGCCGAACGGGTGCTCCTCCGTTTCAATATCACACCCAGTCAAAAGCCTCCTCGATATCTTCTTTCACGGCGAAGCGCGCTTGAAGCGGTGCATCTGCTGGCCATCGACCAAGATGGCACGGTTCAACAGACGACCTTCCCTTCCGCCGAATTGCGCAGCTCCATGGCCGGCGGCTACTTCAAGGCAGTTCTACCAGATGTAACTCAAACGACCCGGCAGATTGTCGTTGTCTTTGATCTTCCGAGCCACAAGATGACGTTGGAGAAAGCATATCTTTCACCTGTTGACGCAGGCTCGAGCGTTGATGATCTGCGACTTCTGCTGATCATAGGCGGGCTTGCGGGCATGCTCGTCATGCCACTCATCTTCAATGCGGCATTTTACCGAACCCTGCGTGAGCCGTTCGTTCTCTGGCACTCGGTCCTCACCTTTTCGCTGCTGATGACGATATTCGTTACATCTGGTTTGTCGGTAATATTTTTCGATCCTCCGGCTGAGACGCTAAGTTGGATGACAACCCTGATCTTCGGCATTACGATCGGCTCAGGATCGATGTTCACCTACAGCTTCATCGAGCCGGGCAAGATCCATCCCATCCTGCGGCGCATCCTACCATATTGTGCTGCATGGGCGCTTATTCTGAGCGTAGTTCATGCGACCTTTCCCTTCATTGCGCGCCCGCTCCAATCGACAGCCTATACGGCAGCATTTGCGCCGGTTCTTGGTGTCTTCGTTTTCTCGGTGGTCGATTCATTATGTCGAGGAAGCCGGGCGGCGCGTTTCCAAGCCATCGGATACGCGCCTTTGGCCCTAGTCGGATTGATACGACTGGTGACCGGCCTGGCTCCCTGGCTGTTCAGCGCAGATGCCTTGCTTCTGTTTTATTTTGGCTGCATGTTTGAGGTGCTTTTCACAACGCTCGGGGTTGCGGAACGCCTTATGTCCATCAAGCGAGAGCGGGATGGTGCTCGCAACGAGGCCGATCTGCTCAAACGCCTCTCCGAAACCGATCCACTGACCGGGTTGTTCAACAGGCGGGCGATAGAGCAGCAGTTCGAGCGGCTTCTTGAGGAGAGTTTTACCGCACTTGCAGTCATCGACCTTGATCATTTCAAGGCGATCAATGATCGATACGGGCATACCGTCGGCGATGAGGTGCTCAGGGCTGTCGCCGTCGCTCTGAAGGCAGGCTCGAATTTGCGCGCCTACCGCCTTGGTGGCGAGGAGTTCCTGCTTCTCCTGCGAGGTCACGACGTGGTTGTACAGGCCGAGTTTTGCCGTCAAGCAATCCCTACGACCGTCGCCAATGCGGTCCCGGGTCTCTCAGGGCCCGTGACGGCAAGCATGGGAATTACAGCAATCTCTGACGATGAAAGCTTTACGACGTTGTATGAACGAGCGGACAAGCTTCTTTACGAAGCCAAAAGTGCGGGACGAAACACAACCCACAGCACAATCCCAGCGGCGCAGTCACCAAACGCCACTCTGATAGATCAGGCGATCGTTCCCAGCTTGGAAGCAGCGATGGCGGGCACCGGCTAATAGCCGCAAGAAGGTTTCGATGCAGCGGTAGCTACAATCTGGTCCTGAATCGGACCTAACTCCGAAATTTTCTCTGAACAGATGAAGTACGGCTTAGAGGAAATTCAACAAAAGACTGAAAGACCGACTGAAAGGCGCGTAGCCGACCGGCAGCTATCTGTCCCGAAATGTCTCCGTGCGGCCGAGAGCAGACTTTGTCCAAGAATTCTCCAAACTAAATGAAAACGAAATCAACGCCAGCAAAGCTGCGGCTTGACGGGTGTTTAGGTTCGGGTTCTTTCAAGGCTAAACAAAAACCTCGGCTCGGACAGAGACTGTATCACTATCCGAGCCGAGTATGTCATTCGATCTTACCAGCCTCTCAAACCTGGTTGAGGATCTTAGAGCCAGTGCGGCCTTGTCTTGCGGAAAAAAGCGGTCGTAGTGCTGCTGCACCACATTAGGCGTATCTTGGTAGGCATAGCTTGCCTGCTGGTCGGATCCGGTCTGCTTCAGAATATGCGTCGCAAGAATGTCCCGTAGATTGTCCGGTCCTTTTGGAAGGATTCCCTTGAGCGCACCCGTCGCGTATAGGGATTAAAGATGCCGTAACGTTGGATAACAGTCCGCCAAGCCTCGTAAAACGTGGCCGAATTGCGAGCAGCATCGATACTGGTCGTCATCACAGTCTTCACGAATAGCCTTCGGGGTCTCTCGCAACACCGAGCAGAACAACACGATGTCTGTCGATATGGGCGTAGATGTATCTGGACAGATCGGGAAGGTCGGTAAACTTGCGGGCGTAAGGAATTCCCAACCCTGATCACGCTCGCTCCAGCGCAGCTCACCGCATTTCAAATCCTGCAGCCGGCGTTCTGACGCGGGATATTGCCCAAGGGGCAGACACGAAGTTGGCGAAGGTTGATTCGCCTGAGCCCAAGGTGCAGGCTCAGGCGAAGTGATAGGAATGATGTAACAGCTTCCGCCGCTGATTGAGAGTTTCTGTTCTTCTTCGGATTATGTCTAAAGATCTCGTCAGTGATCTTGCGATATTCCACCGCGATGCACGCGCATCACTCGCTGGATCTCCTTGGGAGGGTTGGCCGGATGCCGATTAGCCGCAACACAGGCGCCATGCCAGTCACTGACCTCCAATTCACTTCCCGCTGCTCAATCAAGCCCGGGATCGGTCTGACGTTCTGAAGTAGGTCCGGATGCTGCCTTATCCAGCCGACGCCCACGCGAGTAAGAGCCTGAGCGACCATTGGAATGTCTTCCGGCTCTGTTCCAAAAATAGTTTGATGCCAGAAAGAGCGCTGGTGGTTTTCAGCGAGATTTTTGATGAACGATTTTATGTGGCGTCATTTCCAGGGTGAGTGATTTTATGGGCGGTTCGTTGATATTGCCGCTATGGGGTGAGGGACTGCGATCTTGAAAAGATGATGGGTGAACGGGAGCGTGACGGTCGATCATTCTACTATTCATCGCTGGGTCCAGAAGTTTGCGAAAGCCCTTTTCGCCAGCAGGTAAAATACCCAACCAATCTCGTCGAGGCCGATCACGGCAAGCTCAAGCAACTGTTCGGGCCTATGAGGGGATACAAGACGCTGAAAATAGCTAGTGCGACGATCAAAGGATTCGAGGTCATACTGGCTTTGCGTGGCGAGCAGGCAGCTATTCTTAACTTGACGGGCGACATTCGTGGAGAAGCACGGATCGTTTCACGAGCCTCGGGATTGGCCGAGTGCGCGCAACCGAGGTGGTGGCCCTCCTCGCCCCCAATATCTGCCCCAAAACAGTGAGACTAAGCTGAAGGAGGGCCTGTCCACAGCCAAACGAAATGTTTGCAACAGAGTCCGCGGCGGACGAAAAGCGCGTGCTTGACCGCTTCTTCAGAGGTCCGAAGCCGCGCGGCCATGGAAGCGGGCTCGGGCTGTCGATCGTCCAGATGGCGCTCGATCGCCTCGAAGGAAGCCTTGTGTTCGAGCGCGCAACTCCCTGGTTTGTTGCACGAGCGTCGTTCCCACGCTGACCCGCACCGGGCCCGGACGGCAGGCCGGCGTCGGAGCGACTACCTAGGATCGTCCTGCGACAATCTGGCCACCAGGCGCACTTGAAACATGAACATTATACATTATATTAAAACGTATAATGTTAGAACTACGGAGCCAGTCATGTCCGTCATCAAGATTTCCGAGAAGCTCTCGGTCTCGCCGCAGCCGAGCCTCGACGACATCAGGTCCCTGCGTGAACAGGGATTTGCGACGCTTATCAACAACCGCCCGGACGCCGAGGACGCCGCCCAGCCGCGAACGGACGCCGAACGCCAGGCGGCCGAACATTGCGGCCTCTCCTACTCCTTCGTTCCGGTCACGCTCGGCACCATCACCGAAGCCGACGTGCGCTCGTTCCAGAAGGCGCTCGACGCGTCCGACGGCCGGGTGTTCGCCCATTGCAAGTCCGGCACGAGATCCCTCAGCCTGTATCTCATCGGCGAGGTTCTGGACGGGCGGATGGCTGCCGAAGACGTCGTCGAGTTCGGCCGTGCCCACGGCTTCGACACAAGCGCCGCTGCGGCCTGGCTCAAGCAGCACGCGGCACGCCGCCCGCAGGTCAAGGGCTTCTTCGACAAGCGCACCTGGAGCGTCCAGTATGTCGTGTCCGATCCCGATACGGGCAAGTGCGCCGTGATCGATCCAGTTCTTGATTTCGACGAGAAGGCTGGAGCCACCGCGACCATCAATGCCGACGCGATCCTCGACTATATCAGGGAGAATGGCCTGACGGTCGAGTGGATCCTCGACACCCACCCGCATGCCGACCATTTCTCCGCGGCCCACTACATCAAGGAGAAGACTGGTGCCCGAACGGCGATCGGCGAACACGTCACCGATGTTCAGACCCTGTGGAAGGGGATCTACAACTGGCCTGAGCTCGCCACAGATGGCTCACAGTGGGACCGGCTCTTCGCGCACGGCGAGATCTTCAAGGTCGGCTCCATCGACGCCAAAGTGATGTTCTCGCCAGGACATACCCTGGTCTCGATCACCTACGTGATCGGCGATGCGGCTTTCGTACACGACACCCTCTTCATGCCCGACAGCGGTACGGCGCGCGCCGACTTCCCCGGCGGCGACGCCCGCATCCTTTGGAAGTCGATCCAGGACATCCTCGCCCTGCCGGACGAGACCCGCATCTTCACCGGACACGACTACCAGCCGGACGGTCGTGCTCCGCGCTGGGAGAGCACGGTCGCGGAGCAGAAGAAGTCCAACGAACATCTTGCCGGCGTGAGCGAAGACCAGTTCGTGGCGCTGCGGACGAAGCGCGACAAGACTCTGCCGATGCCGAAGCTGATCCTGCATGCGCTGCAGGTGAACATTCGCGGCGGACGTCTGCCGGAGCCAGAAGCGAACGGCAAGCGCTACCTCAAGTTTCCGCTCGACGCATTGCAGGGAGCCGCATGGGAATGAGTACCGTATCGAAAGCTGCAGCGAAGGCAGGCCTCTCCCCCGCCGAGATGGCCGGCCGGGCCGGAGAGGTTGCAGATCTCCTGAAGACGTTGTCGCATCAGGCACGTCTGATGATCGTGTGCACGCTGGTCGAGGGCGAGTTCTCGGTCAGCGAACTCGAAGAAAAGCTCGACATCCATCAGCCGCATCTTTCCCAATATCTGACGGTGCTGCGGAACTCCGGGATCGTCGAAACCCGGCGCGAGGGAAAGCAGATCTTCTACCGCCTGACGGAGGAGAAGGCGGCCCAGCTCGTCGGCGCCCTCTACAATATCTTCTGCGCGAAGGAATAGACATGACTCCCTATCTGCAATCTCTGGCCGGGGGCATGCTTATCGGCGCATCCGCGGTCATGCTCCTGCTTCTGAACGGCCGGATCGCCGGCATCAGCGGCATTGTCGGGCGTCTGGCGCAAGGCGTCGAACTGACCACCAATCTCGCCTTCGTGCTCGGGCTGCTGCTCGGGCCGCTCGTCTACCTGCTGGTGGTCGGCGGATGGCCGGCCGTCGTGATCACAGCGGGTTGGCCGCTGATCATCGTCGCCGGGCTGCTCGTCGGCTTCGGTTCGCGCATGGGCTCTGGATGCACCAGCGGGCACGGCGTGCTCGGGCTTGCCCGCCTGTCGCCGCGATCGATGGTCGCGGTCGCCACATTCCTATCCGCGGGTGTGATCGCGGTCGCCATTCTACGAGGCTTCGGGTTATGAACAGAAACATCTACCAGTTCGGCGCCGCCCTTGCCTCAGGCATTGTCTTCGGCTTCGGCCTGTCGCTCTCCGGCATGCTCAATCCGGTCCGCGTCCAGGGCTTCCTCGATGTCTTCGGCAACTGGGATCCAAGTCTTGCCTTCGTCCTCGGCGGCGCTGTCGCCGTCGCCTTCATCGGCGTGCAGGTGATGAAGAAGCTGCGGCACCCCGCCTTCGACGACAGCTTCCATGTGCCCGCGAACCGAAAGATCGACGGGCCGCTGGTCATTGGTTCGGCCCTCTTCGGCCTCGGCTGGGGGATCGGCGGCTTCTGCCCCGGCCCTGCCGTCGCCTCCCTGTCGGTCGGCATCCCACAGACGATCCTGTTCGTCGTGGCCATGCTGATCGGCATGACCCTTTACGACCGGGTATGGAGCAGAAGGACATGACTGGTTCCCTCTTTGCGGCCGTCAGTTCCGGCGGGATTGTCGGCTTCATGCTCGGCCTTCTAGGCGGCGGCGGGTCGATCCTGGCGACCCCACTTATCCTCTACGTCGTCGGCGTCGCCCAGCCGCATGTCGCGATCGGGACCGGCGCGCTGGCGGTCTCGGTGAACGCCTTCGCCAACTTCGCGAGCCACGCCATCAAGGGGCACGTCTGGTGGCGGTGCGCAGCCGTCTTCTCGGCGCTCGGCGTGCTTGGTGCCCTGGCCGGCTCCAGCCTCGGCAAGGCGATGGACGGAGAACGCCTGATCTTCCTGTTCGGCATTCTGATGGTCGTTGTCGGCGCCCTGATGCTCAAGCCCAGGAAGCCGACATCCGTCGAAAATCGTCCGGTCGACCTCAGGATGTGCCTTGTCACCGCAGCCGTGGCGCTCGCCGCTGGCGCGGCCTCCGGCTTCTTCGGGATTGGAGGAGGATTCCTGATCGTTCCAGGCCTGATGCTGGCGACGGGCATGCCGATGATCAACGCGATCGGGACGTCGCTCCTATCCGTCGGCGCGTTTGGGCTGGCGACCGCGCTGAACTATGCAGCGTTCCGGACTGGTGGACTGGTGGCTGGCAGCCGAGTTCATCGGCGGGGGCATCGCCGGCGGCCTACTCGGCATGATGCTCGCGACGCGGCTGAGCGCCTACAAGAACATCCTCAACCGCATGTTCGCGGCGCTCATATTTGTCGTAGCTGGCTATATCTTCTACCGAGGCTAGGATGCCAAGTCCTCTTGGAAGTCAGGCCGTTGGTTTGAAGGCGCCGATTATCACCGGTAAGACGCTACACGTCATGGCCGCTTCTCAAGCTGCAAGACGTTGACGTGACCGGCGCCAACACTCTTCTGGGCCTCTACAAGATCTTGCCAAGCACGGAAGCCAATTGGTCCTGGGAATACGGCTTTGCGAGCCTGGCGGCGTCAATCTCCACGCCCGAGGGCAGATCCGCATACCCGGAAGCTAACAAGATCGGGAGCCCGGGAAGACGTTCGCGGACAGCTTGCGCCAATTCTGCGCCAGTCATGCCCGGCATAGAATAATCAGTTATTAAGAGATCGAAGGTGGCACCTCCGTCAAGCAACTCGAGCGCCTCTCTTCCTGAATGCGCTTCCACCACCTCATGGCCTAGGTCAGCCAGCATATCCGCAGAACTCATGGCGATCAGGGCGTCATCGTCGACCAGGAGAATGCGTTTAGGACCGGCAGTGGCGGGACGTGTGGTGAGTAAAACATCCTGCGGGTTTTCCTCGATCTCGGTGGTGGAAACGGGGATCCAGAGTTCAGCCGAGGTTCCGCTACCCCAGGCGCTTTTCAACACCAATTGACCTTGGAGCTGCAACGCAAGCCCATGGACCATCGACAGGCCCAGACCGGTGCCCTTGCCGAGCTCCTTGGTGGAAAAGAACGGCTCGATCGCCTTCTGGAGCGTCGCAGCGTCCATACCCATGCCCTCATCGACGACCGACAGGACGACATAGCTACCCGGCGCAAGTGAATTCGATCGCATCTCCTGCTCTGCTTGCTTGAGCCCGATGCGTATCGCCCCACCGTCCGGCATAGCATCGCGGGCGTTGACGACGAGATTAAGGAGGGCTAGTTCCACCTGGTTGGCATCTGCAGAAACCGGCGGGAGGCTCCCGTTCTCGGTCACTTCTACGGTAATTCGGGAGCCGACCGAGCGCTGCAGGAGATCCTTCATATCTGCGACAAGTCCAGCTAGATTTACTGGGCCGACTTGGAGATCCTGCCGTCGGGCGAAGGCAAGCAGACGCTGGGTTAACGACGCACCGCGCTGCGCACCCTGCAGCGCGCCGTCAATCAAACGCGTCGCCTTTGCATCGCCGGCAACATGCTTGCGCAGAAGTTCAAGGTTGCCAAGCACAGCCATCAGGAGGTTGTTGAAGTCATGCGCGACCCCGCCAGTGAGTTGCCCAATGGCTTCCATCTTCTGGGCCTGTCGAAGCTGCTCTTCGGCCCGCTCGCGCTGACTGATCTCGGCCAGTACAAGCCGGTGCGCCTCCTCCAACTCGCGTGTTCGCTCCGTCACCCGTTCCTCGAGCATCTCGTTGAGATGACGCTGCTGCTCTTCGGCCAGAAGCCGCTCTGTGATATCGGCCGCCACTCCGACAAGTTTGAGAGGCTGGCCTATGCGATCACGGTGAAGTTGCGCGCGGATTTCTACGCCATGGATGGAGCCGTCGGGCCAGATAACGCGGTGGGAAATTGTATAGTCGACACCCGTCTCAAATGCATTGCGCACAGCTTCCCGCATGCGCGTCACATCGTCAGGGTGAACAGCCTTGATCAAATTGTCATAAGTCAGGTCATCTTGGTGGCTGCGACCGAAAATTCTTCTGAAGGTCGATGAGGTCGTCAACACTGTCGTGCCGACATCCAGCTCCCATGTGCCCAGTTGACCGGCCTCAAGTGCCGTTTGAAGCCGGCGTTCCCCTTCATCCAGCGCTTCCATGCGGGCACTTGCTTCATATTGGCGGCGCCGAGCACGCATCGCGGACCGGGCAACGCTAATAAATGTCGTCGGGTGGAAGGGCCGCTCTATGAAGCTGACATTGCCGAGGGCTTCGGAAAGCCGGGCGGCGGAGGGATTGCGCTCTGGGCCGCCACCACGCGCCGTCAGAATAATGAATGGAAGGTCGGACCAGCTCGGCTGGGTCTCGATCCAGGATACGAGTGGACGTAGGTCGGCAGACCGGAGGGCTTCTTCGGTGACCACCACAAAGGCAGTGTCTTCCCGCAAATCCGCTACCAGGTTAGCGAGCGAAGGGGCAACATTGGCAACGATTCCTGCGTCCCGCAGCAAAGCTGCAGCGATCTTCGCGTCACGGCCCAGCGGGGCGTGGACCAAGGCAATGACATCACGCTCAGGAATCGCGGCCATCCTCGTTAATTTTTCGAAGCAGAGAGTGCCCGCTCCCGATTAACTCGGGAACCCCACGCAAAATCCCCTGGAACCCGGATAGCGGCTCTCCCAGTGATAGTCCCTTGCTACTAATCCTGTATTCCCGGATCGTATCTTCATGCTGGCCGGTCCGCTTCTTGATCACCGAAATCGCCCTTCGGACGCGACCTTCCGCCTCGAAGTAGCGCAGCAATATGACAGTGTCCGCAAGGTACGTCACGTCTACAGGCGATTTCATATCACCAACAAGACCGTGCTGCGCGACAGTGAGAAATGTATTGGCGCCCTGTCTGTTGAGGTACTGCAGCAATTCGTGCATGTGCAGGATCAAAGCATTTTCCTCAGGCATGGCAGCCTGATATCCGTTAATGCTGTCGATCACCACCGAGGTGGCGTCGAAACTCGCAACCCTGTCTCTAACGCGGTGGGCAAACTCGCCAGGCGAGAGTTCTGCGGCATCGACCTGCTCGATGTGGATGAGCTTTTGATCGCGCAACGCTTCCAGATCGAGCCCCATTTCCTTCGTCCGGGCAAACAGCAACCCAAGCTCCTCGTCGAATACAAATACGGCAGCCCGCTCACCGCGTCGGATCGCAGCTTCGACAAATTGCAGAGCTACAAGGCTTTTTCCGGTGCCAGCGGGTCCAATCAGCAGTGTGCTGGAACCGCGCGCAATCCCGCCTCCAAGAAGATCGTCAAACGCGCTGATGCCACTTGCCAAAAGAGACCGTTCAAATCCCAACTTGTGTTCGACGGCACGCAGACGTGGGAAAACGGAGACGCCACCGGTTTTGATAACGAAGTCATGATACCCCCCACGAAAAGCCTGGCCGCGGTATTTGAGGACCCGAAGTCGACGGCGCTCGGATCCGTAGTCCGGGGCAAGCTGCTCCAAGTGTATCACGCCATGCACGACGCTGTGGACAGTCTTATCCGTTGCATCCGAGGTCATGTCGTCCAGGAGCAAGACCGTTGCATCTGACCGCGAGAAAAAGTGCTTCAGCGCCAGGATCTGTCGGCGGTATCGTAGCGAACTCTGCGCCAAAAGCCGGATTTCAGAAAGACTGTCGATCACCACGCGATGTGGTTTCACACGCTCGAACGCTTCGAAGATGAGCTTTGTAGTCTCGCCAAGCTCCAGGTCTGACGAATAAAGCAGGCTTTGCTGCTGATCTGCGTCAAGAAGGCTTTCTGGCGGAACCAATTCAAAAATTTCCACGTGATCGCCGATCTCTTTCCCGTGGGAGAGCGCGCTGTCACGAAGTTCTTCTTCGGTCTCTGAAAGAGTGATGTAAAGACATCGCTCGCCGATGTTGGCTCCTTCTAACAAAAACTGAAGGGCGATCGTCGTCTTGCCCGATCCGGGCGCGCCTTCTAGCAGAAAGACGTGACGGCGCGACAGTCCACCGAACAGGATGTCGTCCAGTCCCTCCACGCCTATCCTTGCTTTTGCTCCTAAACTATCCGTCATACATCCTCCAACTTAGGATTTTATATAGGACAAATGCGCCGGCCTTCTAGGAGGGAGACGTTGAAACCCCTGGATTCGTTCCGCCGCCGGCGCGTCTGGAACCTTTAGCGGCTTGAACACGCGCCCATTGCTGAGCTGGACGCTGACAACTGCTAATTAAACGCCACCGAGATGATCCCGGATCGAGACGATTGCTCCTCAGTGTGAAGTAGATACCGTTGAAGAAGGCGTGCATCCGCTAAGCATGTTTTAAGGATCGCAAAAGTGGCACGACTACCGTCGTTCGATGTCTTACGCTCTTGAGCGGATTCGAACAGTCGACCTCTTCGCCATGCCTAATTCTTCCTGATCTACGTCCCGCTGCTGCCAGCGAAATCCACCGCGAGCCCATATTCTAAGTAAGTGTCATTGAGGATAGAGTGTGTAGGTCTGCGAGCTTGCTGGACGAAAGAAAGATTTTGGCGCTCCCCTAACAATGAAATAGGTGCCGCGTACCGCGCGGTTGCCGCAGACTGCATTGAGCACCCAGACCAGGGTACCCAATGATTCATCTTTCTCGTGGCTCCAACCGCGCAGATTTACCCAGCGGTCAGGGCTGCTTCTCCGTGACCGTCGCAAGCAGGGCGGCTTCGCTTTCAAGTGCGAGGCACGCTCTCGGCCAAGCGCCTTCGTCCGCGCCGAGCGCGCTTTGAAGCCAGGCGAATGTCAGACGCCGTGTTGCCTCGAGCACGTCTGGTGCTTCAGTCTCTGTTTCTTTTGCGTCGAGCGCCGCGATCCCGCCAAGGCCATGCCCAACTCCGTGCATCATCAGCATTGCAACGGCACCAGGCGCGTCATGAAACGCATCCGCATGCCATTCAGGGCCGCGCGTTGTGAAATGCGGATTGTCCATATCACCGCAGACGACGAGGTTGCGTGTCGAGAGCGTCGAGAAATCGACGTCGAAGAACGGAAACCGGGCAGCACTCTCAGGCGTCATGTCCGTGCCGCCGCGTCCCGGAGTTGTCAGGAGAACGCCCGCCGAGATGCGTGGATCGGAAAAATCTTCACCATTCACCTGTGCGCCAAGCAGGAGCCCGACTGTGTGGCCGCCAAAGGAATGGCCCACCGCTCCGATGCGAGCATGATCCATCCGGCCCGCAACGGCCGGCGCTTGCCGCTCAATCTCCGGCAGTTGGTCCAGGATCGCCTTCATCTCCTCGACACGTTCGCGCCAGAAGAACGGTGCGCCCGATGAATTCGCAGGCAGGCCGCCAACACGAGAACTTGCATGGGTGGGCTGGATCACGACGAAACCTCTCTCCGCCCAAAACTGGACAAGAGGAGCGTAGCCGTCCTTTGACGGGATGTAGTTGGATGGGCCGTAGCCATGCGACAGCAGCAGGATTGGCAGGTTACTTCCCGCAGCGGGCGCGGTGAGACGCAGTTCCAGCGGCTGGCGACCCGGCATCGAAAGACGGATCGGCGTGTAGGCCACGGTGAGAGTGGCCTGAGGCGTCGGAATATGCTTCGCGAGATTGATCAGATTATTCATGGGTCTTTACCTTCAAAGGTGTATTTCGGACTGTGATGTTCAGGCGAGCAGATGACCCGCTTCGCGGTATGAGGTTTCCGCATCGGCGCCGGCGGGGATCTTCATCGGCGCGTCGATCTCTGTCACAGACCGCCAGACGGCCTCTGCAACCGCATCCGCGGTCGTGACCTCACTGCCCGAACGAAGCTTCGTCATGTAGTCCTGGACGAATTCGCAATATGGCTCGGGAATTTCCATGCCCATGCGTGAGACAGCATTTTTGCCGAAGCCGGTCGTCGGCGCCGAGCCAGGCAAGACAAGCTTGGCGCGGATGCCGAATAAAGCCGCTTCAAGCGCGAGGCTTTCCGTAAAAGCGTTGAGGGCAGCTTTGCTGGCGCTGTAGACCGAGAGCGCGGGCAAGGGCCTGATTGTGACAGCGGAGCTGACGTTGACGATGGCGCCCGAGCGACGGGCCCGCATTTGCGGGAGAAAGGCTTTGGTCATCGCCATTGCGCCGAAGACGTTTGTCTCGAACAGTTCACGAACCTTCGACATCTCCGAACCTTCGAGCACATTGAGCATGCCGACGCCGGCATTGTTGACCAGCGCATCGATCGGGCCAGCTGCTTCGATAGCCCTCGCGATGCTATCGGCGCTCGTGACATCGAGCGGCAGGATTTGGAGCCGGTCGTTCGACGGGAGAAGATCGTAACGCGGCGTGCGCATGGTTGCGACGACGTCCCACCCGGCATCTACGAATTTCTGCGCGATAGCGAGGCCGAAACCGGACGAGCAACCGGTGATGAGGATCTTTGGCATGTTCTGTCTCCTGACTTTTAACTAAGCTAAAGATGGACCTGATCCCTCGGACTTTCTATATGCGTATGTCCGAGAACGTTTAGCAGGAGTCCGAAATCATGACCGACCCCGTCGCCGAAGTTGTTTCGCTACTCAGGCCGAGCCCGTCGATCTCAAAGCTGGTCACCGGCGGTGGCCAGTGGCTGGTCGAGCGGACGGAGATTGGAAGCCCTTTCTACTGCGCTGTGGTCGAGGGCCGTTGCCTGATGACGATTGCCGGTCGTGAGCCAATGGTGCTCACTGCGGGTGACTTCGTCCTGGTCCCAAAGATCTTCTCGTTCACGATGAGCAGCATGGAGCCACCGCCACGCGGCGCACTTCCCCAACGTCTGGAGACCAGCCCCGGTGTCTTTCGCCTAGGCGATCCGGAGGCACCGGCAGAGATCAAGGCACTGGTCGGGCATTGTGCTTTCGGCTCGGATGACAAGGCTCTGCTTGTTTCGCTGCTGCCGGAGGTCATCCATGTTCATGGTGAAGAGCGACTGCTGGCTCTCGTCCACATGATTAACGAGGAGACGCGAGCTGACCGCGTCGCGCGTGAGATGGTGCTTCAACGTTTGCTGGAGGTTCTGTTCATCGACGCGCTGCGATCAGCAGCCAATGCCAAGGCGCCTCCGGGCCTCCTGCGGGGCATGGCCGATCCCCTGCTGGCGCCGACCCTGCGCCGGATCCACGCTGATCCGGCGCGAAGCATGACGGTGGAAACGCTTGCTCGCGAGGCCGCCATGGCCCGTTCGACCTTCTTCGATCGCTTTCGAAAGGAAGTTGGTGTCGCACCGATGGAGTATGCGACGGGCTGGCGCATGGCCCTGGCAAAAGAGTTCCTTCGCGAAGAGATGGCTATGGCTGACATCGCCCAGCGCGTCGGCTATGGATCGACAAGCGCCTTCAGCGTTGCCTTCAGTCGGCATGTAGGAATTCCACCCGGCGCCTATGCGCGGGCAACTGTTGCCGCCTGAAACTGAAGTTGGAGCCAGGAGGCTCCATCTCCCAAGACACTGCGGATCTTTCGCGCTGGCAGGAGATATAACTCCTAGCTTTTCGAAAGCCGGGGTACACGGGATTTCCACGCTGGCTCTGCTGCCGACGGATTCGCAGCCTGAACGAAAGGACATTTGATGTCGAAGAGGTTTGGCAGGGTGGCGAGAAGACATCAACCGGCATAGTGATAAAGCCGATTGTCGACCCAGCCATCAACTTAGCGAGTGACGCTAGAACTTCACATATTTTATATGGTTATATATAGGGCGGGGCCGATCTGTGCCCGGCGTTGCAGGTAAAACCACATTTTCGGAGAGCTGGGCTGCTTCCAAAGTAATGGAGGCCATTTCTGATATTCAAACCAATACAAATCTTGTAGGAAAGCGCAAACCGGAAGTGGGGGGCTTTATTCTAAGGCCAACAGGCCGGCGTTTTATTGTTCCTGATGTCATGCACATGGGTGGCAAGGATACCGGAACCCTTCGCTATCTCCGCAGCACGCGCGGCCATAGCTGGCTGAAAGCCTTCAAGCTTGAGGCAGCGGCCAAAGGTTTAACAGCAGAGTGTTGACCTACACCTGACAATGGCTCAAAGGTCAGAAATACCAGTTTTGACGGCTAAAGCAGCAGCGCCGAGCCAACCGGCGCAATCGGGGAGATAGGCTCCCCCGGCTGTGGCAATGCCCTGCCGTCAAACTGGAGGTAAAGCAATGTGGTTCTTACCCATTAGCGTTACCCTAGAAATGAAAAGAACCCGGACGAGTTGGCTGCTCAAGCTCCGGGTTCAATTCTTTAGCTAGGAAATGGGAGGCGGGCGAAAGCTCGTCTCCTACTCCGGGCTTTAATATAGACTCATTGCACATTTTTTCCAAGAGCCAAATCCCTCAGGAGGGTTTTGCGAAACACGACCGCATCGAGCGGCCAACGGTTCGGCCAAGGAGAAGGCAGCCCCTCCCCTTGGGAGCTTGTTGCTCAAATCATACAGAACGCCCTTGGCGGGGGAAGTCGGTCTCGGTTCCCGCCCTTCGGTCGGCGCTATGCTGAACCTCCTACGGCTTCCCCTTACCCGCCAATGGCGTGACGAGAATTCCCAAAATTCCTGCCTTCAGCCGTCGCTTCTCTAATCGGCGGGCTGAGGTCAAGCTCTATTCCATCTATCCGTTGGCCAAGAAAGCAAGGTATCGTCCGCATTCGTCCCGTTGCGCACCGCAGAAATTGCCACGAACCTTTAACTCACCGAGGCTCATGACGCGCTTAAAATCAGGTGCGGCATCCCGTTTGATGTCTTGCGGACGGAAGTTCCATTGATATCTACCGTACCTCTTACCACTCGGCGCATGTTGGAAAAGCTGTGGAAGGTAACCGTGTCCACCGGTTCATCGAAGCGAACAGTCACGGAATAGTGCGAGCCCGAGGATGATAACGCGCTGATTTCGCCCTTGAAAGATTGCCCAAGATACCTCCCCTGCACCCTTTGGTGCAGATGGAACGGAGGGGGAATAGCGTTGGCGAGGCGGGCGGACAAGGTGTTCCAGTCGCGCGCACCGTTTTGTCGGGCGACTAGCTCCAGTGCCTGGGCATGGCCCAAGATGTTACCCTCTGCGGCGAGTGCGCTCCGCAAAGATTTTGCGTGCGCTTTGGCTTCTGCAATGGTTCTAACTGTCATGACAGATTCTCCACAGCCTTGAGCCCGATACCCGCGTTTCCCCTCACCTTGAGGGCGGCGGCAAGGATAAAAGCTGCGATGATTGCGGCCACACCATCTGCCAGCGGAAAGACAAACCAGATTGCGTCCGCGCCCAACATTGCCGCAGCGATCGTCACTAAGACAGGCAATAGGATAAGCGGCTTGACCGTGGTTAGAAGAGCCGCGCGGGCCGGTTGGCCGATGGCTTGGAAATATAGACCGAGCACAAGAACTGGTCCGGAAAAGAGATAGATCGCAGCCATGGGACGAAGCAACCGGCTGACCTCGCCGACCACATCCGGATCAGCGACAAAGGCCGCTCCGACGACTGTGCCCTGGCCCAGCAACAAAACCTCGACGGCAAGACAGTAGAGCAATGTTGTTGCCGCAGCGATCCGCAGAACCGCATCCGAGCGGGAGTAAAGCTGCGCTCCAACATTGTTGCCGACGATGGTCTGCATCGCCATCGCGATCGCCATGATTGGCAGGAAGGCAAACCCGAGAATGCGTGTCACAATCCCGTAGGCGGCAATGGTCGTGGCGTAATCGGTGGCGCCTGCAAGACGAAGAGCGAGAACCACACTGGCGGCTGAAAGCGCTATTCCGATAAAACCCAGACTAACGGGTGCGCCAAGCGCAACGATACGCCTCCAACTGCTAGTCCAAGGGTTCCGCCACAGTCTGTTGAGCGGCATCATGCCCCCAAGGAACGGGCGTAGCCCCGCCAGAAGCACCAGTCCGAGCGTCTGTGCCAAAACCGTGCCCGTAGCCGATCCCGCGACACCCAGTTCAAGCGCGACGACAAGGATGTAGTTCAGCAGGATGTTGATAAGTGTGACCCCAAGTGACATGAGTGCCATCAATCCCGCCTGTCCTTCGTTTCTCCAGGCGTCGGCATGAATCCCGAGCAGAAATTGTACCGGGGTTCCGAATATGGTGATTGCGAGGTAGATCCACAGCATTTCGGCAACCGGGCCATCGGTTCCGGCAATGCGCAGAGCGAAGGCCCACCCGCCCGCACAGAAGATCACGATTAGCGCTGACGCGGTCGTCAACGCTAGTCCATGTGCGCCGGCGAAGGTCGCGTTGGCCGCGTTACGGTTGTCGGCGCCGAGCTGGCGAGCCAGCAGGCTGGACATCCCCCCGCTGACAAGGGTCGAAAGCGCGGTTGTCAGCATCAGAGCTGGGAACGCCATGCCGACGGCCGCCATGGCGTCCGAACCGACGAAATGCCCCAGAACGACGGCGTCGGCAATACCCAGCGTCCCGTTCATCAACATGATGGCGATGATAGGAAATGCGCTTGCGGCGAAAATTTTGCCTGGTGAGGCATTTAGAAAACGATTTTCGGGCGATTGTCGCAAAGACATCACTCACTCCTCCAAAGAGGCATTTCGACAGTGATGGGGGCCTGCATTGCCACCAACGAAATGCTTCGAGGGTGAGAAAAAAATAATATGCCGGGCTTTACCGTGACTTGCGTCTGCAGGCGGCAGGTGCTCGGAACCTTCGCGGAAAAAGCCAGCAAACTCACTGATTGTCAATAGGAGCGTGCATGAGAATTCTGCACGCGGCCAAGAGCGGCTAGTTTTTGATCCGGACGGGTAATACGCTATCATTCGACATTCCACGGTAAATCGTCCGCTTCTGGCGCTCTGCGCCCTGAGCGCAGTTGGGCCGGAAGATTTTCATGCGGGCGAGATAGGCGTCGCCTGATGAAAAACTATTTGCCAACGGCCCCAAACGAATTTCCAGATCGAGCTTCGTAATGTTTCAGAAGTCTCGTTTGCATCGGGCGCCGCTCGGACGCTTCTACGTGACTAAAACTATGTCGTTCGACAGCGCAGTGACCGAGAAATCGGATACCTGCGGCACACGCAGGAAGATCCTGACGAACCTTCCAAAATCGGTCCCGAAGTCATCGATTGCGATTTGAGGTCAGCCTCCCGCACCGCCGTAATCTTCCTGGCAACGATCTGATCTTGTCCGCCGAGATAGACGGATTCGGCGACCTCCAGAATTGCATGGTGGAGAGGAACGCCTTCCCGCTCGAACGGCTGGGAGGCTTTCTGAAAGATCTTCGCACTGAAGGTCTGCTGCAGAGAGGTTGATGCCGACATGCTGGATCGGAATGTGCGATCTCAACCAATGGCCGAGGTCCATCGCAATGCGCTTGATCATCGTACGCGTCAGGGAGGCGGCGACCTGGGCATCTTTTGTTGCTTCATGAAAAACGGCGGCCGGCACCACCTCGCCGCTTGCCAGTCGCATCCTGGCTAAAGCTTCGACGGCGTATGACCGGCGCACAGCGTCGGCTGATGGATATTTCTTGCGAACTCAGTAGCGATCCTCTCCGCTTGAGCAATTGACGCGAATTTGAGAACGATTGCAAACTCGCGCCACCCAGACGATAGACGGTACGAGGGATGACGACGCTCAGCAACCTCGGGCAACCGCCGAAATCAGGTCGTCGCCGGCTGCGTGGCCGAACGCATCGTTGACGACCTTAAGGTTGTCCACGTCGACAAGCAGGAGTACCAGTCACCGGCAGATATTTCCTGCATCGCGACGTTGAAATTCGCGCGATTTGGTAGCCCGGTCAGGACGTCGGTGAAAGCAAGGCGGCGGTGTTCCCGCAACCGCTCGTGACGCTCAAGCGCAATCATGCATAGCGGCAGACAGCTCTCGACGATGGTCTGCTTGAGAACAGACGGTGAGCGTGCTTCCCGAAATAGAGCGCGAACGTTCCGAGGACCTTGCTATTGCTGCCAAAGATCGGATTGGAATAACACGCCATGAGACTATGAGGCAGCGCTAGAGCCTTTTAATCACCCCATCGTGGATCATGCTCTATGTCATCGACGATAACTGCTTTACCGAGGAATGCAGCTGCCCCACATGACCCAACGGTTGCGCCGATCTCCAAATTATCCAGCGCCATTGAATAGCTCAAAGGCAGGCTGGCGCGGCGCAAGGGTGTAGGCGTCTCTGGTCGCCCTGCGCAACCATTCGGAGGATAAACGGAGGTCCCAATTATCGCTTCGAACGCAGGTCTCATCTGCCGGCGACTACCGCTAATGCACGTGCCTTGCACGGCCGTTCAGACATTGTTAGACGGCACATTGTCACCGGCCTCCTGCATTTGATCGAAATGAGAAGCGAACCATGGTCCATATGGAAATAAAATCAGAAGTCCGTGAGGACGATCGGAAGGCGATTGTCGATGCCCTGCTGGCCTTCAACGCCTCGAAGATTGGTGATGATGGCTATGAACCACTGGCAATCCTGCTTCGAGGTGACGACGGCGAGGTTCAAGGTGGACTGACGGCAAAGTGCTATTATCGCTGGCTTTTCATTGACCTCTTATTCGTTCCGGAAGCTCTAAGAGGAGCCAACTTGGGGAGTGATCTTCTCGCGCGAGCTGAGCAATGGGCTAGAGAGCGGGATTGCGTGGGAGTTTGGCTCGATACGTTTACATTCCAAGCTCCCGGCTTTTATGAAAAGCAGGGTTATTCAAAGTTTGCGACGTTGGAGCACTATCCTGACGCCGAGACGCAGAGGCTCTTTTTTCGCAAGATTTTTGCAGACAACCAGTAGCCGCTGAAAGCAGCCACCGATCTTAGATCAATACGAACACTTCGGTCGCGAGCGAAGCTTCTTCATTCGGAAAAATGCGATGAGGACCAATCACTATTGGGACCTCGTTATGAAATTTGCATCTATATCTAAAACTCCACGGTTTTTCGGCTGGCATGTCGTCGCTGCGACCTTCGTTCTCGCAGTTTTCGGCTGGGGAGTCGGATTTTATGGACCGCCCGTATATTTGCAGATGGTGGTCCAGAGGACAGGATGGTCCGTCGCGTTGGTGTCGACCGCAGTCACGCTGCATTTCTTGGTGGGCGCAGCTGTTGTTGCAAACCTGCCCCGCCTTCATCGGATATGCGGCGTTCCGCATATAACCTTAATCGGTGCGGTCCTTCTCGCCATCGGCATTGTTGGCTGGTCCGCGGCCTATCAGCCATGGCAGCTGTTTATCGCTGCGCTCCTAAGTGGAGCGGGATGGGTGGCGATGGGAGCTGCTGCAGTCAACGCTATCATTGCTCCGTGGTTTTTTCGTCGCCGTCCCGCAGCACTTTCCATGGCATACAACGGGGCGAGCGTCGGGGGTGTCCTTTTCTCTCCGTTATGGGTCATGCTCATCGCCTCTATTGGATTTGCCCAGGCAGCGTGCACTGTCGGCATCGTGATGGTCATCATCGTTGCCGCTCTATCAGGTTTGGTGTTTTCCAAATCCCCTGAAGGTGTCGGTCAATTTCCCGATGGCTCCATAGCACCGGAGGAGACACCAGCTGCGCCAACTGCCTCCACACCAATAAGATCGCTTTGGCGCGACCTCCGCTTTATTACGCTGGCGCTGGCAATGGCCGCAGGCCTGTTTGCTCAAATCGGCCTTCTGGCGCAAATGTTTTCGATCATTGTTCCGGTCTTCGGAGCTAAGAGAGCCGGCCTCATTATGGGTGGGGCGACCATTGCTGCCATCGCCGGCCGGACAGGTTTAGGCTTGTTCATGCCTGCAAATGCCGATCGGCGTCTGATCGCTTCCGCGAGTTACGGCATCCAGATCATTGGCTCTTTGACATTGCTGTTCAGCGGGCAAGATTATGCAAATGGTATGATCGTAGGGGTACTTCTGTTCGGCCTTGGGATTGGCAACGCGACCTCCCTGCCACCTCTCATTGCCCAAGTAGAATTTGCGAAGGCAGATGTCTTTCGGGTGGTCCCTATAATCGTTGCCATAAGCCAAGCGACCTATGCACTTGCGCCTGCAGCGTTTGGCGTGGTCAGATCATATTCTGACGTCTATATCTTTATATTTGCGGCGATTTTCCAAGGTGGTGCCGTGGTCGCATTCCTTTTTGGACGAAGGCGATGATATGGACGGGACCCCTTTCAATTTTGTCTGAGGCCTCATTGCGGATACGTTTGGTCTGACCGTGTCCAAACTGTCCGAGCGCGGCTCTTTGGTTCCCGTGGATTTGCTCTATTGGGGTTCTAGGAATAGTTATGCAAAGTGGGTGTTGCGCGCCAATCCGTCGGGAGATCGAATGTCTCACTAAACCCGGCCTCGCCAGCGCGCGTGATGCGCAGAGCGCGAGATTCAGCCGTGCGACTGATCCAGCCAAGCGCAAGTGACCTATCGAGAAGTGCCGCACCAAGACGGCCGGCAAGGTGTGGCCGTCGCTCGCTCCAATCAAGACAAGTTCGACAAAGCGGGCGTTTTGACCGTGCCGCTTCTTGCAGATCAATTCCGACGTCGCAGAAGAATTGCCGCCCTTGGTCCGTAACGAGACCGGCGCCGTCCGCAAGAATGATATAACCGTTATCCGCCAAAGCGTCCAAAAGAGCGATGGCGAGACGACCGGCCATATGATCGTAGCAGGTGCGGGCCAGACGCAATGCCTCGTCCTTCGGGCCGATCGGATGATAGCGCTTCGGCCCAGTCGCTGCCAACGCCATGAGAGCATGTATCGCTTGTGCCACATCAGGCGAAGTAAGTCGATAATAGCGATGCCGGCCTTGCTTTTCGACCGCGATCAATTCGGCTTCCGCCAGCTTGCCAAGGTGGCCGCTCGTAGTCTGGGCGGTAACCCCGGCATGTCGCGCCAGTTCGCCCGCCGTCAATGCCTGTCCACCCATCAGTGCAGAAAGTATGTTGGCGCGCGCTGCATCCCCAATCAGGTTTGCAACCTCGGCAATCGTATTTCCTGAAGCGACGTTCGACATGCGCGAAGTCTAGCAATAGAATGCTGTGCAGTCAGCATTCTATTTCTCGGCCAATACCTAAATATGCCTCAGGCGCAATTCGCCGGTGTCGCCGCCACGATCTGCTATGCAACCGCTGCGACTTGGCAAGAACTCTAGGGATCTAGATCCGCTGATGCCAGCGCCGCTGTCTGTGCGAAGTTACAATCAGCAGCTGCACGATTTTGGTATAAGCAGGCGCGAGGCAATGCAAAAGCAAAAAACCGTTTAGCTGTGAGTTACAGGAGACAGCAGAGGTGCGATCTCGTGTCGTCGCCTTGAACGAAATCCAACCGTCCACCCACTCATTCCGATTTAGACACAGCGGCGGCTGGCTCATCACATCCCGTTATTTGCGGTCAACTTATTAACCGGACCAAGCTAGCTCAAATGTCGCCTCAAGACGCTGTCCGGTCTCCGCGTCGAACACGTGAACATTCTCAAGAGCGAAAGTAAGCCGCACGGTTTCGCCAACTTTGAATGATAAGCGATCGTTCAACACGAAGACGATCTCGGGCTTGGTATCGGTCGTGATAAATGCTGTCGCACCAGTGGATTCAACGTTAGAAATGGGTACCTCAAAGCCTGTTATGCTTGAAGATGCTATCTTTAGGTGCTCCGGGCGGATTCCAATTAGCACCTGATGACTTGGCTGGATGCGCTGTTCGGTAACCAGCGCTTGCGATCCTGGCAGATCCAGAATGATCGATTTGCCATCACTTCCCGTCTTTGCCGGAATGAAATTCATGGCTGGTGAACCGATGAACCCCGCGACAAAACGGTTAGCAGGCCTGTCGTATAGATCAAGCGGTCTGCCCTGCTGCTCGATCACGCCGCTGCGCATGATCACGACGTGGTCAGCCATGGTCATGGCTTCGACCTGATCATGAGTGACATAAACGGATGTTGCGCCGAGCCGGTCGTGCAGGGCTCTGATTTCCTTGCGCATGTGGACGCGCAACGCTGCATCGAGATTGGAAAGCGGTTCGTCGAACAGGAAGGCTTTCGGATGGCGAATGATGGCTCTGCTCATCGCGACGCGCTGGCGCTGGCCGCCGGATAGTTCACGGGGGTATCTGTGAAGCAGATCCCCAAGACCTGTGATCGCGGCCACTTCCTGCGCGGCTTTCCTCGCCTCCACCTTCTTCACGCCCTTGATCTTCAGGCTGTAGGTCAAGTTCTGCTCAACGGTCATATGTGGGTAAAGAGCGTATGACTGGAAGACCATGGCAAGGTCACGCTTTCGCGGCGGCATATTATTCATCCGCTCGCCTGCGATCATCAGATCACCGCTGGAGATGGTTTCCAGCCCCGCCAGAGAACGTAACAGGGTTGACTTTCCGCATCCCGAAGGCCCGACGAGAGCCACGAAAGCGCCTTTGGGAATGGACAAGTCAATATTCTTGAGAGCGTGATATGCGCCGTAGTGTTTGTTGACGCCGGTCAGTTGGATCTGGTTGGTCATTTAAGGGCTCCCGATGTGAGGCCGGAGACGATGCGCCGTTGCAGAAGGACGAAGATCGCGAGAATGGGCGTCACATACATGGTCGCGTAGGCCATGATGTTGTTCCACTCGCTGGTGTTAGGCCCCATAAAGGTGTTGAGACCCACACTTGCTGGCTGAAGGCTGACATCCTGGATCATGGATTTAGAATAGACGAATTCACCGAATGCCTGCATGAAGATGAGGATTGCACTGACGAGGATACCGTTGCGCGCAAGCGGCAGGACGATATTGAAGAAAGCACCGACGCGAGAATTTCCATCGACCAGTGCCGCTTCTTCTAATTCCATGGGAACAGCCATGAAGGTCGCCCGAACCAGAACCACGAAGAAGGGCATGCTTTTGGCAGCAATCGCCAGAATAACAGCCAGCCGAGGGTAATCCAGCAAGCCGATTTGCGTGAACCCAACGAAGATGGGCGTTACCATCAAAGAGGCCGGAAGCACCTGTAGCATGAGAATGAGGAACAGGCCGAGATCGACCCATACATTTCGATACCGTGCCAGAACATATGCACAGCCTGTGCCAAGAACGGCGATCAGCGCGACCGAGCCGAAGGCGATAACAACCGAGTTCCATAGATAGCGGCCCATATTCCGGCTTTCCCAGACGTAAGCGAAGGTTTCCCAACGTGCTGCGGACGGCCAGAAGCTCGGCGGGTTGGCGAACATCTCCGAACCGCTTTTGATGGACGTGACATACATCCAGTAGAGCGGAAACAGATAGATGGCGGCCATGATGATGGCCATTAGCAGCATAAGGCGATTGCGGGCGGTCTCGCTCATCCGCGCACCTCATGACGTGTGGAGCGAACGTAAACTGCGGCAGCGAACATGACGAAAACCGTCATGATGACCGAAATCGTTGCGCCTCTGCCGAAATCATATTGGCGGAAAGACAGGTCCCACGCCCAATATTGGGCGACGTTGGACGAGTTGTTCGGCCCGCCATCGGTGATGGCCGCGAAGAGATCGAATTGCTGCAAGGTAAAGATCAGGCCGAGCGCGATGATCGCGCCGATGGTAGAGCGCATCATTGGCAGGGTGATTGTCCAGAAGCGCTGCCAGGCATTCGCACCATCCATTTCCGCCGCCTCATAGAGATCACCCGGAATAGCCGAAAGACCGACCGACAGCAGGATCATGTTGAAGGAAGTGCCAAGCCAGATATTGGCAATGACGACCGCCCAGAGCGAGAAGTTGGGGTCTGAACGCCAGAAGATGTTGCCGCTGATCAACCCGCTTTCGCGCAGGAAGAAGTTCAAAACGCCGAAATCACCTGACAAAATCCAGTTCCAGATGGCACCGACGACGAGGCCGGGCATGACCCAGGAAACGAGAAACAGACCGCGCAGCCAGCTGGCGCCGGGAAAACTCGTCCAGAAAAACAAAGCAAGACCGAAGCCGATGATGAACTGTCCGGCAATAGAGCCGACCACGAAGATCAGCGTATTGGTCAGAATTGGCCAGGTTTCCGGCTGTTTGAACAGCGCCACATAATTGTCCATGCCCACAAATGGGCGGATGAAGCTGCCGAGGCTGAACATGTCAACCTCCTGAAAGCTCATCAGAATATTGTAGATCAACGGTAGCCCGGCCAGCGCGAACAGAAACGCGAAGGGCACGCCGACCAGCACCATGTCAAATCCACGGCCATCCCTGACGCTGGAGAATATCCGTCTCATCATAACCTCTTGTCATCGCTCGGAACCGCCCGACACATTCCCGTGCCGAGCAGTTCCGTCCGGGAGGAAACTGGGCTTCTGCCCGCCACCGTGCTCAGACGACGCGGGCAGGAAACCGATCAACCGCCAATCGACTTGATTTTTTCCGCAGCCTGATCGAGAGCCGCTTTCGGCTCCATCTGGCCCGTGAGCGCTGCCTGAATGGCATCCTGAATGGCCTTGGAAATCTTGGGCCATTCTGGCGAGGGGCCGCGCGGCTGGGCGTATTTCATCTGCTCGAGGAAGGTGGCGAGAGCGGCGTCTTTTTCGGCATTGCCGGTCGGAGGCACGGGGATATCGGAGCGCGCCGGAAGCTGGCCGAAATCCTTGTACATCGTGGAGTCTTTCGAGGCGAAGAACTCCAGTGCCTTGAAGGCTTCTTCCGGGTGCTTGGTGCTGGAGAAGATTGCCCAATTATAGTCACCCATGGCCGAAGAGCGTTGCGCACCTTCCTGCGGAACGGGCAGAAGTGCGGTGCCCCACTGAAACTTCGCGTCCGTCAGCATACGGTCGATTTCCCATGGACCGGAGATGGCCATGGCCGCATTGCCAGCATTGAAGGTTGCTGTTGAATCCCACTGACTGCGGGTCAGCGTATCCGGCGAGGTCAGTTTCTCGGTCAGCAACTGCTTCCAGATCGTCAATGCTCTGACCGCACCTTCGCCATTGATGGCGTTGTAGCTCGCGCCCCCCATCTGTGCCCAGGGTAGGAACTGGAAAGTCCCTTCCTCATTCGCCTTGGCGGAGAAGGTGATCCCGTAGACGTTCTTCTTGGGGTCGGTGAGCTTGCGCGCAGTTTCTACCAGTTGGTCCCAGGTCTTGGGCGGGCTTTCGGGATCAAGCCCGGCAGCCTGGAACAAGTCTTTATTGTAATAGAGCGCAATTGTATTGGTCGCCTTCGGCACGCCGTAATATTTGCCGTCCCATGTGGCGGATTTCAGCGGGCCCGGGAAATAGTTCTCGGCTTTGATCGTGGTCGATTTAGCGATCATATCGGTCAGATCGAGAAACGCACCGCGCGATGCGAACATGGCGTGGTTCGGGTTGTCGATAGCGATGATATCCGGTGCCTTACCGGTGGAATAGGCACGCATCGCTTCGCTCACCACGTCATCGAACTGGATCTGGCGATACTCGATCTTGATGCCGTTGTTCTGCGCGTTAAATTCCTTGATGAGATTAGGCGCTGGCTGAATGTCGCGATCCAGCGACCAGAGCGTAAGCTTCACGTCTTCAGCTTTTGCCTGAAAACCAACCATCGCAGCACAAGTCAGCGCCAGTGTCATGGCAATCGAATGCTTTCGGATACCCATAATTCTCCTCCTTTAAGGTTATCCCTACGTTCTTGCCCGCCGCCTCCTCATGCGCCCGGGCGCCTTTCCTGCTTACGACGGGTCTACGATGAAGCTTCCGCCGCGTGCCTGTTTGAGATGATTGAGCGCGTGGACTTGTCCCGTCATTTCCAGCGCATCGCGATAGACCGGATCATGCCAGCCCTCGATATCGATGGAACCGGACCAGCCCGCGAGGCGCAGTTCCGATATGATGTCCGTCCAGTTGCTGTCACCGAAACCAGGAGTACGCATGAACACGAACGGGTGCTTGCCAAAAATCCCGTGCTCGCGGATCACATCCCAGCGGATCGTCGCATCCTTGCCGTGGACATGGAATATCTTGTGCGCCCACTTGCGGATCTGCGGCAGTGGATCGATCAGGTACACCATCTGGTGGCACGGTTCCCATTCAAGGCCGATATTCTCATCCGGCGTCTCGTTGAAGATAAGCTCCCACGCATCGGGATTATGGGCGATATTCCAGTCGCCGGTTTGCCAGTTGCCATCCATGGCGCAGTTTTCGAAGGCGATGCGGATGCCCTTGTCGGCCGCGCGTCGGGCAAGCTCGCTCCAGACTTCTCTGTAGCGTGGCAGGCTTTCCGGCAGTGGCTTGTTGCGAACACGCCCGGTGAAGCCTGCCACGCAGGTGGCGCCGAAATGATGGGCGTTGTCGATGCAATCCTTCCAGCCCTGAAGGGTCTGCAAATCAAGATCGGTGCCTTCCAGCGGATTACCGAACATTCCAATCGTAGAAATCGTGATATCCCGGTCGCCGAGAGCTTCCACACAGCGCTTGCCCAACTCGGCCATATCCTGACCATTCGTCGTCTGCCAGAAGAAGGGCTCGAAACTCTCGAAGCCCATATCCGCGATCTGCGCGATCCGTTCCGCCGCCTGCCCTTTCGTCGCACTAACCATAGTGCCGACGCGAATGGAATTTTTGCTATCCAAGCTCATCAATCTCTTCCCTATGCTGCAAGCTCGACACTGTTTCCGGAGCGGGCGCTTTCGATCGCACCGAAAACCATGGCAAGGCTTCGAATATTGTCCTCTCCGGCTGTTTCAGGCGCACGTCCCGTGCGTATGGCCTCGAAGAAATCGGCAAGAACGCTGGCATGCCCATGCGTTTCCTCCGGCTTCAGCGGCGCAGGAACCTCGACGGGCTGAAACCCGCGGAGCAACCCGTTTTCCTGGCCAGCGACAGAGGCCTTGAACGTTTCCTCGCCGTCCCAGGTTAGCATTCCCCGCGTGCCGACAATGCGCCAGGCGCTTTCCCAACTGGTCCGCTCCCCTTCCGCGCACCAGGAGCCGCGATAGGTGAAGACGACATCGTCTGAAAAGCGGAAGACCGCATTGGCGCAAGCGCCATGTGCATACCAGGAGCCGGGCGGATTGGTTTCCAGGCAATAGACCGATAGCGGCGTCTTGCCGGAAACATAACGTGCCGCATCGAAGGTATGGATCGCCATATCGAGCAGCAGAACATTGTCCATCTGCTCACGGAAGCCACCAAAATGAGGACCGATGAAGAAGTCGCAATGAACTGCTGTGATGTCGCCGATAACTCCACTGTCTACCAAGCGGCGCATGCGACGGACGCCCGAAATGAAGCGCCTGTTCTGCACAACGGAATGGATTTTGCCAGCCTTAGCAGCAGCGTGGATGAGATCGGCAGCCTCTTCCATGGAGTTCGCCATGGGCTTCTCGCTCAGCACGTGGCAACCATGAGCGAGGGCGGTGGTGACGACAGAATGACGTGCGGCTGGAATGACGACGTCAAACAGTATGTCGGCACGTGTTTCTTCAAGAACGCTACGTAAATCCGTTCCAATCAAAGCACCGGAAAGACTGAACTCCGTGGCAAGCGCCCGGGCAACATCAGCATTGAGGTCTACAAGACCGACAATCTGCAGCGCATCTTTCAGTTCAGGGGTGGATTGAACCGCGCGAAGCCAGCCTTTTGCCATAGCTCCGCACCCACACAAAACGACCTTGTATGTCAAGAAAACCTCCCATGCACATCTACGGAACCGCGCCTCCTGCGCAACCGTAAACGTTTACGGAAACTATGGACATATCTGGTATTTTGTCAATACTGGCGTGACCTAAGAAAATGAATGATGGATATCCGCATGAAGGGCATACGCCAGTTAGCCGAGCACCTTGACATCTCTATCGGCACCGTTTCGCGCGCCCTTAACGGGAAAGCAGACGTCAATCCACATACCCGCCGGCGTGTTCTCGAAGCTGCTGAAAAACTTGGATATGTTGCCAATCAATCGGGCCGTTCGCTCCGCAAGGGCTCAACCGGCGTGATCGGCTTTATGATGCAGACAGGTCCGGATATTACGGGCCAGGGCGATACGTTTTTCATGAGCGTTTTCGATGGCGTGCAAACGGTACTTGCCCGCCATAATCTCGATCTCGTGGCGCTGCTCTGTTCCTCGTCGGAGGATCCTGATGCCTATCTTCAGCGCACCGTCGCCCGTGGCTTTGCCGATGCGATCATCCTTTCCGCCACACGCCGCAACGATGCCCGCTTCGAACTTCTGGATCGACACAAGATTCCATTTATCTCGCTCGGCCGAAGCCTGACGGATGTGGGTCAGCCATGGATCGATCTCGATTTTGAAGGGATGGCCGATGTCACGATGGAGCGTTTTATCAGTGCGGGGCACAAAAAGATTGGCGTGATCTGGCCGGATGGTGACCTGAACCTGGGGTATGTCTTCATCGAACGATGCCGTTATGTGTTGGGCAAGCATGGCCTGACCCTGCGCGATGAGAACATCTTTCGGGCAAAACCAAGCGAGTCCGGTGGGTATGCTGTCGCACGGCAGATTGCCGCAGCCCCTTCCCGGCCTTCAGCCATCACCCTCGTCAACGAGACACTGGTGACGGGGCTGTACAAGGGGCTGGAAGAATCCGGCCTGCGGCCGGGAAAAGACATAGCGATTGTGGGGCGCCACAGTCCCCACACGCAATTTCTGTCTCCAGCATTGACAGGATTCAGCCTTTCGCTGCACGAACTTGGCATCGGTTTAGCAGAGTCGCTTTTGTCAATTATGCCAGCTTTCCAGCAAACATACGCCAAAGCCCATCGCCGCGTCTGGCCTATGGCTCTAGTAGAAGGCGGTAGCGGCTAATCGACCTACGTGGCTCTTGAAGGGATACGAACCGCCGACCCGTTGGTCGAAGGATAAAACGCTCAATTTCCGAAACCATTCAACAGCTTAAGACATCTGCTCCGCAGCTCTCTGTAGCAAACGAGCCCGACTTGATATCACCTTACAAATGGCCTCCAGGATCGGGTGCCTGATCCCCTCTTCGGCCAGTTCTGCAAAAAGGGCATCGGCCTCGCTCACAATCCTTTCCGCAATTTGGGCAAGATCGCGAACAAGGATGCGCTGAGAAGATTTGGTTTCGGGCACCAATGCCTTCCAATGTTTGAGTTGGATGGTGTCGGGTACATCGCGACCGCCAATTTTCATGGCGAGCCTCTTTGACAAGCGAGGATAAACTGCCGTGCAAACGACATCGTAGATCGGTGCCAAATCCGGGTCATCGGAGCCGTAAAGCAGGGCGTAGTTCTTGCCATGGGCATCGGCGTTGCCGACCAGATAGTGGAAAATCAGCATGCGGATGAACTGCAACCGATCCGCGACAGGTCTGGCACAGGCCTGGTCGATCAGCCCGATAGCCCGTTCTGTTCCAGGTCCGCCCTCAGCCTCATACTTCAGCTCCGGCGGCACGCTCAGGGCCTGGCAGAAGTCTTCCTGGTGTAGGCGCTCAATGATGCCGTCTGCAGCTTTCGTCCGATCATAACGCTCAACCAAAAGAAAGGCAGTCGCCCCGTCTAGGCGTATCTCGACATGGGGTACAGGCAGCTTCAGACGGGCAGCCAGCCGCATACAAAAATACTCGTTCTCCACTGTGCCTTCCAGCGCCTGGATGACCGGTTTCAAGATATGGGTCGTTGGTCGACCATCTCTCGCCAAGGCAATGGAATCTCCATCGACAATGACTGCCAGTTTATCCTGCGCTCCGGCGAGCGATAGGCGAATGCCCTCGTCTCAGCCAAGCAAAGGCCGGGTCCGCAGCCTGCTTAGAATTTCATCCAGACGTTCCGAAGTGAGAATTTCGGCGTAGGATCGGCCGGGAGGTTCGGGCACCGTGCTGTAGGATAGAGTGACAAGGCACCTGCGCACTTGCCCGCGATTTCTGGTCAAGAAGATATGCGCCATCATAGGCAAAAGTCAGCAGGCCGTCGTCAAGCCGGCCGAGCACGCCGGCCTTGGTGTCGCGAAAATAGACGTCTAATACGCGGGTCATGATCGCGATCCCTGGCGACGCCCGACCGAAACAATAAGGCCAAGACCAGCCAGGACTTGCATCGCGCGGCCAATCTGGCAGCTCTCTTTGCCAGCCTCGAGTTCGCGCAGAAAACGTACGCCCACGCCAATTACCCCGGCGAGTTGCTCCTGGGTTAACCCTTGCTGCTTTCGCTCCTGACGGATCAGCATGCCAAGGCTTTTCGTATCTTTGATATTTTCCATAATCACCCCTATCGGGATGATTATATCACCAGACGGCATGAAGAGAAGTGAAAAGAACCGATCGGGATGATATTACGATTGTGCGCGCCAACGATCCGAAATTGAACCGTTCGGGATGAAACTACTACAACGCAAGACATGCCCTGGCGCTCACGGCTCGAAACAGTTCTCACGGTGCCATCTGAGGAACTGGGGATGTGGCCGCTCCAAGACCCGGCCAGGCACGATTGCCTTACCGGTCTTCTTGAGGAGTCCTTGAATGCTGCCAGGATCGTTCGCCTGACACGAGATGAGGATATCAAGATCATCCGAGAGGCCAATCAGACCGCGGTCAAACATCCATTGTGCGGTGCCCGAAAGTGCAATCCCGTTAGAGAGAATGTCGGGCCCGCTCGCTTCCACCGGACGAATATGAGCGGCATCGACCTCTGCCCGGCCGCCGCCGTTGATGAGCTTCAATCCTGCAGATGATCGGCGCCTTCAGTATCCATTACAATGCCATCGATCCTGTCGGTAGCGACGATCGGTGAATAGACGGTGAGCGCCCAAAGAGTGATGCGTTCGAGTGCGGCTTGGTCGGCCTGCGGATCAGCGTCAACCATCATCAAGCTGCTGAACAATGACTGTGCCTTTGCTCTCCATACCGACGTGGACACCCGCCTTGCGGGCACTTGCATCTGCAGCCGATACGCATCGCTTCGAACCGCTCCTGGCGACCACGGCGATTGGCTGCTTATGCGGAATAGACGGATCGGCCCGACGAATGGGATCCGTCGGCAAATTCGGAAGATAAATAGATACAACCCTGGTCATCGCACGCCCTCACGGGAAACTCAGCAGACTCACCCGCTTTCACGCGTATCAATTCCAGAAACCATTGAGGCCTACCACCCCCCGTACCGGAAGCTCTTCCGGGGGCATCACGCTGACCCGCCATCTCGTCGTTGACGCCGTTGGCTCCAAAGTCATTCGCCTCCGTCTGCCTTCGCCAACGTCTGACCACCAGCGCCATGGTCGCCGGTCACTCGGCCGCCAGCTGGCCGGGGGAATGCTTAGATCGTCGTCATGTTTTTAGAGTCCAGCGCTGCACTCTGAAGCATGACGACGCCTTTTAAGTCAAAACTATCCAGATCACAGCTGCATCATAGTGACAGCGACGCCCCGATCCACTCAAGGCCGCTTCGGAAGCGCAATCCGGCGCAGCCACAGCTCCTGTTTGGGCTGCTGCAGCGATAGGGAACTACCAGAGCTCGAGCTTGATTGATAAGCTTTGGAACAACGGAAGGAAAGCTCTACAATGCCCATAGCCCGCGTGCGCGTCATCAATCTTGAAACGGCCGGGAATGGAGCAACAAGCGTCTGCGAGATCGGCTGGCAGGATGTGGTCCTGGATGAAGACAGTCATTGGATCGTAACTGAGGAACGGGGCGCGCGGTTCGTGAACCCAGGGCGGCCAATCTCTGCCGAGACGATGGCAGTCCACCATATTCTTGATGAGCAGGTCGCTGACGCGCCCTTCTGGAAGGACGTCGCGCCATCTATCCTTCGCCCCGAGGGCGGTGTCTTGGCACTTGCAGCTCACCGAGCCGCGTTTGAGAAGCGCTATTGCACGTCACGCCTCAGCGCAGGCGCCCCGTGGATCTGCACCTGGAAATGCGCGCTGCGTGTCTGGCCAGACCTGACCCGATTTTCCAATCAGATGCTGCGTTATCAGCGCAGGCCCGAAGGGCTTGTTCATGAAATCGGATTGCCTGCCCATAGAGCCATGCCGGATGCGTATGTCACAGCACATCACCTGCGCGACCTGTTGAACATCGTTTCGGTGGAGCAGCTTTTGCAGTGGAGCACCGAACCTGGCCTATTGCCCCGCGTTCCGGCGGGGCTAGATCGCGGCAAGAGTTGGAATCGGCTTAGCACGGATGCTCTGCAGAACTATCTTCACGATCGGGATGCGGACATTCGCTTCAGCGCGCAGACCGAATTGATGAGACGTGGTGAGATTGGAGAGGCGAAACCCAACAAGCCGTTACAGAGGTCATTCTTTTGACAACGGACGCATCTTCTTCACAGTATCCAGACACACCCGATGGTCGGTATTTCGTGGTGCGCGGGCGGCTCTGGCGCAAAAGCAATCCGGCGCTCAATGAAGAAACGAAAGCACGCTTGGTTAGGGAATTGATGTCGGCAAGGCGCGCCGTCCAGGAAGCAAAGAACCAGACGGAGATGCGAATGGCACGACAGAGAGTGGATCAAGCGAAGGTTGGGCTTGGTGAGCGTGGCCCTGTCTGGTGGGAGGACGGCGCGCCTGATCTCAACAGGCGTTTGGTGAAGAACACATCCTATGCCGCCTGGTTTGCGCGGCTGCTGGAAGGCGAGTCCAAAGCGTCACAGAAAGGTAGAAAAGCGAATTGAAGACGCACCATCCGCTCATCAGGACCGCACGTATTAAGGACGAAGACCTTGAGCGATTTGACCGGTTACGGCAGGACCCTTTTCCATCTGATCGAAACTTCCTCCGCGCGCACCTGACTACGTTTCATCGGCTGCACGGTGAATATGAGTGCAGATTGTCAATTGGCTCCAACGCGCAGTAGGGATCAACCAAGCCTCTCAAACTTATGGTTTGCATATAAAGCCTGTGATGTGGGCGCTGTACAATTTCTCCGGGAGACAAGCACGCCGAAGACATAGGATCGTACCGCGTGCTCCCCGGTCTGACCCGTCCTTATCTTAAAGACTCACCGGTTTCTTTCTGGCACAACTTCCTGTAGAGTATCTCCATCATTGATACATTTAATGGGCATCAACGGCAGGAGGCTAAAGGCTTTCGCCCCGGTTTGGGAGGTGTAAAGTGAGAGCTTCGTTTTCTATAGCGAGTGCAGTATTCTATCCCGATGATCTCTCAGTCGTGCACCAGGCCCTTGCGGCTGTCGCAGCGCGTCATCCTATATCGGTAGACGAAGAAGAACTGATCGCACAGATGTTGCTGCTCTTCCATCACAGGGGCATGCGACATCGCGATAAGCTCATAGATATGGGTGTGTGTGCGGTAGAACATTTACGCAAAAACCAGCCGCCTGCTTTTGCACCTAATGCCGTACACCCGGATCGTACTGACTGACCAGATTGGCACGGATGGCTTCAATGTCCTGCTGCCTTTCATTGATCCGAAATTCGCTGGCGCGATTTGATCGACCCCTTTCGCGGAAAACAAACAGGTAAGGGATCGACATGAGTTCAAACAGACTGCTGATCCTGTAGAGCTCATTACTGTCAATCGTGGCGTCAACCAACACTCCGGAGAGTGACTGAAGCAACGGGATATCGTCTATCTGAGCTCGATCAACGGGCCGGAGCCAGATGCCAGCCGCATTCCATACCTGCTCAGCCTCTAGTGTCCAGAAGTTGGGATCGGCAAAAACGCCGACGATCATCCGCCGCATGGTAAGGCTCCATCAATAAGGACACTACGCAACTACCGGGAGAACTGATGGTTCGACTATCCTGTTGAGAAATATTGTCCAAAGCCAGAGGTCTTTCGACACCAATCGGAAGGAGCAGTTTTCCTTAGCTGACCTCCCTCACGATTACACTCTGCTTGTTGAAATTAGCAACTTCTCATAGAGGAAAACTGCGGTTTCTGGTGGCAACACTCCAGTAAGGATTGCCTCCCAATAATCGTGATTGTTGGTGCTGCGTACTGGTTGGCGGTGCTCTCAATAGGAGTGGATCATGTTGATGCGTGGAGAAAAACTCGGAGTAAAGGTGGTCGATCTACGATCTGGCGAGAGCCGTAGTGAAGCCATGTCCGATCAGCAGGCCCGTGATTTCCTCCTGAACTATACCGCCAACCTTCGCCAGCTCATGGTGATACTGAGGCAAAATATCGTCGAGCTGCGCACTTTGACGGACATTGAGCTGGAAACACGCCCGCAGTCCGATCAACAGACTTAAATTCTTGAGCGCCGGTTGGAAGGTGAAATGAGCGACGGGTTGGCGACCGCGTGTTCACTTTGACGGAATGTCCTGGCAAATGAACTGCCCACTCAGACATTCGTTTACAGGAGGGGCGGTCGCGTGAAGCACGTTTCAATTACAGGTAAATTTTTGACAATCATGGCGGCTTTTGGCATCGTGTCAATTGTAGCTACGGGGTATTCAGTTAGCAAAATCCAGGTCGTTGACAGCGAGTATGATGGGTTGGTCAACGGTGAAAGCGTCGCTGCTGCATATCTAGCTCGTGCAAATAGAGCGCTTCAGGCGTCACGGGCGTCCATTGCGGAGCTGCTTATCGCAAAGACCGAAGCCGACAATGCTAGCGCCCTCAAAGAGTTTGCCGCAAGCAAGGCCACCTTTGTGGAGTTCACAGATAAGGCAAAAGCAGCACTTCCAACCAACACCACCATTCCTGCCTTGCAGGCAGATGGCTTGAAGGTTCTCAATGAGTTGTGTGCAGGGACGGTTGCAGCTGCGGACAAGGCGACTTCTGACGAGGACTTGCTACGTTCTCAGGAACAATACAAGAAAGAGTGCCAGCCACAGTTCGGCAAAATTGCGCCCGCCTTCACGGAGGCCACCACAGAGATATTCAAGCAAAGTGCCCTTAAATCGGATGAGCTGACGGACATCACCACGTCGACCGTCCGTACGACCCTTGTCGGTGTGGTGATTGGTCTTCTTGCTACGCTGATTTTGGGCTTTTTGGCGGTGAAGTCCTGGCTGGTCCGTCCGATACAGGATCTGGCGTCGAAAATGGGCGTACTTGCCAATGGCGATTTGACCGCACTCGTTGATGGCGTAGATCGTCGCGACGAAATCGGTGGCATGGCTCGTGCAGTTCAGGTGTTCAAAGACAACGGCCTGGCCGCACGAGAAACCGCGAGTGTTGCAGACGAAGAAAGATCTGCAAACGAAGCAGAGCGTGCGCGGATTGCTGAAGTTGATCGTCAGCGGGCGGCAGAAATGGCAGAAGCAACCAGCGGTCTGGCTGAAGGGTTGAAGCAACTCGCTCAGGGAGATCTCACCTTCCAGCTATCCAAGCCATTCGCAAGCCAATTCGAAGCCCTTCGAACCGACTTCAATGCTGCAGTCGTTCAACTGGCCGATAGCTTACGATCTGTGTCCGACACCGCAGGCTCGATTGACAACGGTGCGCGCGAAATTAGTCAAGGTGCGGAAGATTTGTCGAAGCGAACTGAGCAGCAGGCTGCATCGCTGGAAGAAACCGCCGCTGCTCTCGACGAGATCACGACAAACGTTTCGAACGCTGCCATGCGCACAGAGGAAGCACGACATGTCGCAATCGAGGCAAATCAGTCAGCGCGTCGTTCTGCACAGGTGGTTGCAAATGCTGTGAGCGCAATGCAGCGCATCGAGCAGTCTTCAAGTCAGATCTCCAATATCATTGGCGTGATCGATGAGATCGCTTTCCAGACCAACCTTCTCGCGTTGAATGCAGGTGTTGAAGCGGCACGTGCTGGTGAAGCGGGCAAAGGTTTTGCAGTTGTTGCTCAGGAAGTGCGAGAACTTGCCCAGCGCTCCGCTCAGGCGGCAAAGGAGATCAAGGATCTCATTCGAAACTCTGTCGAAGAGGTTAGCACTGGCGTAAAGCTTGTGCAGGACACAGGTGAGGCACTGCAGGTAATTGAGAAACAGGTTGTAACGATCAATACGCAGCTTGATGCGATTTCCACCTCCGCCAAGGAGCAGTCGGTTGGCTTGGCGGAAGTCAACACAGCGGTCAACCAGATGGACCAGGTTACTCAGCAAAATGCTGCCATGGTTGAAGAGTCGAACGCAGCGGTGGCGACGCTTGCTTCCGAGGTGAGCCGACTGCGTGAGATTATCGCTCAATTCAATGTCGGCAACGGGGCATCCTCCTTCTCCGCAACCCGTCCTTCTGCGGCTTCAAGCAAGAGCTCACCTGTTGCATCGCCCGCTCGACGTATGCTGGCAAAGGTCGCAAGTGCTGTCGGCATGGGTGCTGCTGCGGAGAAATGGGACGAGTTCTAGGTCTTCCTGTCCATGAGTAGCTAGACGAGGGTCCGCTTTGACGGGCCTTCGTTGTTTTGTCGGCTTACTCACTCTCCTCGCTGTTCGGCCTAGTTGAGCTACCGCTTTTATGAAGTTGTTTTAACCATGCTGAAGTTAGACCCGGCATGAAGCTGCAACATTAGTGCCTTTGCCAAGTTTGCTATTTTGAGAGTGGGCGGAACGAGGGATAGGTCATGAACGGATATTCATTATCCTGTTGCAAGATGGACAACATCATCATCTTGGCACTGGTAACGCTATTCGTCGCCGTGCACCTGGGCTGAGACTTGCAAGCTTGCCCCCCAATCCCTTCGAACTTGCTCTTGTTCTGGCGCAAGTTCCAGCTCCTGACGACAGAAATTCGGTCGTACCTCGCCAACCAGATCCGTCAGCGCCGCGCGACCGGCTCGGCGATAAATGACATCTCGACCAGGCCTTCATTTCGATCCGAGGCGAGAAGCATTAGCTGTGGCGCGCCGTTAATCAGGACGGATTTTTGTTGGATGTGTTGGTGCAAAGTCGCCGCAACGCTAAGGCAGCCAAACGCCTCATGCGCAAGTTACGGCTGGGTCGCTCATGCGTAGCGACCCGTGCCTATCTCAGGCCAGCTCGATCAACATTTGCAGGAAAGCACGAACGGCTGGGTTGGTGCGACGGCTCTCGGGCCACACAGCGGTAACATTGTGCCTCTCGACAGAAAACTGGGTTAGAACCGGCCTCAACCGCCCGCGCTCGATCCAGGTCGCCGCGGCAAAGCTCGTCCCCATACCAATACCCGCCCCCGCGGCAATAGCAGTCATAACGCCTTCACTTGCATCAACCACAATGCCTGAGGCTGGAACGATTTCGACCTCACGTTCGCCGATCCGGAACGGCCATCGAAAAAGCTGACCCGTGCTCTTGTATCGCATATTGACAGTCTCATGCTCCACCAACTCGTCGGGATGCTTTGGCGTACCATGTTCAGCCAGATACTCGGGCGATGCGTAGCAAGAGAGCCGATGTGGCGACAGACGTCGTGATAGGAGGCGCGAGTCCTCAAGTTCACCGATGCGGATCGACAGATCGATCCCTTCAGCAATCAGATCGACCATATGATCGCTGAGACGCAAGTCAATTGTAACAGCCGGATACAGATTCCTGAATTCTGCAAGCGCCGGAGCGATGACGTGCAAACCGATCGGAAGTGACGCCGCAATTCGTAAATTTCCAGAGGGAGCCGCGCGCGCTGCCTTGGCCACTTGCTCGATTTCTTCTGCGTCGCGCAGAAGACGAAGCGCCCGCTCGTGCAGTTCCCGGCCCTCGGCAGTCAGCGTCAACGAGCGTGTCGTGCGGGTGAAAAGCGATACGCCGAGACGTTGTTCGAGCCGCTGCACGCTCTTGCTGACGGCCGACGGTGAAACGGACAGCGATCGGGCTGCAGCGGTATAGCTTCCCAATGATCCCGCTTTCGCAAAGGCGATGAGACCCGTTAGCCTGTCCAAACCGATTTGTTCCCTCATGGAACTACTAAAGCGAATAGTCGCCCTATTATCAATAAGGATGGCCTTCCTTATTTTCTTGCAGACAAAGAAATTCAAGTGACGAGGTTACGATGACTGATATGATGAAAGCAGTTCGGCTGCACGAATTTGGCGGCCCGGATGTCCTAGTTTATGAGGATGCTCCTCGCCCTGCGATAGCGAATACTGAAGTGCTGGTCCGTGTCCACGCGGCGAGCCTCAATCCACCGGACCTTTATCTGCGAGACGGGTACCGAGCATTGCCTCTGGAATGGCGGCCGAATGCGACATTTCCGCTAATCTTGGGAACGGACGTGTCGGGGACTGTCGCTGCAGTGGGTGAAGATGTATCGGATTTCGCCATTGGCGATGATGTTTATGCCTTGGTTCGCTTCCCCGATGACCTGATAAAAGGCAGCGGTGCTTACGCCGAGTATGTGAGCGTGCCTGCATCGGAACTGGCACGGAAATCGGCGGGGATCGATCATTTTCATGCAGCCGGCGCGCCGATGTCCGCCCTTACGGCGTGGCAGTTTCTTGTGGAACTTGGCCATGACGGCGCCAATCCTTTTCAGTCTTTTCCTCATGCGCCGATTCCGCTTGAGGGTAAACGTGTTCTGATCAATGGCGCAGGAGGAGGCGTCGGCCACCTGGCGGTTCAGGTTGCAAAGTGGAAGGGTGCCGACGTCACAGCGGTCGCCTCAGGCAAGCATGAGACGCTTCTTCGCGATCTCGGCGCCAACCAGTTCATCAACTACACCAAGACGTCCATAGATGACGTCGCAGAGGATTTCGATCTTGTGATGGATGCCGTCGGAGGCGCGAACATGGAGCGCTTCTTGATGGTCATCAAGCCGGGTGGGGCTCTCTTCCTCGTCAATCCCTTGGGCTTCTCCGGTCATGAGGAGGCTGCAAGGCGCGGCGTTACGGTCTCGTCCACACAGGTCCGATCAAATGGCGCACAACTGGGAGAGATCGGCCGATTGCTGGGCGACGGTACGCTTCGCGTGGTCATCGACAGCGAGTTTCCATTGGCGCAGGCATCTGCTGCCCATCAGCGTGCGTCTCAAGGAAGCATTCAAGGCAAGATCGTCCTTAGCGCGATTTGATGGACATTAGGTCGGGCGGCTGCATTCAGCCGCTGACACTCTACAGATAAGGCAAGCATCATGCTGATAATAATGGGATACATGCACATCGATCCTGCCGAGGTTCCGCAATTTGTTGCGGAACTGAAGGATCTTGCGGTCGTGACAAGACAGCGGCCTGGCAACATAGGTTATGACGCCGCACTTGCCGATCCCGAGGCGGGCACGCTGCTGATCGCGGAACGGTGGACTGATCAGGAGGCACTGAGCGCTCATCTTGATGCGGAAGACACCAAAGCTTTTGTTGCTCGGTGGCAGGGACGTATGCGTGGCGATGTAAGGAAGTTCGACGCTTCGAATGAAAGAGGCTTGATGGATTGAAGGGTTGTCTCGGCCGCTCGGCCGGCATTCTCAATAGACCCTCGCGACAATTTCAGGTGCTGGCCGCCGGCCAGTCATTGGCGGGCTCCTCGACTTGAACTTCCGATGCGTCATCCGCCGGGTCCGGATCACGATCGTTGACTACTCGGAGGCGCTCGATTTGCTCGACCGCGGTCTTGAAAACATCAGTCTGTCGCGCTCCGGAAACGACCGCCTGATCAACCAGGTTCGCAAGATCATTTCGAAACTCTTCGCGCCAGTCAGCCATTGTTCAGTTTCCTTCTTTTGATTGGTTTGTCGGATAGCTCGATCCAGACGGGCGCATGATCGCTGGTGTGCTCCCAACCGCGCACGTGCTTGTCGACTTCTGCTTTTTTCAGGGGTGCAGCGAGGTCGGGGCTGAGCAGAAAATGATCGAGCCTCAGACGGGGTCACGCGAGTGTGGGTTCCGGAAATAATCCCAGAAGGTGTAGATACGCTCTCCGGGATGCAGTTCGCGAAGTTCAGAGGCTTGCACAGCCGGGGACGCGAGTTTCCGCGTCTCTATTCCATCTCGCTTTACGGAGGATTTGGATATGAGAATCGATCTTGGTTCTGCACCGCTTTATCGCTCCATTGTTGGCATCGACCGGGTGTTCAATCTCCTGAACAACGCGCAGCGCCTGGATGCGTTAGACACGCTGCCACCCTATGACATCGTCAAGACAACTGAACACGACTACCGGACCGAAAGGGCGGTTGCTGGTTTCGGCGAAGCCGATTTCGACATCACGCAGGAACACAACGTCCTCATTGTGAAAGGTCAGAAAGCCGAAGCCACGGATGGCGAATACCCGCATTGCGGCATTGCCGGTCGCTCCTTTGACCGTCGCTTCGAACTGGTCGATCATGTGAAGGTGGATCCATGTCTTAGATCCCAACGTTATGGGGCATATTCTTGATCGTGGTGTTATCCATGAGTGGCGCGTTGAGGAGGCGGAAGCGAAGGCGGAGAAGCGAGCGCAGGCTGCATATCAAAGGAAGCTAACGCGGCTGGCGAAAAAGAAGAAGCAGTCGAAAAAGGTCCAGAAGCTAACCGAAGATCCTGCATCGGCCCTGCAGGTATGGAACGATTTCGATTTGGGTGGACTGCTACGCTAATAATCTATTGTGATGATGCGGGCAAATGATGAAGGGTTCAGTTTTAGTGCGACCGCAAGCCGATGGACGCGGGCCAGTGAAGGACGGATCCACTTTTACCCGGTCTATCATTTCCATGGAGGAGTCGTCGCCGGGCTGCATCTCGACGCCAGGCAGCGGCTCAATGTCACCTTCGTCACGGGCGAAAGTTTTGCAGACCTGTCGGAGCTCCAAGGGATCGAGCTCCGTGCGGACCATCCAAATCAACTTGGAGGCTTTCTCAAAAAATGGTTTGCCACTGCTGATCTCGTGCGCCAGTCTCTCCCGCTGATCAGCGAGCCATCTGATGGGGTCTTTCGTCCGTTGCTGGCCGACCAGTCAAGTCCTTGAAGACTTCGCTAACACGGGTCCATCGGACCTTCCGGACCTAAACGCTCCGACAGATTGAAGCGGTCACGAGATACAGTTGGTTCCCGCAAATTTGCCCGCCTTGGCCAATGGCCGCCTAGCCGCCATCGTATGTTATCGCTTTGGTTTGAAGAACGGCGGCGTCCTTGCTCGCCTCCCTCTTCTTCACGCTCTTGAGCTTCATCCACGTGCTCACTCGGCTCGACCAAAGCGCGCAAATCCTCCGGCCTGGTGACAAATTAATGGTTACCATCTGGCCATAAGACCCACGTACCTTGGCTGACCATTGTCTCCTATACAGTCAGCATCTGCAGCTTAGCTTCCAAAAATGCGCATCATCGCTCTCTGTTCGTTTAGGTTTGGCAAGTATCGAAGCCTTGGCATGACGATCTCTGTTTGCGATCGGCTTGACTTTCGTTTGGAGCGGCGCGGATCCGGTAGCTTTATTCGCCAGAGCGCGTGACTTCACATCGGAAGCCGCTGTCATGAAAACTTGTGCTGACTGATGCTTCTGCTTGGCTTGCCAGAACCCGTTCGATCATCTTTGTCCCAAAGCCCATTTTTTCCGGCGGTTTCACAGGCGGTCCTCCCAACTCCTGCCACACAAACTGGAGACCAGTTCGTCCGTATCTCTGCCACTCAATGTCAATGCGACCTTCAGGTTGTGACAGAGCGCCGTACTTGGCGGCATTGGTGCATAGCTCATGGATCGCCATACTAAAGGCAAGTGCACTTTTGGCGTCCAGTGGATACTCTGGACCTTCCACCCTAAACCTAGACATATCTTCCCGATCAAACGGCTGTGTCGCTCTCCATACGATCTCGCGCAGATCTGCGGAACTCCAAGACGAAGCCGTGAGCAGGTTGAATGCATTGGCCATTGCATTCACACGGGCATTGAAATCCTGCAATCGAGATCTGTCTGTCTCAATGTTTCCGAACGTCTGTCTTGCGACCGATTGGACTGTCGAAAGAATGTTTTTGATCCGGTGATTGAGCTCACCAACCAGCAGTTCCTGTTGTCGCCTTGCTTCCTCCAACTCATCCATGAATTGATCGATGGCAGAGCCAACCTCTCCGAATTCCCCGACAGGCTTCATGCCTGTTCTCTCAGTTCCGCGGCCTTGATGCCAATCGTTTAACGTGCTCATGATCCGGCGCATCGGCAAGGTAATTTCCTTCCGACTGGTTTGCCACGCAAAGAGCAAGCTCGACAGAAGCGCAATGATTACTGCAACCAAGGCCACGAAAGTTGCCGAGCGGACAGGACCATAGACCTCGTCGGTAGAAACTCCCGTGCTTAAGTAGAGGCCGCTCGGAGTTCCCGAAGCTGGAAAATAAGCAAGGATTCTTTTCGTCCCGTCCTGACTGGCAACTTCTATTGTCCCTGGCTCCGGCGCATTCACCAGGTATTGATATTGAGAAGGGATACGGGTGCCGACGAAACGCTCTGGGAGCGGCTCTCTCGCTATGATGGTCCCTTCACGATCTGCAAGAGTTATTGATGATCCGGGTGAGAAGTTGCGCTCGGCAACTCGCTGCTGAAGCCAGTCAAGATCAACCGACAAAGCAACAACGGCTGCAGGTTGTCCCTGACCATTAATGACGCGCATTGCTAACGGAAGCGTAGCTTTACCGGTAATGCGGCTCTTCAGAAACGTCGACACCACCATCTTGTCGGAAGCCAATGCCTCACGGAAATATCCTCTATCCTTCAAGGACGTACCCAAACCCTTATTATCTTGCCTGCAGCGCACGACACCTTCCAGATCGATGACCCCCAGGGTTGAAACACCCGGTAAGCGGTTCGCCGCGGCTGTAAGGAGAGCTGTACAGTTCTCCACATGCAGCTCACGTATTGCGGGGGCTGAAGAAAGCGTAATGAGGACACTCTCAAAGCCAGTCAGGATTCGTTGGATCTCGAGCGACGCCAGTTGGCCATTATTGAACGCTTCGTCAGTAGCCTCGTGCTGGCGAGAGTTCTTCAGGGAAAACAAAATGTAAGCGAACGCACAGGCCAGAGGGATGATGCCCACCAGCATCAATAGCAGTAGCCGTTGAGACAGCTTTAGCTGCATTGCCTATCCTTCAGTTTTGCGAGGCAGTAACGATGATTACAATTCTCGAAGTGGTAGAGCAAGAAGATCTGGATGCAGCAACTGGGTAGCGCCGCCTTGTTGCTCATCCGTAGCCTTAACTACCGAAAAGTGTAATAAAAACGAAACGTTTAAATTTAGAGAAGCCCAAAGAAAACTCACTATAGACCTGTAGATTCAAACCCAAAGGCCTAGAAAATGCTTCTCGATTATCTATCACCCAGACAGCCGTCGTCCTCGACATCGGCTCCGAAACAAACTTCTTCGACTGCGACACCCTCTCGGGAAGAAAGTGAAGAGACTGTTCAATCAGGTTCCGGCAGTTCGCCTGACACCTCATCTCAACAGATCGCGACTGGGACAACAAGCGTTGATCCAAAAAATACCGATGATGGAACCTATACGTCAGGCAGCAATCAACCTTCGTCTAAACCGTCTGGTACTGCGTCTTCTACAACTGACAATGAAACTTCATCGAAAGGAAATGCGGTCTCCTCGCAGGCTGCCGGGACACAAACGTCCAAAACTTTCGAAAGCAGCACCGGCTCAACGCCAGATGGTGCCGGTAGCAACGGTTCAGCTTCCAAGCTAACTCCATTGATTCGAGAAGACGGTGATGCAGCGACGGGCGATTACCTAGCGGATTTTCTGGCTCAGCTGGAGGGCATCCGGCAAACGTTTGCCTCGAACACATCTGCGGGGGACGCTTCACGGAAGGCGTCTGCTGACGCACTTTTGAAAGAGAAGCTGATGAGGGAGGTGTTTGACCGATTGTCCTCTCCTACTCAAGGCTTCGATCTCTTAGGCAAAATTTCTCGCGCTAGTGACGATATCCATCCTACGGATCGACTGAAAAACTTGGTCACTAAACAGGGTAACATGGATGAGCAGACATCGTATTACCTGAAGCTTTATCAAGCAGCGTAGTCGCTTTGCCGCTCTCGTTCCTGCGCAAGCGATGCTCTTGCGACAGACCTTGGAGGCTTCAGGCGACTTCCAAGGTCCTTTCGCCACTGAGCGGGGAGCGCGTTCCAGGCTGAACCCGTCGTGTTGCCGTCACTAGCTGTTCGCTCCAATACTCGCCATTGTTTGAATGATGATCTATCGTTTTGCGACCGGGCTAGAAATTGAGCATCGGCTTGGCGCTCCAAGTGCTCAGAATTCGTTCCAGTCGGTGCGCACGGCAGCGCTACCTTGCGAAACCATGCCACGCCCTGCCCGTTTCGGTGCCAATCTCGCGACGGCAGCCGTCGACGCCGTCTGGGTAACGGTGGAGCCATCGTCGAAACGGAACTGTCCCAGCAATGCAAAGAGCGCTTTGGCTTCTTCAGCCAGTCCATGACTGGCTGCCGTCTGCTCCTCGACCATGGCAGCATTCTGCTGCGTGCCCTGATCCACCAGATTAATAGCGCGATTGATGTCGCTGAGTGCATTCGACTGCTCTCTTGCGGATTCAATGATCGCGCCAATATCCTTATTAATGTCCTGAACGTTACCGGCAATTTGCTGGAGCGCTTCGCCAGCTTTGCTTACAAGAGCCACCCCGTTCGCAACCTGAGACCCAGAGGATGTTATAAGTGTTTTTATCTCCTTGGCAGCCGATGCCGAGCGCTGAGCAAGTTCTCTGACCTCTTGCGCAACGACGGCGAAGCCTTTCCCAGCCTCACCTGCACGAGCCGCTTCAACGCCTGCGTTGAGCGCAAGGAGGTTGGTCTGGAAAGCAATCTCATCGATGACGCCAATAATATTGGAGATTTCACCTGAGGACTGGTTTATCTTGTCCATCGCGACGATTGCCTGGTTCACGATTTCTCCAGAATGATCCGCATGCGCTTTCGCGCGGCCAACGAGTGCACCGGAGTCTTCTGCTCGACGGCTCGAGTCCTTTACGGTCGTTGTAATTTCTTCGAGAGCCGCCGCCGTCTGTTCCACTGAAGCCGCCTGTTGCTCTGTCCGCTTCGCTAAAGCATCAGCGGCCGTGCGGATTTCATTGGCACCCGAAGAAATGGCCTCGGTATTGTTTCGCACCGTTTTCATGGCATCGCGAAGTTTCGCGGACGCTGCATTGAAGTCACGCCGTAACTTGTCCAAAGAGTCGATGAAGGGCGTGTCTATACTTTGAGACAAGTCTCCCTCGGCAAGACTTGAGAGACATCCTGCCAAATTTTCGACATTCTGAACGCGATCGGTAACATCCGTCGCGAACTTGACGACCTTGATCACGCGACCCTTGAAGTCGAACACCGGGTTATAAGATGCTTGAATAAATACGGAGCGTCCGCCTTTTCCGACTCTCTTAAATTCCCCAGCCAGAAATTGCCCTGCGTTCAGCTTGCGCCACATATCAGCATAGTTTGAGCTGGCCGCAAAAGCCGTATCCACGAACATGCTATGATGTCTGCCAATGATCTCAGATGATGAATAACCGACTGCCCGCAGAAAATTTTCATTTGCTGCTATGATTGTTCCATCCGTCTTAAATTCTATGATTGCCTGCGCTCTGGATATCGCTTCTATTTTTGCGCCAGTGTCGATGCCGTGCATCTTTGTCTGCGTGATATCATTGGCAAACTTGACGATCTTTAGCACTCTACCAGAACTGCTTTTGATAGGATTGTAGTTACCGCGGATGAAGATTTCCGACCCGTTTTTGGCAATTCGTGTAAACTCGCTACACACAAATTCACCGCCCTGGAGCTTGCTCCAGAAAGCCTTATAGTCCGGCGATCCCGCATATTCCTGATCCAGAAATATCGTATGATGCTTCCCTTGAAGTTCAGCTTCCGTATACCCCATCAAGTCACAGAAATTCTTGTTGGCCTTGAGAATGTTTCCGGCCACATCGAATTCGATAATGGCGAACGAGAGATCGAGGGCGTCTAGGATCTTAGCGGCGCTGAAACTGGGAAAGCTTGCCATGTTGAGGTTCCGATAGTGCAACTTGAGCGATCTTCTCAAGCAGCAGTTAAAAATTTGATCATGACTCGTCAATTTCTGCTTTTGCCCGATCCAATTCGGTCACGCGTCTGACTTGGTCGGAAACGAGCTCGGGATCGAGCATGTGGAGAAGCGTGGTAATCCGCTTAGCGTCGCGGGATGGGGTGGCCTTTTTCCGAAACACAGCCGTTTTTGCAAATGCCGGTAGGATAAGCCCGTAATTTGCCTAAGAGCACCAACGGCCAGGTTTATCGTCTCCGCTAGCAGCTGGAGAGAACACACCAGCCAAAACAACAACTAAAAATCCCTAGTTTTGGCCGATGACCCAATGGCATCCCGACAGCGTAGGGTCACTTGTCTTAACCGAGTGACTTCTGAAAACCCAGACGCACCAATCTTTGTTCAGAGGCCACCGTAGTAGTTGTTTGCAAGAGGGAACCTTCTGGCTCGAAATTCATTGACAACATGTTACCGAATTGAAGACAGGTTGTCGAATGGTTGAGCCTGAAAACGAAGTAAGAGCGTTAGCGCTTACCGTCTTTGCGACGAACGGAAGGCTGATCAGCGCCGGAAATGAGTTGGTGGCGCATCTGGGTCTGACCAGTGCCCTGTGGCAAGTGCTCGGGGCGATGCGCTATTCGCCAGTTCCGCTTCCAGCCGCGTCGATAGCCCGGAATATGGGACTGACCCGACAGGCAGTCCAGCGCATCGTCGACGTTCTGGCGGACAAGGGACTGATCGAATTCCAGCCCAACCCCCACCATCGCCGCGCAAAGCTCGTTGTTCTGACCGCAGCGGGTCTGAAGGCCGTCACAGATGCCGAAAACGTCGTGGCACCACTTGACCAGGCGATTGCCAACAGGCTCGGCACCCACCGCATCGAAGAGACGATCAAAACACTCGAAGATATGGCTGCGGTCATATCCCAGTGGCTCGAAAAGTCTCAACAAGCGTCAAATCCTGAATGAAAGGAGATACCTTAATGATCTTAGTATCTGGAGCAACCGGAGGCATTGGCGGTGAAGTTTGCAAGCTGCTTGGACAAGCCGGCGTGCCATTTAAAGCCATGTGCCGCAAGCCCGAGCAGGTAGAGCGCTTCAGACAAAACGGCATAGAGGCCGTGCTTGGCGATTTTGACCGTCCGGAAACATTGGATGGGGCGATGAAAGGCTGTGACCGGTTCTTTCTGATCACACCGCCCACACCCGATCAGGTAGCCCAGGAAAGAGCGGCAATCGATGCGGCCAAGCAGGCCGGCTTAGTCCGAATTGTCAAGATCTCCGCATCTGATGGGAATGTGCGCTCGACAGTCCCTTGGGCGAAATCGCACGCGCTCATTGATCATCACCTGCGTGATGCCGGCATCGGCTGGACCATTCTCAAACCCACAGCCTTCATGCAGAACTTCTTCTGGTTCAAGGATCCGATCGCCAAGGGTTACCTGCCTCAAATCGCCGGCAAGGGATCTGTCTCCTGGGTGGACACACGCGATGTCGCTCGCGTGGCTGCAAGAGTTCTGACTGAAGACTGTCATAACCATGCAACCTATTTCCTGACCGGTCCGGAGACATTGGACATGAAGGAGGCTGCATCCCGCCTGTCGAAGGTGACGAAACACAAGGTGCGGTATCTCGACCTGCCAAACCCGATCTTCAAAGCCATTCTTCGCCTGACCGGCAACTCCCGATGGATGGCGAATGGCTTGATTGCACAATTTTCTGACGTTGTTGCGGGTCACCATGACATTGATCCTACATTCGAGATCAAGCGACTGACCGGGGTGGCGCCAAGAAGTTTCACCGACTTCGTTCAGGACCACCGCGACGCGTTCGTCCGAAGCAACTAACGCACCTGAATTCCAGTCGCGGTGATCATCTGGCCGCTATTCACCATAGTCAAGGTTCGATTGGAGGCTGTCTCATGGCTGCCAACGCTTCTCGTCTTGTCCATCATTGCGCAATTGTCACAGGCGCGAGCTCAGGGATTGGCCTGGCCATTGCCGAAGGCTTGGCGGCGGCTGGCTGCGCGGTCGCGGTCAATTATCACTCTCACGCCGAAGCTGCCCAAGAGCTGGTCGATCGCATCATCGACCAGGGCGGACGGGCGATTGCGATCCAGGCTGATGTGTCGAAGGAGGCGGATGCAATTCGCCTCTTCGACGAAGCGACAACAGCATTCGGGCGCGTTGATGTACTTGTGTCGAACCCGGGTATCCAGAAGGATGCCGCGATTGCCGACATGTCGCTGGATGACTGGAATGCCGTCATCGACCTCAACCTGACGGGGCAGTTCCTATGTGCACGGGAGGCTGTGCGACGCTTCCGTGCCCAGCCGATGAGCGGACGTCCAGCCCGCAGTGCTGGCGTCATCATCACGATGAGTTCCGTCCATGAAAGCATCCCGTGGGCCGGGCACATAAACTACACATCTGCCAAGGGTGGCGTTCACATGTTCACACGTACGCTCGCCCAGGAAGTTGCTGCCGATGGGATCAGGGTCAATGCGATTGCACCTGGCGCCATCAAGACACCGATTAACAGGGACGCTTGGAAGAGCAATGAGGAATTGAAGAAACTGCTGAAGCTCATCCCCTATGGCCGGATTGGCGAGCCGGAGGATGTGGCAAAGGCGGCCGTTTGGCTGGCATCCGACGAGGCCGACTATATCACCGGAACCACCCTGTACATCGATGGCGGCATGTCGCTGTACCCGGAGTTTCGCAACAATGGTTGAGCGGCTTCGTACGATTGGCGATCATGGCATCATTGGCGACCTCGAATCCACGGCCTTGGTGGCGCGTGATGGGACGATCGACTATTTATGTTGGCCGGCGCTGGACAGTCCGGCGATCTTCGCCGATCTGCTGGACAGCGGCAGAGGTGGTGCTTTCGAGATCAAGCCTGAACTGGAGGAACCGCGCCATCTTCAGCTCTACATCCCAGATACCAATGTCCTGATCACACGCTTCATGGCAGAGAGCGGCAGCGCAGAAGTGGTCGATTTCATGCCACAGCCGGAAGCCCGCATGCGTGCAGGCCGCTGTGCTCGTAGTCTCATTCGCCGTTTGACGGTGACAAGCGGAACGGTGACCTCCACCATACGCTGCGCGCCGCGTTTCGATTATGCTCGAAAGATCCCTGAAACCACGCAAATTGAAGGCGGTATAAGCTTCAAGAGCGAAGACTTTGCCCTGTCCCTATATGCATCCGTCCCCCTTGACCCACATGCGGCAGAAGCGACCGCACGCTTCACTTTGTCTAAAGGAGAGAGCGCATGGTTTGTCCTGGGCGATCAGACCATGGCACCACCGGATGACGCCCTCGTTTTATCGCTGATTGAGGAATCGATTAACGCGTGGCGCGCATGGCAGGGGAAGTCGACTTACAAAGGGCGCTGGCGTGAACAGGTGCTTCGCTCCGCGCTCGCTTTGAAGCTTCTAACCTCGACGCGCTACGGTTCGATTGCGGCCGCCGCCACCTTCTCTCTGCCCGAAGCACTCGGTTCGCGACGGAATTGGGACTATCGGGCAACCTGGGTCCGCGATGCCTCATTCACTGTCTATGCCTTCATGCGGCTCGGCTTCGTCGAGGAGGCCGAGCACTTCAATCACTGGGTCAGCGAGCGGGTCGGAAACTGCGAGCGTTCTTCTCCTCTACGCATCATGTATGCACTTGACGGGTCGGCAATGGCCGATGAATACGAGCTATCGCATCTTGCGGGTTACGCGGAGAGCCAACCGGTTCGGATCGGCAATGCCGCCCATGCGCAGATGCAATTGGACATCTTTGGCGAACTCCTCGACAGCGTCTATCTCTCGAACAAATATGGGTCTGCGATCAGCCATGACGGGTGGGGGCATATCCGCACTATCATCGATTATGTGGTCGAGCATTGGCATGAGCCGGATGCTGGTATCTGGGAGATGCGCTCCAAGCTGCGGCATTTCCTACACTCTCGATTGATGTGCTGGGTCGCACTTGACCGCGCGATTAGGCTGGCCAAAAAGCGTTCGCTCGCTGCCCCACTCGTGGCCTGGACCGAAACCCGTGACGAGATTGCCGGTGATATCTGGAAAAACTTCCGCCATCCCGAGCACGGTTATTTTGTGCAGGAACGCGGTGGAACTGAACTTGATGCGGCTCTGCTGATGATGCCGCTCGTGCGGTTTGTTTCTTCCAGCGATCCAACCTGGCTCAAGACGCTTGATGCCATTGGTGAACAACTTTGCGACGACGGGCTGGTGTATCGCTATCGCGGCGCAGATGGCCTGAAGGGAGAGGAAGGTGCCTTTACTACCTGCACATTCTGGTATGCGGAATGTCTCGCCCGTGCGGGGCGTCTTGAAGAGGCTCAAATGAACTTGGCGAAGGGCCTCGCCTATGCCAATCACCTCGGTTTATTCGCAGAGGAGATAGATGTACGCGGCCTTCCACTCGGCAATTTTCCGCAAGCGCTGAGTCATCTCGCGTTCATCAGTGCCGCCTATTTCCTCGACCGTCGGCTTGATCCCACCTATAGGCCGAGTTGGCAGCCTTGAGGTCTCCTTACTGGATCTCTGTCGCACCCGCCACCAGCCATAGCGAGCTCACACTAGCTAAGCGAGGATCTCGCACATGGATGAGTTTTTGAGGTCTTTGCAGGCAGCGTCTAGGCCCACGTCACTTTGGTCGTCCGTGCAGACATATGAAAACTGAGAGAACATTATGCATATCCTCATTGTTACAGCTCATCCTGATAGGAACTCCTACACGCGTGCTGTCGTCTCCAGTCTGGCGGCTGGCATCCAGTCGGTACCGGGCGTGACACATGACATTCTGGATCTAGTGGACGCTGAATTTGACCCCAGGTTTTCATCAAGCGACAATGACCTGTTCCATGGCCAAGGACAGGTATCGGACGATGTACGCGCCGAACAACGACGTATCGACCGAGCAGACGTGATTGTGCTGGTCTTTCCAGTTTATTGGTGGTCAATGCCCGCCATCATGAAAGGCTGGATCGACCGGGTGTTTATCTCAGGCTGGGCCTTCACTGAGGATCCTGACAAGGGTATCACTCGACTGTTAGGCCGGCTCAAAGGTCAGGTCATCGCCATTGGCGGGGCCGATCAGGGCACGTATGAGCGCCGCGGCTATCTTGATGCCATGCGCGCTCAGATTGTTCAGGGGATCTTCGGCTACTGTGGTATGGAAACTTTAGGCTTTAACCTATTCCTACCGTCCGATGACCATGAACGTACAGAGCACCTGCAGAAAGCTTTCGAAATCGGGCGCAGCACTGCCCGAGCTGTGTCGTGAGGCATGCTTCTCCGCCAGCAGATGTAAAACATAATCGGCTTTGCGCAGTCGAACCGCCGTCAAACATTGATCGCCTAGAGGTGCCCTGTCTTCTCCATTATGTCGAGAGCCAGGTTCACCTGTTGATCAACGAAAGCTGGAGTCGCTTTGGCTGTATCGCCTGACAGCGCGCCAAGCATCAAAACCGGGAATGTCAGATCCAGAAAACGTTCGACAACGTCCCTGGTTCTGTCCTGACAGCGCGACTTGTCGCTGTCATTTGCCTCTACCCAACCCACCAGACTGTCAACGATCTCGGTTCTGGCTCTCAAATTGATCTCAGCAGTCAACGAGGGATGGCGGCGTGCCTCTGTAAGGATCAGACGCATCAATTCGAGCGGGACGGGCGAGAGTGCCTGCAGAAGAACCGAGGTTCCCGCGTGTTGAAGTCTCACTCGGAAACTCGTTTCGTGCTGATCAGCAGGTGCGGGAGCAAAAACCGAGCTCTCGACTGCCTGCTTCACTACCGCTTCAAACAGCGCGTCCTTTCCCGCATATCGCGCATAAAGACTCGCTTTGCCCACACGGGCTTCTGCGGCAATGGCGTCAAGGCTTGTTCCTGCCACCCCCTTGGCCAGAAACAACTTGGTAGCCGCCGCAACTATCCTAACGTCAACGTCTCCGACGTTCTCACGGCGCGGTCGCCCCACACGCGGGGACAAATCTATCTTCGAAGTTCTCATGGGTTCACCATACGACACATCACAGAAAAATAAAACTGAACCGTATCGTTCTATTTTTGGTTTTGTTGTTCTATATGAGTGGTGCCAACCAAAAATGAGGCAGGAGCGATGCAGAAAAAGACGATCATTGTAGCCGGTGCGACGGGCGATCTGGGTACTCGGGTGGCCAAGGCGCTATCGCGGAAGGGTGCAATTGTGCGTGCTGTCGTGCGCAAAGGGAGTTCGTCAATTGTCCGGGCGAGGCTAGCGGCTGACGGAGTCCTCGTATTGGAAAGCGACTATGATCCAGTGTCGCTAAAGACGATCTGCCAAGGAGCGGACTGTGTCGTTTCCGTGCTAAACGGGTTAGAGGACGTAATCCTTGGCCAACAGGGAGCGCTCGTGGATGCGGCAATTGCAGCAGGCGTTCCGAGATTTATCCCCTCGGATTTCTCACTCGACTACACTAAGACTGTACCTGGCGAGAACAGGAACATGGATTTACGGCGCAGGTTCCGCAACCGGGTAGATGGCGCGCCGATCAAGGCAACGTCCATCCTCAATGGGGCATTCTCGACGGTCCTCACACAGGACGCTCCGATCATCCTACCTAGGCTTCAACGCGTACTTTACTGGGGACGCGCTGACCAAACGCTCAACTTCACCAGTAAGGATGATGTGGCCGATTATACCGCAGACGTGGCTCTTGATGACGATCCGCCGCGTGATTTGCGTATTGCAGGGGCAAGCGCCTCCCCCCGGGAGCTCTCGACCCTTGCGAGCAACCTCTCAGGGAAGCCCTATCGTCTCCTGCGCGCTGGAAGCATCAAGCGTCTGGGCTTTGTAATTGGCTTAACACGCCGATTGGCCCCGTCTCCTGGACAGGTTTTCCCGGCCTGGCAGGGAATGCAATACCTCCGCGACATGATGAGCGGCCGAGGCGAACTTTGGCCGCTCGACAATCAACGCTACGGCAAGCCTAATTGGACGACCATTGAAGCACTCGTTGCTGAAGTGATTTGAGGCAGACATGTTTGAAGACACTATGAACCAGATCATTCATCCCTTCGTGTTGAAGCTTCCGCAATCTGAGCTGGACGATCTTGCCGAGCGGCTTAAACGCACGCGCTGACCGGATCCCTCACCGGTAGAAGATGGTCGGCAAGGCCCGCCCCTTGAGAAGATCAGGAGGCTCGTGGACTACTGGCAAAATTTCTACGATTGGAGGCGCTGTGAGGCACTCTTGAATTCATTGGGGCAGGCTCGCACCGAGATTGATGGCGTCAGCATCCACTTCCTGCACATCCGGTCCAGCCATAACGGCGCTATGCCGCTAATCATGACACATGGATGGCCGGGGTCCGTCCTAGAGTTTCGACGCGTGATTGATCCGCTGGTGAACCCAACCGCCCATGGCGGCTCGCCTGAAGATGCATTCGACGTGGTTATCCCCTCCATGCCAGGGTTTGCCTTTTCCGGAAAACCGCAGAATGCCGGGTGGGATCCATCCCGCATTGCTTCCGCTTGGGGCCAATTGATGAACCGATTGGGCTATCGGCGATGGGCTGCCCAAGGCGGGGATTGGGGCGCAATGGTGACAATGGCGCTCGCTTATATGCGGGTGCCAGGACTGATTGGTATCCACCTTAATTTTGTGCCTTTCCAGCCGACCGAAGAGGAAATCGCGAAAGCCACATCTGAAGAAAGGGAGATGCTGCAGGCTGCGAAGCGATACAATGCTGAATACTCAGCCTATATGAGGCTGATGAGTACTCGACCACAATCCGTCGCATTCGGCTTGTCAGACTCGCCTGTTGGCCTTGCCGCGTTTATCTACGCGCTCTTTCAGGACGTGTCTGACAGCGACGGCAATCCGGAAGGGGTATTCTCCTACGATGAGATTATCGACGACATCATGATGTACTGGCTGCCCAACGCCGGCGCGAGCTCATCACGGCTTTATTGGGAAGCGACTCAGGCCATGCGCCAAGGTGGAATGCCTTCCGGGAAGGTTCCGGTCCCGACCGGGATCAGCATGTTCGCGAAAGAACAGGTACGCCTGTCACGAAACTGGGCGAAAAGCCGCTTCGAAAGCATCACTCACTTTGGTGAACATGCAAATGGGGGACACTTTGCAGCTCTTGAAGCGCCCGAGCTGCTGGTCAGGGATCTGCGCGCGACATTCCGTCCACTTCGCTAGTGCTATTTACGCGGTCGTCATGTCACCACGTTCAGCGCGCATGACAGTCTTAGCATCGCGAGCTGGCGGGGATCCGAACATACGTGCGTATTCCCGCGTGAACTGTGACAGGCTTTCATAGCCGACTTCGAAGGCGACAGAGGCGACGTTCAGTCGCCTCGTCAACAGCAATCTGCGCGCCTCATAGAGTCTGAAGCGTTTTTGATATTGCAGAGGTGAGAAACCGATGCTTGCTTTGAAGCTCCGGTGAAAGGCAGACATGCTCATGTTTGCATCGGCAGCAAGGTCCTCGATACGGAAGGGCTTGCGAAAGTTCATCTTGATCCAGTTGACTGCCCTTCTTACTCCGGACACTGGACCCTCCATTTCTGCGACCTGACATAAGACACCCGCCTGGCGCCCGCGCAACAGACGAAACAGGATCTCGCGCTCCAGCAAAGGCGCCATAATGGGGATTTCATCGGGATGATCCAGAAGGCGCAACATCCGACACCAAGCATCAAGCAGATCATCACCTGCTGCATATACGCCGAAGCCCCGCTCCCCCGCTGTCGAAGAGGGTTGCAAAACCTCACCGCAGAGCTCGGCCACCGATGAGATATCCAAAGTGAGACGGACCGCCAGATAAGGTGGCGCAGATTTGGAGAGCTGGTTCGAGGCAATTATATCGTCGCAGGTCTCTGCGGAACGTTAAGGACGCGCACGAGTTTGGAGTGACGATATTCCACATAAAGGAGCACTTATCTTGAAAACCGTCCTCGTACTCGCCAGCCTTACCGTTATGCTCGCGTCACCTGCCCTGGCGCAATCCGCCGCGGAAAAGACCGGCGTCAATTCCGTCATGGGTGTCGCCCCTAAAACCGAAGACTTCGTGACTGAGGCAGCCTCATCGGACATGTTCGAGATCGAGTCCAGCAAGCTTGCTCTTGCACAGTCACAGGACCCGGCGACGAAGACCTTCGCCCAGCAGATGATCACGGATCACACAAAGACGTCCGAGGAGTTGAAAGCCCTGGTCTCGGGTGGCAAGGTGAAAGCCACCATTCCGACGGCAATGAGTTCGGCCCAGCAAAGCATGCTTGACGATCTCAAGAAGCTCAAGGGCGACGACTTCACCAAGCAGTACCATTCCGATCAGGAAGATGCCCACGAAGACGCTGTCGACCTTTTCAAGCGATACGGCAAAGAAGGTGAAAACGCTGACCTCAAGGCGTGGGCTGCGAAGACCCGTCCCGCCCTTGAGCATCATCTGATGATGGCGAAGGACATGAACAAGTAACTCTGGTGTTATTCGAGCCACACTGATCGGTGACCACGGATGTACTGGCACCGACGTCTCGGAGGCCGGCACCTGATGCCGGCCTTTTGCCAACACGGGATACGATTACACTCTTCAGGTTTTCGCGAGGTCGATCGGGAATGGATTAGCGCTTCCACGGCGGCACGAAACGCCTGTCCTGGTATTCTGACAGGCAATCCGAGTGCAGAGGGTCAAGCCACTTCGCCGTCTTCATGAAGCCGATCGCGACCGTCGATACACCCCCGCCCACTGGCGCAACGTCCAGCGTCGTGCGGAAGCTCCCCTCTTCTCCGATGTCCTCAAGTTCGTCCAGAACGGAGAGCCGATCTTCTTCGATTTCGAACAGTTCCCCCCGGACACGCAATCCTTCACCCGGCCGGTCGAGCATCATCGGGCCGTAGAACGATCCGGCAATGTAGAGGGGATAGCTTTCGATGGTTTCGACGTCGCCGATGTAACGAGCGCCTTGAAGCCCCTTTTCGAAAAGTGGGAAGCCCCTCTTGAGCGTGCCGTAAATGAAGATTCTCATCAGTGCAACACCGGGCCGACAGGATATTCAGGGTAACGGCAGTGGAAGGTTGTGATCAGAGTAAGGGCGCGAACCGCTACGCCCTCAGCGAGATCAAGGTCGCGAAACAAAATATCATAGGCAACAGACATAAGCGCCTGTGCAATGGAAGTCATGACCATCTCGAGGGCGCCGTCGCCTTCGTCCCGCGCCCAGCGGGCTGCTCTTTAGAGCGTGAAGAACAGCTTGTCGTTCAGGCTGTGTCAGCTCGCTGAATCTCGGCGAAATCGTCGGCAAGGAATGTCTTTCTCCTGCTGCTTGAACAAGCGATCGCCCGACACCTGCGCTGCCGTCATGGCCGATGATGCAATCTTCACTCGTCGGCAGGGCCACGAAGTCACCTCTCCCGTATACAGAGTAAGCCATACAAGTAAAGGCTGGAGTGGAAGACGGATCACGTGGTAGGACCACTGCAGCGCCGATGGCGATGGTGCAGCGAGACTGTCGATGGCATGTTTGATGTTCGCCGGGAACACGCACACGGCGTAGAGCGCAAGCCCGATCGCAGCAAGAGGCCGCACCGAAGGTAGTTGCAGGCCGACAGCTCCCGCCAGTTCGCAGAGACCGGTAACAAGTATGATGGTCGGAGCATCTGGAACCCAGTTCGGGGTTATCATCAGAAACGGTGTCGGGAATGCGATATGGGCAAAGCCAGCTGCGAAGTAGACGATGGAGAGACCGATGCGGAGCGGTCGGCGATAAATTGACCTCATAACGAACTATACGTCTAGCAACCAATTCGGTTCACTTACGAAGTATGCGCGGCTAGCTTGTGAGCCTCCAACCCCCGGGGGTAAGTCTTACGTTCCTAGCTGGAGCTTTTCGTAACCTACGCCTTGATGAGATGTGCACCTTCGTCCCTCGGTGCCACTGTCATCGGCCCTGTGCCCACTCTTGAACAGCTCTGTAGCTGATAGAGGAGGCAGGAAGATCGACGCCTGTTGGACATCAATGTTGGCGGTGAAATATTATTCTGCAACCGACGTTCTCACGGACCGGAGCGGGCCGTTTCTATTCACCACCGACCATGACAGGTCAGCCATGCGCGCGTTGCCAAGGCTGCGTGATGCGATCAGAATTCTCATCCCAGCGGGTAGTCAGTGGAAGAAACCTATACCAAAAGCGGCATCCTGAAAGTAAAGCAGGTTCCCGCATTATCGGAGGAGACATCAATCGTCCCACCGTGTGCTTTGGCGATCTCCAGTGCGATATAACGGCCGAGACCCAGCCCCTGTCCGCCGCGGGAGGCATCTCCGCGCTTGAAGGGAAGGAAAAGCTTCTGAATGTAGTCCGCGGGGATCGGAGTGCCTCCGTTGCGCACAGAGATCTCGATACCTTCCTCGCTCTGCCGACCGGTGATCTCCACCGGTTGGTTGTCGGCGCCGTGGCTAACCGCGTTCGAGACGAGGTTGGAGAACAGCTGCGCGATCCGAAGCCGGTCGATAAGTGCCGCCTTTGGAAGTTCGAGATGGAGACGGATGTCACGGTGCGGATGTGCCGAACGGATCTCGTCGGCTACCACCTGCAACGTTTCTACCAGGTCGGTTTCATTCAGATCAAGGGAGATGCCACCGCCAAGCCGCGCCCGTGCTAGATCCATGATGTTGTCGACGAGCCCGGTCATGCGGGAAATGCTAGCCTTCATCAGGTTTAGCACCAGTGGGCTTCGAGCCGTCCAGCCTTCCTTCAGCAGGCGGCTCGTCCCAGCATCGAGGGCTGCCAGCGGATTGCGAAGGTCGTGACCAAGTACGGCGATGAACTGCTCGCGCAGTTTCGATAGCTCGCGCTCGCGTTGCAGCGACGCCTCCGTCTCACGTAGCCGGTCACCGGCGTCCAGATGATGCGCGATCAACTCCGCGAAGAGCTTGAACGTGCCGATGACCTGCGGGTTGTCGACCTTCGCCGGCTTCGTATGGATGGCGCAGAGAGTTCCCCAGAAGGAGCCATCCGCCCGGATAATCGGCATCGAGATATAGCTGCGCAGATCGTAGATGCGGGGCGTGTGGTGGTCCCGGTACTGGTCGTAGGTCTGGGCATCGTCAAACACGATCGCCTGACGATGGTCCCGAATTTCGTTGCAAAGCGTGCTTTCAATTGGAAGCTCGTCGCCCGGCTTCAGTCCGAACCCGACGTGGTCGAGGGAGCTGCAGGTGATCCAGCGCATCTCGGTTACCCGAGCAATAGCGGCAAACCCCATTCCGGTCATTCGCAGAGCGACGTCAAGCATAGTCGGAACCGCCGCTATCCCTGATACGGCGTCGATGTCAGACTGGTAGTCACAGGCATTTTGGTCGACGGAAGCGGCGCCCTCCGCCAGCTCCTGTGGTGCCGCAAAGCCAATATGTTCCACCGCGGTGGCAGCGGCCTCCGCCAGCGCCTCCAGCGTCTCGACTTCCCACCGCGTCGGTTCGTACGGCTTGTCCACATCCACACATCCAACCAGAGAGCAGATCTTCTCAACGGCAGCTACGACGTTGCACTACGTGCTAGCAGTCAAATCGAGCCGGGCCTTGTCGCGCGCACTCTCTTGCGCGATCCGATGATTACTGTTGCCTCACCCAAGTATCTCATAGCTCGTGGCAGGCCCCGGTCGCATCTCGATCTGAAACACCATCGATGTCTTCTTGGATTTGCCAGAGGAGAATTGGCTGAAACGCACTGGCCTCTCACGTCTGGAGGCAAGTTTAAGGTCGAGGACGCATTCTTCGCGAATGACATCGACCTTTTGTGTGACGCAGCCCTGCGCGGCCTCGGTATCGCGCTCCTGCCGCACGGGTTGGTTTCAGGGCACCTTAGGAGCAGCGCATTGGTGCAGGTGCTCGACGGCGCAATCGGTTCAGAGATGCAGATCGCGCTCGTTTATCCCGAGCGCACCTACATGAAGCCACAAGTGAGAGCCTTCATCGATGCGATCGCGGCTTGGGTCAGGGACGAAGTCGATGGAGATGCGTAGTGACAGGGAATGGGTGTCGCCACCCTTAGCTGGTGCAATCTATTGGATGTCGACTCCAGTTGCGAATTGCTAAGTGCTGTCTGTCGGAACCACGCCATGCCGGTTTTTCCCCTTTATGGGTTCACGAGCTAGTTCACCGCCAACCTAGAGACTAGGAAGCGCGGCAAGCAACTACGCCATCGTGTTGAATATTCATGCCGAGACACATGCCGCCTGGGCCGTATTCGCGCGCAGTTAACGCTGCGACTTGACACGCCCGCCTCTTATCCACCGATATAGGCGGCCAGTTCTTCTGGTGTTCCCCTGGGAAAAGCCTGCTTCAGGAAATCCAGGAAGGCGGAGACCCGAGCACTCAAGAGACGCCGGGACGGGTAAAGCGCCCAGAGCGCGATTTCGGAATTCTCGACGTCTCCCCAGTGCATCAAGGAGCCGGCAGCTAGATCGTGGCTGACCAGCGAGATCGGAAGGCGCGCAGCCCCGACGCCTGCCCTCACCGCGTCGCGAACCATAATGAGGGACGACAGAACGAGGACGGGATCGATCCTGATCTTCGTGGGCCCATTGGTGGTTATGACGTTCCAGGTCTCAGGACCTGCCTCTCCCCGAACTACGCCCGGAACCGGTTGATCGCCAGCGGGTCGCGCAAGATCGGGACGTGCCACGACAACCAAACGATCATGCAGAAAAGCTCGACCGACGAGACTTTCATCCGGAGCTGGGTTGACGCGGATGACAAGGTCATAGCCCTCCTCAATCATGTCGACGGCGCGATCTTCCGTGGTGATCTCAAGTCTGACATCCGGGTATTTTAGCGCAAAACCAGCGGAGATCTTGCCCATGGCTGTCTGGGACAACAGAAGCGGCGTACTGATGCGCAATCGACCGCGAGGCTTTTTCGCACCGGACGCGATTGCCGCCGTAGTCTCGTCCAGTTCTGTCAGCAGCACGGCTGTTCGCTCGTAGAGCGCCCGCCCTTCCTCCGTCAGCTTGAGGGCGCGCGCGCCGCGCTCGAATAGTCGAAGCTGAAGTACCGCCTCAAGTTCCGTAACACGCCGCGACAGCGTTGCCTTTGGTCGACCGGTCGCGCGGGCGGCTTTGCCAAAGCCACCATGGCGAGCAACGAGGTTAAAATCGGCAAGTGCAAGCAGGTCCATGGATGTTCCACCTGTGAGACGCAACGTCTAGATTAGCGGTCTATCGGGTCATCAGTGAACCATCCATATTTGGGGTGTCAAGCAAACAAACCCGGAGACATTCCCATGACCATCCTCGTTACCGGCGCCACCGGCAATATTGGCGCGCTAGTCGTTCAGCACCTCGTCAACCGCGGCGCCGATGTGCGTGCCCTGGTCCGCGATCCCTCCAAGGCAGACTTTCCGGCCGGCGTTGTCGTTGTGAAAGGCGACCTCCTTGACGTGGACTCGCTACGCAGCGCCTTCGACGGCGTCTCTACGCTCTTCCTTCTCAACGCCGTCGTACCTGACGAATTTACCCAGGCACTGATCGCTCTCAACCTGGCGCGTTCGGCGGGCATTGAGCGGATCGTTTACCTGTCGGTGATCCACGCCGACGTCTACGTCAACGTCCCGCACTTTGCGGGCAAGTTTGCCGTAGAGCGAATGATTGAACAGATGGGTATGGCCGCCACGATCCTACGTCCGGCCTACTTCATGCAGAACGATCAGACGATCAAGGAGGTCGTCACTGGCTATGGCGTCTACCCGATGCCGGTCGGCGATAAGGGCCTCGCGATGATCGACGTGCGCGACATAGCGGAGATTGCTGCCCATGAACTGCTGCGGCGAGAACAAGCGGTAGCCCCCCTTCCGCTGGAACGCATCAACCTCGTCGGACCCCAGACGCTGACCGAAGCTGACATTGCAGCTATCTGGTCGGACGTCCTGGGACGCCCCATCAACTATGGCGGTGGCGATACAGCCGCCTTCGAGCATAACCTCAAGCAGTTCATGCCGCCATGGATGGCCTACGACATGCGCATGATGGGTGAGCGGTTCCTGACCGACGGCATGCTGCCTCACGAGGGCGATGTCGAGCGCCTGACGACGCTGCTTGGCCGCCCGCTTCGCTCCTATCGCGACTTCGCCTTGGAAACCGTGGCCTCCGCCTGAGGCAGGCCGCCCCACATCTCACAACAAGGACCATCGTCATGATCTATTCGACCGCAACCGTTCCCGTAAATCCTGAAGGCGAAACCACGCTCACCCGAGAGCAGGTCTGGAAAGGCCTTGTACTGAAAGCGCGCGACGCGCGCCTGTTTTTGCCGCCAGGCCTCTGCACCCGCTGCGACGTCGTCGAGGACAGTGCAACCCATTTCGTTCGTGAAGCGACGATTGCGGGCTCTGACATCAAGGAGATCATCACCCTGGAGCCGCAGAGCAAGGTCACGTTCTTCCAGGCCACCGGTCCACGCGAGGGCGCCATCATCAATGAACTGTTCGAGGATGAAGCCGGCACGCTGCAGCTGAAATTCTACTGCTACCTTGGAATGCGCGGCAAGCAACCTGGCGGCCTAGAAGAGCAGGCTGAACAGGCGCAGTTCGACAGCGACAGGGGATACAGATCGGCCCTGCTGTCGACGCTGAAGCGGACCCGCGAACTCGTTGCAGAGGGCAAGCTCTGATTTCCGCCATCACCAAACCAGTCGGGAGGCCTCGCGAAAGGCGTCTAGCCTTTTACAGGGCCAGTCCTATCCTCATCTCAGGTGTGAGTCCCGCTCGCCTTGAAAGGAATCGAACCGGCGACCGTGTCATTGGAATAGAGCTAACACGCTGAAATTACTCATCGAGGGCCGTCAGGTTGTCTCACGCCGACGGCCGATATAGCGCCGGTGGAAGCTCGTCCGTTATCGGCTATTTACTTTTAAGTAAGCGGCCGAACGCAACTAACTATCGAACGTCGCGTATCATAAATAGTCTCATCGAAGGCCAGCCTCCGCGATGAAGGGGGTCGGCTTGTTTCTCCAATGGGACTGATCGGACGCGACGAGTAAGATGCGCTTGGCACGGGTAAGGCCGACATAGAACAATCGCCGAGATTCGTCATACTCCTCCTGCGTCGAGGTCGAAAAATGCGGGATACTACCATTGTTCATACAGATCAGGGCAACGCCATCGAATTCGCGTCCCTTAGAATTGTGCAGCGTTATTAGCTTGAGCGCATGCTCAGGATTGGCGAAAAGACCCATATCTGAGATCAGCAGATTCGCGAGATCGACCTTGCTGGCCTGCATGTCGGACAACATTTCTTCCGCGGAATCGATCAGCGTTTGTTTGGCACTGCCCGGCAACAATTCCTCGTTTTCGAGATAGTGACCTGCCTCGTGGGCCATGGCGCGCAGCCAGGCGACGCCGCCGGGATGTTGGTCAGCAAGTCCACGAGCGAGATAGATCAGGCCGAGCGCCACACGACGCCCCTGATAGCTGAACATGTCGTAGCGCGACTCTCCTGTGAGGTCGCCGATGAGCCGAAACAGAGCCCGCTCGACACCTGGGAGCCCGAGGTAGTTGCCAGCCTCGGCACAGGCTCCGAGCTGCTCGGCGAGTCCGGCAAGCAGTCGCCGACGTCGATAGGGCCGTGCGCCCGGACCGAAGACTGGCACGTCCAATTCCCGGAGGGCGCGGGCGACGGGGATAAGATGCGTCCACCATGGCGCTAGAATTGCTGCCTTACCGAGCGGGATGCCGGCATCCTGCAGGGCGGGCAGAAAATAGTCAGTGATGGCGTCAATCGGCCGGGCGACATGAACGTAGTTCACTTGCGCCGCGACTTGGGCAGCATCGCCCGCCGACTGCATCCCCGGGACGGTCCGGATCAGTGTTGATGCAGTGCCGACAATCGCCGGCCCGCATCGGAAGTTGCCGGTCAAGGTTGTGTCGCGGTGCGCGTCAATCTGATCTCCAAACTGATCAGCGAGTTCGGGACGAGCACCTGCGAAGCGCATGATCGACTGATTTTGGTCACCGACCAGAAAGAAGCGCGTGTGGAGGAAATTTCGGAGTGCTCCGAAGATGGCGATCTGGATATCAGTGGTATCCTGAAATTCGTCGATAAGTAGCCAGGCAAAGCGGCTCGCGATGCCTCGTGCGACGAACGGGTGCTGTTCGAGGATCTTCCATGAATAATAGAGGATCATCGCGAAATCGAGATATCCGTGGGCGCGGACCCGCTCCCAATAGAGCGTGGCGGAATCCTCAGTGACAATGCCTGTCTCGATCCCTTGGCCGCAGGGGTCGCCGTTCACGTCGATGCGAAGCGATTCATAGTCCTCGAACACCTGCCCGGCGGGCATGCGACCGAAAGCGTCCTCGACTGCCGTCACGATCTGCTCAAACTGACTGTTCTCCCGGGAGAGCACCTGAAACGACGCCGGCACTTCGGGTAACAGCCAGCTATAGGGACGCAGAATGAACTGTAGGCAGAAAGCGTGGATCGTGGAGATTTCACAGCGGTCTGCGATCGCGTTATTGCCGTAGGTGCGCAATCTGGTCTCGATCTCGTCGACTGCAGCATTGGTGTAGGTAATACAGCCGATGAACTGTGGCGTACCGACAACCTGATCGGCCAGCGTCAGCAACTTGGCGAGAATGACCCGCGTCTTGCCGCTTCCTGGGCACGCAGTGAGAAGCAGATTGCCGTCGTATTCGACGGCCTCGCGCTGTTCCGATGTCAGCCGGATCATTCGGTGAGCCACTCATACGCCTCCTCGATATAGGTCGGCAGATCGGTCGCGAGGTGAGCGTAGCGCGCAGCTATCTGCGCGAAACGCGCCTTACCAAAGCGTTTGGCGGTATTGAGCGTGATACGGCCAAGCTCAATGCGTAGCGCTGTCTCGTCGGCGGGGCTTAGTCCCCCGAGCGCGAGCGTTGCGAACCCTTGCTCCATCTGCGCAAGGATCTGCGGCGCGCCGAGAGCGCGGACGGTCTCGATCAGCATTGGCATGCGTCCGAGCGATACCAACTCGCGTTCGAAGGTGGTGGCGCCCTCAAAAGTGGATACAAAGTCGTTTTCTAGTGCCACCAAATCGGGCGCGTGGGCTTCCGGATCGAAGTCCTCGGCGTCGAACGGCTTCATGTCAGCATCGGCCACGATGGCGCATTTCTTCTCGAGCGATCCGGCGCGGAACAGTTTGGCATAGACGTCAAAGTGGACGCCATGAATCGCAATAACGGAGATGCCGAGCCGCTCAAGCCTCACGCCATACACTTGCTCAATCATCGCCGGGATCAGGAACATCTCGGCTGGACCTTCGACCAGCATAACCTTGCGAGCGTAGAGCAAGGCGCTCTTGGTTGCGTCTAGGTATCGTTCGAGATCGGCAATTTCTGGCGCAGTCAGCGCGGCATTAAGCGCGAGATTGCCGGCAGCGATGGTCGCGTCCTCGCGCTTGGTGAGAGATACAATACTGCTCAATGGAACCTGAGAGGTCACCTGGGTGCTGTGACTGGTCAGGATGGTCTGCACGTTGATCGCGCGTAGTGCCGCGATCAAAGAGAACTGCAATTGAGGATGAAGATGCGCTTCTGGCTCCTCGATCAGTATCAATTGGCCGGCCGAGCGGTTGAGCGCGATCCGCCGCTGCAGGTATTCCATCAGGATCGCGATATAGAGAATGTTGTTCATCCCAAGACCGTTGCGGCCAGGTTCGAACGAGGTGAGCGAAAGGTCCGATAGAATGACTTTCAGGTTGCGTATGATCGCGCGGAAGGTCGCAGCGGAGAGGCCGAGAGTGGCGTCCATCTCGAACGCGGGGCCAGAGACTTCCTTGAACCGTGCGTCAATTGCCCCTGCTATTTCGGCAATAGTCGCCGAGTTCGCGATCGCCTGATTGGCCTCGTCGAGGATGGCAATTAGGGCATCCTGCTCGGCCGCATCAATCTCGAACGCCTCGATCAGACGGATGAGTGGCGACTGGCGGGGATTACGCAGGTCGCTCTCGACATCGCGGAGCGCAGGCAGATGAACAAGAAGGTAAGATTGCAGATCTGCAAAGCGCACCGACTCGCCGATCCCGTCGTCATCCCAGGCAATCTCCGTGAGGTCGATGGCAGGGTCACCGCCACCGCGGATTTCCCACTGATAATCTTCGAGGGTCAGCGCCCCGGGTAAGATGTCGCCACTTACAAGCTGCTCCCGGACAGCTGGCCGCGGACGGAAGCGGTAGAATATACGCGCGCGGTCCGCAGCCGTCTTCCAGGTACTAACTAGCGCCTCTTCATTCACACGTCCCTCGAACCCAGCCAGTTCAATTCCTATCAGAACCTGGCTGGGCTGGGCGATATCGATCGCGGAGTGGATGTCCTCGCGCATCAGCGCCCGGAAACTCGACGGCAGCATGTTGTCTAGACAAATTTGGATTGCGCGAAGGATCGCGGTCTTGCCAGTATTGTTTTCTCCGATGATACAGCACAGATCATCCGCGACATTCACGTCGAGTGACGCGAACGTGCGAAAATTCTGGATCACTATTCGAGCTACTCGCATCACCCCCCCGGCTGTCGCGCGGCCAAACACCGCGATTCATGGTTGCATTAAGGGGATGGCCAAGACAAGCGTGTGATCAATCTCGCACAGCCTCAGAATATTGCAGGGATCCTCTGACTACCCATTCAAAAGCGTTTATCGACCACAGTTCGAAGAACGAAAGCCATCGAGTCGGTGCCCGCTGTCCCCGCGCCTGGGCCTGAACGGACAGATGCATCGGTAGGTAAAGCGTTCCCAGGCAGCCGCCCTGGTTTCCACTATCCATGTCAAGCGCCGCTACGTTAACAGACATTCGCTTTTAGTTTGAAGCGACGAACACTTGAACGATGGCAATGGCGGCGCATTGCAGACGTGACCCTGCAGCGAACTATATTGGCTAGCGTGATGACAACCTGCGCGACTGAACGACTGCTATGGTCGCGGCTGCCGCCCATCCGCTCCGAAAACAGGCCAGAATCATCGGACGACCTCGAATCCCTTCCAACATACTGTGCACAACGCTCGATTTAGCGCGCGATGCAATTACCAACCCCAAAGCAACAACTATATCTTCTTTCATCTGCGGGGGATATTGCACGTGACCGACCTTTATGTAGCCAAAGTAACGGACAAAACCATTCTCGATATGCTGATCGAGCTGAAGGAAAAATACGGCTCGAATCATATGGGCATCGATCTAGGCGGCGTCCCACTACCGGAAAACGAATTCGAATTAATACGGAAAAAGAAGGGGCCTTCCTTTCTCATTCAGTCATTTTCTTTCAATCCAGGCGACACCACATTCAATGTGAATATGAACCGTGGCAACGTACTGGCGAGTCTCAACCCCGCTTATTACGACATCATAAAGTTCGACCCCGCGAACGGGCGGATAAATGCTGAGAAGCTTTTGGAGGTAGAGGAAATCATCCGCCGCTACCTGACATTCCCGAAAGCTGGTGACGCAAAGGGACTGGCTGAAAACACGCTTGGCATAATCGATCGCGAAACGGCATCGCTTGCCCAACTGCATCATACAATGCTGGAAAACGCAGAAAACTTGCGCATCAGCTACGAAGAAGATGCCGCCGAGCGCCGGAAGAAGTTCGAGGAGCAGCAGCTTCAGGCTGAGGAAGAAATCCGGAAGCGGGAAGCGGAATCGCGGGAGCGCATCAGCAATGAAAAAGCTGCACTGGATGAGAAGATTAAGGAATTTGACCAGTCGGACCACATGTTCGCACGCCGCAAATTGCGCGAGGACATAACCACACAGGTGCAGGGCTTCCTCGCCCGCCCGCCAAGTTCCCGACAGTCGCTGATGAAGCTGACGTTCCTCATCTGGATCTGCATCGGCGGCGCAGTATTAGCCGGTGGTGCTGCATTTTACACGTTCCAGTCTTTTGTTTCCCTGACACAGGAAAGGAGCCAACTCGCCTCCGATCTGCTGGCGGTAATCGAACGTTCTGCCCTAAAGGAACCGGCGCAGACGAGCCAAACTCAGCATCCGGCCGACACTCAGGCTTTAGCTCCTAGTACGGCCACGGAGACATTGGCCCCCAAATTGCCCGACAACACGATATTGCTCTGGATGTTGGCCCTCCGTGGACTGCTTCTGTCAGCGGTCGCTGTAGGCTTCATTGCATACCTCGTGTCATTTCTACGCCGTTCATACGACACCGAGCTGCGTACCATGCAGGAACTCCAGCGGTATGGAATGGACATCAACCGCGCGAGCTGGGTTATTGAGACTGCAATGGAGATGACCAACAAGGAAGGCGCACAGCTTCCGGAAAAATGGGTCGAAGGCGCCTGTGCTGGACTTTTCCAAATGGGCGCGAAAGGCGACGGAGAGGTTAGCTCGCTTGCCGCCCTCGGCGCTGTCATGGGACTAGGGCCGGAAGTGAGCGTCGGCCCGAACGGGGCAACACTTAAACTGCCACCGAAGGCGGTGAAAAAAGCCGCCAATGACGCCGAATAACGAAGTTCCATCCCTCTAGGTAATCCGGATAGGAGCGTGTCATTCGCCTTTCTTATTGGCACCGCCAACTACTAATGACCAATATTTCGGCGCCGCCGCTCCTTTTGAGAAAGCGGCGTCCCGCAGAACCGTTGGCCGGATACATCACGCCGAAACTTCGAGAGCTTGTTGCCAGACTTTCCCATATCAACGACTTCGGTTTCTTGACCATGGTGTGGTCAACCCATGCCCTGCAGACAGGGCGGAAGGACAGCATCAGGAAGGGGATTTTCCGGTATCCCAAGGAGGCCGCGAGCGATAGTATCCTGGAGGGCCACTCCGTTCAGGCTTGGGAGATTGAAACCCTTGCGAACCTACTGCTCACGACGCCGAAAACGCCGGGCTTCGCATGGGAGCCGACGATGGACACTCGGGATTTTGAGACCATCCGCGTGCTGACAAATCTTCTCAGAAGCGCCGAGGATGACGAGACCCCGCTTCGCATCAACAATGAAAACATCATCGACGAGCTTCACAGGATCGGCCACCGGCAGTTCCCGTGGCAGCGGACTTGGGTGAGGTCGGGCGAGCTTTACAAATACCTGTACATCTATTGCCAAGGCGTTTGCGCGGATTATTTCAAGGAAAAGTACGGGCTCGACATCATCGACTACGTGTCGGCGGCTTTCGTCCTCTTCACCCAGCATGTTGGCCGGACTTGGATGCCGCTGCTGGATACGCAGGAAGAGCTGCCGGTGTCGCTGGAGGCGATCCACAAAACCACCAAACTGCTGTCGAGCAGTACATCGACGGCACATCGCGAAGCCGCCGCTCTGGTCAAAAAGTTCGAGGCCGAGGCATCAGCGCCCATACCCATCGCCTACCAGCCGAGCTATCTGCGGCTGAAACCAATCATCCGCTACGACCGTGCGGACACGACCCTCTACACGTCCCCCCTGCCCGACCTGATCCTTTTGCGGGTGACGGCCGGTCTATTTTACGACCTGGCTTCTGGTAAGAACGCTGTCATCAGCGATGCCAACACTCGGTTTGAGGAATACTCGCGGAAGATCATCAAGGCGTTCATTCCGGAGTTTGATCCGCTCCCTGCAGAAAGGTACCGGTACAAGAAGAATCCAGTCGAGACGCCGGACATCCTCCTGAAGCTGGACAGCAAGATCGTCAGCGTCATGGAGTGCAAGGCGACCAAGCTCACCTATGCCGCCCAATACGGAGAAAATCCCCGAGAGGACGCTAGCGACGGGTATGACCAGATCGTCAAGGCGATATTCCAGCTATGGCGGTATTTCGCCCATGTCCGGCAAGGAATTCTGAAGCACAACTTGGCGGACGACGTGACCGGCGTGATTTTGACGCTCGACTCGTGGACGCAGATGGGTGGCAAGCTACGGGATAAGCTGGTCGCGGAAGCGAAGGTCTATTCGGTCAATAAGGACAGCAGTATCACCGAAGCCGACATGCGGACGCCGGTCTTCTGCCCGATTCAGGAGCTGGACGACATCCTGTCGGTTTCCGACGCCGACCAGATATTAGCAACATTCCGTAGGATGACCGACATAGACAGCTTCAGTTGGAACGTCCGTCAGAAGCGGGATGATATAGGCCCAAGGCTACCGGCCAAACCCTACCCTTTCGACCCGGGCGAGCTGATGCCACTGTGGGCAATCACCAACCGCGGACGGTGGAGCGATCAACCCATAAAGGATAGTGGCAAGCATGGCCTATAGCAAAGCCGACTTCCGCACACTGACGCAACAGCTCCATCAATCGTTGGTCGCCCAAAACGGTGAGCCGTTATCATGCGAGCTCTACGCCACGCCGTTCTCGCACGGGTCAATAACCGTCGACTACGATAATGGTGACCAGGATCATCACGTCGCGGAAGCCTGCAACATAGCCGCCGTAATCTCTTCGATCGGCCGCATCCTGAGCTTGCCTCGATCCAATATCGCGTGCGAGGAGATGTCCGAAGTCTTGTTGCTACGCCTGGATGTTCTGAGGGAATACATTCGCGCCGCTATCGAAACGGCGCACAAAGGCACCTATTCTGAAACCGAGGCCGACAGGATGGTAAGGCGCTGGGCGGGCTTTCTCAAGCATCCTAGTGAATACGTATTTGCCCATAGATGCCTGTCTTCAACGGGAATGACGTTCGACCCGCCCGCGATTGAAATCGACTGTGCATTCTTGGCAAGTTGGGACACACTGAAACTTTACGAGCGCGATCAAAAGAAATCTGATCTGGCGCACCAAATAGTTTCGCTCAACCTCCCGAGCGTTGCCAAGATCGATGCCTTCTTCAAAGCATCCGCAAGCCACATAAACAAGCTTATTGCCGCGAACTTCGGCATCGCGCAAGATGCCTGATCAGCGTCTTCGCCTCGAAGAGAGTCGAACCGATGTCCGGCTCTCAACGCGACTAGCTGATGCTTGAAATGGTGGGGATACGTCAAATCCCTGTGGGAAAGCTGTCGGAAGTCATTGTCAGTATACCACAAATTTGGGCGATATGAAATTTGATACTTTGGTATTACCATTTTAGTTCCCACGGAGTAATTTCGGGCTGGTATCTACCAATTGCAAGCCTATTTCATATATCCATGGGGCGGGCGCGTTCCGTGCGGTTACATGATGGAGAATCACGCCAGCGATGCCGCCAGTGCTTGCCAAATCCTCGAAGCTGAACTGGATCTTCCGGGCAGCTCATAAGCTCATCTTTCCAAGCGACTTCCCCCAGGAAAAACGCCGGGCAGATGGTCCACCTTCGGCACTTCGCAGCTACATCGATTATTATCGGAAACTTGATGCTCCTGGATTTGCGGTGCTGGTCACCGGCGCCTGGGGCATAGGCAAGACCCACCAGGTCCTTCATTCACTCGATGAAGACGAATTTCACCTTGTCAGCCTTTTCGGCATGCACAGCGCTGAAGAGCTACGCTCGGCCGTCTTTGCGCAGATGTATCCGTCGCGTGCCCGCATCAAGATGCTGCTCAAGGACGCACAGCAGAGCATGCACGCGGTCAGCGGGCTCGCAGCATTGGGCGGATTGACGCCCACGCTGCTCGGCGCCTTTCTCGACAAGGCGGTCAGCACCGAACGAGTTCTTGTTTTCGACGACCTCGAACGCTGCCGGATTCCATTGAAGATCCTGCTCGGGGTGATCAACTCCTATGTCGAGCATGCCGGATGCCGTGTCATCGTCATCGTTCACGACACCAAAGTGGTGGATTCCTACCTCAAGGATGCTAAGGAGAAGGTGTTTGGCCAGACGCTCAACGCACTGCCGCAGACCAGTCAGGCATTCGAAGAGTTCATGAAGCCACACCGCGGCACAGCATTCGGCGATTTTCTTGCGCCCTATGAACAGGATGTCCTCGATATCTATATCAGGTCGAAACGACCGTCACTGCGCCTTCTTAAATACCTGATCGAGGATCTTCGCCGCTTCCACGAAGCCCTCGACGATCGGCATCGGAGCAACAAGGCTGCTATGACCGAGGTCGTCAAGATGATCAGTGTCTTCGCAACCGAGATCCGCGACAATGTTATGACACCCGACGATCTTGCCAATCGAAGCAGGCAAGCTATAGAAGCCGCCTCGAAAATTGGCAGTGCAAATACCCGCTATGGTACAATCCAGCTGCACAGCAACACGCTTCAGGACGGGCTACTGTCGGACATGTTCGTGAAAGGCATTTACAGCGCCGACGACATCCGCCGAAATCTTGACGAAAGCGTACATTTCCTTGTTCCTAAGGAAGATCCGCCATGGCGCACCGTCATCAACTTCGACAAGCTCGCTGATGAGCAGGTGGCCATCGGCCTTGCGCGAATGAATGCGCAGATCGAAACATTCGCTGCGATCGAGACAGGCGAAATGCTCCATATCCTTGCACTTCGCCTGATGATGGCGGAGCAAGGAATTTCAGGACTGACACCCGCCGAGTCCGTGGCGGAAGCCAAAGCCTATATCGATGGAATGCATGAGCGGTGTAAAATACCGCCGCGGCCGCTGCGCTACGACTGGAAGCATGAGCGGTACTCTTCCCATGACGGGATCGGGTACTGGGTTTCGAGGCCAATGGAAGCCAACTTTAAACAGATAGTCGATCATCTGAGGGAGAAACAGGAGGCTGCACTTAATCTGAAGCTTGAGGCAGCCATACCGGATTTGCTTGTGGCCCTCGGCAGAGGCGAGAAATTTTTTGAAATGCTTGTTTCCACCTATACAGGCGACAACCCGTATGCCCATGTCGCGATCCTCGACAAGATTGAGCCGGAAACCTTTATCAAAGCTTGGTTGGCCGCGCCAAAAGCGAGCTGGTACTGGATCGGTAATACGATCAGCGAGCGCTACAAGGCGTCCTTTCATAGCGATCCCCTAAAGCGGGAGCGGCCATGGGCCCGTGAGGTTGTGAGACTATTGCGAGCCGAGAACTCGAAGCTTGATGGTCTCGCTCGGTTCCGCCTGTCGCGCGCGGTTCCGGTAATTGGCGGCCCCGAAGACGATGTAGAGCCGATTGTCATCAGCGTCGCGCGCGTCGACGGCGCACCGCTCACAGAACCCGCCGCAACACCGGTCGAGACCTCGACCGGTGAGGCAGGATCAAAGGCCACGCGCAGGCGGCGTGTCACGCGCATCCGGCCAACCTAGCGAAACCTCCGCCGACTGACGAAGGCACGAGTGCGGTCGAGCGTGATGATGGCACGCGCTGACGCCCGGCGTCACCACAGGCCATTATCTGTGCGACGGGTTGAAGCTGACCAACGGTCCCACTTCGGGACCGCCACGCTCATAGGTCTGTTGATGCGCGCCAGGGACAGGTCGGAGTCGCAGCGTCAGCGATCGGTGTCAACGTCCTGCGTAAACCAACTGCAGGGCATGTCAATTCAATTAAAAAAAGCAGCCGTAACACTCAAGTGCAGTACGGCTAAAATTCTGGCATCTTGAAGAGACGCCCCTGATCACCACTATCATCAAGGCGCAAAATCACCTCTTCGGAAGAGAATGCGATCGGCTTGTCATCCTCATCGCGAGGTAGATCCGAATTGATAATCGACATGATGTACTGGATCTTGCCGTCTGCAATTAGCTCGCGGACAAGCTCCAGGAAGCGAACCTTCACCCGATTGTCGAGTCCTTCGAGGATGCCGTCATGATATACGAAGTGGTAGAAAGGCAGATCTTCGTAAGCCTTGAGGACGCTCAGGTCGAACAGAGCGCAAAGCATCTGCTTGTAGCTTTTCCCTTCGGACTGTCGCGACGCTCGCTTTGACCCCTTCTCCAGCAGTTCGATCGGAAATTCGACATTCCCCATGCCGTTCTGACGGACGTAAAAGAGTCCCTCATGATCGAGTACACGGCGGCAATAGAGATTGAAGTTCGCGGCGATACGATCCCGCGCCGGAGTGCCTTGGGAAATGAGGGCTTTGATCTCGTCCACAACCTGGCTGCGGTCGCGCTTTAGCTTGTTGATCTCGCTCTCAAGGCTCGCAATCGCGCTGAGCCGTTGTTCCTGGCCTTCGAGATAGGCGATATCGGCTCTCTGCTCGGCCAGGTTTCGCTGGAGCCTTTTGAATTTTTCAAGGGTGTCGGTGCCTTGCAGGATGTTGTTGTAATCCTGGCGCTTGAGATCATCCACCTTTCGTTGGGCTCGCAGACGCTCTTGTTCTTCCTCAAGCTCCTTCTTCCGCGCCCGAAGCGTGCGGTTGCGCTCATTGGTGATCTGACGGTTAAACTCTACTAGAGCCTCGTACGATTTCTTCAATTGCCCGGGAAAGTTGAGCTCACTTTCTTTGAAAATGGTTTCTACTTCAGACAGATTGAATGACATCTTGTTTTTCAACGAGGTGTCGATGTTGCGGATATCGACGCGGACATTGTAGAGCGCATCATTGGTTTCAGCGATACGCGCCTCAATGACGTCCACGAGCTCATGCATCAGCCGCCGCTCCTCGGAGCTGAACTCAAATCTATCGAGATCTGCTTCAGTTTCCTCCAACTCCACCTTCTTATTTCTGATTTCCGCTGAAAGTCTGAGAAGATCAGTTTCGTCAACTTGGAGCTCGGCCTCTTTCTTCTTTTTATCGTTCTCCTTCTCCTCGATGTCTTGATCTAGTCTGTATTTCCGTTCGACCGGCTCTTCATTGAAACCGAGCAGCGTCATTACAAACGGCTTCCACCCCAAGTGCGCACCTGCCAAAAACTTCTGCAACTGCAGGACGTCGTTGTAATCCTCCTGTGTGCGGAGGAAGTAGGAAAGTGCCTTGCGGTAGTCGTATGGGCTGATGATGCGAAGATCGAGTATCCCGTCGAGGAGTTCGCGTGCCGCCGTACGGCTGACGCCGTCGTGGTCCCAGTCCTTGCTTGCGAGCGAAGCAAGATTCTGGCCCCTATCCTCATGTTTTTTTAGAGCGATCTTGTTGCTATCGACTACCTCACGCTTGACGGTAAGAAAGGTCCCATCGTTTAGGCCAATCTCCAGGAAGAATTGAAACTTGGAAAACCGTTCGGCATGGGTCTCCAGAAAATGGCGCGACCCGGTGATGTCCTTCAGGAACATGAAGTCGATCAGGTGGATAAGCGTTGTCTTACCGAGATTATGAGAATCTCTGGGCCCACCATCCTTCGCCCGCGAGACATCGCCATAGACGACGTTCAAAACGTCGGCGTCAGTCTCGCAATTGAAGTCGATCGGAGTGAACAGGTTATCGAAATTGGTATAAAGACGGCTGAGCTGCATAAAATTAGCCTTCCTTATACTCGAAGCTGTCGTTCTTGACGTGGTATTCGAGTTTTCCGACGACAAACAGAAAGCTCAATGCCGGCTGGAACGCGATCTCGGATTCAGAGCCGACCGCCTTTAAAACTTTTCTCCGCAGGGCGGAAAACTCAAGTACGCGACGCTTCTTCAGCTCATGCAGCATCACCGCAGCGACGCGCAGGACCGAATTGTCGAGATCGAGGTGCTTTTGCGCTGTGATCATACCGCTGGCTCCCTCTCACCAATATCGCAATCATCGTACATATAGCACAGGAGGAACGTCACATAGCGGCGTTTCCCTATGAATTCTGGTCTTGCTTCTTTGATGACATCAAACAGATATCCGATAATCTCCTCGAAATTATCGAACCGGTCACGATAACGGACAATCTTCTGGCGCAACTCGTCAGCAATATCGTGGTATATGTCACGGTATTCTGAGTTCCTCTCATTCCTCAGAAACGACCTCATTTTGTCGAAAAGAGGCATATACTTATTGACGATGACCATCTGATAGTATTCATCAGACATTCGATTGACTTTATTCTTCACTTTCTTCTTATTCACCAAGGTGAAGTCAACAGCGCTTTCGTAGCCAGATCCTTCCATGTCGATCGCGTCTTTCAGTGCAACGATGACATCGACCATGTCTTCGGAATTGAATTCGAACGGCCGTGCATACTCATTGACTGGCAAGGCCCGTGCAACGGTCGGCGTCTCGTGAAGAAAGCGATTGATCTCTTCAAGGCCAATAACTGCTGCATCGGTCAATTGTAGGCCCCGAACCTTTTTCAGGATCTTCAAGTCGGCACCTGCGGGCAATTTCCGGTTGGTGAAGACCAGGTAATAATGCAGCACGCCCTCTTCGATCAGTTTTGCAACCTTCGGCAGCTCGCTTTTGTCACCGGGCTCGAAGTAGCGCTTGAAATCGCTGTCGGAACAGGATGCGTTCGGTGTGGCCGTATGCTTGGCTTGAATGACAACATGGCCGGACCATTGGCTCTCAGTGCTCGGATAGGTCTGTGCCGTACCGAAGAAACGCGCATCACGGCCGCCGTCTCTTCCTTCGGCGAACGCAGTCGTGCCTTCACCCAACCACTTCTTGCACATGGTCACGACGAGGTATTCGAACTCTCGGTCATTCAGGTGATATAGGAAAAAGTCTCTGACCAACTTCGCCTCTTGATTGCATTCAAGTCATTTTGGGATGTCGGTTATAGCACCCAAAACCGTATCAATTCGGTTAGCGTGATCGTGGACAGCGCGGCAGAACAAGCATCCGAGATAGTATCAATAGCCCAATACAAGGCCGTTTTGTAAGGCTCCATTGCTCTGAACTTGTTGAAAAAGGGCGAGCGCTGATAAAAATTGTCTCACGGACTGCGGTCGCGACCCCTGCTTGCTATCAACCACCATGCTGGGGCCAAGCACTGTGCACTAAATAATATGTTCGCGCCACTTTGGCGCGTCCAACAGTATGCGTCGTCCATCATTAGATCACGCCCCACGCCCGAAATCTCCCCCTCCCGGTCATCTCCCTCAACCCCAGCTCCAAAACAATCCTCCGCGCCGCCTGCGGCGTCACATCGAGCGTCTTCGCCACCATCCCGGCCGACACGAGCGGCTTTGCCATGACCAGTTCGACCAACTCCGGCAGCTTTGAAGACGTCCGGCGTCCGTCCAGCTTTCGCTCGAACATCGTGCGCGCCAACGACAGCCGGTCAAACTCTTTCAGACCGATCTCGGCGGCCGCGATCAGGCCGTGAGCAACGGCGAGCAACCGGGTCTCCCGGTCACGATGCCGGCGTCGATCGACCGGGATGGTTTTCAGGCCGAGGTTGATGGCGGCGAGATGCACCCCTGAGGTAATCCCGGCCTGGCGCAGGATGGACGCGCAAAACAGACGACCGAGCCAGGGGGCGTGCTGAAGGACGGACGACTCATTCCAGGCATCGAGGGCGACGATGGCCTGCAGTATCGTCGGCAGGTTTTCGGCCTGGCGCAGCACGCCGCGCCACTCGTCGAGCCTGGCATCCTCGTCCCAATCGAGATCGTAGATCATCGGATCTTTCTCTGGGTCGCCCCTCCGGCCGGTCCGTGTCGCGTTCTCGATCGCCGCTTCCGATCGGGCGAGTACCTCATCGATTGCGGCATAATCGATGCGGGGGAGATGTTCGATGTCGTCGGCGGTCTCCCCCTCGCCTTCCGGATCGTTCGCGACTGCGCGCCGGGTGGCATTGGCGGACGTCGCCTCGTCAGCGTCGACCGATGTGATCTCCGAGGCTTTTCGGAGTGTGCGAAGTCCGTCGGCCGATAGGGCCCAGTCAGGCAACTGGGCAGCAATGCGCCGGCGGGTTCGCAGCACGTCGCGAGCAATGGTCAGCTCGTGGGTGGGTGTGCGAATATCTCTGACATGGTCGTGGAGGACTAGATCTTCGAGATGGACGAGTTCGCCGTCGATCCACAGCGATGCGCAGGCATCGGTGAAGTGGGTGCGCTCGATCCACCCTGCGCCAACGTCCGAGCGAGCTATACGCTCGTCCAGACGGGTCAGGGCGACGCCGGCTGTGGCTTTTACTTTGAGGTTTCAAACTGGAAATCGTCATTAGGCTGTTAGAGTTAGACGTTATTGGTTGCAACGATTATCGCTAACGATTTCGATGAGGCCAGTTGTGCCAAATCCATTTCAATATCGCCGATCGATACCTGCCCGTGAATCTACTGAAGCCGATTGGGCGGCTGCGCGCAGGCTCGCGGACCAACTGGATCGCATCCTGGAAGGATACGGTTCGCGCAAATCGGCCATTGACCGCGCTGCTGCGGAATTGAGGCTGTCGTCCCGACAAATATACAATCTCTTGGCCCGATATCGAACCGACAGAACGGTGACCGCGCTCCTGCCGCGCACATCCGGCCCCCGGCGAAAGCGGATCTCGGCGGACGTCGAAGCTATCGTTGCGAGAACTTTGCAGGAGCAGTGGCTCACCCTCGAAGCGCCGCCATTGGCTCCGGTCGTCGCCGAAATCCGCGCGCGCTGCGAGGAGGCAGGCCTGTCCCAGCCATCGTATGTCACTGTCGCGCGCAGGATCCCTGAATTGTTTTCAGCCGAAACGATCGCGAGGAAGCGCTCGGCCAATCCGAAACATTTGTTTCGGCTGAAGCCACAGCCTGGATACATCCATGCAACAAACCCATTGGATGTCTGCCAGATCGACCACACGCCGACGGATGTAAATTTCGTCGAGGTCATCGATGGGGCCGGGGTTTTCGTCGGGCGGGCGTATCTGACACTGGTGACCGACGTTGCCACCCGTGCCATCCTGGGCTTTTGCCTATCGCTGGAAAAACCCTCGGTGCTGTCGGTGGCGCTTTGCCTTGCGCAGGCGATTTGCCCCAAGGATGGCTGGCTCGCATCGCGCGATATTCGCCATGACTGGCCAATGTATGGAAGGCCCCGGCTGCTTGTGGCCGACTCGGCGATGGAGTTCAAGGGGCATGCTTTTCAGCGAGGCTGCGACGAATACGGGATCCGCATTCGATATCGGGATCGCGCTCGGGTTCACCACGGCGGCGTCGTGGAACGGCTTCTCGGAAAGCTGAACGGTGTGTTGGCAACATTACCGGGCACCACGAAACGTTCCGTGGCAGCTCGTGACGAATATCCTGCCGAACACCGTGCCCGCCTCTCATTTTCCGAACTGGAGCGGTGCGTGGTCCTGGCGATCCTGGATCATAATCGCCATCAAAATCCGAAAACGCTGAACATTCCCATCAAGGAGTGGGAGCAGCGTGCGTCAGGCCACCCTCATATCATCGACGACCAGCACCATGTGCTGCTCTCCTTCTTGCCGGCCGGTCAGAGGCAATTGTCGCCTCAAGGGATCAGTCTGTTCGCGCTGCACTACTATTCGAGTTGGATTGGCAGGCTGGTGCCGGAACGAGATCGGCTCAGTAAGCTCGAAGTGCGATACGATCCCCGCAATATAAGCCAGATCTTTGTTCGCGACCCCGAAACACAAGTGTTTCGGGCAGTGGAGCGGCGAGATGGCGTGGTCGCCAGTATCACACTGTGGGAGCATCGGGCCGAAAGGGCACGAAGGCGCGACTTGAGCGGCCGATCCAGCGTCGAGATCGTCTCGCTGCGCCGGGAAATGACCACGATTGCAAACACCGCCAGGCTTTCAAAGCGCCGGCTGCGCAATGCGGCGCGGGGCATTTATGCCGCGACCGCGGAAAAACGAATGGCTGAAACATCGGAATCAGTTCCGATAAAAACGATCCAGCAAGAGCGGCCAAAGGCCCGACTACAGGTCGAAGACTGGTAGTCGGCTATGGAAGATCACCTCTTCGAACATGTTCGCCCCTATCTCGACCGCGCCATTGAGGAGCGGATCGCGTATATCCGAGCTCCGAGGTGGATCGGGCATCAAGCTGCGATCGAAAGCCATCAGCGGCTATCGGATTTTTTGTCACGCCCTCCTTCACTGCGCACGCAAGGGCTGATGATTGTCGGGCCTTACGCCAATGGCAAGACGATGATCGTCGAACGATTTGCCGTGGATTGCCTGAAGGCCTCCGCAGACCAGAAGGTCTGGATCGTCCAGACCCGGGAAGGTGCAGGACTTGGCCATTTTTACGCCAGCATTCTCCACGCGCTCAACGCGCCGGGCGGCGATGTGTGGACTCTCGGACGCAAAGCGGAGCAACTCGACCATCTCCTTGCGGCGCTCAGACCGAAGGTCCTAATCTTTGACGAATTCCACAACGCGCTTAGGGGCCGGCCGCGTGACGTTGAAGCAGTCTTCGCATTTCTGCGTCGCATTGGTCGGCAATACGATATCTCGCCGGTTCTGGTCGGAGAGGTCACGGTTTACGACTACATATGTGCAACCAGCGAGATGGCGAGTCGGTTCGAACTCTTTCCGATTCCGCGCTGGTCGTACGATGAGGCCTACCTGTCATTGTTGGACAGTCTCGAGGCCGCCTTGCCCCTCGCACGCAGCTCGGATCTGTCGGCGGAGCGAAAGGCCCGACACATTCTTGGTCTTTCCGAGGGGCTGATCGGAGAGATCGTCGCGATCCTGACCAAGGCCGCGATTGCAGCAATCCAGGAGGGAGACGAACGTATCACCAAATCCTCCATCGATAACCTGCGGTACATTCCGCTGTCCAAAAGACGGCATGGGCCCATTCGTGAGGCGCTTCTTTGAGCCTGCTTGGGCCGTCACTGATGGTGGTCATTCCGCAGGAGCGCTACCGGGACGTTGTGTATGAACGGTGGCCGGTTAAAGTAGAACCACACGCCGACGAACTCCTGTCGAGCTGGTTACATCGGATCGCTTCTGCCAATGGCGTAGCACCGCGAGATTTTGCGCGCGTTCTTGGACTGCGCCACAGAATGTGGTCTGCCAGGTTCGATTTAAAACTTCAGGACGATGTCTTGGACCAGCTCTCGGAGGGATCTGGAATTCCGAGAGACCGATTGTCGTCAATGGCCTTGCAGCCATGTGATTACAGACACATGCCGCTACCACTGGTCATCAAAGCCCGTCGTGCTGCTTCGACGTGGCTGCAATTCTGTCCTGCGTGCCTCGATGCTGATCAGCCCCCATATTTTCGGAGGCGATGGCGACACTCGACTAGAATCTCCTGCTTTATCCACGGGTGCGGATTACGCGACCGTTGCCCATCGTGCCACCGCGGAATTAATGCCTTCGCTCAGCCACGGCTTGTCGGCCAGCATGTCTGCACCTCTTGCGCTTATGACCTGCGGCGGGCATCTAAGGTGCCGGTGACCATTGAAGCGCAATACTTTGAACAGATAATCAATCGTTCTATCGGTACAGTGGCGAACATCCTGGCGACGAACAATCCGCCGAAATGGCCTTGGCGACAAGATTTGATCGCAGTGCTACCGACTATGTCGGTTTCCAGCCGGATACGCTTGTTCGAGCGTTTCATCCCCGACGACGCCTATCTGGATGAGGGCTTCGTCCTTCCCATTCGGCGGTCGAAGCGGATTATGAAAGATAAAATTGAACCAGCCCGTCAAGCTGCAGCTCGCTGATCGTCGTGGCGGCATTCGCCTCTTCGGAGGCTGGCGCCTATTCTCAGAAATTTTGCGGAGAACAGGCGTGCAATCTCCGCACAGGTTCTGTGCCAGCCTCCCCATCCCACTATATCAGGATAAGGCGTCGCGCTCTCCGACAAGCTCTTCTATCGTTTTGTCCAGCTTACTCTTCTGAAACCCGTCCAGATCGAGACCTTCAACGACGCTATAATCACCGTCCTCGCACATCACAGGTACGCCACACACCAGACCCTCCGGTATGCCATACTGCCCCTGCGATATAACAGCCATCGATGTCCAGCGCCCATCCGTGCCATGCATCCAATCACGCATCTGATCGATCGCTGCATTGGCGGCGGATGCCGCGGACGACGCGCCGCGCGCCTCTATGATGGCGGTGCCACGCCTTGCGATTTCAGGGATCAGCACCTCTTTGTACCAATGGTCGTCGGCGATGGTCTCGGATAAGGGCCTGCCGGTAGCCGTTGCGTAGGTCCAGTCGGCAAACATGGTCGGCGAGTGATTGCCCCACACAACGAGCTTGTCGATGTCGCCGACGCCACAGGCGGCCTTGCGCGCCAGTTGGGTCAACGCCCTGTTGTGATCAAGCCGGATCATCGAGCTGACCTGCCTTGGGTTAAAGTCCGGAGCATTGGCGATCAGGATGGAAGCGTTGGTGTTGGCAGGGTTGCCAACCACCAAAATTTTGGCCCGGCGTCCGGCGACTTCGTTGATCGCCCTGCCCTGCACCTTGAAGATCTCTGCATTCGCAGCAAGCAGGTCCCGCCGTTCCATACCCTTTGATCGCGGCCTGGAGCCGACGAGGAACGCCGCATCGACACCTTCGAACGCCTGGCGGGGATCATCCGTCATGACGATGTTGTGCAGCAGCGGAAAGGCGCAGTCTTCCAGCTCCATGACAACGCCGCGTACGGCGTCCTGGGCTTGAGGCAGATCGAGAAGTCGAAGTTCGATCGGCTGCGACTTGCCATAAAGGTCACCATTCGCCAGCCGAAACAGCAGGGAATAGCAGATCTGACCGGCAGCACCGGTCACAGCGATCTTTTTGGGAGTGGATTGCATTGTCGTTATCTTTCCTGAGACGGTATAGGGTTATTTCGAGGGCGTGGTCCAGCCGGCCTTGGCAAAGATCGCCTTGGCCTCAGGGCCCTGAAGGAATTGCGAAAACGCTTTGGCGTCGGCACTCTTGCCTCCGCGCTCAGTCAGCACGATCCCGGTGTCTCGATAGATGCGATAGTCCGGTTCGACCTCGACGACATCTGCGAGTTTTGGATTGGCGACCTGCCAGATGTTCCAAATGATCCACGCGTCGTAAGACTTGTCCTCGGTCCAGGCTTTTTTGGCTTCGGCACTGTTGGCGGCAAACGTCTTGATATTGGCGCGAAGAGCTTTCACCTTTTCAATGTCGCCGGTTCGTCCGGCCATGTCTTCCCAAAGACCGTTCTGCCCGGCACCATTGACGACAAGCACTTTGTGGCCGGGCTTGAACAGATCAGCGAGGCCGGTGATCTTCTCCGGGTTCCCCGGACGCACCAGGATAGCGGAAGGACGCAAGTAGAGCGGTACGACATCAGCGTCCTTGATCTGGCCGTCCATCGCCTTGACGAAATCCGACATCATCGTCTCGGAGCCGCTGAAGATCAGGTCGGCATTGTCTTTAGCCTTGCCGATCCATTGCGGCGTCGGGCCGGCGGTAACGATAACCTTGTTGTCGGAGCTTTTCTCGAAGGCGGCTGCCGCCTCCTTCATGGCAGGGAGTGGTCCACCGGGACCATAGACGTGGATATCGGCGGCAAGCGTTGGTGCTGTCGTGGCGACAAGAATCGCCGCGCCGGTGATGATGGATTTCAGCATGGTATTTCCTCCGTGTCTGGTAGGAGAAAACTAGCGCCATTCTGCATCAGTTCCATCGCATAATTTTGCTACGAACATTCGGAAAAATCGATTATAACTCGCAGCAGATTCAAGGTTGCTATCTTCATGACCCTCGACCAGTTGCGCATCTTCGCCGAAGTCGCCCGCCAACAGCACATCACCAAGGCTGCCAAAGCGATGAACATGACGCAGTCGGCCGTCAGTGCTGCGGTCATCGCGCTTGAGGAACGGCACGGCGTGGCTTTGTTCGACCGGATCGGTCGTTCTATCGTCCTAAACCAAACCGGAACGATCTTTCTCGAGCATGCACTTCAGGTCTTGGCTGAAGCGAAAGCCGCCGAGTCTGCGCTAAGCGACCTTGCCGGACTTTTGCGCGGGGAATTGTCTGTTATGGCGAGCCAGACTGTTGGCGCCTATTGGCTGCCCTCCAGGCTTGCGACGTTCCACGCACGCTATCCTGGTCTCGGTCTCGACGTCAGGATCGGCAATACCGAGGCGGTAGGCGACGCGGTTGAGGCAGGGCGGGTTGAGCTCGGCGTTGTAGAGGGCGCGGTCGACAGACCGGCCTTGTTGTCGCGCATGATCGCCACGGATGAGATGATCCTCGTCGTGTCGCCAACTCATCCATGGGCCAAAGGCAAAAAGCTCGGAAAGGCCGATTTTGAAGACGCGACATGGGTTCTTCGCGAGCCCGGATCGGGAACACGGCTCGCCTTCGAGACGATGATGACGAAAGAGAAATTGAAGCTGCAGGCGTTGAACGTTGCAATTGTCCTGCCCGGAAACGAGGCCGTGCTCGGCGCAGTCGAGGCCGGCATGGGGGCAACACTGACATCGCGAAGTGCTGCCCAGACCGAACTCAACAGCGGCCTGCTGGTCGAGGCCAATGCTTCTCCGCTTCCGCGCCCATTCTTCCTGCTCCGGCATAAGGAGCGGTATCGCTCCAAGGCGGCCGATGCGTTCGAAGCCCTGTTGTCGGAACAGACACGATGACCTATCGCGGACCTGATACGCTCTGGCACGAGCATCGACGCGAGGAGCGGTTGGCCGCGCTTGACAGCGCGCATATGCAGCCATTGAACGCCTTCCGGGAGCACCTTCAGCTTAACTCCGACCGGGATATGCCGAACTTCGATCCATACGATGGCGGTATCAGCGCAAGACTGCTGATCATTTTGGAGACGCCTGGACCAAGTCCGGTCGAACGCGGCCGGCGTTTCGTTTCGATCGATAACCCGACCGGCACGGCGAAGAACCTGCGCACGGCGCTGACTGGCGCAGGGATATCGCGCCGAGACATCGTTCTGTGGAATACGGTCCCGTGGGTCCGCGCAACCCGAGGCTCGATCGTGGCCAGCGAGCGGCGCGAGGGCATCATGGGACTTGCAGGCCTTCTGCCGCTGCTGCCGAACCTACGTGTCGCCATCCTGGCGGGCGCGGTGGCGAGCGGTGCTGAAGGGGTACTGGTGGATGCCGGCATTGAGGTGATCCTCTGCCCCCATCCGAGCCCGACGCTGATCAATACCTCGCCGACGCTGCGCGACCGCCTTCACGCGGTTTTCGAAGCTGCCGCCGCAAAACTCGATCAATCGAAAACGGCGATCGAAATATCCTGAACTATGCGTTGGAACTGATCGATGTACCCACGTATTTTCTCCTCAACGATCAGGAGAAATTCGATGCACAAGGTTGTTGCCTTCAAGAGGCCGGTCACGCCAGCCCCGGACGTTCCCATGCAGGGCTATGTCATACGGAACTTTACGCCAAATTGGTTCGCGACCACGATGGGCACCGGCATTCTTTCGGTCGCTCTCGCACAATTTCCTGGGCATCCGTGGCTTTTCGCGATCGGTCAGGCGCTTTGGCTCTTCAATATCCTGTGGTTTGCCACCTGCACAACGCTCTACACGGCACGCTGGCTGCTCTATTTTCATGAGGCAAGCCGCGTCTTCTCGCATTCTGTCGTGTCGATGTTTTTTGGCTGCATCCCGATGGGACTGGCCACCATCATCAACGGCTTTCTGATCTACGGCATCCCGCATATCGGCGACACGGCGGTGGCAATCGCAACGACGCTCTGGTGGATCGACGTCACACTGTCGCTGGCCTGCGGTCTTGCAATCCCGTTCATGATGTTTACGCGCCAATCGCACTCGATCGACCAAATGACGGCGGTCTGGCTGCTGCCGATCGTGGCGAGCGAGGTGGCGGCCGTCAGCGGTGGCCTGCTTTTGCCCCACATCGCCGACGCTCAAACGCAGTTGACGGTGCTGATGACCAGCCTGGTGCTATGGGCCTGCTCGGTTCCGCTGGCCATGAGCGTGCTCGTGATCCTTTTCCTGCGCATGGCGGTCCACAAGCTTCCGCATGTCAACATGGCCGCCTCGAGTTGGCTGGCTCTCGGCCCGATCGGAACCGGTGCCCTTGGTCTTCTCGTCATGAGCCAGACCGGACCCGCCGTGTTGTCGGCGAATGGATTGGCGAGCGTTGCTCCGGCCTTCGGTGGCGCCAGCTTCCTCGGCGCGATCCTCCTGTGGGGCTACGGCATCTGGTGGCTGGCGACTGCTGTCCTGATCACACTGCGCTACCTTCGCGAGGGCCTGCCATTCAATATCGGCTGGTGGGGCTATACCTTCCCGCTTGGCGTGTTTGCCGTCGCCACGCTTCGTCTCTCAACGATGGTGCCGATGTCGTCTATCGCAATCTTTGGCGCGGTTCTTGTTATTGCACTTGTCTGCATGTGGCTGCTGGTCGCGGCCAAGACGATCAAGGGCACTCTTGACCGCTCGCTCTTCGTCTCGCCCTGCCTCAAGGCCGACTGATGATCGAAACACTCCGGCATTGCTCATGCCGGAGTGTTTTTTCTCGTAACCGAACAGGAGAAGACATGACGTTTCGTATGATGGCCGTGATCGTCGGCATTGCTTTGGGATGCGTGACATCGGCCAAGGCCGAACCCTTGCAGGATTTGATGAACCCGGCCGTATTCCAAGACAGCTTCGTTGGCGAGAAGACCGCTCCAGTGACGCTTGTCGTCTATTCCTCCCCAACCTGCAGCCACTGCATCGACTTCCATGAACGAGACCTGCCGAAACTGCAGGATACATATGTCGCATCGGGTAAGTTGAAGATCGCTTACCGGCCCTTCGTGCGAAACTCGGTGGATGCCGTTATCTTCATGCTGGCGAATGCGCGGGGCCGAGACAAATTCGACGAGACGGTATCGTCCTTCATGACGAAATTCGATGAGATTGCCGGCGCCGCCAATGCCGAGGGTGCATTGCGCGAGATCGCCGCTAGCATGGGCATCAACCGCGCGGGTTTCGATCGCGCTGTCGCCGATCAGGCCTATCTCGACAAGCTCAATGCTGCGACGACCGAAGCGAACAAAAAATTCGGCGTGGCCGGCACGCCATCGTTTTTCGTCAACGGCCAACAGGTTCGGATTGAAATGAGTTTCAACGAGGTCGCTAAAGCAGTCATGAAAGCCACCGCCAGCCTGGAGTGAAACCAAAATCTGAGAGTGGCGGAATTCTCTGAGGGAAGTTTTCCTACGATCGACCAGGCTGGTTTTCCTCTGAAAAGACGGACGACTGGGCGCCGTCGTCGAACGGCTTAGAATGTCTGCTTTTTCGCCCTGTTCCAACCGGCCGTTCATTCTCCATACCGCAATCCGCTGCGGGTATCGCCCTCAGACATCGTTCACATGCAGATTAGATGCAACGCGCGTGATCCTCTTGGCGGCATATGAGCAAGCAGTATTTGGGCACGCTTCGAGTCAAGATCCGCCTTCCATAATTCTTAGCGCAGACCGGCATAGTGCCGCGCGTGCCAACCGCTCACGCCGACGTGAGGAAAAATACGGATGAGCAATGGAATAAACGGCGACCCACAGCGTTCTTATCCACTCAAGCCAAAAGGATTCCGCCATGCGCGTCTACAGTTTCATACTTGTTGCCAGTTTTGCCATTGTGGGAAGTGCAACTGCTGAGCAGTCCCACGACCACCATCCGGCGATGAGCATGGAAGATAGCGGCACTTCCACTGCGTTCTCCAAAAGCATGAAGGTCGCCATGGACAAAATGCATGCCGGCATGATGGCGGTACCCGAAACAGGCAATCCAGACCACGATTTTCTGGCGCAGATGATCCCACATCACCAGGGCGCCATCGACATGGCCAAGGCTATGTTGCTCACCACCAAAGATCCGCAGATCCGAAACCTCGCCCAGTCGATCATCACAGAGCAGGCTTACGAAATTCAGTTGATGAATTCGATGCTCACACAACAGCGCGGCTCCGTCGCCGCCAACCCGGAGACTTCGAAATGAAACGTTCCGCAGCCCTGCTGATCGCCCTGATGGCGAGCACCCCAGCCTTTGCCCTGCCCGAATCCAAGGACCGGGTCTATGCTGCTGACCAGAACAGCAACACCGTATCTGTCATCGATCCATCGACCAACACGCTTCTCGGCCTGATCAAGCTCGGCGACCCACGCCCGAATGTCTTGAGCCCGCTCTACAAGGGTGAGGTCAACGTCCACGGCCTTGGCTTCTCGCCGGATCACCGCACTATCGTCGCCGTCTCGACCGTGACCAATTCCGTGACCTTCATCGATACCGAGACAAACAAGATCAAAGGCGTCGCCTATATCGGCCGCAACCCGCACGAGGCCTTCTTCACGCCGGATGGCAAACACGTCTGGGCAACAGTGCGGGGCGAGGATTACCTTTCGGTCATCGATGCGAAGACATTCAAGGAGACCGATCGCATCAAGACCGAAAGCGGTCCCGGCATGACGATCTTTACGCCAGACGGCAAGCGCGCCTTTGTGGCCAACAGCTTCAATCCGGTCGTTCAGGTGTTCGATGTAGCGTCGAAAAAGCTGCTTGCATCCATTCCGGTGGTCTCGCCATTCTCGCCTTTCATTCAGGTGACGCCAGATGGAAAGGAAGCTTGGCTAACCCACAAGGATGTCGGCAAGGTGACGCGGATTGATACCAAGACATTGAAAGTCAAGGGCGTGATCGATAGCGGTCCGATCACCAACCATCTGGCGTTCGCCAAAACATCCACCGGAACATTGGCTTATGTGACCATCGGCGGCGAGAACGTCGTAAAAGTCTACACGCTTGACGACGAGGCCAAGCTGATAGCCACCATTCCCGTCGGCGCCCTGCCGCACGGTGTCTGGGGTTCTGGCGACGGCAGCCGCGTCTTTGTTGGCCTTGAAAACGGCGACGCGGTGGACGTGATCGACACGCAGAAGAATGAGAAGATCGCCCATATCCCCTCAGGCCAGGCCCCACAAGCGCTGATCTACGTTCCGGATGCGGTCCCGACAGGCGATGGCCGCCAAAACCTTGAACCACGCAAGGACATGCCGGAGAACATCACACTTATGCTGAAGCCTGCCGCAGATGCGCAAGGCGGCGGCATGGTCGTCTCGCGCAATCTTGGTCTGATCGATATCGTAGATCTCAGCGTATCGAAATTGAAGCCGGACACGGCTTATGCGCTGTTGTTCGAAGGTCAGCCGGAACCGATCGTGGCGTTCAAGACGGATGCCAAAGGTGCCGCGATGGCATCGGCCACCAGTCCGACCCGCTCCATCGTTAAACCGGGCGAAGCCTCCAAGACACCTAAGGTTATCCTCGTTGAGGGAACAGAACCGTCAGCAACTACGGTCTTGCAGAGCAACTAACAGTTTGGCTGCCTGTTAAAGGCAACCCCGAAACAAGTTGACTGCGGCGTTCGTACAATGCCGCAGTCATTTTTGACATTGAGATTGACCCGGTTTCAAATCATTCCTTGATAAATCGCAGTTGCGATCGGAAGGAGCTTTGCCCGATCGACCGAGGCGGATACCGCGAAATCGAACCCCTGATCCACCCAGACAAAGCTGGACACGCCGTTTTTCTCTTCAAACGTGAACGCTGTCTGCGCTGATTGGCCGGCGCGTAGATAAACGGCCAGCCTCTCGCCTTTGTCATCCTCGTACATGAGTTGTGCAGCCGCAGCGCCACCGCCCGGAAGGACGCGTCCGCCGAGCAGCTTATACCCGAATGCCGAAAGGTTCGGTGGCGTCAGTGCCCGGCCGGATCGCTTCGACAGCCATGTGACCAGATGTGCCTCGTCATCCGCTCCAACTTCGACCGGATGGGCTACTTCGACCACGAAGGTCCGATAGGCGTCAGATGCATTCGCGGCAAAACCCGCCTCGGACAATCGCGCTGCGTTGATTTGCACGCCTTCAGGCTTTAGCCACCAGCCACCGGCCAGGCCTATTCCCAGGAAGATGCAAGCGGTCATGGCGGAGCGATACCAGCCTCGTCTTCGCAAAGCTGCGTTGGACTGAAGGTTGGCGATGCGCAGCCGCGCTGGAATGGGCTCTGCGAATTTTTCAGATAGCCGCACTCGCAAGGCTTCCCGGTCCGCAAGCTGTTGCGTGACCCTTGCGCTCACTTCAGGATGACCAGCAAGATAGGCGTCGACAAGCGCCTGACGGTCAGGCGTCAGCTTTCCGTCGATGTAAGCCTGAAGATCATCTTCGCCGATCGGCGAACCGGTGTTCATCATTTTACCCTTCGCAAGGTCACGGGCGTCTTGTTGTCTAGGATAGATCGGAATTTCTGCCTGGCGCGCGACAGCCGCGACATCACGGTTCCTACCGGCACACCAATGACGGCAGCAGCTTGCTCATAGGACAGATCCTCGACGCCAACCAGAAGCAAAAGCGATTTTTGATCGTCGGAAAGCCTATCGAGCGCTTCGAGTATATCGCGAACGGCAATGCCATGATCCTGATCGGCTGGCGATCCGGGGAGCGTGACGGTATCGAGGTCGTGGTGTGGACCCCGGCGCTGGGATTGGCGTCCAGCCGAGATGTGCAGGTTTCGCATGATGGTAAACAGCCATGCCCGCAGGTCACCATCAGTCCGGCGCAGATACCAGCGTGATATCGCACGCTCAAGGCAATCCTGTACGAGATCGTCGGCACGGTTGTGATCACGCAGAAGCGCGAAGGCATAGCGTCGCAATGCCGGTATTTCAGCCTCCAGTCGCATCGCCATTGTCGACATCATCAGCCCTTCGGATCGGTGGCCACACCGGCGAAGCCGGCATGGCCACCCGTCGCCTTACTTTGCAGGCGGGTTGACCTGCCAGATTTCGTCGACAAGTTTTCCGTCACGATAGGTCATGATGTAAAGAACGGGAACCTTGTTCTTGCCGGCAAAGACAACATTCGCGGCAACGGTCGCGCCCTTGGGATTGGCTGCCTCCCAGAGTTCACCGACTGTGGCGGTCTGTTCGCCCTGTGCCGTCGAGAATTTGGCCCAGACTTCCGCAATCGCCTTTTCCGACGCATAACTGCCGTCGAGCGGACCACCAATCCAGGCAAGGGAAGGATCCTTGCCGTAGTCTTTGGTGATTGTCGCGACATCGCCCTTGGCAATCGCTTCGATACGGGTCTTGGCCATGTCCATGGCAGGGCCAGCAAGGGCTGCACCGGTAGACATGAGAAAAGCGAGCGGCAGAGCCATCAGAACTGTTTTGCGCATAGTGTGATCTCCTTGTTGAAATGACAGCAGAGAGACGCTGGCAATCACGCGTTATTCCACCCGGCAGCAAAATAATTTTTCACTCTTTCACTGCGCTCAAGGATATGGAACTCTTTTTTGCTTGTAGAACGGATTCCTTGGGGGCAGTTCCACATGAAGATGCGTCCTATTTGGGCCTAATGGCTAAGAAAAGCGGGCAAACTTGTGTGGTCCATCACTGTCTTCGTGGCCCCGCCAAAGACGGCCTCAAGAAATGCGCCATGACGGTAGGCGCCCATCAAAAGTGTATCGGCACCGCCCCTATTGGCCTTTTCCAGAAATTCGTCGGCGTTTTTCGCCACGGAGGTCTGCAGCCGCCCTGTCCCGCTGACATGCAGTGACTGAATGAACCCAACCGCCTCTGGGACTTCGTTCTCGTGTGCTGCGAGAATTACCAATGTATCAGCAGCGCGGAGCCAAGCTCTGGCCTTTTGAAGGCAAGAACGTATTTCGTCATCGTCCCTCCAGAAAATGGCAATCGAGCGGCCGAAAGAAACCGCAGTTCCGTTAGTATCCGGCGTAAAAACCACCAGCCTATGATGATCGAAGAGCGCCGCATGCAGGGCGTCGCCGCCGTCCATCGATTGCGGGCGGGCGATGGTCACCAGATCGGCCGATCCGAGATGATTGCGGACACCGTCTTCTTCTCCACCATCAGCTTCCACCCACTAGACCTTGGCGCCAGCCGGCGACGGTTCACGCCCTGCCGACCACTCCTCGAAGATCTTTCTGACCTCGTTCCGTCGCTGAAAGGCCGTGCCCTCATCGCGGATCCGCATTTCCTGCATGTCGACTTCCTCTACACTGCCTCCGATCTTGGCGGGATCGACGCAAACATGGAGCGCCGTGATTGTTGATCCCGGTTCGACCGCTGATGCAGCGTCGGCGATCAGCAGGCTGGAAAGGGCTGTTTTAGGATGTGGGATGAGCGCAACAACGTGCATGGTGTTCCTCCTGATTCAGATTTCCTGCGACGCAGCTTCTGCGTCCCGTTCGTCTCGTGTTCGAAATGAGCGATACCGCCATCGCCCATCCGTCGGCTCCCATCGCCTCCACACGACTTCCAGCCAGAATATACGATCATCCTCTGGTAGAACTGCGTGCCACGCGTACCAGACCTGCCAGATGGGGAGACGGAGTGGGTTCGACATCTGGTCTGCTCTAGGCGCGGTAAGCGACGAGGACAGCGCCGCAGGCAATCAGGCAGACGCCAAGCCAATTGGGGAGCGACAGACGCTCCCCCAGAAAGAGTACGGCAAAGATTGCGACAAAGACGACACTGAGCTTGTCGATCGGCGCAACGCGTGCGGCATCACCGAGTTTCAACGCCCGGAAATAGCAGATCCACGACGCGCCGGTTGCCAGGCCCGATAGAACAAGGAAACTCCAGCTACGGCCGGACACCGTAACCGGCGATTGCCAGTTTCCGGTGACATAGACCATCATCCCGGCGGCGGCCAGAATGACGATCGTGCGAATGAAAGTCGCGAAATCGGAATTGACGTTTTCGACCCCGACTTTTGCGAAGATAGCCGTCATTGCCGCAAAGCCAGCCGACAATAGCGCCCAGAAGGGCCAGCCAAGAAGAATACTTTTCATGCCGTTTGACCTCCAACCATACCACGCACCAGCGCCATGCCAGCGAACACTGCAATGAATGCCAGGATGACAGAAGCGCTGGCGTAGAGGATGGCGGCGCTAGTCTCTCCCCTTTCCCAAAGCCCTACAGCATCCAGCGAAAACGTCGAGAAGGTCGTAAAACCCCCAAGAATGCCGGTTGTCAGAAACAACCGCAGTTCCTGCGGCAGCCCGGTTCGCATGACAAAAATCTCCGTCAGGATACCCATCAGCAATGACCCGATGATATTGATCGATAAGGTTGCCCATGGAAAACCAAGTCCGAGCAGATGGGCCACTATAAGGTTCACACCATGGCGGACGGCACCACCGACGCCTGCACCCAGAAATACGATGACAAATCCCATGATCGCTTCCTCAGAACGTGCTGGATGACGACAAGCGACCCGACAGCGCGTCTTGCGCCGCAATCTCTTCACCCAGGACTTCCCACTGCTCGATATGCTTGTAGATGACCACCTTGCGGCATAGCAACTCACCGTGCGTCCGGCAGAAGGTCTCGAGATCCTGCTTCGGCGCGATCAGTTCGACGCACATGGTGAGATTGGGGTTCTGGATCTCCACGCCTTCGGACTGCAGCTTGCCGTGATTGCTGTATCCGAACGTCGTGTGATGAGCGACCGCATTGATGATCCCTGCCGCTTTCGCCTGGATCACAAGTTCACGATAGAGCGGCTTGCTGCCGAACCAGCGCTTAGCCGCCTTCACTTTCTCCCCTGGGCGAAGATAGATGCGCACCATGCCGAATTCGCGCGAAGAGACGGTGTGGGTCATGACGATAGGCCTTTCGGTAAGATTGGCGTGAATGGAGAGGGAATTTGCATGCGTTGCCACAGGCGCGGGCGTTCTGCCGCCCTTCGTGCGGATCGCGCGCACCGGAACACCGGTCGGCAGGTCCGAACCAGCCGATTTGACGACGCCGATACGCTGAGACAAATAGATGCTCGAATGGCCGCTGAAGAGGTAGGCGAGAAAGCAGGCGGTGGCGATATAGACGCCATGGGTAGCCCCGAAGAGTTCAATCCCCATGACCATGCAGGCAAGTGGCGTGTTCGTTGCGCCAGCAAAGACGGCGACGAAGCCAAGTCCCGCCATCAAATCGACCGGGGCGCCGAGAAGCCCGCCGAGCGCACTGCCAAGCCCTGCACCGATGAAAAACAGCGGCGTCACCTCACCACCCTTGAAGCCGGCCGAGAGTGTGATGATCGTGAACAGTGCCTTCCACAACCAGCTCCAGTAATCGACGTGATCAGGGCGGAAGAAGCCGAGAATGGTCGGGTCCGCCGGATCAGGCGACCAGACCCCCAAGCCGAGATAGGCTCGAGTTCCAAGAAGATAGGTCAGGCCGATCAGGACCAGCCCTGCGAGGACGGGCCTTAGCGGCGCGTACCTGATCACCTTTTTCAAGAGGGCCGACAGATAGTGGCTGGCCTCGGCAAAGAGATGGGCGACCAACCCGAATATCACCCCTGCCAGAGAGACTTTCGCCAGTAGCCAACCGTCGAGATTGAAGGCGCCGCCGATATCGAAATTGGACAGATAGGCGATATGATACTGGATATGACCGATTCCCCAGGCATGACAGGTCCAGTCGGCCACGATGGCCGCCATCAGAGCAGGCAGAAGGGCCTCATATTGCATGCGCCCGATGGTCAGCACCTCCAGCGCAAAGATCGCGCCGGCGATCGGCGTTCCGAAGACTGCCCCAAACCCTGCCGCGATACCTGCCATCAGCAGGATGCGGATGTCGGCGGTTGATAGCTTGAACAGTTTGGCAAAGGCGCTGGCAATACTACCGCCCAGCTGAACCGCCGTTCCTTCGCGTCCGGCCGACCCTCCGACAAGATGGGTGAGTACAGTCGAGACGAGGACGAAGGGCGCCATGCGTAGCGGCACGCCGCCACCTGGCTCATGGATCTGGTCGACGATAAGATTGTTCCCGGCCTCAGCCGTCCCGCCGAAGCGCCCGTAGGCCCAGACCATGGCAAAACCGGCGATCGGCATCAGAAAGATCAGCCAGGGATAGGCGAAGCGCAGTTCCGTGGCGAGATCGAGGCTCCAGAGGAAAAAGGCGACAAGGGACCCGACAATCATCGCCATCGGGACGGTGACCGCAACCCATTTGCCGATGCTCTGGATTTGCTGAAGGCGCAGGCTAGAAAACTGACGGATCATCACGCGAGCGCTCCAGAAAAAGCGCACGCCACAACGACGATCGAATTCGATAGTTGGTAATCTGACACAACTCTACCCCTCTGCCGGCTGCGGCAAGTTGAGTAGGAGTCATCAGCTTCATCCTGCGAAGCGGTTCGGCCACCATGGCCAGGCAGAATCCATTACCGGAAACTTGAGTAGATGAAGTCTGGTGCCGCGTCAACATGGCCGAAGCTGCAGCGGCAGCCGGAAAGGCGCGGATCAGATGCTAGCCGCTTGTCATGCGACGCAGGACATCTGTCCGGAAATAAAAATGCTGTGCCAAAGCACCAACGGCGTGCGCAGCGATCGTCGCCCGCAGGATCGCCTTCAATACCTGTGAAGTGCGCAATGCGGTACCAAGCCGAAAGCTGTCAATCTTCCAACATGTCGTCCCCGATGGCCGGGTCAGTATCCACCGAGCCACCCTGCTTACTTAAAAGACCAGCGTCTTCCAGCGCCTCGATATTTGGCAGGTCCCGCAATGTCTCCATGCCAAAGGCCGAGAGGAAATATGGCGTCGTGACATAGGTATATGGGGCGCCCGGCGTGGGGCTCCGTGGGCCGGAGCCGATAAAACCTGCTCCACGCAAACCGCCGATCGTATCGCGGCTGACGTCCTTGCCAAATATCTTTGACAACTCACCGCGCGTGATTGGCTGGTAATATCCGACAGCCATCAGCACCATCGCCTCAGATTCAGACAACGCTGCCACGCCGCCTCGCGTAGGCGCGGACGAAGCACGGATCGTCTCGGCAAACCTTGGTCGGCTCCGGTGTTGCCACCCGCCTGCGACCGAGACCAGTTCATAAGGGCGATCTCGCAGCTCTCCGACCAGGTCGTCGATCAGCAGGTCGATGCTGCAGTCTTTGCCGACCACCCGCGCCAGAGTCTCGCGGCTGACCGGCTCGGAGGACGCAAAGATGACCGCCTCGACGCGCATCATCCATTCCCGCCAGCGCATTTCCGACGGCAAGTCCAAGAGCTCCCGATCATACAGGAGCTCCTGCTTGCGTTCCCGGGCTTGACGGCGGGGTTTGGCTGCGCGCGCTCCTGCCATTGTCACAATCCAAATATTCGGAAGGAGGACCGGCCCGAGAGCTCGCGTATCGCCTCAAAGCCTTCGAGCCGCTCGAACAGCCGGCTTGCCGCCCATCGTGACAGGCTGGCCCCGGCTGCCGAAGCGGATACAGCGTCTTCGTTCAACAGCCGACGGATGACCGGTTCAGCTCCTCTGGTCCTGACTTTGGCTGCGATGGCCAACAAACGGCTAGCGCGGCGATCGATCTCCGCAGCGGAACGAAGTGCCAGTTCGGCGCCATCGACAATCGCCATGCAGATCGCTTTCGAATAGGCTGACTCACCCGGCATGACGCGACCCCGGCCACCGATGGTGCGGAAAGCTGGGCCAAAGCGCTCGGGTAGCACCAGGGGAACTGGTTGAGACCAGTTCAGCTTCTGAGCCAGCACCATCTCGCCCAGACCAAGTGCTAACACTTCTGCGTCCGGGCGAGCCGCAGAAATCGCCATTATAAGGTCCGCCACCGCGAAAGGTGCCGAACGCCCGGACTGGATGGCAGAATCAATGAGATCAGGGACCGAGGCAAGATTGTCGTCCCACCGGATCGATAGAAGCGTGGCCAATTCCTTTATAAACGATGTGCCCGGCATGCCGATCCGGCGGGATAGCATTCGTGTGGCCAAAAACAGCTTCCCAGCAGGACCGGGATCACCGTCCACGGGCGTCAACAAAACGGCGTCCCGCAGCGCGGGCTCTTCCTCGTTGCGACCGAGCATCCTGGCCGCGACGGCGGCTGACTTGAGAGCAAGACGATCACGCCAGCAGCCTATCCATGGTGTATTCGAACGGATCAAATCGTCGAGTGATTTCAGCGCGATACCTGCGGCGAAAGCAGCATCCCGCTCGTCAATGTCACGGCCACGCGCCAGCGCCCAGCTTGGGAGGTGGCCGGGCCATGTGGAGGTGGCAGAGGACGCAGATGTGATCGAATCCATGCGCAGCAGCATAAATCAGATGTGCGGTTAGTGCTACTTTTTTCGTTATAAACCGCACCGCTTGTCGCGTGGATAAAACGTCCGATAATGTTGCATTATCGGACGTTATGCTCATTATAGAGGAATGGCCCAAGTCATCGAGCAAAACACCAAAAATCACGTCGAGGAGACCTCAGCGCCGTCTCTCAGCACGGCAGCTGGGCGTGATGTTTCCGCGCCGGAGGTGTTAGGCGCAAGCCCCCTCCCCTCTCTGGCCGGCGGTGGCGAGACACCTGCTCATCTTGCCAGCCTCGCCGATCGCGCTCGTGAATATGTCCAGGCGGCCAGTTCCGCCAACACGCGCAAGGCCTACGCGGCCGACTGGAAGCATTTTTCGGCGTGGTGCCGGCGCTCCAATCTGGCCCCCGTGCCCCCGCATCCGCAAACCGTCGGACTCTACATCACAGCCTGCGCTTCCGGCACGGCTGAACGGGGTGCAAAAGCGAACTCTGTCTCGACCATCGAACGCCGCCTCTCCTCACTCTCCTGGAACTATGCCCAGCGTGGCCTCTCGCTCGATCGCAAGGACCGGCATATCGCCACCGTGATGGCCGGCATCCGCAACAGCCACGCCAAGCCACCTGTCCAGAAGGAAGCGGTCATGGCTGAGGATATCATTGCCATGGTCGAAACGTTCGATCGCGGCTCCCTGCGCGGCCTACGGGATCGGGCCATGTTGCTCATCGGCTTCGCTGGCGGCCTTCGGCGCTCCGAGATCGTCGGCCTCGACCTGAAGGCCGACCAGACTGAGGACGGTCGCGGTTGGATCGAGATCCTCGACAAGGGTATGCTCCTCACCCTGCGAGGTAAAACCGGATGGCGAGAGGTCGAGGTCGGTCGCGGCTCGGCCGATGCGACCTGCCCGGTCGCCGCAATCGAAACCTGGATTAAGTTCGCCAAGCTAGCTCATGGCCCTCTGTTTCGCCGGGTCACCGGGCAAGGGAAAGCTATCGGCTCGGAGCGGCTGAACGACAAGGAGGTTGCTCGGCTTGTGAAAAGGGCCGCAATGGCTGCCGGCGTTCGCGGCGATCTCAGTGAGGTCGAGCGGGCTTTAAAGTTTTCCGGCCATTCCCTTCGCGCGGGCTTGGCCTCCTCCGCTGAAGTCGACGAGCGTTACGTCCAGAAACAGCTAGGTCATGCTTCAGCGGAGATGACACGCAGATATCAGCGCCGGCGGGATCGCTTCCGCGTGAATCTGACTAAGGCATCAGGGCTTTAGTTGGCCCCTCCCCTACTCCACAGTGAAATCGTAAGAGGAGATTTCAGCGCCGAATTTCTCGCTTAGCGCTTCAATTGAAATCGGGAGCTAAAAGCCACAGCCAGTGTCAAACGCGGGCCGCATCAGAGCTGAAATGCTGATTTTCGCGAGATCGTAAGCCATTGAAACTATGGTAAATGATTTGCTAAAGGAACTCTATATGGTTATTGCCGTTCCTCACATGGTATGACTTCCGGTTGATGCTCTAACCATCGATAAGTAACCCTTATCGGAGGTTATGTGTACATAGCCCTTGTACACCGTTTTCCGCCCTGTTATCTTGAGGGTCAAGCCTTCAAATCGGAGCCCACGATGCCCCAGACGCACTACAAGATCAGCGAGGCGCGCAAGAACTTTGCCGAGGTTCTTGAACGTGCCAACCAAGGTGAAGAGATCATCATCATGCGAGGCAATGAGATCTATGCCCGTGTGGGTCCCGCGGATCTATCCGGTAAGCGACCCTTCGGGCTTCTGGCGCAGCGGGGACTTCCGGACAACTTGTTTGATGAGCATGATGCCGAGCAAGCTGCGATCGACGCCGGTGACTGGAATGATGACACCGGGATTTTTCACGGTGAACCTGCTGATGGCGGGAAGCGCCCGTGAAGCTCCTGCTCGACAGCCATGCCGTCTATTGGTGGACGATCGGCAGTGCGCGCCTTTCACCTCATGCACGCGCCCTCATCGAGGACAAGAACAACAGCGTGCTCGTCAGCGCCGTTTCTTTCTATGAGCTCGATAATAAGATGCGGCTGAAGAAGCTCGATCTCAAACCGCAGGAGTTGCGGGCAGCCGTGACTGAAAGCGGATTGCAAACCTTGGCCATCAGTGACCTGCATGCAGAACTTGCAGCAGCGTTTGACTGGGAGCATCGTGATCCCTGGGACCGCATCCTTGCGGCACAAACGAGATTGGAGCATTGCGCACTGATCTCGACCGACCTTGTCTTTGATACTGTGCTACATGAGAGAGTTTGGTAAGGACAAGTGGCATGAAAGTTTTGGTTGAGGTGGCAGAAGCAGCGGAACGGCTGGAGGAATTTATTGAACTTGCCACCCGCGGCGACGAGATACTGATCTGCCGCGACGAGCGACCCGTCGCCAGGCTCACGTCAGTCACTCGAAACGCGGACGCTCTTCAGGATTTTCTGGCTTTAGCAGCAGAGGGTCGCAAGAACGTACCGGCAGGCACAACCTCCGACCATTCCGACTTCTATGATGAGCACGGCTTACCCAGATGAGTGCCGTTGATCGCCGCATCCATGAACTCGACACGATTGCTTCCGTTCTTCCCATGGAGCGGCGTGACGAACTGGCCGAGCTTCTGACGGATCAGGATGTCGAGACACTGCGTCATCTGGTCAATGAAGGCATGGGTGCAAACACGCTACGGGCGCTGACCTCAGATCTTGCTTATCTGCAGGCCTGGTCCATGGCAGCCACAGGACAATCTCTCATCTGGCCAGCGCCAGAAGCCATCCTGTTGAAGTTCGTCGCTCATCATCTCTGGGACGCGCAGAAGCGTCTGGTTGATCCGCAGCACGGCATGCCGGATGAGGTTGAGCACAAGCTTCGCATTCAAGGTTTTCTGCGATCCACAGGGCCTCATGCGCCAGATACGGTACGCAGGCGGCTTGCGAGTTGGTCGACATTGACCAAATGGCGCGGGCTGAACGGTGCCTTCGCCTCCCCTGCCCTCAAATCGGCCATTCGATTAGCGGTGCGGGCAACACCGCGTCCCAGGAAACAAAAGAGCGCCAAGGCCGTGACAGGCGATGTTCTGGCCCGAATGCTTTCGACCTGCCGCACAAACAGTCTGCGCGACGTTCGCGATCGAGCCATCCTGATGGTTGCCTTCGCCTCCGGTGGGCGGCGTCGCAGTGAGGTGGCGTGCCTTCGCAAGGAACAGCTTGTTGAGGAGACGCCCATTGCCGTGGAGGGTTCAGCCCCCCTGCCCTCGCTCTCCATTCATCTCGGTCGCACGAAGACCAGCGGTGCGGACATGGATGAAGTGGTCTATCTGAGCGGTCGCCCGGTGGAGGCACTCGACACATGGCTTGAACTGGCCAGGATCGACAAGGGCAGCATATTCCGGGCCATTGATCGTTGGGGCAATGTCTCTGCCCGCGCGCTTGATCCGAAAGCCATCAACGATATCGTCAAGCAGCGGGCAAAGCTGGCAGGCCTTGATCCGGCAGAGTTCTCCGCCCACGGTCTGCGCTCCGGCTATCTGACGGAAGCGGCTAATCGTGGCATTCCACTCCCGGAAGCCATGGAACAGTCGCGCCATCGCTCGGTGCAGCAGGCGTCGGAGTACTACAACAGTGCCCAGCGTCGCAGTGGCCGTGCAGCGAGGATGCTGGATTGATAGTGCCGGATTGATAGTGCTGGCTGGATTGGCGTTGCTGGAATGAATGTCCGGCTGAACGGCAATGTCTCACCTATCCGAGTGTTTCCGTCTGCGCCTGCATGTCCGGTGGCAGCAGAACCAGGATATTGAAGCCTTGGCTGAGCTCGAACTGCTGCGGGTCAAAGAGCGCATTGCCATGCGCATCCATGAACCAGGCTGCAGCGGCTTCATCATAAAACTCGGTAATCACAGCTTTCGTGCGCTGGCGAAGTAAGTGACGAGCCCTGGCAACATCACCTTTCGTCAGCGGGGCATAGATCAAGCGCCGTTTGGCAGGCTTGGCGGCATTGGAAACCGCAAGCGCCAGCCGGCTGCCGCCATAATCCTTGACCCTCACCCGTAAACGTTTTGGCTTGGCGGCATCGATGCGTGCCTCAATGGCGGCGATCCGGGCATCCACATCCTCGGCCGACAGATGAAGCTCCGGCAGCACGTCACGCGCAGGAAGCAGCTGATCGCCAAAATGCTGACGCGCCACCTCTTCGGCATGTTGAGCATAGGCCAGATGACGAACGGGAAGCGCTTCCAGCCATTGACGGCGCCTGGAGATGGCCATCGATTTTGCCGCCTGCTCGCCGAACTTCGACACGGGAAAGTTTTCTTTCTTCTGACCCTCACGGGTCAAAAGCGTTGCCTGCCATGCACCCCCTTCATCCGTGTCGACGAAGCGAACCCCGGAGATGCCGCTTTGGTTGGTGGAGCGCAAACGCACGGCCTGTTCGTGATTGGTGAGAGGTGGTAAGGCTTCAATGACGGCGTTGCGATAGGCAACCGCTTGCGCTTTGGCGGCCTCTGCCGAGCCATAGACCGAATCCTTGAACAACCTGGAGATGCGTCGCCCGCGTCGGCGCAAGCTCACCCACCAGCCAGCACCACGGCGCTCATTGGCCGCCTCCCGTTTCAGTCCATATTGATCATCGCTATCGCTTGTCTTGTCCGGATCGCTGTGGTCTTCAGTCCCGGTTGATTGCATGCCTATCCCTGTTATTTAAGCCCTTCTGCCTGTACCGGTTATCGAGCTTCTCATCCTGTGACCCCATGCCGGGAAGTCAATGTCTGAAGCAGCCGTGGACGATATGGCAGTCGGTCATATGCGCACTTTTCCGTTTCACTGTCACATTTTTTGCTTGATTTCCTGATCATTTGTTACATCTATGCCGTGTTTTGAAGACGCATGCCATTCGAGAACTGATCGATAACTGACCATGATTTGCGAGGTCATTGCATGAACGACCAGCCTTCATCCGCAGACTTCATCCAGGCAAGCCGTGTATTGACGATTGTCTCGCCGCTGGGTGAGGATCAGCTCTTGCCCGAGCGGGTGGTGATCGAGGAAGGCGTCAATCGTCTGTTCGAGATCAAGCTCTCCGCCCGTTCCAAGAAGCCGCAGGTGAAGCCTGAAGAACTGATCGGCAAGCTGGTCGACGTATCGCTGGAGATTACTCAAGGAGATGGCGAGGAAGGCTCTGCCATTCGCCGCCCATTCAACGGTCTGGTGACGTCCTTGAACGAAGGCCCGCCAATCACCCGCGGGCTTCGCGCCTATTCCATGGTGTTGCGCCCGCAGATGTGGTTGTTGTCACGCCGCTCCGACTGCCGCATCTGGATGGACAAGACATCGCTGGAGGTGCTGGAGACGCTGTTTTCCGAGCATGGCATTCCAGCCCCCGATACGTCCGGCGTCATCTCACCCGTGCCACCGCAGCACTATAGCGTGCAGTTCAACGAAGATGATCTCTCCTATCTGACACGGCGGCTGGAAGAGGACGGCCTCTTCTACTGGTTCAGCCATGAAGACGGTCGCCACAAGCTGCATGTGGCCGATAGCGCGTCCGGCTGGCTCTCCCCCTCCCCGTCAGCACAAGACGAAGGCAAGGTGCGGCTGGCGCAAGGCTCCTCGGATCGCAACCATATCAACGAATGGCAGCGTCACTTCTCCTACGTATCCGGCAAGCGCACCGGCGGTGACTGGAATTTTGAGACACCCTCCATGGTGCCAAGGGCCGAGACGCCTTCGCTTATCCAGATGCCGGATGCGATCAAACGCGAGCTTTACGAATATCCATCCCGCATCTCTTCGGTCGCAGAGGCGGAGCGTGCGCAAAAACTGCGGGTACAGGCAACGGAAGCAGACCATGAGCGTGTGCATGGTGGCTCCACCTCCCGTATTCTGGAAGCAGGCCGCAGGTTCACCCCTTACGAGGTTGCCCATCCCGATCATCAGTATGAAGAGCATGTGATCGTCTCGATCCGCCATGAGGTGGTGGATCGCTCCTATGAGACCTCCACCGACACACCGGAATACGAGAACACCTTCGAGGCCCTGCCCGCCCGCGTTCCCCTCACCCCGCATCGTGAGACCAGACGTCCCCGGATCGAAGGCACGCAGGTAGCGATTGTCGCAGGTCCCGAAGGCGAAGAGATCCATCCGGATCAATACGGCCGCATCAAGCTATGGTTCCCCTGGGACCGCAAGGCCAAGAAAGACGGCTCCGACACCTGCTGGGTGCGCGTGGCGCAAAGCTGGGGCGGCGGCACCTGGGGTGCGCAGGTCATCCCGCGCATCGGCATGGAGGTGATGGTTGCATTCGTCGATGGCGATCCGGATCGCCCCCTCGTCATCGGTGTCGTGCCGAACCCCACAAATGCCGTGCCCTATGATTTGCCGGCCAACAAGACGCGCATGGTGCTTCGCTCCAACACCCACAAGGGCCAAGGATTCAACGAGATCAGCTTCGAGGATGAGGCAGGCAAGGAACAGCTCTTTTTGCATGCCCAAAAGGATCACGACATACACGTTCTCAACGATACAAGAGAGCGGGTCGAGCGTGACCGCCACCAACATGTCGCGAACGACAAGACCGGCTTTGTAGGCGGCGATTACGAGCAGGTGGTGACTGGTAATGTCTCCATTGCAGTGGGTCAAAACAAGCTGACGGAATATCTGCTATCGCGGACCTTGAATGTGTTCGGCAATTTCTCCGATTTCATGGAAAAAATGCGCATTCCTGACCCCTTTAATTTTGCCAAGGGAAACTATCAAATATTTGTCGAAAAAAGCAAATCCGAGATTGTGTTGGCAGGCTCCTCGGAAGTCGTGGGGGTCGCTAAGTCGACAGTGGTTGGCAACCTTCATCAAACTACCGTGGGCAAAAAGATGAGTGTCATCGTCCGAGGTCGCTCGGATGAAGACGTAGGACGCATTAAGAACATCAATGTCGGAGAGCAGTTTACCATCCGCGTTGGCAAAAACGTTATGATATCGATGTCGAAGGAGGGTGATATGGTCATCCAGGCCAAGCGGATTCGCTTCAAGGCCGACCGCATAGACGAGAACTGATCATCATGGACGAGGGACAGCAGAAAAAGGCCGTCAATAATGGCACAGATCTCGGCGAGCCAACTTGGCGTGTGCCGATGCTGCCACCTGCCCAGCAACGGGATTGGCTTCGGGAAGAATGGCTGCGGAGACTGCATTGGAAAGACATTGATGCATCCACTGCCGGTGATGGTGGCCTGTCCAGTTTATGGCTGACGCAGTCCCTAACCCGCACCGAAGGCATTTCACCGTGGACGCCAGTTACCGCCGCATCTCAGGGCAATCTCGGTCAACTTCTGGGCAAGCCTGTAGTGACCGACGAAATGACGGTTCAACTATCCCAGCCGGGCCAGACTGATCAGTCGCTGCTCACCTCTGGCAACGAGGCGAAGCAGGCCGCTCAAGAGGGCGAAAAACGTCCGCCCAACCTCACGATCAAGAGCGAAGCTGCGGGGGCGCAACAGCCGGATGAGGAAGAAGCGAAAAGCGCTTGGAAGTTCGGGGCAGAAACCGAAGTAAAAAGCGAACTTAACCAACCCAAGGTGAAATTCGGTGGTGATAGCGGCCGAACTATGCGACAGGCTGCATCCGAATCTCTCAGTCAAAGCGCCAAAAAGTTCGAAAGTAAGTATCCCAAGATCGACGAAATTGGCGTCAACGGGGAATTTAGCGCTTGGGACAAAAGTGGAGAATACAAGAAGATAGAGGACAAGACCGGTCCCGCCACCGGGAATCTACGCGTGTTCTACGGCGACACGAAAGGCACCGCAAAAGGGTCTATTTCAAGGGCTGGGGCGAAGGGCGAGGCAAGTGCTGGCGGCGAAATCGGTATGCTTAAGGCAGAAGGCAATCTCGGCGATAGAAAGAGCTTGCTCGCGGGCAAGGCGGAAGGCCGTATCGCATCAGCAGAGGCCAAAGCCAAGGTAGAAGGCGAAATCAAGTTCAAGGAAGTAGAAGCTACGGCCTCCGGCTCTCTCGGGGCGTCAGCGGTACTAATGGAGGGCGAAGTCGGCGGCGAGATCCGCATAACACCTAGACGCGTCTGGAATGGTATTGTGGTCAGCGGCGTAAATACTGCGGCGAGTTGGTTCGGTTATGGCCAGCAGCTTGACAATATTGACGGCTGGGATTGGGGAATAATGCTCGGCGGATCCGTCGGAGGGACGGTTGGTTTGTCGGCTGAGGCGGAAGCTTCAGGAGGAATCTCCAAGAAAAATAGGAAAGCAGGGGTCGAGGCGGGTGTCAAATTTGCTCCCGGTCTCGGCGGATCTGTCAAAGGAAAGGCTGGACTTGTATGGTGATGTCGCCGCGTCGATTGGCAATGGGATGCCTGCTTGCGCTCGTTGTTGTTCTCCCGTTGTACGACTACGCGGATGCCGGACAGGCAAGACCACAGCAACAGCAAGATGAAAGGACAAAAAGCTTGAACGATCAAGAGGCAAAACAGCTTGGTTATGTCAGGCTGCCCTTGGATTTAGGTGGCGGCATCAAAGTTTCGTTCTTGGCAAAAGCGAATTCTCTGACAACGCAGTTGGCAAAAGCCGATGCGATCCAGGCGCCTGGCCGCGCCGAACTCGCAAAAGTGTTTGTCCCGGATGATCGAGATCACTTCGAGGTTACGATCTCGGTTCTGAGGCCAGGCTTTGCTGCAGAGGCGCCGTCTACTAGCGAACAATTGCTGATGGAAAATGGTTACGACATTCATGATGACGACCACGGCTCTCTCACCTCTGCCGACGCTCGAGGCGAAACGCGAGACGGCAGCAAGGTGCAGAAGGTAGCCCGCTCTCTTTGCCAGGTTCGCCATGATAATGTCGTTTGCTTTTTCATGGAGGGCGATGCCGAACACGGCTCTGCATTCGCCGATCAGGCGACTATTCTGGCGAAATCCCTGCAATTCGATGCAGGACCGGAGGAAGGATTTGCGTCGAGTCAAATAAAACGGCTGGATCTTTCGCTAGGAAGTAAGGGTAAACTACCCTTGGACTATCCATCTGCGTTTTCCATAACCTCCAACGAGTTCCGAGGCGATTTGCCAGGAACGCTGCAGCTGCAGCAGGGGGCTGACGACAATCCAATGTCGGTCATCATGATTGCGGTCTCTGCCGGAGCGCCTCCTCCCAATGCGGATGCGGTCGATTCAGTCGCGGACCAACTGGTTGGGGGCTGGCTAGATCAAAATGAGAAGCTCTTTGCCAATCCAATGCTCGCTACGAAAGGCGATCTTGCCGGTTTGGAAAACGGGGCCATCGGTAGAACCTATGCCTACGTCGTTGACAAGCGAGCCGGTGAAAGTGGGCAGGCGCAAATCCGCCTCAGCCTTTTTGCTGTGAACGGCCTTCGATATTCTGTGTTGATGGTGACGCACTATTCTCCGGAAGTAGATGAAACCGGCCCGTTCTTCGTCCGGCTCGGCGGCGTGACTGGCTACGATTTGGTGATGCGTTCTATCCTTAATAGGCTTCAGGCGAACTAACACTCAGATGCAAAGTAGAGAAACGAGGAGCGCCGATCCTCATTGCTACAGTGCGTCAGGGGCATTGCCTGAATTTGGAGAGATACTCATGACTGCCATGGCCGAGAAACAGATATCAACCTGCCGTATCATTCTTGCTCTCACTCTTGATCTCATCACTGCTTCGTCGCGCTGGGTTTCCTCATCGATGCAATTTTTGGGGCAAAACCAATACAGGTTTCCAGCCCGAAGGCGACCCGGCCTTCCTCCCGTTCGCAGCGCTCATCGCCTACTTAGTCGCGTTCCATCGTTTCTTCAGCAGTACGATTTGGAAACATATCTTACGAGCTAAACGATAACTATCCTTGCTGAACCAGTGGAGTGATCCGATCATGAAACAAGACATTGCTACGCAGCTTGAGAGTCATTCCAATCCGCTCGCTACAACGGCGACCACACCGCAGCTCGGCCTTCATTTGATTACCGCGGTATCTCCTGACGGTGTTCCAACGATCGCTGGCGTAGATCCGACCCATGTCATGACGAGCCATTCTTTTGGGCAGGATTCCATTGGATGTCTGGCGATCGGGATGAAACTGACTACGGGCGCAATGGTTCTGATCGGTCACGTTTCCTTTGATGCTGTTGCCCGTGCGTTTTCGCGGGCAACTGAGAGCGTCACACCCGCTATCGCTCAGGAACCTCTTTCACTCAAATGCGGCCGCTCCGAACTGCGGCTTCATCCTGATGGGAGGGTCCGGATTGTGGGCGATGACATTTCTATCGAAGCGTACGGGCGTATGGCTCTGAGGGGCGCCGTCGTCGATCTCAACTGAACGTCGGAAGACGCGCCATGTGGACACTTATAAACCGTACGCCATTCGCCACCTTTTCCGGTTTTGACCGCGACAAACAGGGCCGCAGCTATTGGCTGGTGTGGGCAAAGGCAACGTTTCGCACGCGTAATCAACAAACATGTCTGTTCGAACGAAGACAGATCGATCTTTTCCGTAGTCCTCTCTTTCGCGCCGAAGTTGGCAGTAGCGATTTGGTAGCCGATATCGATATTGGCCTCCCCAAGATAAAAGCAGATGTTCTGTTGACTGGTCATGCCTATCGACCGACCTCAATTCTCAGAGATGAGCCCTTCGAGGTTTCAGCCTCAATCGGAGCTTGGTACAAATCTTTGTCCGTTTATCCATCCATGAGATGGTCTGACAGATTAAAAGCGGAGCTGACGGCGGACGATGACGCACCAGTCTTCCTGGGGTTCAGCAATGCTTATGGTGGTGCGGATGAAGAGAGCGAACCAGACCGCCCCTCACGGATGTTTTCCAACAATCCCTTAGGCCTAGGTTACGCCACATCGGAAGCAGGCGCAAAAGGCAAGGCATTGCCGCGGCTTTATGCAACCGGCGCAAAACCGATTTCAAGATGGAATGAAACGGCAGAACCCATAGCATTTTCCTCAATCCCAAAATCCTGGCCGCAGCGTGCGCAATATTCCGGAACCTACGACCAAAACTGGATGCGAAAGAAATCGCCGCTTCTGCCCGATGACCTGCAGGAAGAGTATTGGCAGAGCGTGCCTGCGGATCAGCAACTGGATCAAGCGCCAGCAAAGGGTACGATCATTACCCTGACGAACATGATGCCGGCCGACGATATTGCATCCCATGGGCCCTTTACGACCGAGTTGCCAACCCTGCAATTTGAACTGATGACGCGCTTCAAAGGTCGATGGCAGGAAACGCCTATGGATCTTCAGACCATTCATCTCTTACCGGATGCGGGGTTTGTAACCCTCGCCTATTGCGGAGCGATGCCGCTTTTGAGCGCGGCGAACGACGTACTGGTTGATCGCAGTGAATTGGCCTTGCGCGGCCACTCTGGTTTTCGCGTGCTGCCCGAAGATGCCGATTGCTTTAACGGAATTGGCATGGAGGTTTGACGATGCCCAATACGGTTTCTGCCAATGGCTTGACAATATCGCATAAGGGAACAGGGGGTTATGAAAAGAACTCGACGCCGGATGTCTGCTTAACCCCTTCCGGCCCGGTGCCCGTGCCCTATTCAATCATATCGTTTTCGCGTGACCTCATCCGTGGTTCGCGCACAGTCTTTGCCGATGGTGGCAACTCGATCGCGATTAAAGGCTCGGCTCATACACCGGGTTATGGGGACGAACCTGGCACTTCCAAAGGCGTGATGTCAGGCACAAACCTGCACGAGTCCACCTGGATCACCTATTCTCCCAACGTCTATGTAGAAGGTCAGAACATCTGCCGCCTGTCGGATAAGCTGTTCATGAACAACAAGAACTGCATCTCCGGTGCTGGCGGCCATTACGAGCCCCCTGCCCAACTCGAGGAGTTGGTGAAGGAACTCTGTAAGATTTTTTGTCAGGTTCGCGATGAATGGCACGAGTGCAAGAAAAAAGGCGGCAATTGCAAGCGTCCGTCTACCTTAGCCAAAGAGAGGACATCCGCCGCGCTTCGAAAGTCAGACAGTAGCCTGTCGAAAGCAATCGCAAGAAAATTTCCCGGCGCTGTAGGGCATGCCGAAAAAACCTTCTTTGGTTCTGCTGACAAAATTTTCGATGGGGCGAGAAAAATCTACGATCAGTCTGCAATGAAGGCTGCGATCAAACGGCAAATCGACAAACTGGTAAAGCGAAAAATTGTCCAGAAGGGTATCAAAATGGCCGGTAAGGCCTGGATGAAACTCGTACCCGGCCTCAACGTTCTATCTACGATAGTCGATGCCGCTGACCTCGCCTACACCGGCTATGAAATCTACGATATGATCCAGCAGTCGCAAACAGTCATGGACAAGGCCATCAAAGTCGTGCCTGACGTAGGCATACAGGGCAAGGACGGCGATCTAATTGATGTCTACGACTATAAGTTTGATGATCCTGACACAGGTTACCAGGATGATTGGCAACGGAAGCAAGAGCAAGAAAAAGCCTACCGCCGTGCTTCGGGCAAATCCCCCCAAAAAATCGATAACGACACCTGCCGATGCGATAAAAAGGGCGGGCTAGTTGTACCTTCCAGCTAGTAAACTTATTTGGAGTGCTCAATGCCTGATTTCATTCTCTATGATGGAGATCAGATTGCCGTGCCTGCCTTTCGCATCTTCGCGGTCGTTGATGGTGACATGCATGGCGAGCGCGATCGACAAATTCTGACTTCGATCTATGCGAAGTTCGAGGCGCTTTTTGGTGCAAGTGCCAATGTCACTTCCTACAATTTCCCGGGATATACAGGTAAGATTCGTTGGGCTAACCCCAAGATCCTGGAGGACGGACGTTCATTTTTTCAGCGCGAGACCGCCCAATATGGCCAAGGCATCAGGCGCTACGGTTACGCTCTCGCTAATTTCAAAGAACCAGCACTTCCGTTCTTTGGCATTGAACAAAGCAACTATTTCAATTTTCTTGAGATCGCTCTCCCAGAAGATGCTAGCTCGACGTTAGATTTCGCAAATTTTGTGACAGAGCGTCTCCTGAACGTGCCAGTGATCTGCGGGGTAATGGGGATGGGTTTCTTCCTGCCTCCTTATAAAAGTAGCTTGAAGTTCATGCTCGGTGGCGCAATCGCCCGCTATAAAGCCGCAATTGAGACCTCGCCTCATATGATTGACGAAGGAATCCGCCGAGAAGGATCAGCCTACCGCTGGAAACCTGGCGAGCAGCCGGGTATCGCGGATATAGGCTGGCGCACGTTCATTGGTTCAGAGTTCTGGGATCGGCTTGCAGAACCGGCTGAACTCCTCAAAACGCCTAGGGTCACGATAGAAAAATCCGACAGTGTTTTATGCATAACCGCTGGCGAACAGCCGATTTGGGGCGATGTCAATAAGGGTGAAGACATCAGCGCCTATAAAGCCGTCGCCCGGTATCTCGCGCCTGTTCGCATTCCCGAAGGTTGCATGAAAGCCTTCGGTTTTGGCGGCGGCCTTACACCGGACCACGCCGACAAGGTCGAGGCGTATCTCACACGTTTCGATTGATTTCATATATTGAGGGTCTTCATGTCCAACGCCATTCACGAAGTAATAGAGGTTCAATCGGGTTCCCTGCCGCTCTATCTCCGATCTCTCAAAATTGAGGTGTATTATCGTGCTGGAATGTTCCCGAGCAGTGAGCGGCAAGAGACCATTGAAGAGGCTTTTGCAGAACTGCAAAAGGCCATCCAATTAGGCTTTTTCTGTTGGGATTGTTACCCCACCCGTGAAGCTGCTAAAATATTCCTTGAGTGGAAGCCCGATGACCGTATGACGGTCCATCTTTCATGTGACGGCGTGCATTATAATGCACTGGTGGCCAGTGTGCGTTTGATCATTAATCTCCACCACACCAATCGCGAGACCTATGAATCTCTAAAAGCCTTGCTCGGAGACGGTATAGAGGCACTACCAAAGCCCACCACATTCCTTGAAAATGTTGCATCTTTGGTCATAGCCGAACTTACTCCTCTGGATCAGCGCGTGGTGGCTACGAAAGATGTGCTCAACTACGTTGAAGAGGCGATCATTGTTCCTGAGCATGCATCTCTGCAGGGCGCAGTGAATGATGATTTTGCAGACCCTGACGGTATGGAATTGGAAAGGTTGATCATCACATCGCCAACCGATGCAGCATTTCCGCCCAAGCACCTTAAAAGAATAGAGGACTATTTTCTCCGATTGACTGATAGCGGTGTCTTTACATCCATAGATAAACTCGATCGACGGCTTCGTGATGAAGAGGCCGAGATATCCAAACGCAAACGTGGCGAAGTTACCCAACTGCTTTTCGGTGATTTTCAGCAGCAAAAATATGGCGTAGTGGAATTTTTAAACGTCGTGTCCGGTGGTGATAATGGCCGTCTCGTCGTCTGTGATGAAAGTGACAGTTGACACCCATGCTGACGCTGCTCGAATACGGTCTCACCACAGCTTTCGCTGCAGGTTTCGATGCGACCGAAGCTGCTTTGGAAGACGAGAAATCGGCTCTCTTTCGGTATGAAACGTTCATTGGGAGCGATTTTCAGCCGCAGCTCTGCGCCTTCAGAGAAAAAGACGGTATCGGGGAATTCGCACAGCGTCTGCGTGAGTTGTTGCGAGAGGCAACCGCCGATCTGATAGCGCGCTGGATTGCTCGTGACGCCTCTTTGTTTGAACTGCGTGGGCGAAGTGCAAAGTTGATCCTTATCCTGCCCGAAATAGATGATGCAAGTGGGCTTGATAGGGCTTCACTTGCAGTTGTTGGTCGTGATCTGATTGATGAGCTGCAAAACAATATATCCAGCAGCCTCGGCCTCAACATTTCGGGCACGGTTATGCGGGCAGCCGGCCACGCCGGTGTCGGATCTGCCATTGCAGATTATTTGATCCAGGCACCATCTGAGCGCTCCGAACTTGTTATGGTCGCAGCAGTAGACAGCTACAGTGACCGACTGCGGCTCAATTGCCTTAATGATCAAAAGCGGCTTTTCACCCAGCAAAACCAATTCGGTTTTATTCCAGGGGAAGCAGCTGGCATAATACTATTTACAAGACAAACCGACGTGATCTCATCGTTGAGGTTACTCGGAGCGGGACATGAAGTGGAACCGGTCAAGGAATATCAAGAGGCTGACAGTGTCTTCACTGCCCTCAGCGAAGCCGCGTTTATGGCCGCTGAAAGTGCTTGGCAGGCACGCAGAGAAAGAGCGATTAGTGGCTGGATTGCAGACTGGAATAACAGCCGTTACCGTGCCACTGAGCTGTCTTTCGCTATCCACCGATTGAATCCTACCTGCTTGCAGAGCGACCTGTCGCCTGTGTATCCAGCCATGCAGTTCGGCGATATTGGTGCTGCTTATGGATGCCTTGCAATAATACTATCGTGCTCAGCACGATGGTCCTTTGTGACGCTCGGGAGAGAAAAAGCAGTGGCCGATGCAGATCAAGAGAGATTCTTTCTGGTGTCATCCAGCAGCATGCTAAGCGGCTTGCGATCGGCGATTGTCTTGTCAGTACGCCTAGTCTCTTGAATATCTGGGCATATAGGGGTTCCGCGGGAATTCCTGCCCAGTTGGATGACACCGAGGCACATGACGGTAAAGTAGTTGAAGGCTTCTTGGTTTAGCTTCCAATAACCCGGGCTCCTCCTTGTGAGATATAAGTGACACCAGGCATGAGCGTCATCCCAACGTCCAGCAGATAGAGACAATGAATTTGGAACGTCATGAAAGATGGGAAGATAAATTTCTGGAGGGTGATCATTCTGATGATGATTGGTTTTTGTCGCAGGTGCAAAGGGATGTTCGGATTCATGGCATGCCTCTTTGGTTCAGTGCAGCATCGACCATTGAGGCCTTTTCATTTCTTCGGGACAAGGGAATAGACCTTACCGAGCAAGACGATACGCGTTCGACCGTTCTCATGGAGCCGGAAAAGCCATTTGACATCGAAGTCTTTCGATGGCTCGCAGACGAATTCTCCCGCAAAGACGCCATAGATATAGCGGAGGAAGAAGGCTTCACTGCGCTATCTACCAAGATAAAGTTCGGAGAACTGGAGAAGGCTCGGATCCTGTTAGAAAAGGGAGCGTCAGTGACGACTTTTGCTACTGTCGCTCGCTATGGAGGTGCGAAGATAACAATTGCTCATCAAGCTATTAATTGCATCCCGAAAGGTAGCTACTCTCAAGAAGACACCGCGCTTGAGGCGCTTAAGCTTCTCGTAGAGTTTGGATATTCACCTGACCGAGATCATTCTGGCCACCTCTTAGACGCGGTGCCTGAAACGAAACCTAGATTGCGCACTTGGATTGATAACAACCTTGTCAAACGCAGCTAACCGTTCGTTTATGAGCATACCGGTATACTAATCAGATAATCGGTTCACTACCGTCCTGGAAGGCTTGTCGTGCCTTCGTAAGATGGCCAAACCTTCCACGTCATTTGTGAGAGGTTGAGATGGCGGATTACACTGCTCTGAAGCCGATCATTCTGGAGAGTGATCTGCCTGTCTTTGCCGCGCTGGATGGCGCACAATTCGACGACCTCCCGAACGCGTTGTTCGAAGGTGACTTTGTCCACCGCCCGCTCTACCTTGACCGAGGTAACGGAACATCTGACCAGTTAAGAACTGCGCCGCAGCTGGTCTGGCTGGATCGCGACGGCGACGGATAACCTATCTTCAGGAGACCTGCCCAGCAGAAACCCAGGGCGCATCTCGGCAAGCGTTGGAAGAGCACATCCGCATCAGTGAAGAGACAGGCAAGCAACTCGGGCTCGTGTCGGAAGGCGCTCACTGCAGATGGGCGTTTATGATGTGCAAGACGAATGGACGCGTTTTCCAATCTAAAGAAGCGCTCAACTTCATCTCTCGCAAAGGCGGAAGTCTTGACCAGCAGGTAAAGCAGTTCATGTCGGATGCAATCAACTGGATGCAACCGAGGCACGGGAATGAGCGGTTTTTTTGAGGCGCTGTTCAGTGGAGGTGGCGCGATATTGGGTGGCGTTGGAGGGGGCGTTGCCGGTGCGGCGGGAGGTGCAGTTGTCGAAGGTGCAGTCGGCGCTGCCATCGGCGGTGCGGGTGGCGCGGTGTTTGCAGGTGCTGGGGCGTTGCCGGGAGCTGCTGCCGGCGCCACAATCGGTGGAGGGTACGGGCTACTGTCGGCGGGATAGCGGGCGCAACAGCCGGCGCGGCTACCGGATGGACTCGGGGAAGCGCGGCGGGCGCCAACATTGATAAGCACATTTCGGACTGGTGGATCGCTGACAAAGCGGCAGACAACGCCGATGCAAAGGCAGAAACAGAGAGTTGCAAGGACTGCCCATGCTGTCTTAACGTTCTGATATCAAGAGGTGCTTCACCTCAAGCCGCTCAGCACATTGTTGATGCTCAGGCAGCAGAGCACCCTAGTATCCTGACGCTAGATCGGCCTGGAACTGATTCTAGAAGAGCCGCGTCACTGCGCGGTGTTCCAACAATGCCAAAAATGGATAGGGATGAGTATCCACCTGCAACTTTCGCAGAAGGTGGTGCCGGTTCAAGTGTACGCCATATACCAAGAAGTGATGATAGAAGCGCGCGTGGCCAGTTGGGAGCTCAGCTGAACGGCGTGCCAGAAGGTTGCAAGATAACTATCAGGGTAGGACCATAAGATGTTAGCAGAATTTCCGATCACTATTCTCTACACACAGGTTGTTGTCCATCTTCCCGATACTCCTCGTCCTGGCCTACTTTGGGATGATGATCATGTTGCCCAAGGTTTCGCTTGGTCAGAGGGGATAGTTAGTTTCGGCGTACCTGACCACGACGGGCAGTGCCTATTGAAAATTGAAGTTTATGAAAACACAAACGTGTCCGAAGCGTCTCTGTGGGCAGTTCAAACGCCATTTGAAGTTGCTTCTTCCCCAGTCAAAATCGGCACAATAGGAAACATGAAAAATGTAGACGTTCCCATTGATAAGTATAATTTAGTATTTGAAGCCTTTCCAAGTGTATCGGATGATGACTACGCATTTACTTTAAACCTGAGGTTCGTTCCAACCAATACGCCAGAATTTAAAATTTTGAAGGCTGGCGATGAATTGACGACAGACAAAGTTTTGAGACGTGATGCTGAGCGAGGGTGAAAGACTGATGACGCGCGTCGTATCGTTGAAAGGTCACATGCACGTCTGCCCTGGTTGATCCCGGTCCGAAGCCTCACGTAGGAGGCCCAGTTGTGTCGACGCAGCAGAGTTTTGTGACAGTTGAAGGTGTTCCGATTGCAACGGTGGGAGACAGTCTTCTTTGCACCGGTGTCCCAACCACTTCGGATCGTATAACCGGAGGCTCGGCCATTGCAAAGATAGAGGGCAAGGCAGTAGCGCGGCTAGGCGATCCTTGTGCTCACGGCGGCTCGCTCGTTCAGGGCGTGCCTTGAATCACCTGCGAGTAATTCGGCATTAATCAGCGTATTAGCCGCCGGCTGACGGCTCTGACACCTGCTCGATTCGCGTGACGCAAAGCTGGGGCGGCGGCACCTGGGGTGCGCAGGTGACCCGCGCATAGGCATGGAGGCGATGGTCGCCTTTGTCGATGGCGACCCAGACCGTCCGCTGGTCATCGGTGTCGTGCCAAACCCCACAAATGCCGTGCCCTATGATTTGCCGGCCCATAAGACCAAAAGTGTGTTTCGAACCAACACTCATAAGGACGTCGGTTTCAACGAACTTACTTTTGAAGATGAGGTAGGTCGCGAAACCATTTATCTGCATGCACAGAAAGACGTCGTCCGAGAAATCGAGAACGATGATGACTCATTCATCGGTCGCAACAGGACAACTTTTGTAAAGGCGCTGAAACGAACCAGATTGAGAAAGATCAGGATCCTTTTTGTCATCCGCCGATCTGACGGTGACGAACGTCGCTGTACTAGTGGGTTGTGCACTTTTGTTTTTCGTCGGGTTCTATCTGCATTTTAAGAATATACGGCAATAGAAAGGCGGTGTCGGTATGAAGAAGCTGGTAGTTTTCTTTATTCTCATTACTATCAGCTGGCCAGCTTTCGCTGCCAACCGCCCTTTGCTTTGCGACGGTATGTCTGGCGACGACTTAGTAAGCTGCGAGGCTGCGTTGGAGCTTTTGGTTCGAGGCGGTCCTGACAGCTCTGGAGCTATCCAAGCAGCAGCGAATTCGGGGAAATGGGTATTCCAATATCAGAACGCAGACGCTGAGCCACACTGTGCAATCTGCACCAATCGCCTGATCTTGGCCTCGAACAGGCAGACCCGTCTCGTCTACACATCGAACGACCAGATGATCGATTTAGATATTGCTGAGCTGGGTATTCGTAAGACCGCTTTTCGGGCCGTGTCAGCGAATTGATGATTAACGGAGTGCAGCTCGCCGCCAAGGCCAATTCCCATTTACCGGCGGACATCCGCGGGGCCGGGAGTGCTGGCATCCGCGTAGATGTCCTGAAGCCTGACGCTTACAGCGTTTGGGAAAAGGGCTTTACACAGGGATGCGGTTCGCATCGAAAATAGAGGAGTTGCCGTGCCACAAGCCAATAGCAAAGGTGACATTGGTTCTGGCCGTAGCTGTCACTTTCCGCCGGGGCCCTGTCACGACGGGAGCCCGAACGTGCACGCCAACAATCGTCCGTTGATGCGGGTGGGCGATGCTTATGTACCGTACGGTTGCCCTACATTCCGGAAATCGGAGCGCCCATGCCACTTGGCTGCTGGTTCGGCAACCGTACTCACCAATTGCAAGCCGGCGACGGAGGTCAAGGCAGGCGGCGGTCTTTCTGGAATGTCCTATCAGGCTGGAAACGTCTTAGTGCATACCTATAACGACCTGGCGGACTAGGCCGATTGGGATGCGCGACGGCAGGAAACCGACAATTCCTGGTTCTGGTGGATCTCCCTGGAGCTCGGTGGCCAGGCGAGTGGTGGAGCAAGTGCCGCAATCGAGGGCGAGACCGGCCCGCTCAATGATGACAGATGGGCATCCGAACAAAGGCCAAGGCAGCTGTAGGCGTCGGCGGCGGACTGAATTTGGGAATAGGTCTGCAAAGACCTTCCTCAGAATAGAGGTAGACAATGCGCATAATTCAGAGTTTTGACCCCGAAATATCAACGAAATTTCGCCTTGGGTTGTATCTAAAGACAATAGCGGGAGCATCCCTGATGCTCTTAAGTGTAATGACTGAGGTTTCCATGGCTGAGACGCATACAGCAGAGCGCATTTTCGCGACTAGCGACCAGGCTGCGGCTGGCTCCTTGCGCAAGAAGATCGACCTCGGTGAAACCGGTTTCGGTTTTACGACCATCCTGGATGACAAGATGGAGATTTGGATCGATCCTGCAGTGAATGACAAGCAGGGCGTGATCGCAAAGATCTACGAGCCGGAAAATCGGGACAAGCTGATGATCGACGTGCATCGGCTGCGCTTTCCCTCCTTCGCTGAGGCCCAGGTGACCGGTTACGGATTTCTGGCGCTGAACGGCTATAACCGCATTATTCAAGATAAGGCGAAGGGTAACACAGTGTTCGGCTATCTTGCCGGCAGCGAATTTTATGATGCAAAAGGTTATTCGCGGATGGCCCGCGCCGCAGTCGTAACCCATGGGCGGGACGTACTGATCGTGATGGCGCAGTTCGATTACGCCGATTATCCTGAGTTAGAAGACACGCTTGCGAGGTTCTTCGGCGGTATCAAGATGGATGAAGCATCGTCGGCCTTAGAGAGCCTAGCTGAAAAGAAGACTGAGCACGGTGAGAGATTCCTTTATCCGCGCGACTGGCAGTTGAATAAACTGGACGATACCGATCGGCCGGCGGGAAGTGCCGATTACTCAATGGCGATTGAGCGTAACGAATACCCCAATGTTCTCTTGCTTATCCGTCAGGGAACATTGGAAGAAGCGCGCAAGGTCGGCGCTAAGATGATTTCGGAATTCACCGATCAAGTTGAGAAAAGCGGCAAGGTTTCATTTGCTGGCGGTCCCACCATGGAAACATTCAAGAACGAGAGCGGAGAGGTAATTGCGCATTCCTACGCGCGGGGATGGGATACGGCGGGCGGGGAACCCTTCGTCAGTGAATTCTACGTGCAGAAGAACGCCGCCCCGTCAACAACCTCCATTGTTGGCCTGAATTCTCTGGATGTCAGGCGCCGGATCGACACCTTTGACGAAGAGGCACGGCAGACGCTTTTCGAAGGGTGGGTGACAGGCGTCTCAGCCTACTCTCTCGTCAAGATGTCACTGACGCATGACAAGGAGGCGATATCAAGGGAGTTGGATCTGCGAGCTGTGGGACGTTGATCCGGCACACCAGTTTACTTCGACGTGCATAACTATCCTTGCTTAATCAGCGGAGTGATCCGATCATGAAACAAGACATTGCTACGCAGCTTGAGAGTCATTCCAATCCGCTCGCTACCACGGCGACCACACCGCAGCTCGGCCTTCATTTGATTGTCGCGGTATCTCCTGACGGTGTTCCAACGATCGCTGGCGTCGATCCGATCCATGTCATGACGAGCCATTCTTTTGGGCAGGATTCCATTGGATGTCTGGCGATCGGGATGAAACTGACTACGGGCGCAATGCTTCTGATCGGTCACGTTTCCTTTGATGCTGTTACCCGTGCGTTTTCGCAGGCAACTGAGAGCGTCACACTCGCTATCGCTCAGGAACGGGAATATCTTGAAGCATCGCTAAAAATTGAGAAGGCGAAGAAGCTGCAGTTGGCACTGGCCAATGGCGTGAGGGTCGACACAGATAATAAAGATGAATGGCACTGCGTTGTCGGTCCCTACAAATATGTGAACATGATTTGCCCGGGCGAGGCCCATCATATTATTTCAGATATGGTCTATCGGCTTGGAATTGCTCCTGCTAACGCAGCAGAAAAAGATTCAAATGCAAACCGCATTCCCAATTCTCCTACATATAATCAGGGTCAGGCTATTTGTCTGACAAAGGCTATGCACCGCACAGATGATGATGCTGTGCATAAATCGTTGAATCCGGCCCTGGATACTTTGGGACAGCAATAGCCCGCAAGGCACCGCCCCGCTGGGCAAGATTAAGGGACGAGGCTCATAAGGCGCTTGATAAAGTTCGAGATCTTCCGGAAAAATGGCAAAAGATGCCGCTGACGCGCAAGTGAATGTTAAGTCCAGACAGCCGGGTCAATCAACCATCACCCCCCAAAGCTGCCGGGAGGACAGCGTGTAATTGATGTTCTGAAGGCAGGAAGCTACTGAAGCGAGGAAATATGAAGTCTTATGATCCCCTCCGGCTGGACAGAGCCGTAGCACTCACCAAAGACATATTTTGTATTGTGCTGAGCGGCAAAGATGCTGATGACCTATATTCTTACATCCTGACTTATGAGAGCCAGCTGGAACAGCCATGGAGCCGCTCAGACGTGCCGCGCAAGATTGATGGGTTGGCTGGACAAATTGGCAAGGATGGTCGGCCGATCATCTACGCCCTCAGTGACGAAGGCGACCTATACACTCTGCCAATGGGACATGACTCCTCTTACAGGAAGATCGAGGGAGCCGGCGTTTATTCGGAAGACGCTACCGGCCTTGGATATGTGAATTCGATGACGCTGATTGGCCAGACCCTGTTCGTCACGGGTTACCATTCACAGCTCTACCGCATTAATGAAGCGGGGAGTGAATGGTTTGTTAGAGATCAGCTACCGCAGCCTCCTGAGACCTATGACTATCTCGCATTTGGCAAAATTGCCGGAACAGGGGAAAACGACCTCTACTTGGCAGTCTCGTATCATCCCACGAGCACGAATAGGCCTTTGACTGAGCAGGAGGAAAACCTAGCACGCGAACTGTTCAGGCAGGGCAGAAATGATGAAGCACTTGCTATTCATCACGCTGCAGAAGGCCCTTCTCGTGTTATTGAAGGCCGCCTCTATCACTGGAATGGGGCGGAGTGGCTTGAGATCTTCAAGCCACGGTCCGGAAAATATTATCCTGAACCAGCAACCTTAAATGACATCTTTGTTGAGAGCAAAGACAAGATCTGGGCCGTGGGCGATAACGGTGTGATCTTGGTCGGCAATGCAGAACATGGATTTGAGGATGTATCGTTCAAAGGCAACAGCGAAGGTTTGATTTCGATCACCAGGTTCAGAGACAAGATGGTCATCGCGTCTGATTATGCGCTGCATTGGTTCGACGGCCATATGCTATCGCCGCTAAAGCCTGTTCTTGATCCCAATATCAACAGGAACGTGCCGAACCCGGTGAAAGTTCAGACGGTAGACGACACTTTGTTCTACTTTGATTCCAAGCATGGTGTTCACACCTTTGATGGGGAGCGCTGGACCCAGCTTGAAATTCCCCCGGAGCTATTGGAGCGGGAGTTCAGAGGTCTTTCCAGACTGAAATAAATTTGCGCTGCCGAAAGCTGTCGAACTTCAGTCTAAAGCAGCAACAACTCAATGGTAGACGCCCTAATGAGTGACAAGGTCGAATTTACATATGAGCAACTTCATGACGTTCCGCTCACGGATCGTGAACGACCGTTTCACGATATTGCCGATATTTTGGGACCTATGACACATGTGACCCCCGTTACTGAGGCTGAGGTTGAGAAATACCGGGGTCGGCTACCTGACGGGATGATCCAGTTCTGGCTGGAGCATGGGCGCGGTGCGCTGTTAAAGGGCTTCATGTGGATTTGCGATCCTGATCTTCTTCGCCCGGTACTGAAGGCCGCATTCGAGGGTGACCCCGAATTCTCCGCTGACGATTTCGATTGTTGCGCCTATTTCTATGATGGTCAGATAATGGCTTGGAGCCAGAAATACCATCTGACGAATATAGATCTTGCCGCCTTCGAACGAACAGTTTCCGTTGAGGGTGAGGGGCCAATTCGCGACGGCGAAGGGAGAGAAATGAGCCCGGATCTTGCCCTTGGTCACGCAATTCGCGTCAAGGGCTATAGTCTCAGCCGAGACATGCATGACGAATACTCTGACTATAAGCTGTTTTCATCCGCATCTAATCGGCTTGGTTTGCTCGAACCGGGAGAAATCTTCGGCTTCTTCCCATCCCGACAAATGGGCGGAGAGGGCTACCCGGAGGACATGCGGAAGGTCGGACTGGTCAAACATCTGCTGTTCCATCTGCATTTCGGCCCGGCGACTTTGATCGACTGGCAGAAGGACCCCAACAACCCCGACATTCCATTGCGTCGCCCTGTTCCTGTCCGTGAGTTGGGGCGTCAACGATAGCTAAGAAGCAGTTACCTGATAGAACTCAGCTCACCTGCGTCGTAAGACACGGCACGGTATTGTCACGTTAACCGGGCTGCGGTTGCCTGGCTGACGGGTTGGGCGTAAATTTCGGCGATGCAGACACGAGATATCAGCTTCAAGCGTCACCGTTTTCCGCCACAGTTCGTGGCTCGCGCGGTCTGGCTTTATCTGCGGTTTAACCTTAGTCTGCGTGAAGTTAAGGAAATGCTGCTCGAGCGTGGAATCGACATATCCTATGAGACAGTCCGCCGCTGGATCGCCAAGTTCGGACCCCAGATCGCACGCAACTTGCGGCGGCATGCGCGCCCCGGCGATATTTGGTACCTGGACGAAGTTGTCGTGAAATGCGCTGGAGAGAAATTCTGGCTCTGGCGTGCGGTCGATCAGCATGGCACCGTTCTCGAAGAGACATTGCAGAACCGGCGTGATGAAAGGGCGGCAAAGCGCCTGCTGGTGGCGCTAATGAAGCGCTATGGCTTTGCTCCCAAACGGATCATCACCGATAGCTCCGCTCCTACGGTGCAGCAAAGGCGGAGGTGGCACTCGGCCTTGACCATTGATCGCACAAGGGCCTCAATAATCGAGCCGAGAACAGCCATCTGCCGTTTCGAAAATGGGAACGAACCATGCGAGGCCACCGGTCACCAGGCACGTTGCAACGGTTCGTCTCCATGCACTACTCAGCGACCCGCAATTGCTTTTCAGTTCCGCCGCGTCGCCGCGCCGCGCAAACAATTCGCTACCATCGGCTCGAAGCGTTCGATGCATGGAAAATTGTGGCCGGTGTCGCCCGAATATCCATGAGCCGCTGACCTTTCCAGCCAGACAAACTTAACGTGACTACACCAAAATTTGAGCGAGGTGCTGCCCTTGCGGCAGGTTCAAGCGAGATGTTCAGTACGGCGCAACATATCAAGAGCTTACTTGCCAACTGGTTCGATGGACGTGATCAAAAAGCAGAAGCGCAACTCCAATCCCGTTACTTAAGCAGCCATTCGCTACGCGGGTCGCGGGTCACGTCTACTCAAATGCCTGCCTTAATGAAAAGGCCTTGCTTACATATCATATTAATGATGATCAGGTGCTTCTTCTGTTGGCCCACCCGGTCCATGCGGATGCTCTGCGCTGTAAGAGTGAGTTGTCTTGGGTTCAATGGTTACCGGAATAACTCCGTTTACTCCGTAAAATGCCAGATGCAGTCCCCAGTAAGCGGTGCAGAAAACGAACAAGGCACCAGATAATCCCAGTGGCACATTGCTAAGCTTACGTTTGAATTTCGTCATAAGGTCGAGGCCGGAACTTTGTTCAGCAGCAACAGCAATCAAGATTGCCATGATAAGACCGTGACCGATCAAATCGATCCGGCCAAAGGGCCAAACTGCCGCTGTAAAGATCACGAGCAAAGCAATTGCCGAAAGCCTACGGATCAAAGGTGTCCACAGGAGACCGAAGCCAAGGGTAAATTCCGTGACGCCCGCCATTGGAATGAATACATCTCTTGGCATTCCAAAGGTGAGGAATGGCTTTTCCAAAACAAGAGGATAGAACCAGCTGGGGAATGCGAACTTCTCAAGGCTTGACCACATTAGCGCCACGGCAAGTCCCCATCGCAATGCCTCGAAGCGGCGGGCACGCAGTGCTTCGTTTTTTTGTGGTTCGAGGATCAGGTATGCGGCAACGCCCAAACCCAAAGCAAGATAGTCGAACAGATGGAACAGCTCGTAATCTCGTAGGGCAAACAGCCACAACGCAATAATGCCAATGCCTGCCAACGGCATCGTCGCCCGCCAGAAAATGCAACACGCTATGACAAGCTGCAACCATGACACCCATTCGTTCGGGGTCTTAAGATCAGGCGTAAGGTAGACGTTGCCAACGGCAAATATAGCGATAAAGAATGCGGCTATGATCGACCGGATATAGTCGTCTTGCCGCAGCCACACCGGGCGCGTTGCGCGATTGAGCGCAACGATTGCTATCTCGCCCCACTTACCCTTCTCAACCACGCGCGTAAGAAGAAAAAAGGCGATCACGAGACCGATACCGATCCAAAACCATATATTGCCGAGCGTTTCTGACACGGGTTCCGGTGGAGCTCCAACAATGTAAGGCGCAAACCACTTGACGTGTGCAAATGCGGTTGCGGGTAAAAGTACAAGCGGTATCGTTAAACCAGTGGCGCGTTTGAGGGTGTCAAACATGGCAGTTTCTTTCGTTGCGTATAGTCGGGCGGGCTTTTCTCCGCCCTCGTTCGTCTGGGGCTTAAGCCGCAAGAAGTTCGTCAGACGGTCCGAAGAATTCAAAATGGATCCGTTCTGCATCCACCCCGGCCTTCCAAAGGCCTGTCACGAGTGACTTGAGAAAGGGCTTGGGACCACACAGGTAGAAATCGCCTGTCGCGAACGGCGTGTTGTGCTTTAACCAGTCGACGCTAATAAAACCGTCGTAGTCATGCGTCAGGCCGGCTGCATCAGTAGAAGCGGGCTCGCTGTAGAAGGTGGCAACAGAAATACGCCCGTGGTTCCTTGCAATGGCTCTTACATGGCGATCCATTGCATGGGTGGAGCTGTTTAAAGCTGCATGCACGTAATGCGCCTGTACTTCAGGATAGTTGGCGCCGATCGTCTCAATCATGCTAACCATCGGAGTAAGCCCGACGCCCGCGGAAAGAAGTACGACCGGTCGAACGGGTTCGTCAGGAAGGAAAAAGTCGCCTGCTGGGGGCGTCACTTCAAACGTGGCGCCGACTTGGGCAGAGTCATGCAAAAAGCGTGATCCGCCTGCTCCACTTGCCTCCCGTTTGACTGAGATGCGGTAGTGACTATCGTTCGGCGAACTGGAGATTGAATAATTCCGTTTGACGCTTGAGCCATCGGGTAGAGCCAAGTTCAACGTCAGATATTGCCCCGGCTTATGTCTTATGACGCGACCGCCGTCTGCAGGCTTGAGGATAAAGGTCGTAATGACGCTGCTTTCTTGGGTTTTTTCAGCGATAACGAAAGGACGCCAACCCTTCCATCCTCCAGCTTCCGCTTCAAGCGTCTCTCGAATGTCAGCTTCGCGCGCCATCAAAAGATTGGCGAGAAACCAATAGGCTTCACCCCAAGCCTGTAGAAGTTCTGGCGTTGCGGCATCACCCAAAACATCTTTGATCGCGTCAAGCAGTGCCTTGGCAACATAAGGATAATGCTCGGGCAGGATGTGATAGCCGATGTGCTTATGAGCGATCCGCTCGACCACCGGGACAACAGGCGTCAGATTATCAATATTCTGAGCATAGGCCAGGATTGCCGCCGCCAGCGCATGAACCTGCGATCCGCCCTCACCCTGATTGGAGTGATTGAATAACGCCTTTATATGCTCATTCTGGAAAAGGCGGGCATACATTGCCGTAGTGATGGCTGTTCCGTGCACCGCAAGCGCCGGCACACTGCTTTTGACAAGCAGGATCGTAGATTCACTGAGAGATGTAGTCATGGGAAAGTTCCTTGATGTTGGGTACTCAAAAATGCTCGGCTGTCGCGGTCGAGACATTCAAGATGAAAGCGAACGGGATGGAGCCCCGCCAGACAGAGCGCGGATCTGGAGCCCACTGTGAATTGGGCGTATCTTCATCGCAATTCGATCGCCGTTCATGTGAAGCATGACCCCGAGCTGCTTTGGGCCTGTTCTCCACCTTTTTCAGAGATTGGAACCGGCACCGCGTCGATTTCACCTAAGCTTTTCTGCCGCAATCGACCGTCATCTTCCGGCCGCCGCGCAACTATAACTGCCTCGGGCCCATGCATCGCCGTGTTAAGCCTCTCCGCAATCCGCGCGGCTTTGGTCTGCATTTCCCAGGCGACGTCAGCTGACACCAGTTCATTGGTCGTCTCCTCCCAAAGCTTGAGCCAGCGCGTAAACATATGCGGCTGGATCCGATGGGCATGGATGAGATGCATGGCAACAGGATTGCCCTTATATCGCCCGGTGGTCAGCATGAGTGATGACCAAAAATCCTCGAGCCGTTGGAGATGTTCGCTCCAGTCCTTCACCGTATCGTTAAACAGGGGTCCGAGTTCGATATCTCGCCGTGCTCTCGCATAAAAGCGATACAGCACCAGCATAATGTCTTCTTGCCTGAGAGTGACTTCGCCCATAACCCACCTAAAGATGCATTTCATTTGCATCTATTATTGATCCGAAAAAGATGCTATGTAAATGCATGTTTTCATTCGTTGCCATTTTGTCGCAGGAGCGGCTATGAAACTTTCCATTTACAGCGATTACGCGATGCGAGTCATGATTCACCTTGCAGCGAAAGATGATCGGCTAGCATCGATCCGCCAGGTTGCCAGTATCTACGACATCTCGGAAAACCACCTCATGAAGGTCGTTCAAGACCTCGCAGGTGCAGGCTTCATACAAGCGATCCGAGGACGCAACGGCGGTATTCGTCTGGCAAAGCCTGCGGATCAGATCAACCTTGGATCCATTTTGAGGCATACCGAAAAGCTGACAGATCTCTTTGTTTGTGACGGTTGCATAATCGCTCCTGCTTGTGGGTTGCCAAATGTATTGCGGGAAGCAACAGCCGCATTCGTAGCCGTCTTCGATCGCTACACTCTTGCTGATGTAGCTCAGAAGAAGTCGGATTTGGCTGCTCTGCTCTCGATCATATCTGCGTCAGACCCCTCGCCTAAACGGCGCGACCAATCCTCAACCTGACCGGTTTCCAGCCTTCGCAACGCGTATCGTCGCCAGCTCTCAGCCAATGGCGAAAGGTTGGCAATGCCTTCAAGCTCTCTGTGATCCAGTGTGTTTACATAGAAGGCATGCCATATCCGGGAGAGTGTCCAGTCGGCTTGCTTTCGATCTGTCAGCACGAGCTTGTCTTCTGGCCGGACAGCGCCAGTCTCCAGCACACGATAGTACCAGCCCGTGCGACCTGTTCGCTGAACTTGCCTGGCCATAGCTGTAAGGCCGAAGCGGGCGTTAAGACGCCAACAGGGTTGCCGCCCCTGACTAACCTCGATTAACGCATTTCCAAGTCTGAATATGTCGCCGATGGCAACAGTCTCTTCTGTTAAACCAATCGTCGCCAGATTTTCACCGAAGGCGCCGGGCTTCTCCAGTAGTGGATGACTGCCAAGCTCACTTCGCCAAGCAGCATAATGGTCAAACGGATAATGATGCACCGCCTTCTCTGGTCCGCCATGTTTAGACGTATCCCCTTGCCGATCGCCTTCAAAACCGCCCGGCGACAGGTTAATTTCTTGACCGACAGGGGTTTTCTCTATGCCGCTCACTACCCCCCCGAGACCAAGCTGTGACAGGCCACCAATCTGCAAGGCAAGGAGGTTAAAATTTCTCTCGATCAAAGAACTGAGCTCTGATGAAGCGTTGCGTCAGCTTTCGTTCCGACCGCAATCAGAACTCTGGACGGGAGCCGAAGTTTACCGTCTACGGCTTTGGATTGACTGAGACGAACCACTTCTTCATCAACCAGTAGCTTATCTTCAGGAGAAAGCATGACATAAGGCGGCATGTAGCTATGTAGCGCGCGCAACTGTTCCAGATATGCCTCCCCCGCTGGCCCTTCCCAGTAACATTCGATCTCCTCTACAGACACATCCTGAAATCCAGCCGCTTCCATTTCGGCAATCAGATGATCTGGCTCACTAAGACGAACAAAAGCTTCCGGCTTGAACGCAGGCGGACGGTTTGGCAGCGCCCTACCAATGGATGCAGCCATAATTTGGAACGGTCCTCCGCCGGACGGATCGCGCCAAGTCACCACACAACCTCTTCCGCCCGGTCGCGTAACACGGCACTGTTCGGTTAAGCCTTTCCGCCAGTCCGTAAAAACTATCACGCCAAAGATCGAAAAAGTCAGATCAAAGGCTCCATCGGGAAAATCCATACGAGCCCCGTCCATCTCCAAAGCTTCCGCATTTGGAAATGACCCAATTTTACTCGCCAAACGCCTGACCATGCCCGGTGCAATATCAATAGCCGTGACATTGGCACCCATCTCAGCGGCAGGAATGGTCAAAGCGCCGGTTCCGGCAGCGATGTCCAGTATGCGGTGGCCAGGTTCAATATTACCGGTGTACTTCAATGCAGCGCGTGAAGCCTGACCGGTAATTCTCTCGCCGGTTTCCTCGTAGACACGGGCGAATGCGTCGGTCATGAAGGGATTAACGGGCTGCGATGAAGCATCTTTCATATTTAAATCCTTTTATGCGTGGATATTGTATCTAGATGCTCCCCGGACCTTCACACAGGGCCGGACAGTTTTTCAGGGCTAGGCCACTGACCTGCGCAAGATTGGCTCTAGACAGTCGACGTCACTTCCAGTCGCGGCATCCTGCGAGGAATTCAAGCAACCGCTATTTTGACGAGTCGCACCAGGATTTGATCAATGAAGATCATGACCAATATCGCCAGGCCGCTGAGCGGAAACGCGAGAGAAAACAGAATAATCACGAGCCAAAGACCCACATGAATTGGATGTGAACGAGGTTTAGGAGGAACTCCCAAAGTTCCGGCGGGTCGTCGTTTCCACCACATAACAACGCTCGTGACACTCATGCCAATTATCAGAAGACAAGCGGTGAGCATCAAGAGTTGATTGACGCGCCCATACTCCTGCCCTTGATGTACACTGATACCCCATTCGATAGATTTGCCAAGGATGGGGTATTGCGCATAGGATAGGTCGACTAACGGCTTTCCGGAATACTGGTCAAAATGGATCATGCGCTGTCCAGCAACCTGATCAGGATAGATGGCTGCCGAGTAGACACCACTCGGATTTCTTGGCAGCGCGACATCGAAGCCGGGGCTGATCCCGCCAGCTTTTGCCTGCTCTACGATTGTATCCAGCCCTACTGGCGGCTTTGCTTCAAGCACGGCTGCATCCGATAGTGGAACGGGAGCTTGCTCGACTGCCCATCCGACCTTGGGCAAAATGTCTTTTGATACTTTGGTTGATTTTGGAACGTCATCCCACAACTGCGCAGGATATCCGAGACCTCTTTCGTTTGCCCAATTAGTGAGGTTACTGCCCCAGAAGCCTGACCAAGGCATTCCACTCAGTGCGAGGAAGAAGATAAACGCCCCTGCTGAAACTCCTGTTATCGCGTGGAGATCCCGCCAAAAAACGCGCTGTGAAGAGTTGCCTCTGACTGATATCACACCACCGGATTGTCGGCGAGGCCACCAGAGATATATGCCTGTTACAACAAGCACCATTGTGAACCCGCCAGCGATCTCAATAAGCTTATTGGCCCAACTGCCGAAAAATGCCCAGCTGTGTATGCGCTTAACAATGTAATTGAATTCGCTTTCTACACTTACCTTATCCAGGATTTTGCCAGTGTATGGATTGACGAAAACAAGGGTCGATACATTGTCGTGTAAGACTGTGACTATAGCGGATTGCGTCACTGACGCAGGGTTTTTGTAAGTAGTTGCAGTAGACCCAGGAATGGCTGCCACTGCTTTCTCGACAATAGTTTCCGGGTTGAGTGCATCGCCGGAGGCTCTCACCGTATAGCGATAGGAAAAGACGGAATTATTGATCTCGTCCTTGAACAGATAGAGGGAGCCCGTAATCGCCAAATTGAGCAGTGCCGGGATCACCAACAGGCCCGCAAAGAAGTGCCAACGCCAAATGGCGCGATAGAGTGAAGCACCGACGGGGCCGACGCGATTTGTGGAAGTGATCATTATAGATCTCCCAATATGACCGCTCCGGAATTCTGCGGTCAAATGATGCTTTGCTAAGACCTGAACGGGTGGAAAGACCCAAATGCCAGAACATTCCGACGTCACGAACTACATCTGTCACCGCATGTTCAGTCGGTCGTTTCGTCGGCTCTCAAAGGCTTTTCGAGTACGACCAGAGCCAGATCATCCCGAAGCGGAATGCCTACGCTCGGATCGTCATAGGGGAATGGAACCTCTGCACCGGTTTTGCGGAAGCCGCGACGTTCATACCAGGCAATCAAGGGTTTGCGATGATTGATTACTGTTATGCGAAGGCAAGATGCGCCCTCGGCAGCAGCCTGTTTTTCAACTTCGTTGAGAATGGAGGCTCCAAGACCTCCCCTTTGATAAGTTGGCTTCACTGCGAGAAGCGAAATATACCAAGCATTGTCTTCCAGACCGGATATGTGAACGCAGCCAACGACTTCTTCTTCAGGGGCAGTGCGGGACAGTAAGAACCGCCCTGCTTCAAATTCCGATAGAATAGTTTGGGCGTCAATCCTTGGCCCTGAAATGACCTCTCGCTCATCAGTCCACCCCGGTGAGGAACTGGGCAGGCGGTAGGCTGAATTGATCAGCGATACGAGTTCCGATGCGTTCTCAATTGCGGCGTAGGAAAAGTTCATTTTTATTCTCCAGCTAAACCGAGGCCACTGAATTCTGGGCCTGATCCAATCCCATTGCTAATTGCCTAACTCACGCTGGCAGTGTCGTGAGCAACCTCGATATGTTGCTATAGGCTGCGACGGTCGACGCTTTAATCCGATCCAGCAACGCTACCTTTTCGAGGTCTTTGGGATCGATGCCAGAAGCCATCATTGAGAAGCCGTCTAGCCGGGAGTTTTTGATCCAGTCTCTCACGGGCGGACTTGTTGCCTGTCGCAACCTGTTCTCGAGATCGACCTTCATTCCGCGAATATAATCGTCGACCGAAATGGGTACGGGAACGGGTGCAGCCAGTGCATTTTTCTCATCATCAGTGTCGAACTGAGCCTCAATAAATGCGATAAGCGCGCCGCTGAACGGGATTTGTGGAAAGCGAACTGCTTGTATAACGATCCGCCCGTCTTGAAAGATTGGTAAGCCCGGCTTTTGGCACACAGCAGAAGCACTACAATCGATATAAAGCGTGTCCGGACGCGCCGAGACACTCCGGGACGACATATCAAGCCGGTCATCTGCAAGATGGCGGACCTTACCCATCCTGATGACGTCTCTGATCGATGATAGCGCCTCGACTTCACCCTCTGACATGAAGGCAGCGCGAAACACCGTCGGCTCAACATTCTTGTCGACACGCAACCAGAACCCGGCTTCCTCGTGTCGACGGGCGAGATCTCTGGCGGAGGTGGCGAGCGCGATGTCCTCACGCGCCTGAGCAATGCTCGAGAAGACCTCAGTGAAAAACTCAGGCGCGGGTTGAATTTTCGCCCGATTAACGAACCATTGATCGCGAGATACAACCCATCTTATCCGTTCCGGAGCAACACCCCGGGACAGGAGCCACAGGCAGGTGTCTGTTGCGGTTTTTCCCGCTCCAATCACGGCATAGTAATCAAACTCGTGGGCCAATCTTGGAAGGTCATTTGGCACGATACATGTCACGCCGGGACCAGTTGTAAAGGTGCGCTTGTGCGTCAGGGGGATTGAATTGGTATAGTAGCTCGCGTCCACAAGCTTTCGTCTGATCCGGATCTGCTGAACCTTGCCGGACAATAGCTGTCTTACCATGTCTCCAGTTTCATAGCTGCTCATCGGTAAATACGAGACGCGGCCACTTGCCAGCAGTCGATCCCTCATCACCGCATGGCAATAGGCGATAATTTCCGGTGCATCCGCCAGGCGGGCGAAGCCCTTGTTATAACCGTCACTATCAATTCTTTCGTCGCCTAAAGGGGTGGATTCAACTCCGTAAAAGCTGCTGGGCTGGTGCAGCCGCACGAATGGGTAGGCGTCGTTCCAATGACCACCAGGCGCGTCACGTTTATCCACGATGGTAACATGGGCATCTGTTCGCCGGATCAATTCGTCAGCGAAGGCGAGACCTGAAAGGCCAGCGCCAATCACCAGATAATCAGTTTCAATCATATCGGAATTCCGCAGGAGCTGGCGCGTATCAAGCGGACTTGCCGCTGCGCATTTCAGTATGCTCCGGTCAACCGACTGTCATCCTCCCGCAAAAGAGTCTGAATGGCATGACCAAGAGCTCGCTCAGGAAGCGGTAAGGAAACGGAGGAAGTTAGAGAATGACGAATTTTATATGAGTCTAATAGGAGGCTTCTATCAATTCAAATTCCATCTGCTGAGTGATGCGACACGTCTCTTGCATTTAAATAGGAATCCTATACATATTGCGTGACTATAGTTCCTGAGCTGAGTTCGAGTTGGATCGCATCATAAGAGGATACTGTGTTATGCCTGGTTCAAACCATATCACCCTCGCACCCGAACTGGCCGTTAGCCAGTGGTTCAACACCAAGGTGCCTCTGACACTCGCCAATCTAAGAGGAAAGCCGATCTGGCTGCACGCTTTCCAGCTGCTTTGCCCGGGCTGCGTCTCAGACGCAATTCCGCAAATGAAGCGGGTGGAAAGGATCTTTGCTAGATCCGATTTGCAAATCATCGGTCTTCACACCGTCTTTGAGCATCATCAGGCGATGAGCCCGATTACTCTTGAAGCATTCCTCCACGAATACCGGATCACCTCCCCTGTTGGCGTCGATCTTGCAGACCCTCGATCAGATACCCCAATCACAATGCAGCGATATGGGTTCCGCGGAACTCCCTCGTCTGTTCTAATCGGGCGTGATGGAGCAATCATTCATGCTGCCTTTGGCGTGGAAGACGATATTGCGCTTGGAGCACGCATCGCCATGGCACTCGCCGCCTCACATGAGGAAGAGCCACAGGTAGAGACTGCGCAGTATGAACCAAACGGCTGCGCCGACGGGCGATGCAGTGTCGAACATTAATCTAGATGATCGTTACCGGACAGTACCCATAAAGCTTAAATTAGAGAGGAAATCCAATGAACATCTCCAGACGCGCGTTACTTGCCGCGGGCGGCGCAGTTGCACTATCCTCAACGCTTTCGTCACCAAAGGTTGCTCGAGCAGCAACACCGTTTTCGCAGCCGCCATTGCCTTACAATCAAAGCGCTCTTGCTCCTGTAATATCAGAACGGACTGTTGGTCTCCATTACGGCAAGCATCACAGTGCCTACTTTAAAAATCTGAATGCTCTTGCGCAGGGCACGCGCTACGAAGCGATGTCACTTGAAGAGGTTGTGAAAAGCACAGCCAGCTCAAGCGGCAATGACCGCAAAATATTCAACAATGCGGCACAGGCCTGGAACCATAATGCCTATTGGGAGCAATTCGCACCTGGCGGCTCAGAGCGACCGGCAGGCAAAGTTGCAGCTGAAATTGATGCAGCGTTTGGCCATTGGGACGAGTTTGTCAAAAAGAGCGTGACCGTGTCAGACAGCGTCTTCGGCACAGGCTGGATTTGGTTGACCCGTGGAGATCAAGGCAAACTGGAATTTGTTGGTTATGAAGATGCAAACAACCCAATGGCAACAGGCAAACCTGCCTATCTCGGGATCGATATCTGGGAGCACGCATACTACCTCGATTACGAAAATCGGAAGGCAGATCATATTCGAGCGATATTGGAGAAACTGGTAAATTGGCAGGTAGTCGGCCAGCGTATGGGCGTATAACAATTCAATAGCACTGCGGAAAAGCATCAGTTGCTCCGCAGTGCTTTTCCTTTTTTCGCTAGTAGTGTCCGCTGAATTTTTGGAACCTTTTTCACATCATGGAAACACCTAAAGATCCCCATTCAATCAACTATCGGATCCGCGAAGGGCTGGCACGCATTGCCACAATCATGCGGGTCGATGAGTGGAACCGGGCCAAAACGCTGGGGCTGAACCCGACCCAGTTAGCGATCTTGACGGTGCTCGACGGCCGCGTTTCTGGCCTTGGCGTAAAGGACGTTGCCGCTCACCTCGGCATTTCCCAACCAACCGCGACAGATTCCTTGAACGCTCTCGAGAAGAAGGCACTTGTTGAGAGGCGCGCCAGCGCCGAAGATCGACGCGCGGTGCGGATACACTTGACTGCGTCCGGCGCCGATATACTCCAATCTCACCATCAGGACAGTTTAGCTGAACGGGCCGTCGGAGCACTGGCTAGCTGTGAACAAGAAGATCTGTTGCTGCTTCTGATCACGATGATCCGCGAATTGCAGGAACAGAACAAGATCCCCGAGCAGCGCATGTGCGTGACATGTCGTTACTTCGCACCTTTCGAACATAGTAATCCCTCACATCCACACCATTGCCGGTTCGTGGATGCCGCATTCGGGCAGAGTGAGTTGCGGATTGATTGTCGTGACCAACTACCATCGGATACGCAAAAACGCGCCGCCGACTGGGAGAAATTCCAGGCCGACGGCGCTTCTCTATAGCCAAAAACATCGCATAGTCAGGTCGCCAGCGTCGTCCTCTGTCAGCTATCGCCTGCTAAAAGGTCCGTATCAGGACATCTTCTCAATCTTGCCGCATGCGATTGGAATGGTCACATGTGATGGCACAGTTCCCAAGGAGCCGACGGACGAGGGAAGGTGGGAGTCGCTGGGAATGCCGTGCACATAGATAACACGCTTATCCAGATCGATCGTCCCGCCGGAGTAGGTCCGGCCGAAGGTCTCGGCAAGTTGCTTCAACGGTACGGTTTTCGTGTACTCGAAATCTCCCTTGGCAGAAGCGTGTGGATAGGTGTTCGTGGGGATCACCATCTCCTCGGGCTTGTCGTTGAAGGGCACCATTGTCGTACCAGAAGGCTTTTCAGTTTCACCCAGATCGATATAGCCATCCTTATTGGTATCCATGTTCTGGGTGACACAGGAAGCATTGCGTCCATCGGGGAAGCCATGGAAGTGCTCCCAATGTTCTATATTGGCCGGAACGCCACTCATCTTGATGTGAACTTCGAGATTATCGCCTTTGATCGTGAAAAGTGCCTCACCTACCGAGGTTGATCCGATTTTGTCCGCGTTCAAGGCGGTAAGGCGGGCACGGTAGCTTTCCGTCTCGGCGGCCTGCGCTTGAAGGTTTGCAGAAATTGTCGCCAAAATGGCCAGAATTAAAATCTTGCTGCGCATCGTTCTTCTCCTGAAGAATAGGTTGATAGCGAATGGGCAAACAGGAACGGGCCGCAGAAGCGGCCCGTTCAAGTAGTATGTTTCAAGCGGCGCGGGTGAGCTTCACACCTGGGAAATCAACCGGCACATCGAGAGCAACATTGATGTAGTTGGTGAAAAGGTTGAGCGCGACATGCGCGACGATCTCAACGATTTCTTCGTCGTCAAAGCCTGCTGCACGCAGTGCATCGACATCCGCATCGTGCAGGTCTGCTCGACGCTCAACGACCTTGGTGACGAAAGCAAGAGCTGCCGCTGCGCGTGGATCGTTAGAACGACCCGCTTGCGCTTCAGACATTTCTTCCGGCGTAGCGCCAGCCCGGCGGCCGAGCAAGGTATGCGCCGCGAGGCAATAATTGCAATTGTTGCGATCGGCAATTGCAACGGCGATCTGCTCGCCAAGCTTGGCACCCAGACGGCCACCGCCCAGTGCTCCAAACGCACCCCACATGCTATTCAAAGCAGAGGGAGAATTGGCGACAGCCTTGAACATATTTGGCACAACACCAAATGCGCCTTTGATTTGTTGAAGCTGGGCCGCAACCTCAGATCTTGCAGTAGAGGGGTCAACGAGGGTAACTCTAGTCATAGTCTTTCTCTCTTTAGCCTGGGGGGAAGATATGCCGGTTCGTCGATGGCAGTCGGCGAACCGGCGCTAGGTAATTATTTGGTGGCTTGAACTTTGCCAGGCAGGCTCAGATCACCGGAAGCAACCTTGAACACGTTGGCCACGCAAAGTAGGGGAGCGTGCAGATTGCCGTTCACCTTCAAGCCCGCGGTTACGCCATCGAACGAAGCGCCTTTAATGCCGTTGATGAGCTTGAGCGGAATTTGCACATCAACCTTATCGCCCGTAAATGTCGTTGGATATTCAGGGCTGTCGATCAGCAGAGGTACGCCTGGCCATGTCTCAGGCACTTTCGGAGTCGTGCCTTTTGGAATGTCGACGACCTTGAGGCCAGCACCGCAAGCCTGATCTTTCGTCAACACCACCCAATGCGGATGCCAAATGTGGCGGTTCTTCGCACCTTTGGCGGCATCATCAAAATCAGGGTGGAATGTGACAGCGAGCGCAACAATGCCTTGCTTCTTGTCAAAGCCTATCTCGCCACTATCGAGGCTTGTAGGCCAGACATAGGCGTAGACTTGCGATCCTTCAAATTTGCCCGTCGCGTCAGGCTTATCCTTGCCAGCTTCGCCACGAACACGAGTAGAAAAGATTGCATTTTCGCCCTTTGTCGTAATTGTCGTTTCAACGATGTCGAAAGACGCCGTGACATCATCCTTGGGTTTGGCCGTTATTGGCCCTGCATGAGCAAGTGTCAGGCATAGCAATGCCGTGCCGGCGGCTGCAGCGCCGGTGAGATATTTCAAATTCATAGACCTTATTCCTTCTCTCTGCCTGGGGTTGGAGGCAATCCCTGGTATACGCGTTCCAGGTGGCAGCCTGGTCGGCGGGATTGATTGACTATGCTGGCACGCTGCTTACATCCGTTCGTAACCTGCCGATGCATTAGTTATATAGGACTCCTATATAAATTCAACTCTTTTCTTTTGAAGTTCGATCTTTTCTTCCTGGGGCGCTGGCGGCAGCGAAGCACGAAGAAGAGCGACACCGCGTTCAAGCTCGGCATCGTCAAGGGCAGCAAAGCCCAAACGAAATGCTTCTGGCGCATTATTGACATCGAGAGAGAAGTGCACGCCCGGCAAAACAGCGAGACCCACCCGCGTAGCACTCGCGGCCCAGGTTTCTGCGCTAATGCCGGGCCGGAGCCTTAGCCACATCGCCAGGCCACCGGACGGCACGTCAAAATCGGCGTAATCGCTCAATTGAGCGCGCAATAAGCCTGCGAGTTTGTCTCGCCTCTGATGGTAAATGTGGCATGCTTTGCGCGCATGCCGACGTACAGTTCCATCTGCAATCAGATCAGCTAACGCTTGCTCCAGAGCGACATCGCCTTGACGATCGATCGCTTCGCGAAAATCAGCCATACGCCGCAATATTTGTGGACTGGCAACCGCATAGCCAAGCCGAATACCGGGACTGATAAGCTTGGACAGAGAGCCGATATATACGAAGTTGAGATCGCCCTGACACTGGGAAGCCAAAGGCAGGACGGGGCGTCCACCGAACCGATACTCGTTGTCGTAGTCATCTTCGATAACGGCCAGATCATACTTGCGAGCAATCTCTAGAAGACGAAATCTGCGCGCATGGCTTAATGGCACTGTCGTCGGATACTGATGGTGCGGCGTAACGTAGACCGCTTTGACACGCTTATCGGTCCTCGCCAATTCCTCCAGAGCATCTACGTCGATGCCTTCCTGATCCACTGGAACACCCACCACTTCAGCGCCACTTGCACGAAACGCTGCCCATGCCAGGGAATAGCCGGGCGTTTCCACCGCTATGCGTAAACACTGATCTCCAATCGCGCTTGCTGCGAGGAAGAGGGCCATTTGGCTTCCTCGGGTAATAAAAATGTGGTCGGCAGAAACATTCAGGCCCCGATCGTCCTTCAGATAAAAAGTCAGAGCCTCTCGCAGAAAGGGGTTACCGCGCGGATCGCCATAAGTGTCTTCAGACATGAAAATTGGTGACGTAACTGCCCTGCGGAAAGCTTGCCCAAGCGCTACAGTCGGCGCCAGACGCGTATCTGGAACACCGTCGGAGAAGCGGATTGAGGGGCGATGCGAAGCTAGGCCGTAAATATTTCTCTCAGATGCACGCGCAACTCTGGGAGCATCCCTGAGGTCGGGGAGATTTCTTGCCACATAGGTGCCACGAGATGGCGCAGCTTTCAGCCAGCCTTGCGTTAATAGTTCCTGATAGGCGGCATCAACGGTGTTGCGGTTAAGGCCGAGGGATTTTGCCATGGATCGAGTGCCTGGCAAAGGCTCGCCAGGGGCGAGCCGTCCGCGCTCTATCTCTGCGATGATCGATCGTGCCAATGCAAGAAAAATAGGCTCCCGCTCTTTCGGAACGACTTCAAGTGCCAAGACTGTGCCTTTTCCCATTTCAGCCTCTCACGCAAAAGTTCTCCAGCCACACACTTGCTCAAACTTCGATTTGAGGCGGCAACTTGGAAGTTGTCGACGCAGGCCCGCAGCCTGAAGGCATTACTGCCACTTCGGCAATCCAAAACGAACAGGGTTAGATGTGACTTTTCCGTTCACTGCAATACACGCAAAACTGTTCCCGTCTTACTGAATCCGCAGAACGCAATGCGAAGAGTCTTCTTGAAAATGTCCTAGGTATCTTAAAGATGGACACTCATTTTTGTCCCTTATTGCTATGAGCATAGCGTGGAGCGATGAAAATCATTTACATCGCCTGGAACTAAATAAGACGGGCCGGTTGTATAATGAGTGGTAGGCCACCAGGGGTCAACCATCCGGCTGCACGGCCGTGGAACAACCGGCTCTACCCATCCTTAAACAACGTCAAGATAGATGATGGAGGTGAGCTTCCTATCAGCAGGGACTGGCGATGTTGAAGACGGCAATTGCACTACGGCATGTCCACTTCGAGAACCTGGGGATATTCGAGGCAATAGTCCATCAAGCTGGCTACAAACTTCACTATTTTGATGTTGCCAGCCATGACCTCAAATCTTTCGACCCGACAGAGCCTGACCTGCTGTTCATACTCGGGGGACCTGTTGGAGTTTACGAAGATGCAAACTATCCGTTTCTACTTGAAGAACGCAAAATCATTTCGGCGCGGTTCAACGCGCGTCGAATGACAGTTGGCATTTGCCTTGGAGCGCAGCAGATCGCAGCCGCTTTAGGAGCGAAAGTTGCGCCGACAGGAATGAAAGAAATCGGATTTGCGCCGTTGACGCTCAATGATAATGGACGCAGTAGCCCGCTTCGGCACCTTTTAGGCATCCCTGTTTTGCATTGGCATGGCGATGTGTTCGAAGTGCCTTCGGAAGGCGTTAATCTTGCTTCAACGCCCCCATGTCCGACTCAGGCTTTTGTCATTGGTGACTTCGTCCTCGCACTCCAGTTTCATCCCGAGGTGGATGCTTCCTGTGGCATGGAAGATTGGCTTGTGGGCCATGCTTTCGAGCTGGCAAATGCCGGGATTCCTCCCCAAACAATCCGTGAAGACGCGAAAAAATACGGTCCACGTTTGCGGGATGCAGGAAGGCGAATGTTTGCCGAATGGCTCGCAAATGCAAGCTCATAACTTTTGGGGAAGCGGTGCAGCTTAACCGATATTGATCGGATCAAACCGTTGCCCGCTGCGCGAGTTGTCTTCCGGCCCAGGTTAAATCGCAAACCCGGCACACCGTTTGCTCCCGGCTGCCGCTTATGATGCTGCATACATCTCCATCATAAGACATAGAGACATCGATGAACTTTTCTGGCTTGTCACTTCGTGACCTCGAATACATCGTATGCGTAGCCGATCTTGCAAACTTCGGGCGAGCGGCCGATCAATGTGGTGTCTCCCAACCAGCGCTATCAGTTCAGGTACGTAAGGTGGAACGCTGGCTCGAGGTCGATATCTTTGAACGCAGCACCCGGCGCGTCTACGTAACATCTCAAGGCGCCAAGATCGTAACCCAGGCGCGCAAGGTCTTGAAGGAAGCTTCGGTTCTTGCCGATCTCGGGCGAAGTAAAGAAAAGCCCTTCAGCGGCGAGTTGAAACTTGGCGCAATTACGACACTTGGCCCCTATCTCTACCCGCGCATCGTTACGGGACTAAGAGCGGCCTACCCAAACTCCACTCTCTTACTAAACGAGGGCATGAGCCGCGAACTGATGGAAGCGCTGACAATCGGAGAGCTTGACGCGATTCTGATATCCCTGCCGGTCGGAAACAATACCTTGCAGTGGCAAAAGGTGTTTCATGAGGAATTTGTTCTAATCGGTCCTCTGGGTCATCCGGCGACTTTGCGTGAGGGCCAGGCGTGGCACGAATTGCCCTCCGAAGAACGCCTTGTTCTTAGCGAAGGTCATTGTCTGCGCGAGCAGGCGCTGAAGGGGTGCGGGGTAGCAGATACGAAAAAGCGGTTCGCAACAAGCATCTCGGCGCTGAAATACATGGTCAGCGCTGGCGAAGGTTGCACGCTACTTCCAGCCTTAGCGATCTCGGAGATCGATGAGCAAACAGTTGCAGCTGTTCCACAGCCCCATATCGGTCGCGACATAGCTTTGGTATGGCGCAAGCGAGATACGCGGGAAGAGGAATTCGAAGGATTGGCTGCGCTTATTGCAGCGCTTGTGCCAAGCCATCAACTGGTCATGCCAAGACAACCGGCACTAGTCGATTCATAAGAAAAACCTAATTAGACTGATAGGGCATTTATCTTTCACCTATCATCTTAAGCACACTAGGCTTCCCGTAAACCTGCAGAGGCAGGTTGAAAGGGAGACGGATTATGGCGAAATTAACAACAGCATTTGGTGCGCCGGTTGCTGATGACAACAATACATTGACAGCAGGCCCACGCGGTCCTGCACTTCTTCAAGATGTATGGTTTCTGGAAAAACTGGCCCACTTCGACCGAGAAGTTATTCCCGAAAGGCGAATGCATGCAAAAGGCGCAGGTGCGTTTGGCGCATTCACCGTTACACACGACATTACCCGCTATACGCGCGCGAAAATTTTTTCCGACATCGGCAAGCAGACGGAGATGTTTGTGAGATTTTCCTCCGTTGCCGGTGAAAGAGGTGCCGCGGATGCAGAGCGGGATATCCGCGGGTTCGCCATGAAGTTTTATACCGAGGAAGGAAATTGGGACCTTGTGGGAAACAACACGCCTGTTTTCTTCATCAGAGACCCGCTGAAGTTTCCTGATCTCAATCATGCAGTGAAACGCGATCCACGCGCCGGCATGCGCAGTGTCAACAACAATTGGGATTACTGGACATTGTTACCGGAAGCTCTGCATCAGGTTACCATAGTAATGAGCGAGCGGGGCATCCCGAAATCGTGGCGGCATATGCATGGGTTCGGCAGCCACACCTTCAGCTTTATCAATGCCCAAAATGAGCGGCACTGGGTCAAATTCCATCTTCGTACGCAGCAGGGTATCGAAAACCTCTCTAACGAGGAGGCATCGGCCATCATCGGCGAAGATCGCGAAAATCATCAAAGAGATCTGTTCGAAAGCATCGAGAGTGGAAAGTATCCGCGCTGGACTATGTTCGTCCAAATTATGAGTGAAGAGGAGGCAGATGCATGCCACTTCAATCCGTTCGATCTCACGAAGATCTGGCCCAAAAAGGGATTTCCGCTCATTGAGGTGGGATATTTTGAGCTTAATCGAAACCCGGAGAACTTCTTCCAAGATGTAGAGCAAGCAGCCTTTTCCCCGGCGAACATAGTTCCGGGCATCGGATTTTCACCCGATAAGATGCTTCAGGGGAGGCTATTCTCTTACGGCGATACGCAACGTTATCGGCTGGGTGTCAATCATGCGCAGATCCCCGTGAATGCCCCACGATGCCCTGTCCACTCCTATCATCGCGATGGCACCATGCGGGTAGATGGCAATGGTGGTCGCAGCACGCATTATTCTCCAAATAGCTTTGGAGCACTGCAGGAACAGCCAGATTTCTCGGAGCCGCCTTTAAGAAATACAGGTGCCGCCGCACGTTGGAACCATCGAGAGGATGACGATTATTTCAGACAGCCGGGCAATCTTTTCAGACTGATGTCACCAAGACAAAAGGCCATCTTGTTTGAAAACACGGCAAGAGCAATCAAGGGTGCCGACCAGGCGATTATCGAACGGCACATCGTTCATTGTACCCTGGCTGATCCCCATTATGGCGCAGGTGTTGCAAATGCAATTGCAAGCCTCTCGGCGGATCAGGCAGCACATTCCGCATTTGAGCCGGCAGCGGAATAGCCTTCTGATTTGACGAAGGTCGCAAGACCGGAAAGTCATCAGCAAAGAATGCGATAATTCTAAAATATAGGGATTGGCCCCATTATCCGCCTGGGGCCATCGGATTTATATCGAGCAACACTCTCGACCTCTTCTATCCACCAGCCGCCTCAACTAGAGGCAAGATATGCAAGGCCAAGCTTGGTCGATAAATCCTTTTCGTGATGCTCTGTAAGAAATTGCATCAGACGCTGCGGTCGGTCGCACAGAAATTCATCTCTGATATGACGCGCGCGCCAGAATGCTGTGGCATTACTTAAGCTTGAGTTCTTTGCGAATGTGTTCGACACCGCTCATGACATGCTGTTGGATGACCTCCTTCGCGGTCCGGAAATCTCTTGCCAGTGCTAATTCGAAAAGCGAACGGTGATCGTTAGCGACGCCTTGCCCACGGAAGCTCCGTGCGAGCAGGTGGTAGCGGAGAAAGCGGTCAAAGACTGAGGAAAGAGTCGCCATTAGCGTTTCGGAATTGCAGGCCGAGACAATAGATCTATGAAAGTCCCAGTCGGATCGCACCCAATCCATTGTGCGCGAAACATCGCCAGAAAGCAGCCTTTTCTCTGCGGCAGCGAGCTTATGTTGTGCAGCCACGACCCGCCCTTCCCATTCCAGGTCGCCAGCCTCAAACGCGAGTTTCATGGCGTGGACCTCCAAAACGATGCGCAGATCGGCAAGCTCGATCAGTTCCTGCGTTGATACCGGGCTGACTTCGAAGCCTTTTTGCCCCTCGGCGCGAACAAGATTTTCGGCCGTCAGGCGGCTGAGAATTTCCCGCAGCGACGACACGCTGATCGAGTAACGTTCCTTTGCCTGCTCCAGCTTTATCTTGGCACCTGGAACGAGGACACCGGAAATGATATCCGCTCTGACCTGACGAAATACCACGTCGCCGATTGTTTCTCCGGCGTGCTCGGTTGTATCGGCTTGATCGTTTAAGCCCTTCTGTGCCCGGATTGACATCTATTTCCCCAGCCGGTTACGCGTCAGTGCGTGCTCCACCCCGCCATTGATGTGCTCAATCAAAATTGCTTTTGCCGTTTTTTCATCACGCTTCAAGGCTGCATCCAATAACTGCTTGTGTTCCTTGGCTGCGATGTCACCTCGATAGGAAAGCGCAACCATCTGATAGCGTAGATATTTATCGAAAATTGCAGAGTGGGTCGCCATCAAGAGCTTCGAACCGCATCCAGAAATAAGAGCCTGATGAAATTCCCAGTCGTAACGCTTCCAGTTTTCAGCCTGGCTAGTTTCGCCAGTCGCCATGAACGTCTCCATCCTGGAGAGCTTGTAATGCGCAGAGACAACACGCGCCTCCCAATCGACCCCGCCATGCGTGAAGGATTGCTCCAGTGCATGCGTTTCGAGAAGAAGACGAAGGGCTGCAATCTCGCGAAGATCCGACGCGGAAGTCGGAGCGACCTCGAATCCTCTCTGGCCCTCTGCGACCACGAGACCTTCCGACGATAATCGGTTCAGGATCTCGCGCAGCGTGCTGACACTCGTTTCGTATGTCTCCTTGAGGTTATCCAGCTTCAGTTTCTGCGCTGGAGCCAACCGACCAAAGATAATGTCAGCACGAATTCGCCTGTAACTGACTTCCGCAACCGATTCTGTCGTAGGTTTAGAAAACACGGGAGATCTCTGACATTTTACGGATCGTCCCATGTAACAGGAATTAGACTGACTTCAACACCAACTATGTTTGATAATGAACCAGACTATCCCGTTGGCACACCTTCAGGGCGCATTTGCTTCTTGAGAGCGGCAATACGAAATATGGCATTGGACGCTCCATAACCGCGATATCCTGTTCGCTGGACGATTTCGAAAAAGAAACCTTCCCCGAAGGTTCCGCTATAGAGCTGGAAATACTCTCCACTATCGTCCCTGTCGTAGAGAATGTTTTCCGCCTTCAGACGCTCGCTGAGTTCAGGATCAAGTCCGAAACGGGCTTCGACATCACCATAATAGTTTGCTGAAATTGGAAGTGGCCTAAACCCGTTCTCACGCAATGCGACCGCTGTGGCGAAAATGTCAGGTGTTTCAAATGCGAGATGTTGAACCCCGGAGCCAAACTTCTCTGCAATAAAGTGCCCAGCGAGGGTGCGCCTATTCTCCGCGCCGTTCAGCGTTATGCGCAAAGCACCGCTATCATTTTCGATCACCTGGCTTCGTACCACCCCAGAGGGATCGATGATATCCACTACAGGTGTTTTGTGAGCCTCAAATATTGAAGTGTAAAAGAGTAGCCAAGTGAGCATTTCATCATAAGCAACCGTCTGGGCGATATGATCGATCCGCTGCAGATGCGCAGGCACGATCATGCGGTCAGCTTCTTCGGTGGCGACAAAATCGATCTCTGAAAAGCGACTAAGTTCGCTCTTGTTGTCGATCAGATAGATCAGGCCACCGCCAACGCCACGGATCGCTGGAATTTCCACTTCCCCCTCTTCAACTGGTTGGCGGAAGGGTTCCGCGCCCAGCGCAATGGCGCGTGCCAGCGCCTTTTCGGCATCGTCCACTGCCAACGCAACCGCGTAGGCCGAAGTGCCGTGCAGGGCGAAGGATGTGTTGGCAAACCCTCTTTTTTCCGTATTTACCAGAAGACGGATATCCCCCTGCTCGTAAAGCTCGACCTTCTTGGTTCGGTGGATCTTTGTTTTCCGGAAACCCAACGTTTGGAGAATTGCGACAAGATTTCGCGCATCGTCCTGATCGGCGGAAAACTCAACGAAGGCGACGCCGTCGACACTTGCGCGATCGGGCATGGTGGGAACAGTAAGACCTTCTGCGCCTGCAACACGCCGCACCTGATCGCCAAGATAGATCAGGGAGCGATGGCCATCGGCGGCAATTGACCGGGTAGAGCCGCCGCGAAACTGGTCGTTGAAAATTTCCAAGGAAAAATAGTCATCATAACCGGTCTGTGCGATAGCAGCCGTGAAGGCCGTTACGGATAGATCGCCCTCCCCTGGCATGTTTCGGAAATGACGCGACCAGTAAAGCAGGTCCATGTGAATCAGAGGCGCATCCGCCAGCTGTACGATGAATATCTTGTCCTTCGGGATGGACCGGATCGAGTTGATGTCTATCTTGCGTGAGAGACTGTGGAAGCTGTCGAGGATCAAGCCGACATTCTGATGATTGGCCCGTCTTACGACCTCCCACGCATCGCGGTGGTCATTGATATGGCGCCCCCAAGCGAGCGCCTCGAAACCGACACGCAGGCCACGTTTTGCTGCGCGTTCGCCAAGCTCTTGAAAATCGGTGGCGGCACGGTCGATTCCGCCCAGAGAAACCGGCGACACATTGGAGCAAACTAGCACCAGATCCGTGCCCAACTCCTGCATGACATCGAATTTACGCTCTGCCCTGTCGAACGTTCTTTGCCGATGGGAGGCTGGCATCCCCTCGAAGTCTCGGAAAGGTTGGAACAGCGTTATTTCCATTCCGAGATCGCGCACCATGCGTCCGACCTCGCGTGGGCTGCCATCAAACGCTAGGAAGTCATTTTCAAAGATCTCCACACCGTCGAAACCCGCCGCAGCGATGGCTGCGAGTTTCTCCGGCAGTTCCCCACTGATCGAAACAGTAGCGATTGACGTTTTCATGGGTTCTCCTCCCCTTCAGCATCAACCATGACGCGATAGGACCATATCGCTTCCACGGCACACTCCTCAAAGTCAATGTGAAATCAATTTCTACCATATATTTTTCAAATTGTCTGTTGATTGGAGAGGAGCTCCATGGCACTTCTAGTTAGACAGCAAAGGGAGTGCTGGCTGAACAACGTTAGGAGGAGCAGCATGTTGGGTAGGAATTTGACGCGGCGTCGCGTCTTGATAGGGGCAGCCGCTGTGTTGGCCGCTACGTCGTTTGCAGGGTCTGCCGCAGCCATTACGCCGCAAGAGATTAAAGCCCGAGGCAAGATCATCGTAGGCATCCAGGGCGATAACCCACCATGGGGTTTCGTGACGAGCGCGGGCAAGCAGGACGGTTTTGACGCAGATATGGCGACACTGTTTGCCAACGAACTTGGCGTGACCGTTGAGTTCGTTCCGCTCGAAGTCAACAACCGCATACCGGCATTGACCTCTGGCCGTGTTGACGTTCTGTTTGCTACCATGGCTATGCTTCCCGATCGTGCCAAGGCCGTGCAATTTTCAAAACCCTATAACGCGAATGCCATCGTCCTGATTGGTCCCAAGGAGAAGTCCATCAAGACCAACGAGGACATGGCCAACATGACCATCTCGGTCGCCAAGGGCGCGGCTCAGGATACGCAAGTCACTAAAAATGCGCCGTCATCAGCAACGATCCGCCGATATGATGGCGATGCAGCAAGCGTGCAGGCCCTGATATCCGGTCAGGCTGAAGCACTTGGTGGCAACATCTTCTACCTGGATCGCGTCGAAAAAGCTGCTCCCGGCAAGTTCGAGAACAAGCTGGAGTTCCAGAAACTCTATAACGGCGCCTGCACGCGTCTCGGTGAGAAAGAACTTAATGCCGCGCTCAATACCTTCATCGACAAGATCAAGGGGAATGGTGAGTTGAAGGCAATTTACGACAAGTGGATGAAGGTTCCTGTTCCTGAATTCCCGGACAGCCTCGAAGGCATCCCGTTCGCAGCAAAATAGCGATCCTTCCTCTGACATTCATGAGGCAGGTCGACACCGCTTCGGCGGTGTCGACAACGTCGACGTGCAGCTGGCTGCGTGTAGCCGCCTCCGCTTTCCGACCTGGGAGCATTACTATGAGCAAAACGATCTTTGTGCTTAACGGCCCAAATCTCAACCTTCTGGGAGAACGTGAGCCATCGATCTACGGCACCACGACGCTTTCCGACATTCAAAGGAACTGCATCGCCCGTGGGACAGAACTCGGCTTCGAGATCGATTTTCGGCAAAGCAATTTTGAAGGCGATCTCATCGAAGCTGTTCATCAGGCCCGTCGCCAAGCCTGCGGCATCATTATTAATCCTGCAGGCTATACCTTCACCTCCGTGGCACTGCTGGACGCCTTAAAAATGTTCGACGGACCGAAGATCGAGCTACACATCTCAAACGTCCACGCCCGTGAAAGCATATACCACAACTCCCTCATCTCCCGTGTTGCGACAGGAATTATGATTGGATTCGGAGCTCGGGGATATGAGCTGGCGATCGAGGCCATGGCCCAAATGGCAGGCGGTCCCTCTCGCGCATCAATGACGGAGCCATCATGAATTACACGTTGGATTTCACGCCCGTCATCGAAGGTCTGCCGAGCCTGCTGGTGGCTTGCCTTGGCACATTCACCCTGGCGATCTGCGGCATGTTTCTAGCAACCATCATCGGTATCGGCGGGGTCGTGCTGCGACAATCGAAAGTCCCCCCCTTGCGCTGGCTGGTGATCGGCTTTGTCGAACTGATCCGAAATACGCCGTTCCTGGTGCAGATATTCTTCATCTACTTTGCTTTACCTTTGATCGGCATCCGGCTGGATCCGACACCGACTGCGATTATCGCGCTTGGCATCAATGGCGGTGCCTATGCGATCGAAATCATCCGCGGCGGCGTACAGTCGATACCGAAGGGACAGATGGAAGCCGGACTGGCCCTTGGTCTTCACAAGGGGCAGGTCTTCCGTCTGATCGTCCTGAAGCCGGCACTGAGAGCGATTTTCCCGTCTCTGACGAGCCAGTTCGTGCTCTTGACGCTGACCACCAGCATCGCATCTGCCATTTCGGCCTATGAACTGACATCCGTTTCCCAGCGAATTGAATCGGACAGCTTTCGCAGCTTTGAAGTCTATTTCACCGTTACGATTTTCTACCTGGTCATCTCCTGGCTGATGATGCGCCTGTTCGCGCTCTTCTCTGCCCGCTACTTCGCCTACCCGGTCAAATAAGGACATGATCATGGGTCACGATGAACTACTCTTCCTTTTGATCGGCCTGAAATGGACTGTTGCGCTCTCAGCGATTGGCTTCGTATGCGGCTGTCTGGCAGGCCTCGTGATTGCGCTATTTCGGACATCGAACATACCTGCGCTTGAGCGCGCTACAGCCGGATATATCGCTCTCTTCCAAGGAACGCCGCTGCTGATGCAGTTGTTCGTGGTCTATTATGGTCTGGCGCTGATTGGCATCAAAATGGACGCATGGGCGGCCGTCGCTGTGGGTCTTACCCTTCACGCCAGTGCCTATCTGGGTGAAATCTGGCGCGGTGGCATCGAGGCCGTCCCCCGCGGACAGACAGAAGCCTCCAAAGCGCTTGCCTTGAGCTACGTTTCACGAATGAAAGACGTCATCCTGCCGCAGGCGCTGCGCATATCGCTTCCCGCCACAATTGGCTTTCTCGTGCAGTTGATCAAAGGGACGTCGCTTGCATCAATCGTTGGTTTTACGGAACTTACGCGCGCGGGCAACATCATATCCAACCAGATTTTCCAGCCACTGACGGTCTTCGGGATCGTCGGGGCTCTGTACTTCATCATGTGCTGCCCGCTGACGATCTACGGCGCCTATCTCGAACGCAAGTTCGCAGTTTCGGCGAGATAACAGCGTGACTGGCAACTTTCTCATCCTCATGTTGTGCCACACGGAGTTCTCTTCATGAACGACATCTCGACCATTGCGAACAGCGACCCGGCCATGATCCACATGAGTGGCGTTGAAAAGTGGTATGGCGCTTTTCAGGCCTTGAAGGAAATTAGCATTTCCGTCGCAAAGGGTGAGAAGATTGTCCTGTGTGGCCCATCCGGTAGCGGCAAATCGACGCTCATCCGCTGTATCAACCATCTGGAGACCTACCAGAAAGGGGAAATCCGCGTAGGCGGACTGTTGCTCGGCCACGAGGCAAAGAGCATCGACGCGGTTCGCCGCGAGGTGGGTATGGTGTTCCAGCAGTTCAATCTCTTCCCACACCTGACCGTGCTGGAGAACTGCATGCTGGCCCCTTTGCGTGCATTAAAACTTCCAAAGGATGAAGCAGAGGCCCGTGCGCGGCAACTTCTGGAGCGGGTGAAGATCGCGGAGCAGGCCGACAAATATCCCGCGCAGCTTTCGGGCGGCCAGCAGCAGCGTGTCGCCATCGCCCGTGCCCTTTGCATGCGGCCTCAGGTCATGCTGTTTGATGAACCCACCTCCGCGCTCGACCCCGAAATGGTCAAGGAAGTGCTGGATACGATGATTGGCCTTGCCGAAGAAGGCATGACAATGATCTGCGTCACCCATGAGATGGGCTTTGCCCGCCAAGTGGCCGACCGCGTCATCTTCATGGCGAGTGGCGCTGTCGTCGAGGAGGCACCGCCTGCCGAATTCTTCTCCAACCCGAAGCATGAACGGACACGCAAGTTTCTGGGCGAAATCCTTGGCCACTGACCAGCGTCTTGCTGGCCGCTGTCTGAATTGTCATTTCATGGAAGGTGAAGCCGATGATCAACGGCAACACGAAACTTATCGCACATCTCGGCTATCCCACCCATACCTTCAAGGCGCCATTGATCTACAATCCCTATTTCGAGGAAGCTGATATCGATGCCGCTGTCGTGCCAATGGGCTGCCGCACTGAGGATTATCCTGCCTTCCTGAAACTGGTATTCAAGCTGTCCAACGTCCATGGCGCGCTCATTACCATGCCGCATAAGATCGTAACCGTCGGATTGTTGGACGAAGTCTCGAAACGCGTCTCTGTCGCCGGTGCTTGTAATGCTGTTCGCATCGGAACTGACGGTCGGTTGATCGGCGATATGTTTGACGGCGAGGGTTTTGTTCGCGGCGTTCTTCGTAGGGGAAGAGAAATCAGGGGCAAACGCGCGATCCTGGCAGGTGCTGGTGGTGTGGGATCTGCTATCGCCGCCTCACTGGCGCAGGCAGGTATCGCAGAACTTGCTTTTAACGACGCGTATCCGCCGATGATGATTGATCTCGGGCAACGTCTACGCCTTCACTATCCTGACCTTACGGTTATAACAGGTGCAACCGACCCGGATGGCTACGACATCGTCGTCAATGCGACACCATTGGGCATGCTGGATCATGATCCGCTTCCCTTCGATGTGGAGCGGATTTCACCGGCCGCTTTCGTTGGTGAAGTGGTACTGAAACAAGAAATCACGCCTTTTCTCGCAGCTGTTCGCGCGCGTGAATGCCAGTTCCAGTTGGGGCTCGACATGCTGTTCGAACAAATCCCTGCCTATTTGGAGTTTTTCGGTTTCCCGTCGACCACTGCCGAGCATCTCCGCGAGATTGCGCTGGTTTGAAATCTTCGCAGGTATGAGGAGCGAGCACGATTTTCAACGTCGTCCTCATCGGTGCCGGTGTGACAGGTTACAAGCATGCACAGCTTCTGGCGCCAACTCGCGCGTATAGCTGGTTGCTTTTTTCTGAAACCTCCGAGACTAGGAGGTTTTTGTAGAGGAGCACGATGCGGAAATGGAAGGGCGCTGAGTGACGCAGCCAACATAGGCCTGGAACTAGCGTCAATCGCTTATGTTCGGGTTGTCTTACGGGATTAAGAATTGAGAAGTGACATGGCAGCCGGTAACACAACCCCAAACGATCCTAAGAGCAAGACTGTGAAGGGGAGCTTGATCCTGATTGGGCTCTGCGGCGGGGTCGCCATACTCGGCATCTTCATTGGGGTGATCGTTGTGTATGGCGGAATCCATTCCGTGACGCCCAACTGAACCCTGTCAGCTCCTGGGCAAGCTCTTTTAAATGCGTATACAGCTTCATCGCGCCGGTTATTGATCTCTCGCCTGCGCCGCATTAACCGTTGGATAAAAAGGGAACTGCGCCGAGGGAGCTCCATGAAGATTTTAGCCGCGATCATATCTGCATTGCTTATGTGTACTTCAGCAGAAGCACAATCGATTACGAGGGCACGCCACCCTGAGGTGATTGAAACTTACACAGCGTTTATCGGCAGAGATGACCTTCGAAATTCCACCGGAGCCAGGCTCACCCAGCCTTGGCAGATCATCCGCCAAGATCGCGCTAACTTTCACTCGTTCGGCATTCGTGATCGTGGCGACGAAGACGATTCATTCTTCAACGACGCGGGTAACCGTCAGAAACTCGAGGCGATGCTTGCGAATGGGTCTATGTCGCAAGATGCTCGCGAACTCATATTGCAGGGCAATTGCTGGGTCACCGTTCAGATTTACGGACAAGGCAGCATTGGCAGTTTTCTTGAAGTCGAGGTTTGGAGATAGCACGACGTCTCCAAGAAGACTTAAAGCTCGACTTCACGTTTAGCGAAGTTTTGGTGAGCGAAGACCCGGTTCCGATTTACGACGCCCGAACCAATGTATCGAAGCTTGGCAGGCGCTCTCCATCCTCTCTCGATCAGGAAGATTGCCCTAGCCTAGACACCTTCTTCCACGGTAGTCTAGTCTAGTCTATTGTCTTGCCATACCTTGATCAAGGGCGGCGCTCGGGTGAGCCAGACTATTCGAACATACCCTTAACGGTGTTGTGGACGGGTTTGAACGTATATTTGGGCAGCCTCTTTCTCTACCCTATCTCCCGAACTCGAATTTCCAGTTGGCATCTTTGCTGATCGACGCAGAGCATTATGTGTACTAACGAAAACAAAGGCTGCATCAGACGGCGCGGAGACCAATAAGTGAGCGAACTTTTAGATCGCCTGGCAGGTGGGCGGCGGGAGCTTTTTGCAGACCTGGAGCAGTTCATCGAGCAACAGGGGATCCACCTCAAAAGCGTCATCGACGTCGTGGCCAATGCCCCCTTCCCTATGTTTATCGTGATCGGGGTCGACCGTCGCTTGATCTACAACGAAGCCTACATACCGATTCTTGGTTCCCGTCATCCCTCGGCGCTTGGGAGGCCGTTCTTTGAGGTTTGGCCTGAAGTCGGCGAGCAGGTGGCCCCTATCATCGATGAGGCCTTTGCAGGGAGGTCAACTCTCTTTCAGGATATGAAAGTGATGCTGAGCCGACCAACGCCGCAGCCGGCATGGTTCACCTTTTCGTATAGCCCAGTTCGCGATGAAAATGGCAAAGTTGCCGCCTCCTTATGCATCTGCACAGAAACGACCGAGGCTGTGACTGCGAGGCTTCGCCAGGCTTTTCTGATCGATCTCGAAGCCGCGTTTCATAACAGCGACGATGCGTTCGAGATTATTGAGATTGCCCAGGAGGCTCTTGGGTCGCATCTTGGCGTGAGCCGAGTTGGTTATGGATCGGTAGACGACAGCGAGCGCTATTTCACGACGCCCAGCAACTGGACCGATGGCACCGTGGAAAGTCATAGCGGTACACATGATCTTGTCGCCTTCGGGCCGATGGTACTTGAGGCTCTGAGGAGTGGGATCTCGCTCGTCATCTCTGACTCCCTCACCGATGCCAGGGTTTCCGATCCCGCCAGCGCATCGGCGTTTCAGGCCCTCCAGATCCGGAGTGTGGTGACAGTGTCGCTGATCCGTAGCGGTCGCTTCGTGGCTGCGCTTTACGTCCATAACAAGGAGCCCAGAGTTTGGACGGAGCAGGACCTTGCATTGATACGTGAGGTAGCCGAGAGAACGTGGTCAGCCGTCGAGCGGGCCTACGCTCAAGCCGACCTGCGAACACATGCCGAACGCCAGTCCTTCTTGCTGACGTTGTCTGACCAGCTTCGTCCGCTCGCAAGCGCCGAAGAAATCAAACAGGTCGCGGCGCAATTGCTAGGGCAATATCTGGCGGTCGGAAGAGCCGGCTACGGGGAAATCGATGCAACCCAGGAATATGTGACAGTCGAACGTGACTGGAGCGACGGTGAGATGTCGTCACTTGGTGGCGAAACACGACGGTTAGAAATATTCGGCCCGGCCATCATTTCTGAGCTAAGGGCCGGGCACACGCTGCGCCTGGATTCCATCTCCGATAATCCTTTATCTGCACCATACGCAGAAGGATATGCGAGCATCGGAACCAGATCTTTGCTAGTCATCCCCCTGATAAAGGGAGGTCGGCTGGTAGCAATCTTGTATGTTCATGAAAGCAAACCGAAGCGCTGGACCGATGAAGAGGCAGCTATCGCGTTCGAAGTCGCGGACCGAACTTGGGGGGCGGTCGAACGCGCGCGTGCTGAGAGCACTCTGCGCGCTTTAAATGCAACGCTTGAGGAGCGGGTGAGCCAGAGCCTTGCGGAACGGCGCATCTATGCCAACATCGTGGAGGATACCGACTCTCCTATCCAAATGATCGACCGCGACTACAGGTTCCTTGGTATCAATCCCGCAGCCCGCGCGGATTATGAACGGGTCTTTGGTGTTCGGCCCCAACCGGGGCAAAGCCTGATTGAATTGCTTGATCATGTCCCCCCTCAAAGAGATGGAGCAAAGGCCGTTTGGGATCGCGCGCTCGCTGGTGAGGCATTCGATCAGACCGGTTGGTGGGGCGAGGACGACATCGGTCGGCGTGTCTACGAGATGCGTTTCCGACCTGTCTTTGGCGAAGATGGTGCGGTGAGAGCAGCCTATCTAATTGGTCGTGATATTACCGAACTTCTGAAGGAGCAGGAACGCCTGTCGCTCGCTGAAGAGCAACTCCGACAGGCTCAGAAACTCGAAGCGATCGGGCAACTCACGGGCGGCGTTGCGCACGACTTCAACAACCTTCTGACTCCAATCGTCGGAAGCCTTGATATTCTGCAGCGAAAACAAGTTGGTGGCGAACGAGAACAGCGCATGATCGCAGGTGCCGCCCAGGCAGCAGAGCGAGCCCGTGTGCTCGTACAGCGTTTGCTGGCCTTTGCACGCAGACAACCACTACAGGCTGCGGCCGTCGGCGTCGGGGAATTGGTCCATGGCATGGCTGAATTGATTTCAAGCACCACCGGTCCTCAGATCCACATCGCGGTGGAAGTCTCGGAAAATCTTCCACCGGCTCTGGCGGATCGGAACCAGTTGGAAATGGCGCTCTTGAACCTTGCGGTCAACGCACGCGATGCCATGCCGGATGGCGGAACGCTGCGGATTACCGCTGAGGCATCTTCTAGCCGAAAGACAAGACCCTCGGAACTCGCAAAGGGAGACTACATCTGTTTGTCGGTGTCCGACACCGGTACTGGTATGGACGAGAAAACCTTGCAGCGCGCTACCGAGCCCTTCTTCTCGACCAAGGGCCAAGGCAAGGGAACGGGCCTCGGCCTTTCGATGGTACACGGCTTGGCGCTCCAGTCAGGGGGCACGCTCACGATCAAAAGCCGAACGGGAATTGGCACGAACGTGGAGATCTGGCTGCCTGTTAGCGCGGAAAGCGTTCATGAGGAAGAGCGTCCGTCGACCGTTACGACAGCTGCCCTTTCCGGTGTTGCCCTGCTTGTCGATGACGAGGAGCTGGTCCGGCTCAGCACCGCTGAGATGCTGCGCGAGTTGGGTTACGAAGTCATCGAGGCGGGATCTGCGGAAGAAGCTGTTACATTACTGGATCAGGGACTGAAGCCGAACATACTTATCACCGACCAACTAATGCCTGGCATGAACGGAACAGAGCTCGCGCGCCTGGTTATCTCAGCCCGTCCTGACGTACAGATTCTGATAGTCTCGGGGTTTTCGGAGGTGGAAGACGTTGCGCCGGATCTGCCGCGGCTGACAAAGCCGTTCAGGCGGGAGGATCTGGCGCATATGCTGAGGATACCGTAGTAACCTTACCCTACTTGATCAGGTTGCTCCTAATTCGAGACCAAGCGCCGATGACGGCGTGTTTGTGGCACTTAAACGCACCCAAGCATGCAGTACGGTGATGCACAACAATCTCAGGAACGCGTTGTTTAGGCATTCTTTTCGATACGGTTTCTCATTCTTACTGCGGGACAAGTCTTGAACGAGCCGCATGGCGAGCGGGTTCTCGGCAACGCTGCAATTGTCGGCACGGCCCATCCAAGTTGCGTTGGCCATTCAAGCACCAAATGATAGTCTGCAGATCTAGGTAACCTGCGGTCAAGGTATCTAGCGCGCGGATCTCCTCCACTCCGCTACCATGGCCGTATTGAGATGTTGTATGCTGGGATGACTTGCCACACTCCTCGATTTGTCGAGGAGATAGCTGTGCGCATCCTCGTTCTCAGGTAACCAAGCTGGTGTACGAATCCGTCTGCCAATGCTGCCAGAGCGGGTACCCTTCATACCGGGGCCAAAGTCCACGATAGAACATTGCACCATCTTAAATGGCAGGAGCATCAACTCCAAAGAAGCCGCGACCTTAACAGCAAGAAGATCTCTGCTTTCAAGACAAATGTCGTTTTTCCTGATGGGAAAAAGAATAGAACTCCTCGCGCTATGCTGGCGACAACACCTTTGTCCGTATCGCGAATGGCAGTGGTCACACGTTGCTCTTTTTCACGAGCAAAGTTCGCGATCTTCTCATCAGCAGCATCGGCTGCGATTTGCCTCCATGCGTCCTTGATCTCGAATGCATATGAGAGGCTGCGATCCGAAGTCGCAATCGTCGGGGTTTCCGCGCGCTTGGCGTCGTAGCGTGCCTGGGCAGCGTCACTGGTTCCGACATGACGTGTCTGGCCGGTGTGATCGACAGCTCTCACCTGTGTTTGCCGGAAGGCAGGAGCCGTCGCCAGCTCCCGGCGATCCGTCATCTCCATCGCGATCCCCTGCTCTCTTGCCTTTTCAGCAAGACGCTCGCGCCACTCACGGAACACCTGCGGGCTGGTGGTGATGCGATCACCGTCTTCGTTGCGCATGACGACGAGTGCATGAATATGAATATGCGGTCGCTTGCCTCCCTCATGCTGATCCTTCGGATCGTCTGACGGATCGTGTTTGGAGAACACGTATTTGAAGCCTCGGAACTGCTCTGCCAGGAACCCACGCGATGCCGCCTCGAATGCATCCGAGTTTGTTCCAGCACGGGCCGACAGGATGACATGCATCACGTCGCGACCAGTGCGACTGTGCAAGTGACGACGCCAGTCCTTCTGAACCGGATCCGCGGCCGCATCCTCGCTGCGGATCGTGCGACCACGCTCGTCTCGAACGTTGCCGCCATGGGCCTTGGTGAGGAACCGCAGCCTGCTCGTGCCGTAGTCCAGGCCATTGCCGAAGCCGGTGAACCGAAACGAAGACACCCCCTCCCCTGCCGGATCAGCACTCATGCGAGATTGGACATGACGGCCAGCCACCTCGTCGCCAGTCAGCCGCTCACCATTAGGAGCGCGCAAAACAACCAGACCGGAGACCTCGAAGCGACCATAGCTTCGCTGTGTAATCCCATAGGCAAAGCGCCGCTCGCCAAGACCCGATTTCAATGCACCACTGATCAGCGCCTGAACATCTGCCTCGGTCTCTGGCGGCTCTGCCTCGATCTCAACCCGGAAGCCGGCAATGTCCCGGCTGTCACTGCGGTTCTGGAAAAGCGGGCTCCACTCCTCCCTCAGACGAGCGATATCCTCACGCGATTGAAGGCGCTTGCCGTTCTGGTTCTCAAGCGCAATCTCACCACCGCGCGAAACGTATTCCGCCATCGCACCGAAGCGAACACCACCGCCATAGGATGCCACTTTGGCAACGGCTGGCTGGCTTCCAGCCGCCACAGACTTCAGACGCTCTACAACCGGTCGTGGTGAAGTCTTCGGCGCTGTCCAGCCCGCATGTTCCTTCGCTGAACGTTTGTAAAATGCGAGAGAGCCAGATCGCGAGCCGCCTTTGCCAAAAGAACCGGACCCTGAGCCACCACCGCCACCAGCTCCTCCACGCCGACGACGCTCCTCTTCCTCAAGAGCTGCCGCCCTGCGGCGTCGCCATTCGTCTTCCGTTGCGCCTGGCATGAACCCCTTCATTGTGAGCCCCTACCCTCTCGGCCTGGGCGCGAAGTCAGATTTCGGAGCTCCGAGCGCATTGCATCCGTCACCTGCAGAACACCATGCAATGCTTCAAACACCTCGTCGGGATAAACCGCGCGACCGGAATTGAGTGCACGAGCCACCTGATTAAGGTTCACACCCACCTTGCGCATATCCTCATGAAGGACACGTAGGACCACTCGGTCGTCGTCTGTCAGGAACGGAACAACGCCCGCCCCTTCTAAAAGTAAGGATGAGAAGAATGCGGAAACGGTCAGATCGGCAGCCTTTGCTGCCGCAGAGATTGCCTCTAATTGCTCTTCGGTTACACGAGCGTGGATGGTCCGGCTTTTAGTCTTCGAGGGATCTTTGTTGGCTCTCGTAGCTGCCACTTTGCCGATTCCAATCACAACAACGCAATGAGAAACAGATCGAAACCTCGATCACCGGCAAAATGTATCACATTTTTGCGTATCCTGCCAAACCAATAACTCTCGAATATGCCTCTTTTCCACGCCCTTCGGTCGCCTTTTGGTCTCACTGCGTTCGGCATTCTTTCATGGTCGGCCTGCGGCCTCCGTTGAAGGTTCCTGACGGGCGCTCACTAGGGTTCACCTCGGTCCGCTTCGGCTCTTTTGGTGCTGCAATCGTACTCGCCAGACAAGGGACGCTGACGCTCTGAAGCCCTTGCTGGCTGCGTGCGCTCGCCGCAGTCAGACCCTGCGCGGCTCCGGGGTTCACCACCACTTCAGGAGAACGATGGAGAAGTGGCAGACATTGAAAACACTGACGAATTTTAAATGCGTACTAGTAAACCGCTAAACATGGTTTGCGTCGAAATGGCTTGATGGAAAGCTACGCAAACTCTAAAACATCAACTTTGTTTCATATAAAACCAATTTGGTGTATATACATCCGACATATTTAGCGGAGCTCATGCGACCTATTTATCAATGATAACGCCAAACATATTTGATGTTACTACTCTTTTCCGCTAGCAAGGCATTGCATCAAACATGTTTGGTGCATCAGTGGTTTGACAGAGATGTGGTTACACCTAAATCATAATGGCGTTCAATTACACGCATTAGGGGCATTGAGATGGCAACAGTTTTTGGGACATTGAGCTTCAAGGGCGGCACGGGAAAGTCCACATTGGCGACCATCATCGCGGGCGAATACGCAAGCTATGACAAACGTGTTTTGCTTATCGATACAGATCCAAGCCAGAATTCGGCCGCCTGGTGGAGGCTATCTGCCGAGAAGGAAAACCAGCCGGAGTTTGTCGACTTTGCGTCAGTCCTCCTGCGGTCGCGCTCATTGACGAAGATGTTCGTCGCAACCGTCCTCACACATCCTCGCCCTGACCGTAAAACCGTGGCAGGCGTTGCGCTTGCAATGCCATGGGTTTTTCCCTAGGTTCGCCAACTCCTAGTAGCAATGTCATAGGGAACGCATGAAAACCGTTCGTTCGGCTCGTCTCTGGTTCAGGGAAGGTAGCTCTGACAAAGTATACGAAGTAGACCTGCTGGAAAACGACGCATTTCCGTCCGAACAGCGCTATCTGGTCAACTTCCGCTACGGAAGACGCGGCGCGACACTGCGGGAAGGCTCAAAGACGCCAGCTCCGGTAGCGCTTGCCGCAGCTACAAAAATTTTTGACAGTATAGTCGTATCCAAAGTCAATGACGGCTATCGCCGCACCGATGAACCTTCATCCCGAGCAATCCGCGACGACATCGACAGCGCTCGTGATGAGACCCTGCTTTCAAGGCTCGAAGCATGCATTCGCAGCACATGGCCTGCAAAGGACCTCGACCGGCTTCTGTGGCGCATCGGCCAGTTGAAGCTTGCTGGGGCTACGAGCGATCTTCTGCGCCTTGCGAGCCGCAAAGGCGCTACTGACGCAAGTTATTCATTGGTATGGGCGCTTGCTCGTGCCGCAGGTCCGGCATCCGTAGAGGTTCTCAGCGATATAGCCGATACATCACAGATCGAAACCACACGCGAACTGGCACGCTTTGCGCTGGTATCGCCGCTTATGGGGGAGTCTAGGCGGATAGAGGACGGCCGCGAATTGCCACCCTCTCTCGTGGGCGCTGCGGGAAGCTGCGATGCTGACAGCCTGAGTGGCGCCCTGTTCGCACTCGCCGAGCGCGATTCCTCCGCCACCGGCCCCGCGCTTTGCACCCTATACCGCATGGCGCAAAATGACAGCCGATTACATGGCATGTTGGCAGATGTGCTGTTGCGCGTACCGGCCCGTCCTCCTTGGCTGATCGGTTTGCGGCGACTGTTCAAATATGCGGAAATGAGCGACGACGCAGCCATTTTTGCAGCGACCGCGCATCGTTTCGAGACCGCATCCGCGATGTACACGCGCAACCGCTACAGCCCGTGGACATGGATTCCCGAGCTTCAGAAACGGGTGCGGCTGGAAAAGGTTCTCGGCGAGCCGGATACGGAAATCGGCCTTTCCGACGCGACGCTTCGTTACCTCAAACGTCGCATCTGGCGTACCTTGCGCAAGCGCGGCGAAGAAGGCGACGGCGCATTTACTGAGATGGCGGCGGCATTTCTACTAAGTTTCCGCCCGCAAGATTTGCCCGCCACCGCCACCCGGTCACGCTGGGTGCAGGACGCCAATAATCGCTGGCACACAGAAACCCGGACTTTTGGGCCGTTTTCGCGCACCTGGACGGCCAGCCAGCTTCTGGGGCGCAACAATCCCGGTATGCGCTTCGGCTATAGCAGTCTGACGAGCGAGGAAGCCCCTGCTTCCAGCGCTTCCGTTCGCGGCGAGGCATTTCCCGAATTATGGGACAAACGCCCTGATCTCGCACTGGAACTGGCGTGCAAAAGCGCCTGCAAACCGATTTCGGATCTTGGTCTACGCGTACTTCAAGCGACACCAGAATTTTTACGCGCGGCCCCGGCCGCCATTCTGGCGCGGCTGTTGAGGGCGCATGACATTGCCGCCCAGGGACTGGGCCTTGCGGAAGCGCGAGAACGGCTGGCGCGGGGCGAATGCGACCTTGAGCTTCTTACCGCGCTGATATGCGCTCACACGCCCGACGCGCGCCGGCTGGCTATCGCCCGTATCGACGCTACGCCCTCCTTGCCCTGGTCGGATGCCGATCTGTCGCTCGCCGTGCTTACTGGCATGCACGAGGATATCGCCGAACATGTGCAGGGCTGGGCGCATGAACGCCAGCCGGATAATTCTTCGGCCACGGCCATTGTGGATCGGCTCGTAGCATGGCTGGAGCGGCATCCGGCTGTGTTGGACGTGGAGAGCGAGGCGCAACTGCGTATGCTGCGCGAACGGATTGCAATTCTCTGGGCAAACGAGCCCATGCCGGTTGCGGCCGGGATCGCCATGAGGATCGCCATTCATTCCGCTCCCGCAGTGGCAGCCGCCGGCATTGAAATGCTTGCGCTTTCCAGTGCAGACGTTTCGACAATCGATAATGCGACCTGGGAACAGCTGCTCGGCTCTTCCTCGGCAGATGTGCAGACGGCGGCTCTGCGTTTGTTTGGCCGCTTGAACGACGCGGCACTGACCACGCATGCATCGCTTGTTCTCGCATTCGCGACAGCACCTTCTCACCGGTTGCGCACGGCCGCACGACCACTGGTACAGCGGCTGGTGGCAACTGATCTGCAACTTGCCGAAGATCTGTCTCGGCGTCTTGTCGACAGCCTATTTCTTGCCTCGCCTGACGATGACTGGCCGCAGGATTCGGTTGATCTGCTTTACGCAGCAATGCCGAAACAGGTATCGGCAATTGACAGCAACATGCTGTGGCGGCTGTTGCAGGCGCGCGCGAAAGGCGCGCAACTTCTCGGTTCGACAGAATTGTTGAACCGGTTCTATGACATTTTCTCGGTGCGCCAGCTGGCGCGGCTCGGCAACCATCCGCATGTTGCCGCCCGCTCCTGGGCGCTCGAGGCTTTTGCCGCCGACCCGGCGCGTTTTCAGGCCGAAGCGCAGGATGCGGTGTTGCTGGTGGAGAGCGACTGGCCGGATACGCTGGACTTTGCGCAGGATTACTTCACCCAATGGCCGCCGGAAGCATGGGCCCCCGCTACGCTTGCAGTCATCACGGACAGTGTGAAGCCGGAAGTGCTGGCACTGGCGCGGCGTCTTCTGCGCAGCCATCTTTCCCCGGAAGACGCGCCTGTTCAACTCTTGCGACTGCTGGAACATCCGGCGCGTTCGATGCATCTGCTGGTCACCGAATTGCTGACAGCGGACAGTGTGCGGAGCGAGGATGCTTTCGAAAAGCTCCTGCCATTGGCACGCATCATCATGTTGCAGGTTCATCAAGGTCGTGTCGCAAAGGACCGCATATCGGCATTCCTACTTGCGGAAGCGCTGCGCGATCGCCGCCGTGCTGAGCAGATTGCCCCGCTATTTTCCGATCTGTCACTGGCCGGGGTGGCGCGTGACCGCTCCGCAGCCATTCTTGCCCTGCGCGATATCGCCCTGACACATGAAGGGATCGAAATGCCGCTGGTGCGCCGCCCGGTCACGGAGAGAATTGCCAGATGAATTTCGTCCATCGTTATTTCGGCGCGAGTTCGGTTTCCTCTGATGCCATCAGCACCGCGCTCGGCTTCGCGCCAGACGTTCTGCGCGAGCCTACATTTTTTATCGGAAAAGTGCGGCAGCACATGCCCTTTCGTGAAGCGATTTCGGCGCTGCATCACGTCGTTGTGTCCGATATGCGCTTCAAGCCGAAAGACCGTTCGCTTTATCTGGCCTGGTTACAGGAAAACGAACAGCGACTCCTTGCCGAAGCGCTCGGAGATCGGGCGAAAGTCCGCGAACGCATAGAGGCGCTACGCGAAGAGCTGGCCGAAATCAATCGTGCCTCCGACGCGATCATGCGGCCATTCATGAGCGCGCAGAGCCGATATTTCGAATGGCTCTACAAAGAAAATCGCGACGCGTGGATTGTTCTCGATCCCGTTATTACCGTTCATCCTGATGAGGTGTTCTTCGAATGCTTCAGCCTCGATGAATCGACGTACGGTCGCTTGTCCTGCGACCACGATGTATTCGAACGCATCGACGATCTGGCTTGCGGAACCACAAATATTGACTACAGCCACGCGCTATACGACGAATTCCAGAAAATCCGCAGCTACCGCGACACGGAACTGAGCATCGACCCTTCGGGCTTCCACGTGCAGACCGAAGGCGAGGTGGCGTTTCGCGAAGACAAGATCGAACTGCCTGATAGCTGGATGCGCGGCTTTTTGCAGGTATCGAGCGCCATGACGCAGCCCGCGCATGTAATAGATCTTCATCCTGTCGATATGCACGCCATTCTCTCGCGGCTTGCAGCGCGCAAAGAGCGGCACGGGCCTCGTTCGCTACGTTTTCTGCTAACGCCCGGCGAGCCGGTTTCGGTGCTTATTGAGCCATGGAATGAGCGGCTCACCTTCAGGCGTTCAATCTACAAAGGCGCGGAGGGAGCTGAAATTCGCCTCTGGGGTCGCCGTCGCCTGCAAATTCTCGCCCGCGCCCTGCCGCTGGCGCGCTCGGTGCGGCTGCATCTGCTGGGAACCGGCCTGCCGTCCTTCGCGGTTGTCGATTATGGCGGTCTGCGTTTCACGCTCGGTCTTTCAGGCTGGACAGCGAATGACTGGTCACGCGCCGGACAGTTCGATCTGCTTAATCCGCGGGGCAACGTCGATAGACGTACGTCGGAAGTAGTGTTTGCAGCACTAAAAAAACGCCAATTTGCCGATATTGCCACACTTGCCGCCGATACCGGTATTGAAGGCCCAGTCGTTGCAAGCGCACTTGGACTTTATGTGCAGGCAGGGCGCGCGATGTTCGATCTCGACAAGGGTGTTTATCGCCTACGCGAATTGCTGCGCGATCCGTTACAGCTCGGTTCGTTGCGCTTTGCCTCCGAGCAGGAAGAGAAGGCAGACCGGTTCATTCAGGCCGGTTTGGTGACGATTTCCTCTGTTGAGCACATAAGCGACCGCACCACCGTTTCAGGCCAAGTGTTGGATGACAGCAAGGAGCACCAGATCCGCCTTTTCGTCGATGGCGACGACCGACTGACAAGCGCGACATGTGGATGTGATTTTTACAGACATAACAGACTGATGCGCGGCCCTTGCGAGCATATGTTGGCGCTGCGGCGGCAATTCCACGTTCAGGTGGAAGGAAAATCAGCATGAGGGGCAGCATGAAACGGTTGATCCCTACGCATATTCTTTTTACATTGCACCCTACGAGAGATGCCGGGCGGCGAGGACCTTGCAATCCGGGCGGCGTTTCGCCGTCCTTGCTCCCTGCCCTGCAAAGCGTCACTGGCTCGCTCTTCACTGGGGCGGGACAGGGTACCTGTGCGGGTTCCCGGTTTGGGTTCGCTGAACCCGCACCCGCACAGGTACCCGTCCCGCCTTCGAGTGGAACGATCCAGTCCCAGGACGAGACGAAGGCAAACCGCCCGGCACCTCTCTTTCCCCTTATATTTTCCGCACGGAGATCACGCCCATGACCGTGCGCCCCGGCGAACTGACCCGCCAGCAGCTTTACGATCGCATCCGTGAAAGCTCGAAGGACGAGGTCATTCTTGAAGAAATGATCCGGCTTGGCTTTTGGAAAGCAGAGGAGGAAAAGCCCGACGCTCCGGAGGAATTGATCCGCCGCCGCGGCGAAATCCGTCGCGAGCTTGCCGAACTCGGCGCGCAGGATGCCCGCTGGGGCGACACCGAAGCGGCGATCCGCGAAATGCATCGCCGCCGCAAAAAGCAGGCGTTGGAGCGGCGCAAAGAAACGAAAAAGCGCAATGCAACGGCGCGCCACGAGCGGGCGCTGGCCTGGCACGAACGGCGCAACAACGATATTCTTTATCTTGGCGAAACGGTTTCTGCCGGTTTGCACACCGACGCCGATGGCGGACAAAGCAAGCCGAAACCTGGCCTGCACGATCTCGCAACGCCCAAAGCGCTTGCCGTGGCCATGGGCGTGGAACTGGCGGAATTGCGCTTTCTCGCCTATGACCGTGCATTGTCGCGTATATCCCACTATCAGCGTTTCACCATTCCCAAAAAGACCGGTGGCCAGCGGCTGATTTCGGCACCCATGCCGCGCCTAAAGCGGGCGCAGTATTGGATCCTCGACAATATTCTTGTGCATGCGAAGGTTCATGATGCTGCCCAAGGTTTCGTGCCAGGGCGTTCAATCGTCACCAATGCGAGCGCACATACCGGCCGTGACGTGGTGGTCAACCTCGATCTTCAGGATTTTTTCCCGACGCTCGATTTCCGCCGTATCAAGGGCAAATTCCGTGGCCTCGGCTATTGCGAACCAGTCGCCACGGTTCTCGCGCTACTGTGCACTGAGCCTGATGTGGATGAACTGGAGATCGATGGCGAACGCTTGTTTGCGGCGCGTGGACCGCGCCGTCTACCACAGGGTGCGCCAACAAGCCCGATGTTGACCAATTTGATCTGCTCCCGGCTCGATAATCGTCTGGCTGGGCTCGCGAACTCGCTTGGCTTCACCTATACGCGCTATGCCGATGACATGACATTCTCTGCCTCGGGACACAGCGCGGGCAAGGCGGGTGCGCTGATTGGCCTAGTGCACGAAATTGTTGCCAATGAAGGATTTATAGTCCATCCCGACAAAACGCGCATCATGAGGCGCGGCAGTCGGCAGGAAGTGACTGGCCTCACTGTCAATGACCGCGTTGCCGTGCCACGCGATGTGCTGCGCCGCTTCCGCGCCCTGCTGCACGGTATTTCTGCCAGTGGGCCGGAAGGCAAACGCTGGGGCCAGGCGCAGGACGTTATGGACGCGGCACGGGGCTTTGCAAGTTTCGTTCACATGGTGACACCGCAAACCGGCGGTCCATTGATTGCATTGGTGGACGATCTTGAAAAACGCCATGGCCGGCAGGCAGTTCCAGTTACTGCAGAACGCACTTTCCGTACGAGATCCGCTGCGAGCGAACAGCCGCTCGAACGCTGGTGGACACCTGCCGAACCTCCTTTGCCCCCACCGGACCCGGTTTTGTTTGAACTGGAACCAGCATCACAGCCTCACGAAGAGCCACCCCGCAGCGCACTGGATATAGTCGGCCTACGCGCACAGCCGAGCGACCGCCTAGTGCAGGGTAGCAAGCCGCTAGATACCGTCGTGCCAGAGGACGAAGGTCAGGAAGAAATGTCGCTATTCAAAGCGGCAGTAGGCATCATGGTGCTGACGATAGCTGGGTTCATGATCCATCCGGTTGTGGGCAGGTTCGTGCTATTTATGGCAGCAGTTATCTGGCTGAAGCGCAAATTCCAACGCTGGCGGCAAAACAGACGCGACAGGTAGGTTTTTCACTCACTTCTCGTCCCATCATTTCCTAAACCGCGCCTCGTAATTCGATACTCAAGAAGCTCAGCTATCCGCTTCGTCTGAGGTTCGTATCGAAGATAAATCCAAATGGCGAGATGAAGCTGGGCAGGGACGTCATCTGTGATGATCAGCACCAGGTGCTGATCGCTGCCGACTATTTGCGCTTTACCATTCGGCGAAGCACAGAACCTGCGCGCGATTTGCGTGGCATGAGCTCGACATCGCTTACGAGTTTTGCGCCGCCCTCTCGACGTTCCAGTGTAATTTTGCGGCTGTGAAATGCCTCCAGTTCAGCTCGGTGCGCCACGCTAATAATTGTTGCATCGGGCAGCTCATCAATCACAATCTGCATCATTTTGTCCTGACTTTTGTCATCCAGCGCTGCCGTGGCCTCGTCCATGACGATGATGTCTGGCGCGTTGAGCAATAAGCGCGCAAAGGTAAGCCGTTGTTTTTCTCCGCCTGACAGTGTCTGGTCCCAAGGCGCCTCGTCCTCGATCTTGTCGTTGAGTTGGCCTAGACCGACCTTATCGAGAGCGACGCCGATCTCTTCCGCTGTCCAGCTTTCCGCGGGTTGTGGGTAGGACACCGCGCGGCGAAGCGTTCCGGCTGGAATATATGGCCGCTGTGGCAACATGAATAACTGACTGCCAGCGCGGAAGTTGACGCTACC
>NZ_CDRNXD010000007.1:5000-360748 GCF_977018625.1 Affinirhizobium capsici | reverse complement strand
CAATAAAGTGACCGGATCGAACACGTCGATGGCATTATTGATCTGACTGGGTTGTAAAAGGTAACCCGGTCTGTTGGCTGTTCTGAAGAATGGTTGGCTGAATGATGAGCATTGGCAATGAGAACGATTAAGTGTCGTAAGGGCATTTGGTGGATGCCTTGGCATGCACAGGCGAAGAAGGACGTGATACGCTGCGAAAAGCCGTGGGGAGCTGCGAATGAGCTTTGATCCATGGATATCCGAATGGGGAAACCCACCTTAAATGCTTAGAAAATCCAAACTGTCAGCGATGACGGCTTGGGTTTCTAAGCATTGTTTATAAGGTATCTTATCTTGAATACATAGGGGTAAGAAGCGAACGCAGGGAACTGAAACATCTAAGTACCTGCAGGAAAGGACATCAACCGAGACTCCGCAAGTAGTGGCGAGCGAACGCGGACCAGGCCAGTGGCAATAGGAAGAAAAGTCGAACGATTTGGAAAGGTCGGCCGTAGCGGGTGATAGCCCCGTAGACGTAAGTTGACCTATTGTCCTTGAGTAAGGCGGGACACGTGAAATCCTGTCTGAACATGGGGAGACCACTCTCCAAGCCTAAGTACTCGTGCATGACCGATAGCGAACAAGTACCGTGAGGGAAAGGTGAAAAGCACCCCGACAAGGGGAGTGAAATAGAACCTGAAACCGGATGCCTACAAGCAGTCGGAGGCCGCAAGGCTGACGGCGTACCTTTTGTATAATGGGTCAACGACTTAGTGTAACTAGCAAGCTTAAGCCGGTAGGTGTAGGCGCAGCGAAAGCGAGTCTGAATAGGGCGATTTAGTTAGTTGCATTAGACCCGAAACCGAGTGATCTAGCCATGAGCAGGCTGAAGGTTGGGTAACACCAACTGGAGGGCCGAACCCGCATCTGTTGCAATAGATTGGGATGACTTGTGGCTAGGGGTGAAAGGCCAATCAAACTCGGAGATAGCTGGTTCTCCGCGAAATCTATTTAGGTAGAGCGTCGACCGAATACCCTCGGGGGTAGAGCACTGGATGGGCTATGGGGACTCACCGTCTTACTGATCCTAACCAAACTCCGAATACCGAGGAGTACTAGTCGGCAGACACACGGCGGGTGCTAACGTCCGTCGTGAAGAGGGCAACAACCCTGACCTCCAGCTAAGGTCCCCAAGTCATGGCTAAGTGGGAAAGGATGTGAGGATCCCAAAACAACCAGGATGTTGGCTTAGAAGCAGCCATCATTTAAAGAAAGCGTAACAGCTCACTGGTCTAAATAAGGGTCTTTGCGCCGAAAATGTAACGGGGCTAAAGCCATGCACCGAAGCTGAGGATGTGGATTTATCCACGTGGTAGCGGAGCGTTCCGTAGGCCTGTGAAGGAGGACCCGTGAGGGCCTCTGGAGGTATCGGAAGTGCGAATGTTGACATGAGTAACGATAAAGGGAGTGAGAGACTCCCTCGCCGAAAGACCAAGGGTTCCTGCTTAAAGTTAATCTGAGCAGGGTTAGCCGGCCCCTAAGACGAGGCGGACACGCGTAGTCGATGGGAACCACGTTAATATTCGTGGGCCTGGTGGTAGTGACGGATTGCGTAACTTGTACATTCTTATTGGATTGAGTGTGCGGGGAAGCGGTTCCAGGAAATAGCTCCACCATTATAGACCGTACCCGAAACCGACACAGGTGGTCAGGTAGAGTATACCAAGGCGCTTGAGAGAACTATGTTGAAGGAACTCGGCAAATTGCACGCGTAACTTCGGAAGAAGCGTGACCCCTTTTTACGCAAGTAGGAAGGGGTGGCACAGACCAGGGGGTAGCGACTGTTTATCAAAAACACAGGGCTCTGCGAAGTCGATAAGACGACGTATAGGGTCTGACGCCTGCCCGGTGCTGGAAGGTTAAGAGGAGGGGTGCAAGCTCTGAATCGAAGCCCCAGTAAACGGCGGCCGTAACTATAACGGTCCTAAGGTAGCGAAATTCCTTGTCGGGTAAGTTCCGACCTGCACGAATGGCGTAACGACTTCCCCGCTGTCTCCAACATAGACTCAGTGAAATTGAATTCCCCGTGAAGATGCGGGGTTCCTGCGGTCAGACGGAAAGACCCCGTGCACCTTTACTATAGCTTTACACTGGCATTCGTGTCGGCATGTGTAGGATAGGTGGTAGGCTTTGAAGCGGGGACGCCAGTCTTCGTGGAGCCATCCTTGAAATACCACCCTTATCGTCATGGATGTCTAACCGCGGCCCGTTATCCGGGTCCGGGACAGTGTATGGTGGGTAGTTTGACTGGGGCGGTCGCCTCCGAAAGAGTAACGGAGGCGCGCGATGGTGGGCTCAGACCGGTCGGAAATCGGTCGTCGAGTGCAATGGCATAAGCCCGCCTGACTGCGAGACTGACAAGTCGAGCAGAGACGAAAGTCGGTCATAGTGATCCGGTGGTCCCGCGTGGAAGGGCCATCGCTCAACGGATAAAAGGTACGCCGGGGATAACAGGCTGATGACCCCCAAGAGTCCATATCGACGGGGTTGTTTGGCACCTCGATGTCGGCTCATCGCATCCTGGGGCTGGAGCAGGTCCCAAGGGTTTGGCTGTTCGCCAATTAAAGCGGTACGTGAGCTGGGTTCAGAACGTCGTGAGACAGTTCGGTCCCTATCTGCCGTGGGTGTAGGAATATTGACAGGATCTGTCCCTAGTACGAGAGGACCGGGATGGACATATCTCTGGTGGACCTGTTGTCGTGCCAACGGCATAGCAGGGTAGCTATATATGGAAGGGATAACCGCTGAAGGCATCTAAGCGGGAAACCCACCTGAAAACGAGTATTCCCTATCAGGGCCGTGGAAGACGACCACGTTGATAGGAGGCGTGTGGACGTGCGGTAACGCATGAAGCTTAGCCTTACTAATAGCCCGATTGGCTTGATCGTTCTCATTGTTCATGCTCATCGATAAATCGATGATCATCTGTTCAGCGCTCACGCATGAGCGGCTCAAAGGAGCCTATGCTCCGCGAGGGCGCCGGACGACCGGCGACGGCCTCTGGCCTGTATGGGTGCCTAACGCATACCAACAGGAAAGAAACGTTGCGGGTGACGTGTTCAAATCTGCAAACAGGTAAGTGCCTGTACCAGCTTCTCATCTGATTGCCCTTAGCCGACCTGGTGGTTATGGCGGGGCGGCTGCACCCGTTCCCATTCCGAACACGGCCGTGAAACGCCCCAGCGCCAATGGTACTTCGTCTTAAGACGCGGGAGAGTAGGTCGCTGCCAGGTCTGCTAAAGGCAATCATTATCTTCTCATCCGAAAACAAACATCGGCCCAGCCGAATGAAGGGTCGCCAAAAGCGACCCTTTTGCCGTACAGCCAACTGAAAATGGGCAAGGAGCTGCCCAAACCGCAATGGATCTGGAAATCAATCCACTGCATTAAAGCATCAGGAATTACCTCATGCGCTCCCCGGGCATAACCCGGTAATCTTGGTGACGCGGGAGAGGAGCTGCCCGTTCGGCCGGTAATCGATACTCAATCGATTACGAAATCGGCCTCACCTCGTCAGGCAAGCCTGATGTCGCTCCCGGGCATAACCCGGTAATCTTGGTGACGCGGGGTGGAGCAGCCCGGTAGCTCGTCAGGCTCATAACCTGAAGGCCGCAGGTTCAAATCCTGCCCCCGCAACCAACCAAAATCCCCACACCAATACAAAAAGCCTTCCCCACAAGGCCTCATCGAAGCCTCTCATAAACCAGAGGCTCGAGCCCTATTGACCTTGCCCAAAACCTTATCCAGTTCCGGCTTCGCTCCGCAGCTTCCGGTCGTTGTCTTTACGCCCGTAGCGGAGGGCTGGGGTGCGCGACACAGCCGTGCCCGACCTCAGCCCGCAATACCTTCCACCCTCATGCGCCCAACCAACTCCGACGCTCAAACACAAAACCGCAGAATAAGCCGCAACAAGAAATAGCAACCGTGAAGCAAGAAAAACAGAAAAACCGGCACGCAACACGATCCAAAACGCATCGCAGTGCCAAACACAGCATCAGACCCTAAACCCTCGCCCACGACGAAAGCTCGAAACTGCAGTCTCACCAAACATATCAAGATACGCACAAGAAAAACGACCAAGGTGGTAAAAACCAAAATCCATCGCACTACTCGTAACGCTCGGGTACATGCCACTCAGCAATCCCGAATGGACGCGATTTAATCTGATGAAGCGGTACCACTCATGCGCTGACAAACCGTAGGCATCAAACGTCGCAGTATTTAAATCCCTCAAACTCAATTCGAAGCTCGAAATAGTGGATGCTAATGTGCCCGCCTCCCAGTTCGGTGATAAGATAGTTTTCTCCAAGTTACGCAGGGCGTTCAGCATCCCGTGAGGTGATCGCTGCAGACCGCCTGATCCGCGGAAATCGCCTACACAGCCGACCAATCTGAGAAGCAGAAGCTCCTCCAATATTGAAGCGTCTGAAGGCTGAAGAGACGTGTGGTCGTCGATACCATGCAGGAGAGAGAGGAGCCAATCCTTCAATTCATCATCTTGCCTGCCTCGTACCCTTACTGATGCGACTGCGCCAGTGAACTGCGCGAGATAATGAAGCGGGATTTCGACGTGTAACAGACGGTTTTCTCCGCTGGGTACTGAGAGAAGCTCTGTTTCTCCGTATCTCAATGCTACAGCCTCTATTGGTTGTTCTTTCGCATTGACACGCCAAATACAGCTGTTCCCTAGCGGGAATAACAAACAGGCTTTCTCGGTCGGGCTATAACTTTCCTGCGCAATAGAAACGTTGACTTTTTCTTCTGTTATCTGGATTTGGCCTATCGCGATTGACTTGTTCTTGGCTTCAAAACGGCCTCTACCGAGTTGTCTGGTCTCAATATGCCAACCGTGCGCGCTTTGAGAGAGCTCAGAAATCTCATTGACGACTGTCGTCCATCGTTGAATCTGACCGACTGCCCAAGATTGCGGCATTTCAGCTTTTTCCGCCTGGATAGTCTGACCTTGCATGATGAGCCATCGTCGTCGGGTTTCATATGTACGGGAGGTTAGCTATGAAATTTAAAAGGTCCAGTTCAGTTTTCTTAGCATTGGCACTGTCGACGGTTGGAGTACAGGCGGAAGAATCCAAATGGACAACGCCTACTATGATCAATGCTCGGGCGGGTATGCTGGATTCCCATCTCAATTATTTGACGTTCCAGCACATGGACCAACTCTTCGCCACCCGTTCGGTTGCTGCAGGTGGTAAAGTCAAACCTTTTCCGAAGGACGTTCGCCCTATAGGAGATGAGTTTTCCTTTGGCGGCAAATCGCAAACGCTGAATAATTTTCTCGAAAGCACTTCGACCAACGCCCTTTTAGTCATCAAAGATGGAAAAATCATTCAGGAGATCTATCGCAACGGGAGCACCGAGAAGACACGCTTTATGTCGTTCTCCATGGCGAAGTCCATCACCTCGACATTGATTGGGCTTGCGGTCGCTGACGGGAAGATCAAGAGCCTGAATGACAAGGTGGTTGATTATCTGCCGGATTGGAAGAACTCTGCCTACGCCAATGTGGCAATTAAGGATCTGCTACAGATGCGATCGGGAGTTGACTGGAAGGAGGTCTATGAGTTTGGCAGCAAGACGCAGTTGACCGAGGTTCATGATAATGCCCTCGTCGCCTACAATTATCGCTGGTGTGACTATGCTCGGGATAAAGCCAAGACGCTAAAGGCTCCTGGTGAAGCATTTAACTATGCGACACTCGATACATCAGTTCTCGGTTGTGTGCTGGAAGCTGCCATCGGCGGTAAGGGTGCAAACTATCTGAGCGAGAAAATCTGGAAGCCCGCAGGAATGGAGGCGGACGCATTCTTCGTGCTTGATGGGCCAGATAATTTTGGACGCGAATTCTACGGGGCCGGCTATAATGCTGTCCTTCGAGACTATGGTCGTTTTGGGGAGTTGTTCCTGAATGGCGGAATGGCCGACGGCAAACAGATTGTTCCCCAGGAATGGGTAAAGGCCGCGACCGCCACGACGCCAGATCCCACACCGGCCGATCCGGATCTCAGCCTCGGCTACGGTTACCAATGGTGGACTATACTCGGCTCTGATGCCTATGCGGCGATAGGCCTCTTCAATCAGTATATTTACATCGATCCTACTCAGAAATTGGTGATCGTGAAGCTCGATGCTCCGCCTCAGCCAAATGGTTGGGATAAGGAGAACCTAGACTTCTTCAAGAAGGTGACAGAGAATCTGACAGGCAAGTGAACCTAGCTTTTGGATATCAGGCGCCTTTCGCTTCCCGCGAGAGGCGCTTTTTTTGTAAGAGCGAGCCTCCCACGCGGTTGCTGAGATCGTGACACTGCGGTTTTGTTAAGTCTCTGATAACTAGTTGTTGCGCAATTGCTACATACCTCAATTTAGAATCTGCTTTTTAAATTCATTCGAGCATGAATGATTGCGCGTGTGCCGATTCTTCTGCCATTTAACGTCCAGCGCAAATCATCGTGGCAGGGAAACGCTTTCAGATCTGCGCTGCCAGACGAAAAACATGACTGGAGGTCATTATGAACATCAAGAGCCTTCTTCTCGGCTCCGCTGCAGCTCTCGCAGCAGTATCCGGCGCTCAGGCAGCCGACGCAATCGTAGCCGCTGAGCCGGAGCCAATGGAATACGTTCGCGTTTGCGACGCTTTCGGCGCTGGCTTCTTCTACATTCCTGGTTCTGAAACCTGCCTCAAGATCGGTGGCTACGTTCGTTTCCAGGTTGACGTAAACCGCGGCAACCTCGCAACCAACGGCCGTACGTCTGACTGGGATGCGTTCACACGCGGCCAGCTCGACATCGACGCACGTTCGGATTCTGAACTCGGCACGCTCCGTGGCTTCATCGGCCTGCGCGGCGATGCAGACAGCAATGCAACCCGTGGCGTTGCCATCGATCAGGCCTTCATCGAACTCGGTGGCCTCAAGGTTGGTTTCTTCTACAACTGGTGGGATGACGGTCTCTCTGGCGAAACCGACAACCTTGCTAACGGCACGACTCGCTTCAACGCGATCCGTTACACCTACACAGCTGGCGCATTCTACGCTGGTCTCGCTGTTGACGAACTGGAAGGCGCTTCCTTCTCCGTCAACACTGCACGCGCTGTTGAGCCAAACAACAACGTTGGTATCGAAGGTATCATCGGCGGCGCATTCGGTCCTGCTAAGATCGCTGTTCTCGGCGGTTACGACACCGACCAGGAAAATGGCGCAGTTCGCGGCATCATGACTGCTGACCTCGGCCCGGGTACGCTCGGCCTCGCAGCAATCTGGGCTTCTGGCCAGAACGCTTACTACGACCAGTCTGAGTGGACTGTTGCAGCTGAATACGCTGTAAAGGTCACCGACAAGTTCAAGATCACCCCCGGCTTCCAGTACTTCTGGAACATCGACCAGAACGCTTCTGGCGATTTCGATGGCGATCGTGACGGTTGGAAGGCTGGCCTGACGTTCGACTACCAGCTCGCAACGAACCTCTCCACGAAGATCGCTGTGAACTACAACGACACCGAAGGTACACGCGAATCTTGGGACGGTTTCGTCCGTCTTCAGCGTTCGTTCTAATCTGACCTCTTGAAGGTTTGATTGAAGAAGCCCAGCCTCACAGCTGGGCTTTTTTATGTTTATGTTGGTACCTTTGCTGAATTAAGCTTGGTCACGCATAACGTGATCTCTGGGTACCTCGAAATTTTACTGGATTTCCATTTTTTTAGAGACATCTGATTCAAAAGTTGCTAAAGATAACCTTGAGTTAGATGAGGCTCTGATCCACCCCAAGCTTGCTTGGGAGAGCGCAGATGGCTCCAGTCAAGTTCCTCTGTTTCTCCAAGCAGAGGTTTAAACCTCCCCGGCCTGCCTGGGGAGGTTTTTTTGTTTTAGGTGTCCTGGCTGGCGTTCAACCATTCTACGGCAAGCGGCCAAAGCGTGTTGCGAAAGCGATCATGGAAATAGGCGAAGTGGCCAATTGATGCCACGCCTGCCGCTGCGGGGTCCAGACGCTGGATGGTGCACTGGCTGCCAGTGTAATAACTCAACAGGCGCTGAGTGGCGGCGGAGGTTGCGAAGGGATCGTCAACTGCGGCAAGAGCCAGAATAGAGGCCCTTACCTTCGAGAGGCGGCGCTTCAATTCGCTTGAGCGCGTCTTACCAGTCGTTGCCGCATCCTGGCGAAGACTTGTTTCGAAAGCTGGCCCCATTCCGGCCCAATCCAAAGCGACACCCGCCGGTGTGTCTTCCATCCAGCGCAAGCGCTTTGCTGGGAAATATCCCAATATTCGTGTGAGTACGGGCATGACCAAATGCCATTTGAAGAACATCCCCAGACGCTTGTCCTTCGCGTAATCCCGCCAATAGGCAAACTGGGCACCGACTGTGACAATACGGGAAAACCGTACGGACGAAGGTGCAAGACCAAAGGCAAAGCCGCCAATGGAGTGCGCTACGCAGAGCAATTCATCCGGGTGTGCGGTATCTATGAGATGACGGATTGCACCCTCTATGTCATGCTCGCCCCAATCCGCCCAGTCGGCTTGCAAGCCACGGAGGCTGGCTGGACGTGAGGCGCCGATACCGCGATAATCGAAGGTCATCACGTTGAAGCCGTTTTCATACAGGTAGTGCGCAAAGCGCGCATAATAGCGGCATTGGACTGAGGTGGCGCTGCAGATCAAAACGGCTGATCGTTGTTGGCCACTATCCCGGTGAAGCCAAAGAAAACCTGCAAGCTGCTGTCCATCTGCTGCGGAAAACGCAATAGGTTGACCGATGATGTTCATGTTATCCATCCTCACCTCGCGATCATGCATGGGTTCGGATGTGGATCAATTGGCTTGAAGTCTTAGTCAGTTCTGAGGCTCGATACATTTGGCAGATGTTCCTGAGCGAACGTGCGAGCGTGGGATGCCAGCCTTTCATAGTGCGATGTCCGTGCACTGTTTTTACGCCAGAAGAAACCAATCTCTCGGCTTGCGGGCCAATCGGAAATGGTAAGGAGAGCAAGGTTTGATTCACGAGGCATTTCTGAGCGCACATATAGCTCTGGAAAGAGCGAAAGGCCCATCTCAATGGATACCATTTGTCTCAATGTATCCAAGCTAGTCCCTTCATAGTCCTCCGCCATGATGGCACCTGATAGTGAGGCAAGTTGTCGTACGTTTTCCAACAGGCGATGGCCTGATCCCAGCGTGAGCAGAGTTTCGCCCTTGAGGTCGGCAAGCTGGATAGAGCCTGCGCTTGCAAGCCTATGGGCACGTGGCACACCCAGGAAGATCTGTTCTGTGCAAATCTGCTCGAAGGTGAGGGTTGAATCATCTTGAGGTCTCTGGCCAAGAGCGCAGTCAATCGTGCCGTCCCGGACGCCTTCTTCCAGATAGCGAGGACGGTCCTCACGCACATGCAGCCGCAATTGCGGATAGCGCTGGTGCAGTTGCGGAAGTACGGCTGGGAGAAAGTAGGGGCCAAAGGTTGGTACAGCGCCGAGGCGGATTAGCCCACCAAGATTGTCGCGGCCTACTGAGGCGATGGCAACGATTTCATCCAACGTAGAAAGCACTGTTCTGGCAGCCGCTGCAATATCCCTGCCGGCGGGCGAAAGGGTTAAAGAGCCCGGCGTCCGGTCAATCAGGCTAATGCCCAGTTGCTTTTCGAGCAGGCTGATTTGCACCGATAGCGTTGGTTGAGAGACGTGACATTTCTCGGCAGCACGGCCAAAGTGGCGCGTGGCATCGAGCGCCAGCAGATATTCCAATTGACGATGACTGGGGCGAAACGGCATGATGATAGATATTATCTATGACGATGATGCTGTCAATCAATTGGAGCTATGATCTGCCTTGTGGCAAACCCTCTTCAACTCAGGAGATGAAGATGCCGCCTATCAAGCTCATCATACATAAATCGGGTCGTAACTCTTCGGATACGAACGCCGATAAGGGGTCCGCGCTTGCTACGCATCTCCGATGCATCAAGATCCTCAAAACGCAGATTAAAAACGATCGCGAACCATCAAAAGAACGTTGGGAAGGGAGGATCATACCTTAACCATCAGGTTCGCTGATCAACTGCTCAGATAATTACCATTACCCACCCCTAATTCATTTTCCACATTCTCGAACGCTGGCGTTGCGAGCTGGTTTGATGGCGGCTGGCCATCAAGAGCGCTGACGCATGCCGACAGCAAAGGCACTTATCATGGATATGTTTCTCTCAATCGCGCGGGATAACCTAGTTTCGGCCCCGGTTCTCTTCTTCGCCCTTGGCTTTCTTGCCACGCTTGCTGGCGGCAAGCTCAGCCTGCCGGATGGGGTATCGCGAATGCTGGCACTTTACCTCATGCTTTGCATTGGCTTCAAAGGCGGTGCGGCAATGACGGATTCGCTCGCCAAGGGTGAATTTCTCATACTGCTGATGATGGGAATTGGTCTTTCTGCTGTGTTGCCGCTGATCAGTTACGTCCTGCTTGCGCGGATGAGCAGGCTTCCGATGGTTGAGCGTGCTGCTGTGGCAGCCCACTATGGCTCAATATCAGTCGTCACCTTTGCGGCCGCTACCGATGCATTGAGCCGTCTCGGTGTGGTGACGGATGGTTACATGGTGGCCGTTGCTGCTGCCATGGAAACGCCAGCCATAATCTGTGCGCTTCTCATTCTTTTCGGATTTAAAGGTGGCACGACAGGTCAAGCCAACTACCGGCATGCGCTGGCTGAGGTTTTCCTCAATGTCACGGTCATCATGCTTCTTGGCTCCTTTGCCATCGGCCTTGCTACGGGCCAGAAGGGGATGAGCGAAATGTCGGGCTTCATCGTAGCACCTTTCCGCGGCATTCTCTGCCTGTTCCTCTTCGACCTCGGTGCGAAAGCCGCAGGTGGATTGCGGACCAGCTGGAGCGACCTGCGGCTGCCGCTTCTCACCTTTGCCGTCCTGATGCCGATGATTGGTGCTGTGTTGGGCGCGAGTGCGGGTTGGCTTGCGGGTGCTTCACTCGGCAACACGGCGCTTCTGATGGTTCTGGCCGCAAGCGCATCCTACATCGCAGCGCCTGCAGCCATGCGGATTGCAGCGCCAGAAGCGCGGCCCACCATCTACCTCGGGCTGTCGCTTGGCATCACCTTCCCTTTCAATCTGGTGATTGGCTTACCGGTTTATTTTGCCTTGGCAGGCGTGTGAGCCCGACACGACTGCCAGCGAAGCACGCCTTCCGCGAAAGCGGGAGGCGTTGTCATTTCTGATGCGGCTTTTGCGGGAAGAAGCTGCCCGCTGCCAGAAGAAGCCAGCCGAGCATCATGGCAATCCCACCACTTGGCGCGGCCATTGGAAAAAGCGCTCCTTGGCCTAAGTGACGCGACAGGAGATCGCCCACAAAAAGAACCGTGCCGAGGCCCAGGACCAGCGCCGCTAGGTTAGCCGTTCTGAGCCTTTCGTTTGCAAGCCATAGACCCAACAAAACAGGGGCATGGGCAAGGCACATGGTAGACGCAGAGCCAAGCAGGCGAACATCGTCGCCATGGCTTGCGGCAGCGGCGAGACCGACGCCGGACGCTCCCAGAATGCCGGATATAAACAGGATGAGTGGACGGTAGCGAACTAGGTTCAACCTTGCTCCTCCCGGTTCTGCATGTGGAAGGCCAGGCGCTCTATGGGTGGCCATATAATATCACGAAGCTTAGGGTTAGCTATTGTATCGTCCATGGCCCGGCGAAAGCAAAGCAGCCACTCATCTCGCTCTGCCACCCCAATCGGAGCCGAAAAATGGCGAGCACGCAGTCGCGGATGCCCGTATTTTTCCACATACACGGGTGGACCACCCAGATAGCCCGTCAGATAATCATAAAGCTTCGCTTCGCTTCCTGACAAATCTGCCGGGTGGATTGCCCGGCATCTTGCTGCTTCGGGCAGTTCATCCATCAATTGGTAAAAGCGGCGAGTTAACGCCTTCACGGTGTCATCGCCACCTATGGCCTCATAAAGGGTAATGGTCTCGCCGCTCATAACTTATCATCCGGTTTCATACCGCACGTAATCGCAAGCGCCTCTGCCTGCAAGCGGGCATTCAGCCGCAGTGGTTTACTTACTCTGAACCAACATCGGCATCGCCGTGGTTCTTGTCCGGCAGCGATCCGGTACCCGGCGTTTTTTCATGGTCGGTCAAGGTGTCGCGTGCATGAGGTCCGGCAGCAGGCATGTCTCGATCCGGCTTTGAATTGACGTCCTGTTGCTCGATAGATTTTTGTGCGCTCTTGTCGTCGGTCATCATGCTCTCCTTTCCTATGAAACGGAGAAGGTCCTTGCGCAGTTCCGGTAGCAAGGCTTTCAGCATAAAAAATGGGCCACGCCGGGGTTCGTGCGTGACCCAACTAGGCTGTCGGTCAGGAGATCTAAGCCGCCAGCGGTTCTGGAGCCTTGGCGCCAGTCATGAAAGCAACCGCGTCAGACATCGAATAGTCCTTCGGATTGATAACGGTGAGGCGGCGTCCAAGCCTGTGAATGTGAATACGGTCCGCCACTTCGAATACGTGCGGCATATTATGCGAGATGAGCACGATCGGAATGCCGCGAGAGCGCACGTCGAGGATCAATTCCAGAACGCGGCGGCTTTCCTTCACACCGAGTGCAGCCGTGGGTTCATCCAAAATGATGACCTTGGAGCCGAATGCTGCGGCACGAGCGACAGCGACACCCTGGCGTTGACCGCCCGAGAGCGTTTCAACAGCCTGGTTGATGTTCTGGATCGTCATCAAGCCAAGTTCAGAGAGCTTTTCACGGGCAAACTTTTCCATGGCTGGACGATCGAGAGCCCGGAAGACGCTGCCCATCACGCCTGGTTTGCGGATTTCGCGACCGAGGAACATATTGTCTGCGATCGAAAGAGCCGGAGAAAGAGCGAGATTCTGATAGACCGTTTCGATACCGGCCTTGCGCGCCTCTATGGGTGAGCGGAAGCTGACGGTCTTGCCCTCCAGCTTGATCTCGCCTTCATCCGGCGTAATGGCACCGGATATGGCCTTAATCAGGGATGATTTGCCAGCACCGTTATCGCCGATAACGGCGAGGATTTCGCCTGGATAGAGATCGAAGTCTGCATGATCGAGCGCCGTCACCTTGCCATAACGCTTGACCAGACCATGTGCGGAGAGAATGGGTTCTTGTGCCATTAGCCTGCTACCTTTCTGATCCACTGGTCGATTGCAACAGCAGCGATGATGAGAAGACCGATCAACATGTAGGTCCATTGCGGGTCTGTTCCGATGAGGCGCAGGCCAAGCTGGAACACGCCGACGATCAGTGCGCCGAAGAGCATTCCGAGAATGGAGCCGCGTCCGCCGAAAAGAGATAGGCCGCCGATCACAACCGCAGTGATGGACTCGATATTCGCAAACTGTCCAGCTGTCGGGGAAACTGACCCGATGCGGCCGATGAGTGCCCAACCGCCCAGCGCACAGATGATGCCGGAGATGGTGTAGACGGAAATCAGCATGCGGCGCACGTTCACGCCGGCCAATTCCGCAGCATCCGGATCGTCGCCCACTGCGTAAAGATGGCGGCCCCAGGCAGTGTTGTTCAGCACATACCAAAGCACGGCGACCAGTAGCACCATGGCCACGACGCCATAGGTAAGCACGGCGCTGCCGAGGCGTAGGTTATAGCCAAAGAATTGCAGAAGCGGCGCATTGGCTGCCAGATCCTGCGAACGAATGGTCTCGTTGGCGGAATAGAGGAAGTTCGATGCCAGAACGATCTGCCACATGCCGAGCGTCACGATGAACGGCGGCAGCTTGACGCGCGCGACCAGCAGGCCGTTAATCAAGCCGCAGGCTGCGCCGACGCCAAAACCGGCGAGAATGGCGAGCGGCGTGGGTATGCCATAGTGAATGGCGAGTTGGCCCATGACGACGGATGACAGAACCATGATTGCGCCAACCGAAAGGTCGATACCGGCAGTCAGGATGACGAGCGTCTGGGCTGCGCCGATGATGCCAGTGATGGCAACCTGCTGGAAAATGAGCGTCAGGGAGAAGGCGGAAAAGAACTTGGTTCCAAGGATGGAGCCGAAGATCGCGACCGATAGAAGCAGAACCAGCAGAGGCACGGCGGCAGGATTGCCGTGCAGGAAATGCTGGAACTTCTGGATCGGCGTTTTGTCGTTGCCGTCGAATTGCGCGACCTGTGTCGAGCTTCCCGAAAGCACTTTTTCATATTCAAGATGCGGTTTGCTGGCGGCTTGTGGCTCGCTCATGTTTCCCTCCCTTGTGCATCGCGTTCGGGATGCGAGAGCCGACAGAACTTCAACAGAATTACTCTGTCGGCGATGGAAAAATCATTCTTCTATCTTTGACGGCAAGGGGTGCCTTGCGGCGCAATGAATAGTCAAGAAAGGCGGCCGAAGCCGCCCCTCCGTATGCTGATCAGGCAAGAGCCGGGATCAACCCCAGCACTTGTTCGTGCCTTCCTTGGTGTCGATGGACGGAACGCCCTTGGCTGCCTTGTCGGTCACGAGCGAGACGCCGGTGTCGAAGAAGTTCTTGCCTTCGGTTGGCTTCGGCTTGGTGCCGTCCTTGGCGAAAGCAGCAATTGCTTCGATACCCTTGGATGCCATCAGCAGCGGATACTGCTGCGACGTTGCGCCAATCACGCCTTCCTTGACGTTCTTCACGCCCGGGCAGCCGCCGTCGACGGAAACGATCAGAACGTCTTTCTCCTTGCCAACAGCCTTCAGCGCTTCATATGCGCCAGCAGCAGCCGGTTCGTTGATGGTGTGAACGACGTTGATGTTCGGGTCCTTCTGGAGAAGGTTTTCCATGGCCGTACGGCCACCTTCTTCGTTACCATTGGTGATATCGTGGCCGACGATGCGCGGATCGTTTTCGTCACCGATCTTGTTCGGGTCCTTCGGGTCGATGCCGAAGCCGATCATGAAGCCCTGGTCGCGCATGACGTCAACGGAAGGCTGTGCAGGCGTCAGGTCGAGGAAGGCAACCTTGGCATCCTTGGCCTTGTCGCCAAGCGTTGCTGCAGCCCACTGGCCGATGAGCTTGCCAGCGAGAAGGTTGTCGGTCGCGAAAGTCGCGTCAGCTGCATCGATAGGATCGAGCGGCGTGTCGAGAGCGATAACGAGAAGGCCAGCCTTGCGTGCTTCAGCAACGGCAGGCACGATGCCCTTGGTGTCGGAAGCAGTGATGAGGATACCCTTGGCGCCGTCAGCGATGCAGGTTTCGATTGCTGCGACCTGACTTTCAGAGTCGCCGTCAATCTTACCAGCGTAAGACTTCAGCGTAACGCCAAGTTCCTTGGCCTTGGCCGTCGCGCCTTCTTTCATCTTAACGAAGAATGGGTTCGTATCGGTCTTGGTGATCAAGCAAGCCGAAACTCCGGCTGCCGAAGCGGGAGCAGCAAATGCCACGCCAAGCGCCAGAGTTGCGAAAGCAGCAGTGAGAACAGTTTTCTTCATAAAGCTCCCTCCCAGGATGTGAGCGTTTCCGCAGTGCGGATTGAAAGCGGGCTTCGACCGGTATGGTGACCGACGCCTCCTCCAAGCCGCCTGCCCGTACCCTCATAATGTCGAAACTTCTCACGCTGTCAATAATTAAATCCAATTGATTTATTAATTGGCTGTCGCTAAGTTAACTCTTGAGGAGGCCAGGGGACCTTAGGGAGGGGTGACCATGACCATTCACAACAACCAGACCGAGAGCGGCATGCCGCCGCCCGCTGTCAGCTTCGGCGGGGGCTCCAATCAGGTGCGCGTCCGCGCCCATAATGAGCGGCTTGTTCTTTCGCTGGTGCGTTTGCACGGCTCATTCTCAAAGGCTGATATTACCCGGGCGACCGGGCTTTCTGCGCAGACTGTATCCGTCATCATGCGTTCGCTTGAAAACGATGGACTGCTTTTGCGGGGCGCTCCGGTGCGTGGGCGTGTGGGTCAGCCGTCCATTCCCATGCGGCTTAACCCCGATGCTGTTTACTCGTTTGGCGTGAAAATCGGTCGGCGCAGTGCCGATGTCGTGTTGATGGATTTTGTCGGACGGATTCGGCAACAGGTTCGCCAGATTTACGCCTATCCTCAGCCGAACGAAATCATCTCTATCATCATGTCCGGTATCGAAACGCTGGAGGCGCAGATGTCTCCTGAGCAACTGACTAGGATTGCCGGACTTGGCATTGCGGCACCTTTCGAGCTTTGGAACTGGGCGGAAGAAGTGGGCGCACCACCGGGCGTCATGGATGAATGGCGTGGCTTTGATCTTCAGGCGGAGATTGCCTCTCGCGTTCGCCATCCGGTGTATCTCCAAAATGACGCGACCAGCGCTTGTGGTGCAGAACTGGTATTTGGTGTCGGACCTTCCTATCCTGATTTCGTCTATTTCTTCATTGGCTCCTTCATCGGCGGCGGCATTGTCTTGAACTCAGCTGTGTTTTCCGGTCGCACCGGAACCGCAGGGGCGCTTGGCCCGCTTCCTGTTCGCGGCAAGAATGGCGAGAACCGGCAGTTGCTGGATATCGCCTCGATCTTCGTGCTCGAAAAGCTGCTGCTGGAGCGTGGTATCGATCCGCAACCGCTCTGGTATTCCGCCGATGAGTGGGTGGATTTTGGTGAGCCCTTGGAGATCTGGATTCGTGATGCCGGCGAGGCGCTGGCTCAAGCTGTGGTTGCTTCCGCCTCCGTCATTGATTTCGGTGCTGCTGTCATCGATGGAGGTTTTCCGCCCTGGGTGCGAAAGCGCATGGTGGAAGCGACCATCGCCGCAGTCGCAAAACTCGACCTTCAGGGCGTGATCATCCCGGAAATCATCGAGGGCGCGGTTGGCTCCCAGGCACGCGCAGTCGGCGGTGCCAGCCTTCCCATCTTCGCTCGTTACCTCATAGATCAAAACGTACTGTTTAAGGAACTGACCTGATGCTCAAGGGCCTCAATCCGCTGCTTAGCCCCGGACTTCTTTACACCCTTCGCGCTATGGGCCACGGCGATGAGATCGCCATCGTCGATGGCAATTATCCTGGTCTTGAACATGCACGACGCCTGATCCGCCTGGATGGTCATCATCTGATGCCGGTTCTCGATGCTGTTCTATCCGTCATGCCGGTCGATGATTTCGTGCCGGAAGCCATCTTCCGTTCCACGGTTGGCAAGGAGTTAGAGAAGCTCGATCCGGTTCATGAGGAAATGATTGCCTGCTGCGCAAAGCATGAGCCACAGCGCAAGGTCAAGCCGCTGCTTGGCCCGGATTTCTACCCTCGTGTGAAGGCAGCGCATACGGTTATTCAAACCGGAGAACCCCGCCTTTACGCCAACATTATCCTTAAAAAGGGTGTGATTTACCCATAAGCGTCCTCCCAAGGACATGAGAAAGGCCCGGCAAGACATATGTTCTTGCCGGGCCTTTTGTGTGCTGGGATCTTTTATCGGAAGAGGCTTGGCAGCCAGAGCGACAGCGACGGTATGTAGGTTACTAGCATCAGCACAGCGAGGCTTGCTCCAAAGAAGGGCCAGATAGTGCGCATGGCTTCCCGAATAGTAATCTTGCCGACAGCACAGGAGACGAAGAGAACCGTGCCGACCGGCGGTGTGTTGAGGCCGATGCCTGCATTGAGGATCATGATGACGCCGAAATGGACGGGATCGATACCAAAAGCCTTGACGACGGGCAGCAGGATCGGCGTCGCGATGATGACCATAGGCGCCATGTCCATGAAGGTGCCAAGCACCAACAGGATGATGTTGATCATCAGAAGAACGATGATCGGATTGTCCGAGATCGCGCTGATAGCAGCGATGATCAGTGTCTGGACCTGCAAGAATGCCATGAGCCAGCCGAAGGATGCAGCAGTACCGATAACAAGCAGCACCATGGCCGTCGTGCGCACTGCGCCCATGACTGCCTCGACAAAACCGTCCCAGTTCAGTTCGCGGTAGACCAGCATGGCAACGAGGAAAGCATAGATGACGGCAATGCACGAGCTTTCAGTCGCCGTGAATATGCCCGAGCGGACGCCGCCGAAGATGATGGCGATCAGCAGGATGCCGGGCAGCGAGGCGAGCAGATAGTAGCCAACGCGGGCAAAACCCGGAAAAGGGTCTGCCGGATAGCCGCGCTTGACGGCAACCCACCATGCGGTGAACATCAGCGCTCCGGCAAGCAGGATGCCGGGAATGATGCCAGCGGTAAAAAGATCGGCGACCGAAACATTGCCGCCAGCGGCGATCGAATAAAGGATCATGTTGTGCGACGGCGGGATCATCAACGCGATGATCGCGGCATTGGCCGTTACGTTGACCGCGTAGTCCCGGTCATAGCCGCGTGCCGCCATTTGCGGAATCATCAGGCCACCGACAGCCGATGCATCCGCAACAGCTGACCCGGAAATGCCGCCAAACAATGTGGAGGCAACGACGTTGACCTGACCGAGGCCGCCGCGCATATGGCCAACGAGACCTGCCGCAAAGCGGATCAGCCGAACGGCGATACCCCCGCGAACCATCAAGTCACCGGCGAAGATGAAGAACGGGATCGCCATCATGGCAAAAACGTTCATGCCGGAATTCAACTGCTGGAAAATAACGACCGGCGGCAGGCCCATGTAGAGGATGGTAGCGAAGGAGGCTATGCCGAGGCAGAAGGCGATGGGCATGCCAATCAGCATCAGGAAGGTGAAGGAGCCGAAGAGAATTGTGTAGGCCATTATGCTGCTTCCTGAACTACGACGTCCGCAGCGATTTCATCGCCAAGCACGACATCCGCGAACCGTTCCAACCCGAAGATTGCGATCATCGCACCGCCGACGATCATAGGAATGAAGTCAACGCCGCCTGGCCAACCGAGGACGGGAAGGGTGGCTGACCAGGTTCCCGCCGCAAGAAGAGCAGCGTAGTAGGCCATTCCAATGCCGAATAGAACGATCAGGCCGAGGCTTAAAAGATCCATTGCCTTCTGAACGGCTGGAGGCATGACGTGGCGGACGATGTCGAGGCCGAGGTGTACGCTTTCGCGCACGCCAACGGCCGCGCCCAGCATGATGAACCAGAGCATCAGGTAGAGCGACAGTGGCTCCGACCAGCTCGGGGAGTCATTGAGCACGTAGCGACCGAAGACCTGCCAGCCGACAATAACAGTCATGATGATCATGCCGAGACCGGCGATGTAAAGAGAAAGACGGCTGAGGCCGTGTAGTAGGGGGCGTATACCCCGCATGAAGTTTCTCATGTCCCCAATTTCCCTTGCGCTGTCTTATCCCGCGCATTGAATGGAAAAAGCCGGCTCGCAATGAACCGGCTTTTCTTGATTATTTGACATCCTGAATGCGGGTGAGGAGGTCCTTCAGCTTTGGATCAGTGACGAATTTGTCGTAGACCGGCTTCATGGCTGCCGAGAATTCTGCCTTGTCGACCTTGATGACGTTCACGCCGGCGGCACGAACCTTCTCTTCGGAAGTCTTTTCGCGTGCCGACCATAGTTCGCGCATTTTCACCACGGATTCCTTGGCAGCATCGCGGATAATTTTCTGGTCTTCCGGCTTCAGCTTGTCCCAGGACATCTTGGACATGACCAGGATTTCCGGGTTCAGGGAATGTTCGGTCAGCGTATAGTTCTTGGCAACTTCATAGTGACGAGCAGATTCGTAGGACGGCCAGTTGTTTTCAGCACCATCCACCACGCCAGTTTCCAGTGAGGAATAAACCTCACCCATGGGCATCGGCGTTGGGTTTGCGCCGAAAGCCTGCATCATGGCGATCCAGAGGTCGGATTGCTGAACGCGGATCTTCAGGCCCTTGAGGTCGGCCAGTTTCTCGACCGGCTTCTTGGTAGTGTAGAAAGAACGTGCGCCGGAATCATAATAGGCGAGACCCACCAAGCCGTGCGGCTCAAAGGCCTTCAGGATTTCATCGCCAATCGGTCCATCGACCGTCTTGTGCATATGGTCGGTCGAGCGGAAGAGGAACGGCATGCCAAGCACCACCGTTTCCTTGACCAGATTGTTGAATGGGGCCGCATTCACGCGGTTCATGTCGATAACGCCGAAGCGCGTCTGTTCGATGGTATCCTTCTCGCTGCCGAGAACGGAATTGTTCATCACCTGAATGGCAATGCGGCCATTGCTGCGTTCCGAAACGAGCTTGCCCATATATTTGACCGCTTCCACGGTCGGGTAGCCATCCGGGTGGATGTCTGCGGAACGCAGGGTGATTTCCTGCGCCTGGGCGGTGAGGGCGGTGCTCATGGCAAGACCAAGAGCCAGCCCCAGAATTTTAGACAGTTTCATTGCATTCTCCTCCTCAAGATGCGCAGTCGTCTCCTCCGCCTGCGCGCGTATGTTTGGGTCAGACCATTGTCCACCGTGGCAGACCAAAAAGTTCCTCGGGATTGTCAACGAGCGCGCGGTGGCGAGCAGCGTCATCGCTCAGCCAGCTCAGAACCGTTTCGGTCAGAGCTGCGTCGTCTGGATAATCCTTCTGTTCCCTGGCAAGGTTGTGCGGCCAGTTGGTGCCCCATACGATCCGTTCTGGGGCATAGGCTCCCACATCGCGGGCAACCGCTGCGGCATCGGCAAAATCCGGTGCCGGTTCTTTTGCGCTTTCATAGACGCCAGCGAATTTGAACCAGCATTTTCCAACGTCGATCAGCCGCTTGAGGGTTGCGATCTGTGGGCTTTCCGGTGTTACGCCGCAGAAGAATTTGCCGTGATGGTCGAGAACCCAGCGCGAGGCGAGCTTTTTCAAGCGCGGCTCATGTTCCTCTATATTGCTGCCATCGAATTGCACTGCCAGCATCCAGCCCCGTGCGGCGGCTTTGGCATCCAGGGCCTCAAGGGCTGAGAGATCGGTTGCGCCTCCTGGCAAATCCATGATCCGCAGGCCGATGACGCCGGCTTCCTCAAGTTTGTCCAGTTCATCCTCGGAAACATCCGGTCCGACGGCTGCTACACCACGCGCAACGTCGCCCATCTCCTTCAGGCAGGCGACAAGATTGCTGTTATCGCGCTGTTGGGCATTGCCTTGGGTGATAATTACACGATCAATTCCGAGCCAGCCCATGACTTCACGATACTGATCTGGTGTCGGCAGTTCGCCAGCTGGAAGCGGTGGCCCACCGGCCAGGGCCGGAAAGCCCGGCAGATACATATGCATCTGAGCGTCCACTGCTCCGGCGGGCAACTGAATGGATGGTTTGCGGCCGGAGGTGGGGCGGATCAGCATCAGATATCCTTCATCTTGAATTCGGTCAGCGCATCCCGGTTGATTTCGATACCGAGGCCCGGGCCGTTCGGAATGGCAACCACGCCGTTGACGTGCTCGATCGGGGTTTTGATGACGGCCTGGCGGAACGGATTGTCGGTCCGGTCGAACTCCAGAATAGGCTCGATGGGGTTCACACGAACCGGGCTCGGCACCATGGCAGCCATGAATTGGAGCGCAGCGGCAATGTGAACGGCAGTACCCCAAACATGCGGAACCACGCGGATACCGTGAAGGGCTGCCAGATCCGCCACGCGCTTGGCTTCTGTGAAGCCACCGACACCAGCGAGGTCAGGCTGAAGAATATCGACGCAGCGTGTCTCAATAGGTTCACGCATGCCCCAGCGGGAATGCCATGTTTCTCCGCCTGCAACAGGTAGAGGCTGGCGCGCGCGCACTTCGCGGTATGCGGCCAATTGTTCTGGCACCACCGGTTCTTCGAACCAATCAAGGTTCAATTCCGCGGCCGCCTGACCGAAACGAACAGCTTCCACCACGTCATAACCATGGTTCGCATCCACCATGATGCGCATATCCGCACCCACCGCGTCGCGGGCGGCACGAACAACACGCAGATCTTCCTCGACGCCAAAGCCGATCTTGATCTTGGTGGCGTGAAAGCCTTCTTTCCAATAGCGGGCAACATCCGTTGCGTTGTCTTCCACACGGTCGACGCCATCGCGCTTGAAGCTGCCGGTTGCATAAGCTTTGATGCTTTCGCGGAAGCGGCCACCAAGAAGCGTGGAAACCGAGACACCGAAATGTTTGCCCTTGATATCCCACAACGCAATATCAATACCGGAGAGAGCGGTAATCGTCAGTCCGCGCTGCCCCTGATCGCGCAACGCATTGTAAAGTCGCGCCCAAATCTTCTCGGTTTCCAGCGGATTTTCGCCAATCAGCCAGTTGGAATAGGCCTGCACAACTGCCGCATTGGGCCGCGCCGGGCCGAGGCATTCGCCCCAACCCGTTGTGCCGTCGTCACAAACGATCTCCACCAGAATGTGCGCGCGCCGATCAAAGCGCATTGAGGCGCTCTCAAAGGCCACGTCCAGCCGGTGTTCCAAAAGATGCGTACGGACTTCAGCGATCTTCATAAGGTGTTCCTTCAGCCACGCTTCCAGGGGCCGATGAGGTTGAGCAGCATCTCTTCCTCTTCGCGGGTCAGGTCATCCAGTGGCGGGCGAACCTTGCCCGCATCAAAGCCCTGAAGCCGCACGCCTGCCTTGATGGCAGCAACGGCGTAGCCTTTGCGGCGATTGCGAATGGCCATGAACGGGTAGAAGAAGTCTCGCAGGATTTTTTCACAATGCTCACGCTCACCCGAACGCAGAGCCTTATAGAATTCGACCGCGAGACCCGGCACGAAGTTGAAGACGGCTGAGGAATAGGTGGTAAACCCTGCACCGAGATAGGCTTCCGCAAAGAGTTCCGCCGTTGGCATGCCACCGAGATACATCAGGCGGTCGCCCATGGTGGCTGTCACTTGGCGTACGAGTCCGATATCGCCAGTGCCGTCCTTGAAGCCGACCAGGTTCGGGCATTCGTCGCAGAGCCGTTTCAGCGTATCCACAGACAGAATAGAATTGTCGCGGTTGTAAACCATGACGCCGATGCCAACCGACTGGCAGATCTTCTTGACGTGCTGGTAAAGACCTTCCTGAGGAGCATCGATCAGGTAGTGAGGCAGCAGCAGGATGCCATCCGCGCCAGCCTTCTCGACCGATTTTGCAAGCTCTACACCCACATGGCTGCCAAAGCCGCAGCCGGAAACGATTGCGGTTTTGCCGGATGCTTCCTTGGCGGCTTTCACGATGCCAGGAATTTCATCGGGCGAGAGGGAAAAGAATTCTCCGGTGCCGCCAGCTGCAAACAGAACCGGCGCTTCGAAACCAGACAGCCACTCAACATGGCGGCGATAGCTTTCAGGCTGGAACTGACCTTCGCCATCGAAATGGGTGACAGGGAAGGACAGAAGGCCAGCGCCCAGCGCCGCCTTGATATCTTGAGGCGTCATTTTCGAAATATCCTTTGGTAGAAGTTCCTCCGGTCACTGTCCTAGCTATTCAACATACAAGTGTCAATAAGTTATCTTACAAATTGACGCTGCTCCCTGAGGAGCGCGCGGTAACGCGATTGGCTCCCCCGCAGATGGCGCCTCATGGCCTCGCGTGCGCCGTCCTCATCACCTGCAGAAATCGCGGAAATGATAGCATTATGCTCGTCATTCAGCAGTTTGATGTACCCCGCCTGGTCGGCATCCCTGTCCTCGTCGCGAAGCGCTGCGCGAGGAATGATGTTCTTGCCAATCAGCGCCAGAAAGTCTCGAAAGCGAGTGTTGTTGGTCGCTTCGGCAATCGCTAGATGAAGTGCGAAATCCGCTTCGCTGGTTGGCTTTCCCGCCTCAAAGCAGCCCTGAACCGCATAATGCTTCTCAAAAATGACCTCTTCTTGCGCGGGGGAGCGACGGAGTGCAGCCAAGCCTGCGGCTTCGACTTCCACTGCAGTTCTCAATTCCAGAAATTCAATGACGGAGGAAACGCGGGCATGGTCGATATTTTCCAGCGACATGGAAGTGCTGGCCGGCTGCATCGGCGGTTCAAGAACGAAGACGCCAGCGCCCTGCCGCGCTTCCACCAAGCGGTCGGCGCGAAGGGCAGCAATAGCCTCGCGAACCACGGTTCTACTGACCCCGTGAGCTTCCCCAAGTTGCGCTTCGCTTGGCAGTTTGGTGCCTGGCGCGTATTGCCCGGCGAGAATGGACTGTCGCAAGGTTTCGCTCAGGCGTGAAGAGAGCGTGCCTATTCCGCTGCCTGTGCGGTCCTTGTTTGCAATCTGCTGCATTGGCGTCCTCATGCATTGCCAGGCTGATTACTGCCCAGTCCTTGTATAGCTGTAGCGTGTTGACGCAAGAATGCCAACATGTATGATAAATTTACGCTGATGCGTGAAGCTTGTATGCTCGCCTCAGGCTCGTTCTATGGAGGAATTCTTGAAAAAGCTTTTGATCACTGGCGCAGCCGGAGCGCTGGGTCGCGCCATGCGTCCACGTTTGGCTGGACTGGCGGAGACATTGCGGTTCTCGGACATCAGCCCAATGCAAGCGGCGGGACCGAACGAGGAATGCATTCAATGCGATCTTGGCGATGCCGCGGCGGTTCATGAACTGGTCGCTGGCTGTGATGGAATTATTCATCTGGGCGGCATTTCGGTGGAGGATAAGTTCTCCAAAATTTTGAATGCCAACTTGCTTGGGCTCTATAATCTCTATGAAGCAGCGCGTGCGAATGGCCAGCCGCGCATTCTCTTTGCCAGCTCCAATCACACGGTCGGCTATTATCGACAGGATGAACATATCGACGTGACGGCGCCGATGCGTCCGGATGGTCTTTACGGCGTGTCCAAATGCTTCGGTGAGCATCTTGCGCGAATGTATTTCGAAAAGTTTGGGCAGGAAACGGCTCTGGTGCGCATTGGCTCCTGCATGGAAAAACCCAGCAACCACCGCATGCTATCCAGCTGGATGTCCTATAATGACTTCAAGCTCTTGATCGAATGCGTCTTCCGCGCTCCCATGTTGGGTTGCCCGATCATCTGGGGTATCTCCAACAATGATAGCCGCTGGTGGGATAATTCCCACGCCGCTTATCTGGGCTGGAAGCCGCAGGATAATGCGGAAGTCTACCGCTCCGAACTGGATGCCACCCTCGGCAAACCCGACCCGAAGGCCGCGCTGCATGTCTATCAGGGTGGCAACTTCGTCAATGATCCGATTTTCAAGGAAGACTGATCAGTCGTCGGAGTAGCGCTCTTCTGCCCACGGATCGCCGCGCATGTGGTAGCCGTTCTTTTCCCAGAAACCTGGCTGATCGCGGCGAAGAAATTCGATCCGCGTCAGCCACTTGGCGCTTTTCCATAAATAGAGATGCGGCAGGATGAGCCGCATTGGCCCTCCGTGTTCGGCAGTCAGCGCTTCTCCCTCCCAATGCGTCGCGAGAATAGCCTCCTCGGAAGCAAAATCGCTGAGAAGGAGGTTGGTTGTGTAGCCATCATAGCTCGTTAGCATCACGGCATCCGCTTCCGAGCGCGGATGCACCAGGTCGAGCAGATCCCGCACGGATACACCGCGCCAATGGTTGTCATAGCGAGACCAGGTGGTGACACAGTGAATATCGGTTAGAAACTCCTGCTGTGGCAAATTGGAGAAGCGCTGCCAGGTGAAGGTCATAGGCGTCTCCACCTCGCCTCGAATGTCCAGCCGCCATTGAAGCGCTGAAATCTCCGGCTGCTGCCCAAGGTCGAGAACCGGCCAGTTCTTCACAAGATGCTGGCCAGGCGGCAGGCGCTCTGTTTCGGGGCGTGATATGCGGCCTGTCAGAAACTTGCCTTCCGCTGCCCACCTGCGCTTCGTCGCTGTCAGCTTCGTCACATCGTCTTCGCTGCTCATGCCACATTCCTTCCGCTGTCGATCTTTTCATTTCGCAGGTCGCTGAGCCAATGCCTAGGACCTTTGCGCAAAGGCTTAGCTTCGGTGGATATGGGGACTGATCTTTGAAAGGTCTACCCGCATTGGCGGTCTTTGCGCCGCCGCCCCCAACATGGATCTTACATATGGTGGGCCTGTTTTCTGGCAATATAGAGCAACGCGTTCCAAAGGCTCTTTTGTGGAGGCCGGGTTTGCACCGTGGGGGGCAAATCGAGGGTATGGAGAGTTATAGGGTAATCTGCGAAGAAGACTGGTAAGTTGGGAGCTTCTCCGATTTCGGCCCGGCCAATCATCTCGGTCAGCCAGCCCGCATAAGACCAATCGCGACCGGCTCCCTTTTCAACTATTCTTGGAAATCGCTCCGAGAACAAGGCGGCGAGTTCTTTTGCAGAGCGCCCCTGCGCATCAGGCCAGCCAAAGTAGCGATCCAATGAGCCTGTTGTGTAGTGAGCAACCTCATCTTCCAGAGAGCGATCCATAATTGAAAGGCCGTCTTCGGTCATATTGTCGATATGTGTGATTGCGCATCGCCAATGGACCCCGCTGGGAGACATGCCGGATGAAAAGCGAACGCGCTGGAAACCCGCCACATGCAACTCCTGGATCATACGCAAAAGATGGACCGCAGCCTTCAAAGCAGGATGTGGTTCAGCCTCATGTTCGTTCGGCATAGTGCCTCCTCATCTCGGGCATCAATAACGCACTCGGTATTTACGCTACTTGCTGCCATTGGAGTCTGGGAAATCTCTCTATGTTCTCTTGAATATAACGCTGGCGCATTCATCCTGAATCGCTATATTCCGTGAAATATTTCGCCTTTGGAGGGTCAATGTTCCAGCCTCGTTTCATCACGCACACTATTGCCGTCGCCGCACTTGGTTTCCTGCTCTTGTTGCCCGGTTTGCAGGAGAGCAAAGCTGCTGAAAAGCTGACCGTGTTTGCCGCCGCCAGCATGAAAACAGCTCTTGATGCTGCAAACGCTGCCTATACCAAAGCGACAGGAACGGAGGTGTCTGTTTCCTATGCTGCCAGTTCAGCGCTTGCGAAACAGATCGAAGCCGGAGCGCCTGCCGATGTCTTCATCTCCGCCGATCTGGATTGGATGGATTATCTCGCCAAGAAAGACCTGATAGATGGCAATTCTAAAAAGAACCTGCTTGGCAACCGCCTCGTACTGGTTGCACCGAAGGAAGAAGCCAAGCCGGTCCAGATCAACCAGGGTTTCGATCTCGCCAGCCTTCTGGATAGTCGTCGGCTCGCCATGGGCGCGGTGGAAAGCGTACCGGCTGGCAAATATGGAAAGGCAGCATTGGAGAAGCTTGGCGTCTGGAAGTCAGTTGAAAGCAAAGTGGCAGGAGCTGAAAATGTACGTGCCGCACTCGCCCTTGTTTCAAGAGGTGAGGCACCTTACGGCATCGTCTACCAGACCGATGCAGCAGCGGACCCGGGTGTGACTGTGGTTGGCATCTTCCCGCAAGAGAGCCATCCGCCCATCGTTTATCCTGTGGCAAAGCTCAGGGAGAGCAAGAGTGCAGGCGCTGCCAGCTATCTGAAGTTCCTCGAATCGCCTGAAGCAGAAAGCTTCTTCACAAATCAGGGCTTCACTGTGCTGAAGTGAGGTGGCACAAAGGCTATGAAAAAGTGCAGACTGAGGGCCTATGAGCGGACTTGAACTGAGCCAGGAGGAGTGGTCCGCAATTGCTCTTAGCCTTAAGGTTTCTGCCGTGGCGGTGGCCTTCAGCCTACCATTCGGCATAGGCATCGCCTACCTGCTAGCACGCTGTCGGTTTTGGGGGCATTCGCTACTCAACGGCATCGTGCATCTGCCGCTCATCCTGCCTCCAGTCGTCACCGGTTATCTTCTGCTGATTGCCTTTGGGCGGAAGGGAATAGCCGGTGCCTTCCTTGAGCGTTGGTTCGACTTGATCTTCTCCTTCCGTTGGACGGGTGCCGCACTTGCCTGCGCAGTCATGGGTTTTCCGCTGATGGTTCGCTCCATTCGTCTTTCTATAGAAGCCGTGGATCAGAAGCTGGAGGAGGCAGCGAAAACCCTGGGTGCCTCGCCAACCTTTGTGTTCCTGACGATAACCTTGCCATTGATGCTGCCCGGCATCATTGCTGGGCTTGTTCTGGCCTTTGCCAAGGCAATGGGCGAGTTCGGCGCAACGATTACCTTCGTCTCCAACATTCCCGGGGAAACGCAGACGCTTTCTGCCGCGATTTACACCTTCACGCAGGTGCCGGGTGGCGATGCAGGGGCCTTCCGACTCACCTTGGTTTCCATTGGTATTTCCATGGCAGCACTGCTTGCCTCAGAAGCTTTGGGGCGGATCATTGGCAGGAAGGTGCAGGCGTAATGACCCTTCAGGTAGAAATTTTGCATCGGCAGGGTGATTTCCAACTTGATCTCGCCTTTACCTCCGATGGTGGTGTTACGGCTTTGTTTGGGCCATCCGGCTCTGGCAAAACCTCGGCGCTACGCATTCTGGGCGGGCTTGTTCGTCCACACGCTGCACGGATTGTGCTGGATGGCGATGTTTTGCTGGATACGAAAGCGGGTGTATTTGTGCCTGCTTATCGCCGCAAGCTTGGCTATGTATTCCAGGAGCCGCGACTTTTCCCGCATCTAAACGTCAAGCAGAACCTGATTTATGGACGCTGGTTTGCGTCGAAGACGCGAGCAGCGGACGACCTTTCGCGGATCACTCAACTTTTGGGCATGGAGGCGCTTCTCGAACGCCGTCCCGCCGGTCTGTCCGGCGGCGAAAAGCAGCGTGTTGCCATCGGTCGCGCGCTTCTATCTTACCCCCGAATGCTGTTGATGGACGAACCGCTCTCTGCCTTGGATGAGGCACGCAAAGCCGAAATCCTCCCTTACCTCGAACGGCTGCGGGATGAGTTGCGACTACCCATTCTTTATGTCAGTCACTCCGGGTCCGAGGTGGCGCGTCTGGCAGATCAGGTGATCGCCATGGATCAAGGGAAGGTCACGGCCATTGGGACAGCTTCCGATATCCTCGCAGTTACGAGTGGTGTCACGCAGCGGGAGGCGGGAAGTGTTCTTTCCGGTGAAGTGCAATGGGCAGCGGATGAACCTGACGTTGCACGAATCATACTTGCCGGTTGCGAGCTCATCGTACCGCGTGGGCGCCTTGAACAGGGGAAACGTTTGCGCGTACATATTCCCTCGCGAGAAGTTTTGCTCGCAACGGTTCGGCCGGAAGGAATATCCGCTCTCAATATTCTGGAAGCGGTCGTTGAGCATATCAGCATTCGCCCGAATGGCGTGGCCGATGTTGCACTGATCTGCGGCAGGGAGAGGCTAATTTCCCGAATCACCACACTGTCTGCCGGTCGGCTTGCCCTTGTTGCAGGAAAGCCCGTTTACGCCATCATCAAGACCGTGGCGCTCGACGCAAGTTAACCAGCCTTTGCTCTGTTTTTTTCCAGCCAGTCCATGTCGCTAGCCAAGCTTTCCGTTAGCGTCTTTTCCATACTGCGAAATCGGGCAACCAGTTCTTCTCCAAAAGGAGTTAGCATTGCGCCGCCGCCTTGCTTGCCCCCTCGCTGCGATTCCACGGCGGGCGTTGAAAACATGTGGTTGATGGCGTCAATCAGCAGCCATGCGCGACGATAGGACATACCCATCTCCCGACCCGCCGCAGAGATGGAGCCGGTGGCGCGGATGTGTTCCAGAAGCTCGATCTTTCCACGCCCCAATCGTTCTGCTTCAGGAAACTCAACCTTTAGAAGGGGGCGAAGAGCGGGGGGGCTGCGCTTTTCCATCGGGGCCTTGCCTCAAACCGCTGTCCGCGCAATGGCGTGGAAAAAGGTTCCGCTGACATGGCCGCGCCGCCCGCCGGAAAGACCAAGAGGCTGGCCTGTGCCATCGGCAATTTCGGCTACGGGTTCGTCGCGACCGGGATCGGTGATGCTGGCATAGTGAAACTCATGGCCGCGCAGCATGTCACCGGCAGAGCCCAATGGGCTGTCGGTAAGCAGCCGTGCTTGCCGGTAGCCCAGGTTCATCTTGCGCTTGGCAAAGCTGGTGGAGTGGGAAAGGAGGCCCGTCATCTGATGACGCATTCCATCGGCATCTTCCAATCCGTTGCCTAAAACCATGAAGCCTCCGCACTCGCCATGCACCGGCTTCATCTGTGCGAAGTGCCGCAACCGATTGCGAAAACGATTGGCGGTTGCCAATTGACCCGCATGAAGCTCTGGATAGCCGCCGGGAAGCCAGCAGGTGTCGCAATCCAGTGTCGGCCCTTCGTCCGCCAGTGGGGAAAACGGCACGAGTTCCGCGCCCTGTGCTCGCCAATGTGCGCCAAGATGCGGATAGAGGAAGGTAAAAGCTGCATCGGATGCAATCGCGATACGTTGCCCAGGTGGTGCAATCGCTGCCTCATACGAGCCGTTACGTAGATTCACTTCGCTTGCGAGCGAAAGAATGGCATCGAGATCAAGCGACGCCTCCATCACATCGGCCAGCCGGTCTATGTGGTTTTGTATCCCGTCATGCTCGCTCGCCTGGACGAGGCCAAGATGGCGTTCCGGCAGGCTGAGTTCGCTATTGCGCATGACCGAACCTACGACCGTCATGCCTGCGGCCTCGATAGCGGTTCGGGACAGACGGATATGCCGTTCGCTACCCGCGCGATTAATCACGGTTCCAGCCACTTTCACCTTGGGGTCGTAATGGCGAAAACCCACTGCAACGGCGGCCGCCGTCTGGCTTTGGCCCGAAACATCCAGCACCAACAGCACGGGAATTCCGAGCAGCCGAGCGATATCCGCCGCCGATCCGGTGCGGCCCTCACCACCATCAATACCATCGAACAGGCCCATGGCGCTCTCAATTAGCAGCAACTCATTGCCTTCGGCTGCATCGTGCAGAAGTGCGGCCATCAAGTTGGGCTCCATCGCCCAGCTGTCCAGGTTAAGCCCCGGAAGGCCGGTTGCTGCATGGTGAAAGCCTGGATCGATGTAATCTGGTCCTGATTTCACACCTCGCACCCGAATGCCCCGGCGTGCAAAGGCGCGCAGCAGCCCGATGGTCACGCTGGTCTTGCCGGAGCCGGATCGGGGCGCACCAATGATAAGTGCGCGTGGAGGAAGTGTCTTGGCCTGATTCATGCAACTGCTTTTGCCGGTGACGCGTGGTGTCGTCAACGATATAGATGCGCATATGGAAACGGAAGGCAAAGAGTTGCGTCGTGGCTGGACCACGGGAACCTGCGCTGCGGCAGCTGCGAAGGCCGCGTGCATGGCTTTGCTTCGTCATGACTTTCCCGACCTCATCGAAGTCACTTTGCCAGGCGGCCAGAAACCTGCATTCGCACTGGCGATGGAGGAGCGTGGCCCAGATTACGCCAAGGCCGGTATTGTCAAGGATGCGGGAGATGATCCCGACGTGACGCATGGAGCTCTTGTGGTAGCGACGGTGCGCCGCTCTGGGCCAGGAAACGGTCTGACTTTTCAAGCAGGCGAGGGCGTGGGAACCGTAACTCGCCCCGGCTTGCCGATTCCGCCGGGTGAACCAGCCATCAATCCTGTGCCGCGCCAGATGATTGCAGCCGCGATTACGGAAGTGGCCGGACAAAATGGCGATTTCGAGGTCGAGATCTCCATTCCCGGAGGTGAGGTGCTGGCTCAAAGCACGCTTAATCCCCGGCTTGGCATTGTCGGTGGCCTTTCCGTGCTGGGCACCACCGGCATCGTCATTCCCTTTTCCTGTTCCGCCTGGATTCACTCTATCTGGCGGGGCATAGATGTCGCGCGGGCAGAAGGACTGTCCCATGTGGCGGGCTCCACCGGCATGACGACCGAGCAGGCGGTGCAGAAGCATCACGCTCTGCCGGAAACGGCCCTCTTGGATATGGGTGATTTCGTTGGCGGGATGCTGAAATACCTGCGCAAGCATCCCGTGTCCAAAGTTACTGTCGCGGGTGGTGTGGCGAAGATGACCAAGCTTGCTCAAGGAATGCTGGATGTGCATTCCAAGCGCGGACTTGCTGATCTCGATGCCCTTGCCAAGGTCGCGGTGGATGCCGGTGCGGATGCGGAGCTTGCTAAGGAGATCGCAGCGGCCAACACTGTTTCGCAGGCGTTTCAACTGGCCGAGGCTGAAGGACTCGACCTTGGGAATCGAATTGCTTCTTTGGCCTGGACGACTGCTGCAAAGGCGCTGAACTCCCCCGAAATTGCGCTGGAAGTGCTGGTATTCGACCGTCAGGGCAGGCTGGTTGGTGAAGCGCCTTTTGCGCTATCGGATCAGGTGTCGGACCCATCCCAGCCAGACCGGAACCGCCGCACATAATCAGTGCTGTAAAGGGCGCTTTCGCGAAAATCCTCTGCCTTGAGACCGGGGCCGACAAAGATCAGTGCTGTCCTTTCAATCGGCAATTCGGCCACTTTAGCGGCGATATCGGCAAGTGTTCCGCGCACGATCTTTTCATCCGGCCAACTGGCTTTGACAACGATAGCGACCGGGCAATCGCTGCCATAGGCTGGCGTCAACTGCTCTACAATCCTATCCAATGCATGGATCGCCAGATGGATCGCCAACGTCGCGCCGGTCGCGGCGAAATTGGCAAGCGTTTCGCCCTCCGGCATTTTGGAGGCGCGGCCTGAAACACGGGTCAAGATAAGGCTTTGCGCCACTTCGGGGATTGTCAATTCCCGCTTCAGAGCCGCTGCCGCTGCCGCGAAGGAAGGAACGCCAGGCGTGAGCGTGTAGTCGAGCCCGAGCCGATCCAGCCGGCGCATCTGTTCTGCCACCGCACTCCAGACGGAAAGATCGCCGGAATGCAGGCGGGCCACATCTTCTCCTGCTTCCGATGCGCGCACATATTCCGCTTCGATTTCATCAAGCGAGAGCGATGCCGTGTCCACGATCCGTGCGTCAGGCGGACAGTAGTCCAGCAGTTCTCGTGGAACAATCGAACCCGCAAAGAGGCAAACCGGGCATTTCGCAATAAGGTCTCGCCCGCGCACCGTAATGAGATCTGCGGCACCCGGACCTGCACCTATGAAATGAACCGTCATGATCTTTCCTCCGATAGGGCAATAGCGCAGGTTACGCCTTTGGAAACATGCCTTGGACCAAGCAGCCGCGCCTCTGCACCAGCAGCAGCAAGGGCTGCAGCTTCGCAGAGGCTGGGAAGGCCTGAATGGACGATACTGAATTCAGAGCGGCTGAGGGTGCGATTTGCTACCTTTTGCAGAGCGGCATCGTCGAGTATCAGGAGTTCGGCTTCCAGTTCCGCAGCAGCCTCTCGAATGCCTTTCTCTTGAGCCTTTATCTGGCCGGTTGCCACAATGAGGTGAGACGCAACCGGCTGTTCATACGCTTCAAGACACGCTTGAATGACCTCGACAATGGTCGAGGCTGAGGTGCCTTTTCGGCAGCCGATGCCAACGGCCAGCATCACAGCGCTTCCTTGATGATAGACCACTGTGTGACCGGCATGGCTGGCCTCCAGCCCGTCATTCCACCAACCGGTTCGGCGCGATCCACACTCATGCGAATGAGCCGGCCACCAAGTCGTGCATGGGCATCGAGCAGCACACGTTCCATTTCCAGCGTCACGGCATTGGCTACCAGTCTGCCACCAAACGGCAATGCTGCAAGGGCTGCATCCACAACACCATCGCGGCTGCCGCCTCCGCCAATGAAAATGGCGTCCGGTTGCGGCAGGCCTGCCAGGGCAAAGGGCGCTTTCCCTTCAACTACCCGCAACCCCGGCACGCCGAACGCACTCGCGTTCCGCGTAACCCGTGCTGCGCGTTCCGGGTGATGTTCAACGGCAATGGCACGCATGGAGGGGTGGGAAAGCATCCACTCAATACTGATGGAACCGGACCCGGCACCGATATCCCATAACAGTTCTCCGCGGCGTGGTGAAAGCGCTGCCAGTGTCATGGCGCGGATTTCGCTTTTGGTGATCTGGCCGTCATGCTCGAACAACGCATCGGGTAGCCCAAAGCCGAGCGGCAATATACGGGCGGATTTTTCCGCTAAAACCTCTATGGCGATTACGTTGAGCGGATCAACCGCTTGGAGATTGAAAGCATCGGCTACGGTTTTACGGCATTGCTCCCTCTCTCCACCCAAGGCCTCCAGAATAGTGAGCCGGCTTTTTCCAAAGCCGGAAGCGGTGAGAAGCCGTGCAATGGAGGCAGGTCCTTCGCCATCGGAGGTAAGCGCAACGATCTTGCGACCTGGGTGTAGATAGGGCCGGATGAGATCGACGGAGCGGCCATGCAGCGAAACGGTCTCAACTTCCTGAAGCGCCCAGCCGAGGCGCGAGGCCGCAAGCGAAAAGGCAGACGGCGCAGGGTAAGCCGCAAATTCGTGCCTTTCCATATGGCGAGCCAAAGTCACGCCTACGCCAAAGAAGAAGGGATCACCCGAGGCGAGTACGCAAACGCGACGGCCACGCAGGGCCACAACCGCTTCCATGGCCGGGTCAAAAGGCTGCGGCCAGGGGTGGGCCTCTCCGTGAATAGCGTTTCCCGCCAGTTGCAGATGGCGCTGACCGCCAAAAACAAACTCTGCTTCGGAAATTGCCGCAATAGCGGATTGACTGAGGCCGGCCAGTCCATCCTCGCCAATGCCGACAATGGACAACCACACGGCTTCCGTGACATGGGTCTTGTGATTGTCAGGAGCCATGAGTTTGAACTCCATTCTTATTTTGGGCGGAACAACGGAAGCGCGGGAACTTGCTGGAAAGCTCGGTAACTTGAACCGTTTTCGCCTGATGCTCTCGCTGGCTGGCAGAACGATTGCGCCAGTTAAACAGCCGGTGCCGACCCGTGTGGGAGGTTTCGGTGGCGTGACGGGCTTGGCGGAATATCTTCGTAACGAAGAAATCGATCTGCTGATCGATGCCACCCATCCCTATGCCGCCCGTATTTCGGCCAACGCCGTTCAGGCTTCCGCTCTTGCGGAAAAGCCTTTGATTGCGCTGCGTCGGCCCGGTTGGAACTGTCAGGACACGGATCACTGGCTGGAAGTCGAAAGCGTCGAGGCTGCTGTGGATGCGTTGGGGCAGGCGAGCCGAACGGTTTTCCTCGCACTGGGGCGTCAGGAGCTTCTGCCCTTCGAACAGGCGCCGCAGCATCGCTATGTGGTGCGCAGCGTGGACCCGGTGGTGCCGCCGCTTGCATTGCCGGATGTTGATTACATCACCGCACGAGGACCCTTCAACGAAGCAGATGAGCTTTCGCTGCTTCAAGACAAAGGCATCCAATTGCTGGTGTCGAAGAACTCGGGCGGTTCTGCCAGCTACGGCAAGATCGCCGCAGCACGAAAGCTCGGGCTGCCGGTGGTCATGATCCAGCGACCGAATTTGCCGGAAGCCTTGTCCTTTGAAACCGTCGATGCGCTCATTGCCCATGTGGATCAGGCCTTTCCACCCCAGGAACGCGGCGAATAGACGAGATCCGGTTGTCCATCCCGCGCCATTAGTCGCGTTTCCGTGGAGCCGACAATGATGCAGGTGGCCATGTCGGCCATATCCGAATGCGCTTCGGAGAGTGGAACTACCTTCATCCTTTCGTCTGGGCGCCCGGCGGCGCGGCCAAAGATAACCGGCACTGTGCCAGGCAAATTCTGACGTAGGATCTCGAAGGCCTCGCCCAACTGGTGCGGGCGCGCCTTGCTGACGGGATTGTAGAAGGCCATCACGAAACCCGCCTGTGCTGCCGCTTTCAGCCGATTGGCAATGACATCCCAAGGCTTCAGATTGTCCGAAAGCGAGATGGCGCAAAAATCATGGCCAAGCGGCGCACCGGCACGGGCAGCAACCGCCAGCATGGCCGTGACGCCTGGCACGACGGAAAAATCGAGATTACGCCATTCCACAGGGCCGGTTTCCATAGCCTCACAGACGGCAGCTGCCATGGCAAAGACACCGGGATCGCCGCCCGACACCACGCAGACCTTAGCACCTTGCGCGGCAAGTGTTAGAGCCGCCGCAGCACGGGAAATCTCTTCGCGGTTGTCCGAAGCATGTCGTCGCTGATCGGCGCGCAACTCAAGCCGCTCGACGTAAGGGCCGTAACCGAAAAAGTCGGATGCTTCCGCAACCGCCGCCATGGCTTCCGGCGTAATCTGCTGCGGACTGCCCGGGCCAAGGCCAACGACGGTAAGCTTGCCCGTCATGGCACCAATCCCTGCGGGCGGCCCTTCCAGCCGGGAACCAGAACAAGCGAGAAATAGGGAGCGGGCGTCTCATCCCGCTCGGCCAGCGGCATGGCGTGGCCGGTTGGCATCGTTCCGCGTTCCACATAAATCGCGCCCGCAAGTTTGCCTGCGGCGGCCAGCGCACGGCGGATTTTCGGCAGGTTTCGGCCTACCTTCATGATAACCGCGCCATCTGTGCCGTTCAGCCGTTCCGTGAGCGCCTCTTCCGGAAGAGTGCCGGGAAGCACGCTCAAGATATCGTCTCCTTGCACCAGAGGCAGGCCAGCCAGCGACCAGCAGCCGGACATGGCTGTGACGCCTGGAATGACCTCTGCCGGAAAATGCGGTGCAAGCCTTAAGTGAAGGTGCATGTAGGAGCCGTAGAACAGCGGATCGCCTTCACTCAAGACCGCGACGTTGCGGCCGGCCTGGAGATGAATGGCGATTTCTGCTGCGGAACGGTCAAAGAAGCTGTCTATAGCGCTTTTGTAGCTCTCGGTGTCCTTGTCCTCTTCCACGGTGACGGGATAGACGAGCGGCAGCTCCAGTATATCAGCGCGTACATGCGCATCCACAATGGTGCGCCCATTGCCGCGAGAGCCACGTTTGCTGAAAAAGGCCAGAACATCCGCGCCATTCAGAGCTTTGACGGCCTTTAGTGTCAAAAGGTCTGGATCACCCGGGCCGGTGCCGACGCCATAGACTTTGCCGGGAGCAATAGTGTTCACAGCCCGCTCCTTGCCAGCGCGTTCACCGCAGCGGCGGTCATGGCGGAGCCGCCCATCCTGCCTTTAACGATGGCAAACGGGATGCCGTGCCTGTTTTCTGCAAGGGCTTCCTTGCTTTCCGCCGCTCCGACGAAGCCAACAGGCATGCCGATGATGGCAGCGGGCTTGGGGCAGCCTTTCTCCAGCATTTCCAAGAGATAAAAGAGGGCCGTCGGCGCATTCCCAATGGCAATGACAGAACCTTCGATCTGGTCACGCCATAATTCGAGTGCGGCAGCCGAGCGCGTATTACCAACCTGTTTGGCAAGTTCGGCAGTCTGTGGGTCGCGAAGCGTACAGATCACATCGTTGCCGGCGGGCAGGCGCGCGCGGGTAACGCCGTGGGCCACCATTTGCGCATCGCAGAAAATCGGCTTTCCTGCCTGAAGGGCGACGCGAGCTGCCTCGACGAAACCGGCTGAGAACTGAAAATGATCCGCCGCTTCCACCAAACCGCAGGCATGGATCATGCGGATGGCAACATCCGCCTCATCTTCCGAAAAGGCAGAAAGATCCGCTTCCGCGCGGATGATCGCAAAGGACTTGCGATAAATCGCATCGCCATCGCGGATATAGTCGTAGTCCGTCATCAATGTCCTTCGTCCAGCGCAGCCGCGATTCTTTCGGAGCCAAGGCGCGTCAGACAGTCGTGGTTCGTCTCGCCGGATTTCCGTTCCGCGCCAATGAGGCGGGTCAGGCTGGCAAGCGCGGCCTTCTCTTTATGAGGGGCAAGCTGTTTCACAGCGGTATCGGTGGTTTTTCCGCAGAATACAAGACGGCTACCTGTTTCCGTTCCGACGAATGTTAGGGTCGATGCGGTGGGATGGGCGCAACCTTTGGCGCAACCGGAGAGATGAAGCCGCAGTGAGCCGTCAAACAGGTCGGGCATCTCTGCTGCCGCAAACCGTCCCAGCTCGTGTGTGCAAAGAGATGCGGAACGGCAGGCGGGCCTGCCCGAGCAAGCATCGATGGCGGAGAGAGCATCATCGCTTTCAGTTATAAAGCCGCTTGTTTTGGCGGTTTTGAGCAGCAATGCGCAGGTGGCTGTTTCTCCAACAAGGATCAAGGTGTGGTTCGGTGCTGGTTGGACGCGATCAATGCCAACGAATTTTGCATATTCGCAAAATTCAGCCAACACATTTGCATTTTGCTGTCCAAACGGAAGGCCAATGCGAAGGGCGCCGAGGCTTCCTGACAGGTTCAGCAGGCCCAGGCTTGCCTGTTTCTGAAGCGGCGCTTTGTTTGTCCCAGGCTTCACCAGCGCCATGGCCGACGCCGGAAGACTGCCGGGTGCAAGATCGCGTCCCCGCACTTTCGACCCCCGCTCTGCCATATGGTTGAGGAGCAGGGCGACCAAGCTTGGAGCATCCGCCTCTGCCACCAAGCCAAGGCGAAGCGCCTTTTCGGCTGTGCCACCGAGGCGTATCTCCCAGCAAAGCGCATCCGCATTCCGTTGTGCCGTCAGGCGAATATCGGCCAGAAGATCATCAAAGCCGACCGCGCCACCAGCGTCGAGAACGATGGAGAGTTTCGGTGCGAGTCTGCCTCGCAGAGCGCTGGCATGATCGATGATCAAGCGTCCGAGCGGCCGGGGATCGCAAGCGAGACCCGGCTCCATTCCAGCAAGCGGCGTCCATTCCACCGCCAAGCCTTCCCGCAGTGGCAGGTTCAAGCTGCGAATATCGACTTCCAGGGAGATGGCACTTTCCGCCGTCAAACCGCGCACCTGCAAATTGCCGCGTTGGGAAATGTCGAGAATGCCATTGCCATGACGAATGGAAAGCTTGCAGATTTCTGCCAAATCTCGCGGCGAAATCCAGTCCATCAACGCCATGCGGGAAAGCAGCCCATCGCCGGTTTGCATGGGCGCATCGAGTGCGGGACAAGCGCCGCGCGCCATATCAAGCGCTGCCGCATTCATGAGCGTGCCTTTCGGCTGGCGGCGACATGAAGCATTTCCAGATCACGGTCCGCAGAATTGCGCCTTGGATGCCAAAGACCCCGGCGACGCGCCGACATCAACCGGTCTGCGATGGAGCGGGCGGCTTCCGGGTTTTGGTCGAGAACAAAATCGCGTACCCGCTCATCGGCGATATAGGCATCGTAAACGGCTTCAATCAGGCTCTGCTGCACCAGTTCGGTGGTTTCGGCAAAGCCAACCAGCCGATCCACCGTCTCGGCAAATTCCGAAGCGCCGCGTGGCCCATGGCGCATCTGCCCTTCAATGAAACGTGGATTGACTGCCCGTGCACGAACCACGCGAGTGATCGCCTCCGCAAGCGAACGCGCGCGTGGTTTTTCCGGGTTTGTCGTGTCGAGGGCAATCAGGTCTGCCTTGCTGCCAAGGGCTGCCATTGCCGCCGCAAAACCACCGATAAAGGCAACATCACCCGATCCATCCAGAAGATCGCGGCCCGGATCATCCCCCGTATGCACCAGCAGATCGGCATCCTTAACCAATGCCTCGAAACTGTCGCCCGCATCGAATGCCTCACCCTCTGCACCGCCAAAGGCGTGGCGGGACATGGAAAGATAGGACCGGCCCAGTTCTTCGCGGCTTTGCCAGTTTCCATCAGACAGTTTTTCCTCGATCCCCGACCCATAAGTGCCGGGAGCGGAACCGAAAATGCGAGCAGGAGCGCCAGCCTGGGTGGTGGCAAGTTCTGCCAGCGGGTTATCCCCCGGTGCTTCATGCACGCGGCTTGCGATTGACCGCGTTGCCATGTCGATCAGGGCAATCAAAGTGGGAAACATATCGCGGAACAGGCCGGAGATGCGGAACGTAACATCCACGCGGGGACGACCCAATTGAGCTGGCGACAGAACTTCGATGCCTGTGACGCGACCGGTCGCCGGGTCTTGAACCGGGCGAGCGCCCATCAACGCCAGGCCCTGGGCCACCTCTTCACCGCCGCTGCGGAGTGTTGCGCTACCCCAAAGATCGATAACGAGACGTTTTGGCCAATCGCCGTGATCCTGAAGATAGCGCCGCAACACCTCGTCCGCCGCCCTCTGCCCCATTTCAAAAGCTGTTGAGGTCGGCATGGTGCGGGGGTCGGATGTGTAAAGATTGCGCCCTGTTGGCAGCACATCCAACCTGCCTCTGGAGGGCGATCCCGAGGGTCCGGGAAGAACATGGCAGCCATTCAGAGCATTCAGTAGCGCTTTTCGCTCAGACTGTGCGCTCTCCAGCCGCAAGATTTCTGTTTCATCCGGTTCCGAGCGCCCGAAAATGTGCTGGCCATCCTTGATGGCAAAATCCTTCAGGTCGCAGAGGAAGGCGTCGATCCGTGCCAAAGCTGTATCAGGATCATCAGAGCGGCTGACGCCTGCTTCTTCTATCAGACCGACCTCGTCGGCGGTTTCCACGATGAGCTTTGCAAGCCGGTCGCGGCGGCGTCGATCAAGCCCATCAGCCTGCGCATATTCATCCACCAACTGCTCAAGCTTCTGCTGCTGGGGCGAGAGGCCCGCACCTACCAGCTTGGGAGGAATATGCCCGATGGTGAGCGCCGCAATACGCCGCTTGGCAACTGCCGCTTCACCGGGATTGGAAACGATGAACGGGTAGATGACCGGCAGATTGCCCGTGACGATCTCCGGAAAGCAGTTGCGGGAGAGGGCGACATTCTTTCCTGGCAACCATTCGAGCGTACCATGCGCGCCAACATGAATAATGGCTTGCGTCTTGATGACGTGCTGCATCCAGAAGCCGAAGGCCAGAAGCGCATGGGCCGGAGGGCGTGTGGGATCATGATAATCCGTGCGCCGGTCCGCCTCGCGCCCACGATCCGGTGCGAGCGCCACAGTGACAGAACCAAAGCGGGCGGCACGAAAGCAAAATCCCTCGGCACTAGATCCTTCGTCGGCTAACGGATCGCCCCAGCATTCTGTGACGGATTGTCTCGCAGAAACCGGGAGGTCATCAAAAGCGGTATGATATTGGTCTATCGGCAGGTTTTCAGACCCTCGTAGAACCCGGTCCAGAAGCTCAGCGGAGGATACGGGGATGTCAGCGACATCATAGCCGTTGTCACGCAGTTCGATCAGCATTTGACGGGCGCTTTCCGGCACGTCCAGTCCAACTGCATAACCTGTGCGACCATCCGCGCCGGGATAATCCGGTAGGATAATGGTGATCCTTCGCTCTGCCGCTGGCGTGGCATAAAGGGCGAGGTGTTTTTCAATCCGGGCAGCGACGGCATCGACGCGATCCGGCTCTGGCCGGTTGCCAAAGCCCGCAAAGCCGTAATCCGAACCTGCTTCTCGCTCTGCCTTGAACGAGATAACACCAGAGAGCAGACGTCCATCCAGCTCCGGCAGAACAACGTGCATGGCAAGATCAGAAGGCCCAAGTCCACGCTGGTTTTCGTCCCATGCTTGCCGCTTGGTTGTGGCAATCACCGCCTGAAAAACCGGAACGCCCAACTGGTCAAAAAGTGTTTGCCCATCGAGATCCGCTTGGCTGGCAAAAGCCGTTGCGGTGATGATGGCAGCAGGGATTAAAGGCTGAAGCTGCTGTTGAAGGATGAACAGTAGATCGCGTTCCTTCAATCCGGGAACGAAAACGGGTAGAACGGCAATGCCGCGCTGCTCAAGGTTCTCCGTCAGCGCATCGATGGGTTCGATATCGCCAGCCAGAAGAATGGAGCGATAGAAAAGCAGCGGAACCAGTGGTCTCGAACCGCGGCTCCCCAGCGCCCTATCCAGCGAAACGACGCCTGCTCCGGGGCGATAAAACCCCATTCGTGGCAGTTCTTGCGCCTGCTCTGGTATCTGGTCCTCTCGCTTTGCCTTAGCGATAAGTCGGCTAACGAGTTTGCCAAGGTTATCTGGTCCGCCTGAACGAAAATAGGAGAGGAGAAGGGCAATCTCAGCGGCATCAACCGTTGAGGACTCTGCGAGCCGCTCATCGCTTTCGCTGCATTCACCGGGAAGGAGAATGAGGCAGATGCCGCGTTCTTTCGCTTTTCGAGCCAGTTCATCCACGCCGTAGCGCCAGCGGTCATAGCCGCCCAGAATGCGCACGAGCAGAAGCTTGGCGTGACTTGCCACTTTGTCGATCCACAGATCGATGGACATGGGATGGCGAAGATCGCTCAATTGGGCGAGGCGAAGGCTCAAGTTCCCCTTCACCTCATTGCGTTCCCATGCGGCAGCGATGCCGTTCAGGTCGCTATCCGTGAAAGACAGCACCACCACATCCCCCGGCGTCTGGTTCAGATCGACCGGTTCTATCAGATCGTCCAGAGACGAGGATGTGGTGGCGAGAATATGCATCAGGCGGCCAGAAGCTTCCCGATTTTTTCGGCATCAATGCCCTTTTCACCAATGATCACCAAACGCGAACGGCGCGCTTCGCTGGCAGCCCAGGGCCGGTCGAAATAGTGGTTCACACGGGGCCCGACCGCCTGCACCAGAAGGCGCATCGGCTTGCCGGATACTTCCACATAGCCCTTGATCCGCAGCACTTTTTCCGCATCCGTCACATCGGCGATGCGCTTCGTCAGTTCTTCCGGGCTGGCAATGGCCGGAATATCGAGAACGAAGCTGTCGAAATCGTCGTGCTCGTGATCCAACTCGTCGTCGTGGTGGGTCTTGCGGTTTTCGATGTCGTCTTCCACGGCCAGACCCAGGCCAATGAAGATGGTCGGATCGATCTCGCCGTTCTGCGAATTCACGATACGAACGGCGCGGGGAAGATGCGCTTCCACATGCGCATGGGCCTTAGCAAGATCGTCAGCTGAAAGCAGGTCGGATTTCGTCAGGATCACAAGATCGGCGCAGGCGATCTGATCTTCGAAAACTTCTTCGACCGGATCGTCGTGATCAAGCGATTCATCTTCTGCCCGTTGAGCGGCCAGTGCTTCCATATCGTCTGCCACGCGGCCTTCCGCAAGCGCCAGCCCATCCACTACGGCGACAACGCCATCCACGGTCACACGGCTTTTAACACTTGGCCATTGGAAGGCCTGAACGAGTGGCTTTGGCAGTGCAAGGCCAGAGGTTTCGATCAGGATGTGATCGACCTTTGGCTCCATAGCCAGAATTTTGTCGATCGCAGGCACGAAATCATCCGCTACTGTGCAGCAGATGCAGCCGTTTGCCAGCTCGATGATGTTGTCTTCCGGGCAGTTCTCAATGCCGCAGCTTTTCAGGATTTCGCCATCGATGCCGACATCACCGAACTCGTTGACGATGACCGCGAGCCGCTTGCCCTTGATGTTTTCCAGCGCATGGCGCAGCAACGTCGTTTTGCCAGCTCCAAGAAACCCGGTCACGACGGTGCAGGGAATGCGGGTGAGGGTATTGGTCATGAAATCGGTCCTTCAAATCTTCGAAAATCGAGTGGGCATCGGTGGAATGCGGGCAATCATGCCGCGTTTGAGAGCATCGGGTCGTCCCTTCCACGGCATCAGCCCATCGGAAGAACAGGCGAGAAGACGGGCACCTTCGATGAGGTCAGAGCCGGAATCCACGTCAAGCTCGCCAAACACATAAGACCAGCCATCTTCGCGTTGAATGGAAGCGCTTAAGGCACGCTTGCAGTTGGCGAGGCAGGCAACAGACACCACGTCTATGCCGCGCTCAGCCAGAGACATCGTATGCGCTGCGAGATTGGCACCGTCACGCTGTGCATCGACGGCTTCAGTTCCGCTGCGGCAGGTTTCGCAGACATGGATGGTAACCCGAGCTTGCGCGGCAACAGGTTCGTCCGATTGATGTTGCGGCTGGAAATCCAAGACGCACCCCTTCATCTCAAAAATTGTCATGGGGTGCAGGCGCGCGCAAGCCAAGTGCATGCGTGCCTTTCATACTATCCCTGCCGGAGCACCCCGCCCGGTTGGACCATTCTTCAAGACGGCAGGTCTCCTGGCTCGCGGTTTACCCCTGGCGCTACCTTCCCGAATTGTCTTCAGTGGCATGATGCGCTGGGTTTCCCGCAGATCCTGCGGGGGCCGCTTACAGTTGCGGGGGCAGCCGTGGTTTAGGCATATACCGCACCACGTTCCCTCTTAGCTTTCCCCGTTGCCGGGAAAAGACCGTCTTCTTCACTATGCGGTTGAACGGCAGCATGTCAATGCCGCGCGGCGCGTCAGTTTCCGTGGGGCATTGTCGCAAGGCTGGGTTTGGCTATAGTCCCGCGCGTTGAGACGAGAGAGAGATGAGGCAGGCCGGATGAAAAATATCGAGGAAAGCGAAGCGGAGCGGCATCGGCGCAAAATGGCCAACCGAAAAGCCGTCCAGGATGCGGAAGTTGCTTCGAAAACCATTGAAAAGGGCCTCCTCATTATCAACACGGGTCCGGGCAAGGGCAAGTCCACCGCAGCTTTCGGGCTGGGGCTTCGTATGCTCGGCCATGGCCGGAAGATCGCAATCGTTCAGTTTATCAAAGGCGCGTGGGATACGGGCGAGCAAGTGGCGCTGGAAGCCTTCGGTGATCGCGTGATCTGGCACACCATGGGTGAGGGTTTTACCTGGGACACGCAAGATCTGAAGCGGGATGTTGCAGCCGCCGAACGTGCTTGGGAAAAGGCGCTGGAAATGATGGCGCTGCCGGAAGTGGGCCTTGTCATACTCGACGAGTTGAACATCGCGCTCCGCTACGAATATCTGGATTTGGATAAGGTTGTTGCCGAGCTGTCGTCGCGCCGTCCGGACCTGCATGTGATCGTAACAGGCCGTAACGCCAAGCCTGCGCTGATTGAGGCGGCTGATATGGTGACCGAGATGACGCTGGTGAAGCATCACTTCAAGGCAGGCGTGAAGGCGCAAGCCGGGATCGAATTCTGATGGCTGGTGGGCAAGCCAAAGCTCTGATGTTTCAGGGAACGGGTTCCGATGTCGGCAAGTCGCTGATCGTTGCCGGTCTTGCGCGTGCCTTCGTAAACCGAGGCTTGCGCATCCTGCCCTTCAAGCCGCAGAACATGTCCAACAACGCGGCGGTCACGGCAGATGGTGGCGAGATTGGCCGGGCGCAAGCGCTTCAGGCGCGTGCAGCCCGCGTGCCGCTTTCTGTTCACATGAACCCGGTGCTTCTGAAACCGCAAAGCGAAGTGGGCGCGCAGCTGGTGGTGCAGGGTAAAGTGGAAGGCAATGCCCGCGCCGCGGAATATCAGCAAATCAAGGCAGGCCTCATGCCGCGCGTGCTTGAAAGCTTCGCACATCTCAAATCCCGAGCCGATCTGGTGCTGGTGGAAGGGGCGGGCAGCGCCTCTGAAGTCAATCTTCGCCGTAACGACATTGCCAATATGGGCTTTGCCCGCGCAGCGAATGTACCGGTTATCCTGATTGGCGACATTGATCGGGGCGGTGTCATCGCAAGTCTTGCGGGAACGAAGGCCGTTCTTGATCCCCAGGATGCTGCGATGATTGAAGGCTTTATCGTCAACCGCTTTCGGGGCGACCCAAGCCTTTTTGATGAAGGCATGCGGATGATCCACGGTTTCACCGGCTGGAATCCCATTGGTCTTTTGCCGCATTTCGCCCAAGCCTCAAGGCTTCCAGCAGAAGATGCGCTGGCGCTGAATTCTAAACCGGAGCGGAAGGCTGGGGCAAAAATCAAAATTGCTGTGCCAATCCTGCCGCATGTTTCCAATTTCGATGATCTCGATCCACTGGATGCGGAGCCGGATGTGGAGTTGGTTCGCATCCGCCCCGGCAATGCCCTGCCTCGCGATGCGGACCTCGTGCTTCTGCTCGGTTCCAAGGCAACGATCAGCGATCTTCAGGCCCTGAAATTTGCTGGCTTTGATATCGATATCAAAGCCCATGTGCGGCAGGGCAAGCCCGTAATCGGCCTTTGCGGTGGCTACCAGATGCTAGGAAATTCGGTGGCTGACCCGGATGGTGTTGAAGGTCCGGCAGGGGCAGTTGAGGAAGGCCTTGGATTACTCAATGTCAAAACGCGATTGAGTGGAGATAAGCGTCTGGAAGCCGTCTTCGGCACCACTAGCGATGGCATTAGCTGCTCCGGGTATGAAATGCATGTCGGAGAAACGACTGGGCAGGATTGCACTCGCCCGTTCGCGACGATCCAAGGCCGCCCCGAAGGTGCGGTTTCTGCCTCAGGTCTTGTATCCGGAACCTATGTGCATGGGCTTTTTGCCGATGATGAGCAAAGGTCTGCCTGGCTTACCCGCCTTGGCGGGGTAGAATCCCGCATGGATTATGAGCAGGGAGTGGAAGATGTGCTAGACCTGCTGGCCGCGCATCTGGAGAAGCATCTGGATATCGATGCCCTGTTTAAAATAGCGCGGTAGGAACCGTCGCGATCAAGCCGAACAGGATGAGCAACAAAAGATCAGCCGTTCGGGCAAGCGAAAGAGCGCGGCGAATATCGGCAGCATTGGCCTTTCGCCTCCCGCCTTCGCCCATGAAATGATCGTCAACCAGTGTGCCGCCATAGACGCGCGGTCCTGCCAGCGCGAGGCCCAAGGCGCCCGCCATGGCCGCTTCCGGCCATCCGGCATTAGGGGATTTATGTTTGGAGGCATCGCGTTTCACAGCCTCCCATGCCTTCAAAGCTGAGGCTCCGGGTGTGGCGAGGGCGGCTGCCACGAAGAGAAGCGCGGTGAGGCGGGAAGCGGGCAGGTTGACCAGATCATCGAAGCGCGCCGCTGCCCAGCCATAGGCGTGATAGCGTTCGTTCTTGTGGCCAATCATGCTGTCGGCTGTGTTTGTTGCCTTGTAGGCGGCGCCGCCAGCCAGCCCTAAAAGCCCAAGCCATAAGGCTGGTGCGGTGATGCCATCGGAGAAGTTTTCGGCAAGGCTTTCAATCGCGGCGCGGCAAACACCCGCTTCATCCAATTGATCCGGGTCGCGGCCCACGATCATCGATACAGCCTTGCGTCCCGCGGCAAGTCCACCCGTTTCAAGGCCAATGGCAACAGCTTCCACATGCTCTTCCAGGCTTTTTTGCGCCAGAAGACTGGAGCCGAGAATGGCGACCACTACAAAACCAAGCGGCAGCAACAGCAGGATGCTTTCTATGATGCCGCAGACCGTAAAAGTGAACGCCAGCAGCAGAATGAAGCAGATTAACCCATTGCGGCGGCGTGTTTCGAAATTGCTGTTCTTATCGTTGAAGCGCGTCTCAAGTTCCGAAATGAGCTTGCCAATCCACATCACGGGATGGCCAATCCGTGCAACAAGCCATTGCGGATAGCCAAAGAGACGTTCAATAAGCAGGGCGAGAAAGGCGATTGAAAAAGCCATGGTGAGCGCAATGGATAGTATTGAGGGAAACGCAATCGAACATGGGGGAAGTCTTTCCCAGGCCGCACGCGCATTTCCCAATGCGCCTCAGCCTTGGATCGATCTCTCCACCGGCATTAATCCGCATTCTTATGCGTATTCTCCGCTACCTGCCACCGCTTTCTCACGACTGCCAGAACCCTCGCTTCTCAACGAACTCTGCATCGCTGCTGCCCGTGCTTACGATGCCATCTCTGGCAATCATATTGCCGCAGCGCCAGGAACGCATTTGTTTCTGCCGATGCTGGTGGAAACGGTATTTGCAGGGCGGGTGCGCGAAAATCTCACTGCCGCCATTTTGTCTCCCACCTATGCGGAACACGCCAAGACCGCTCAATTGCTAGGATTTGAAACAAGGCAGGTGAGGGATCTGTCAGCGCTTGAGGCTGCGGATCTGGCCGTTGTCGTTAACCCGAATAATCCTGATGGCCGCATGATCGCGGATGAGGCCCTGCTGGCGCTTTCGCACTCCCTTGCGGCGAGGGGCGGACTGCTGATCGTGGACGAAGCCTTTCGCGATGTGATGGACGAGCCGTCTTCGCTTACGCGCCATGTGCATTCAGGACTTGCGGTCCTGCGTTCTTTCGGCAAGTTCTATGGCCTTGCTGGCATAAGGCTGGGCTTTGCCGTTGCTGCACCGGTTCATACGCAGCATCTGCGCCATCTGGTTGGGCCTTGGGCCATCCCTGGTCCAACACTTCACATCGGTCTTGAGGCTCTGGCTGACGAAGCATGGCAGACAAACATGCGGCAGCGTTTGGTCCAGGATGCTGAACGGCTGAATGCTCTTCTTTCCCAAGCCAGTTTACCAGTCGTCGGCGGAACAAGCTTGTTTCGCTATGTCGAGCATGAACAGGCTATAGACATACATCGAGCTCTCGGTGAGGCAGGTATTCTAGTGCGGCGATTTGCGGAAAGGCCGCGTTTCCTGCGTGTCGGCCTGCCAACGGAGAGCGAATGGGAGCGGGTTGAAGACGCTCTTTGCTCTAAAAAATGGCAGTCTTAAAATTTATGCAAAGGTTGGCGAGGGAGCACCTTTCGGCTAGGGTTGATGCTCCGTAATGCCATGAACAGGTGAAATTCCCATGCCCGCAGCCAGCCATAATCTTCCCGAGGTTTTCGACAGGATCGATCAGAAGCGGGAGGTGTTTCTGGAATTGAGCGACAGGGTCTGGGCTACGCCGGAAACCTGTTACATGGAGGTTCAATCTGCTGCTGCGCATCGCGAAATGCTTGAAGCGCAGGGCTTCCGCATCACGGAAAACGTAGCAGGTATTCCGACTGCAATGATCGGAGAGGCTGGTGAAAGCGGCCCAGTCATCGCTTTTCTCGGAGAATATGACGCACTTGCGGGTCTCAGCCAAAAGGCAGGCCTCACGCATCATGAGCCGATGGTTGCCGGCGCAAACGGCCATGGTTGTGGCCACAATCTTCTAGGGTCGGCCTCCCTCCTGGCAGCCACAGCGCTCAAAGATTGGTTGGAAGCAACGGGCACGCCCGGCCGGGTACGTTATTACGGTTGCCCGGCGGAAGAGGGTGGCGCAGCCAAGGCCTTTATGGTGCGGGCAGGCGCATTCGAAGACGTCGACATCGCCATCTCCTGGCATCCGAGCAATTTTGCAGGCGTGCAGCGCGAAACCTCGCTGGCCAATTGTCGTGTCGATTTTACCTTTACTGGTCGCGCTTCTCATGCGGCTGCCAGCCCTGAGCTTGGCCGTAGTGCACTCGATGCCGTGGAACTGATGAATGTTGGTGTCAACTATTTGCGCGAACATATGCAGCAGGATTGCCGAATTCATTATGCGCTTCTGGATGCTGGCGGCATTTCGCCTAATGTGGTGCAGGCCCACGCCAAGGTGCGCTATGTTATTCGTGCGCCAGAGCTTGCCGGTCTGTTTTCCCTGATCGAGCGCGTGAAAAAGGTCGCGCAAGGTGCCGCCCTGATGACCGAGACCTCCGTTGAAAGCACAACTCTTGCCGGTGTATCCAACCTCATCGTCAACACGCCGCTGATGGATGCGATGCAGGACATATGGGAAAGCCTCGGCACCCCCGAATTTGACGAGAAGGACCTAGCCTTCGCGCAATCCATTCAGGCAACATTGTCTGCCGAAGATATCGCCGCAAGTTGGGCACAGGAGCGGCTGGAACAGCGCGATCTGGCACTGCCGGATTTCATTCTGCCACGTCATAATGAGGTTCGCCAAATGGGCGGCTCCACGGATGTGGCCGATGTCAGCTGGGTGGTGCCGACCGTGCAGGCCTATGGCCCGACGCTCGCCATCGGCACGCAGCTTCACACATGGCAGGTGGTGGCGCAGGGCAAGAGCCCGCTGGCGCATAAGGGCATGGTAGCGGTCGCCAAGGTGATGGCGGCAACCGGCCTTGCCGCTATCGAAAATCCGCAATTGCGTGAGGCGGCCTGGGCGGATTTGAAGCGTCGGTTAAAGGGGCAGAGCTATCGCAGTCCCATCCCCGAAGGTGCCGAGCCTCCCATCGCGGCCATGACTGTTCGCTAAGACTACGCTTTTCTCAAGAGGCTGTACGTCTGAGAGATTGCGTCTTCTAAACAAGCGCCTATATCTGGCCTCATGTTCGAAATCCTGTCGTCCTACTGGCCGCATATCGTCTTTGTTTTGTCGGTCGTCATGGGGGCGACAGCCGCCGTGCACGTGGCCATGACCAAGGAGGAGGTCCGCTCTGCCGTTGGCTGGGTGGGCGTCATTCTGTTGTCGCCCATTATCGGTGCGCTGCTCTATTTGATTGCCGGCATTAATCGTATCCGGCGGTCGGTCGTCTACAACCGGCGTATTTTGCGGCAAGGCGGCGTATGGGCGCATCTCGACCTGTATGATGCAGAGGATACGACGGTTGCTTCGAACTTCGGCCGTCGTTTCCTGGCCATGAAAACGCTCGGCGACAGGGTGACGCGCCATCAATTGATGAGCGGCAACGATATTCGGCTGCTGGACGGCGGTGATGCCACCTATGATGCGATGCTGGAAGCTATCCGCTTTGCCAAGCGCAGCATCATTCTGGAAACCTACATTTTTGACCGCGACCAGATTGGCAAACGATTTGCGCAAGAGCTTGCGGACGCGGTAAAGCGCGGCGTTGCCGTTCGTGTGCTGATTGATGCGGTGGGCGCGCGTTATTCCGTGCCAAGCGTTCTAGGGCTCCTGAAGGAAGGCGGCGCCGAGGTTGCCGTCTTTAACGGCAATGTCATCGTGGGCCTTAGATTGCCCTATGCGAACCTTCGCACGCACCGCAAGATCATGGTTGTGGATGGTGCGGTTGCCTTTACCGGTGGCATGAATATCCGCGAAGGCTTTACCTATGAATGCGCCGGGAAAGATTGCGCCATTGATACCCATTTTCGCATCACCGGCGCGGTTGTGGCGGATCTCTTTTCCATCGCGGCAGAAGACTGGCACTATTCAAGCGGCGAGATCCTGCAAGGCGATGCCTGGGAGATCGAGGTGCCGGCAGAGCGACCGGGCGCGCCGAAGCTTATCCGCGCAGTGGCTTCCGGCCCTGACCGCAGCGTCGAAACCAACCACAAGATGCTGATGGGGGCTTTCTCCATCGCGCGTACCTCCATTCGCATCGTCTCCCCTTATTTTCTGCCAGACCGGGAATTAATCAGCGCTCTTGCCACGGCAGCACGCAGGGGTGTGAAGGTGGATATTGTCGTGCCGGCAGCCAACAACCTGACCTTGGTGGACCGGGCCATGACGGCGCAATTCGATCAGGTGCTCAAGGGCGATTGCCGAATCTGGCGAGCGTCCGGTCCCTTCAATCATTCCAAGCTTATGGTGATTGACGGCCGCTGGGCCTATGTCGGCTCATCCAATCTCGACCCGCGTTCGCTACGCCTCAATTTCGAAGTCGATCTGGAAGTGTTCGACCTTGCTTTTGCCGAGGAGCTTGAAGCGCGGATCGACCGCTCCATCAAAACGGCAACAGCGGTGAGCCTGGAGCAGTTGCGCAGCAGGCCATTTCCTGTCCGCCTGTTCGAGCGCTTTTTATGGCTTGGATCGCCTTATCTTTGAACAAAATGCCGGGCTTCTTCGTTCGAACTTCACCTTTAACAGACTTGTTGCCGAAGCATGAACCAGCAGAAAACTTTTCCCGCTCAGGTGATTTCCAGTATTCGCAATCGAAAGAAGCGCGGTCTTTCCGCTCTGGATGCAGGACAGCAGGAAGCGGATGGTCTGCTGGTTGCCTCCTACAATATTCATAAATGCGTTGGGGTTGATGGGAAGTTTGATCCGGGCCGAATTGCCTCCGTCATTCACGAAATCAACCCGGATGTCATTGCCTTGCAGGAGGCAGATACCCGCTTTGGTGAAAGGCGCGGCCTCTTGGATCTTCACTGGCTGGAGCGGGAAACGGGCTTGAGCCCAGTGCCTGTGTCCGGTGTCACCAAGGCGCATGGCTGGCACGGCAACGTGCTGTTTCTTCGAAACGGCATCGTGCGGGATGTGCATCAGGTGAAGTTGCCGGGCCTTGAGCCGCGTGGCGCTCTTATGACGGAAATCGATTTGGCGAATGGCGCAAGTCTGCGCATCGTGGCCGCCCATCTCGGCCTTCTTAATCGGTCTCGCCAGCAGCAGGCCCGCATGATCCTCGATCTCTTGGCTCTCCGTGCTGAAATTCCAACCGTGTTGATGGGTGACCTCAACGAATGGCGGCTTGGCAGCCGGTCTTCGCTTATTTCGCTTGCGTCTCATTTTCGTGGAATGCCGCCCGCAGTCCCGAGTTTTCCATCGCGCTTGCCGGTGCTGGCTCTGGATCGCATCATGTGCTCCCATCACGGATTGATTGAGCAGGTTCATGTGCATGATACGGCGCTTGCACGTCTGGCCTCGGACCATCTGCCTATCAAGGCTCTGCTACGTTTTGCAGCACTTGGTTCTGATGAAGATCAGAGCATTGCAGCAACATAGCGAGCAATGGCAAGTGAGGAGGTCAATCCGGGGCTTTCGATGCCGAACAGATTGATGAGCCCGGAAATTCCGTGATGCTTTGGTCCGTCAATGCGAAAATCTGCGGCGGGATCGGATGGACCGGAAATTTTTGGCCGAATGCCGCTATAGGCGGGAATCAGTGAATCTTTCGGCATTCCCGGCCAGTAGCGGCGCACCGCCTCCGCAAAACTGTCTGCGCTGTCGGGGTTCACGCTGTAATCAATGCTATCGACCCATTCGATATCAGGGCCAAATTTTGCCTGACCGCCCAGATCAAGCGTCAGATGAACGCCTAGTCCATGGGTGTGCGGTGCCGGGTAGATGAGATGTTGGAATGGCGCACGCCCTGAAAGCCGGAAATAGTTTCCCTTTGCATAGCCGGTGGTTGGAACGCATTCGCGTGAAAGCCCTCCGATGGACCTTGCAACATCGGTGGCGTGGAGGCCAGCGGCATTGATCAGCATCCGGCAGCTCAGCTCCATCGGCTCGGCTCCGCCTGCCGCAATGTGAAAGCCACCCTCGAGGGCTTTTGCCGAGCGAAGTGGTGTGTTCAGCGCAAGCGAAGTGCCTGCATCTTCTGCATCGCCAAGCAGTGCCAGCATGTAGCTGTGGCTATCGAGAATGCCAGTGGATGGTGAATGCAGCGCTGCCGCGCATTCAAGCTCCGGTTCCAGGGCCAGCGCCTCTTCACGCGTAAGTAGCTGGAGGTCGGTGCAGCCATTTGCCACGCCCTTCCGCAGAAGGGCTTCAATGGCAGCAATCTCCGCCTCGCTTGACGCTACAATCAGTTTTCCGCAGCGTTTGAAGGGAACACCATGGCTTTCGCAAAAGGCATAAAGCATCTGCTTGCCTTCAATGCAAAGCCGGGCTTTCAAACTGCCTTTAGGGTAATAGAGGCCCGCATGAATGACTTCGCTGTTGCGAGAGGATGTTCCGGTTCCGATGGCGCTTGCGCTTTCCAGTATGAGGACGGACATGGCGTGGCCGGACAACTCGCGTGCAACGGCCAAGCCGATGACACCCGCTCCCACCACGACGACATCAATATCCATCGTACCCTCCGTTATGCGTGCATCTAACGCGGGAGGAAGAAGTTTGGAAGAATATTTCCCAAGGAGTGCGTCAACAGGAATGTCATGTCTATCAAATCAGTAGACTTAAGGTAGTCTCAACCTATAAGGCAGAATTGTGACGGGAGGACTACATGAGCCATACCCTGCATCAGATCGAACAAGAATTTGTTTCCAAAGGTTCGAGTGCTGCCGCTAGACGGCCAGTTTCCGCGCTCTTGCCAACGGTTATCGCATTCGCGGCAATTATCTTCATAGGCGCAGTCACGCTCGGCGTCTTCGCCTAAAGACTTCTGCATATACTCCATTCATGATGACCTTCCGCAGCCGTCCTGCGGAAGGTCTTTTGCTTTCGAAGTCAGGATTTGGCCAGGAATGTTTCCGCGGCCTCAACCCACATCGAGACGCCGATCGGCAGTGCATCGTCGTTAAAGTCGAATTTCGGGTGGTGCAGCGGCGGATCACTTTCTGTGCGCGCAGTGCCGAGAAGGAAATAGCTTCCGGGACGTTCTGCCAGCATGAAGGCGAAATCTTCGCTGCCCATGGTAGGACGAGGCAGTTCCAGAACATTCTCCGCGCCCACAACCTTTGTTGCTACTCGGCGCACGAACTCTGTTTCAGCAGCGTGGTTGATGGTCGGCTCATAGCCGCGCTCATAGGTGATTGTCGCGCTCATGCCGAAGCTGGCGGCCTGGCCTTGAGCAATCTCACGAATGCGCTTTTCCAACATGTCGCGTACCTTCGGGTCGAAGGAGCGAACGGTCAGCGCAAGCTCTGCCCGTTCCGGAATAACATTGCTCGCCTTGCCCGAATTGAAGGCGCCGACCGTGATGACGGCCTGATCCATGGCATGGAGATTGCGTGATACGATGGTTTGCAAGGCCATGACGATGCTTGCGCCACAAACGATGGGATCGGACGCATCTTGCGGTTCCGCACCATGTCCGCCACGTCCATTGACCACGATCAGGCATTCGTCAGCCGCCGCCATCATTGGCCCCTCCTTCACCCCGATCTTGCCGAAGGGAAGCGTGGGATCGTTGTGCAGCCCAAATACTGCATCGCAGGGAAAGCGTTCGAACAGGCCGTCATCAATCATCAATTTGGCGCCCGCGAAGTTTTCTTCCGCAGGCTGGAAAATCAGATGTACGGTGCCATCAAAATTCCGCCGTTCCGCAAGCGCCTTTGCAGCGCCCAGCAGCATGGTGGTGTGACCATCATGGCCACAGGCATGCATCATGCCTTGCGTCTCACTCGCATAGTCCAGCCCAGTTTCCTCGACGATCGGCAGTGCATCGATATCAGCGCGAATCCCGATCGCGCGATCGCTGCTGCCGTTCTTGATGGTGGCGACCAAGCCGGTTTTCGCCAGCCCTCGCGTGACTTCATAGCCCAGCGCCGTCAGATGCTCTGCGATAAAATCCGACGTCTTGAACTCTGAAAGCCCAATCTCCGGGTTTTGGTGAAGAAACCGGCGCACGGCGACGAGGTCCGGCATGTCGTTCTGGAAATGGACCGTCATTGGGTACCCTTTCATGTCATTCTTTCGCCAGACATAGCAGCCCATTTCGCGCTGCGAAACGGTTTCATGCGTGCTGTCTTAATTTGGCGTTTGTCCAGGTTCTATGGTCATTCAAAGAAACTCTCTTGAAGAGAGAAGTTCTAGGTGTCATGGAACATGAACAGGCAGGCTGAATTATAGGGGGTTGGGCAAGGTTCCTTGTGAGAAATCCTCGCCCCGGCACTGCGTTCTATGAATCAAATCGCTTTAAACGTTCAGGTTTCATTCATGCCTACACGGCTAGAGGCGAACGGTGATAGTTTTGGAGAGACCGTTGACCACAAACAAGTCTTCCGTCTGTGCTTTCCGCGCCTTGAGGCGTGATGCTGTCCTGTTTTTCTCCGGTCTCTCAGGCCGCAACTTGCGTCATTCCTGGTCCTGATCTCCCACCTCTCGGACCTTCGTCGCCATTCCACTCATGATTAGAAGTCGACACAATGTCATTTCATAATACGCCAGCTTCCTCTCCGCGTGAAACTGAAGGCAAGCAGATCGATCATAACGAAGCGATCCGCGCCACCTACTTCAATGCCGAGGCCCTGCGCAGCTGCGGCGAAGCCCTTGCGCGCGATGGTGCGCAATCTCTTCCGGGCTTCATGAACTTCGAGTTTCGTGAGCGTCATAAGGAAAATGAGCGCGAAATCCTGCGCGTCTACCGTTCCACTGCGAAGGATGTCGAGGCGGGTGCGACCATCACGCCTGCTGCGGAATGGCTGCTCGACAACCACTACATCGTGGAAGAAGCTATCCAGGAAGTGCGGCGCGATTTTCCGCGCAAGTTCTATCGCCAGCTGCCAACCATGCGCGTTGGCTCGATGGAAATCCCGCGTGTTCTGGCGCTGGCCTGGCTTTATGTTGCTCACACGCACAGCACGGTCAATCGCGATAATCTGACGGCGATGACAGAAGGGTTCCAGCTTCACCAGTCTCTGGAAATCGGTGAGCTTTGGGCGCTACCCTCGTTCCTGCGTTTCGTTTTGATCGAAAACCTGCGACGCATCTCGATTCGGGTGGAAAAATCCCGGCGTATGCGCCAACAGGCGAATGAAGCCGCCGATGCCATCATCAAGCTGAACGACGAGGCAGCCAGCGCCGAGCTTCTGAAGAAGATCGAGCCGCTGACGGATGACAATACCTTCTCCACGCAGTTCCTCTACCGCCTGCGCAATGCCTCGCAGTCGCCGAGCTTTGCTATCCACTGGCTGGAAGCACGGTTGACGGCGGCTGGTACGGACACCGAAGAAGTGATGATGGCGGAGCAGAACCGTCTCTCTTCCGGCAACGTCACGATGGGCAATATCATCAAGAGCCTGCGTGAAATCGACGATACCGAATGGAGCGTCTGGTTCGAAGACGTCTGCTTGGTCGATAAGGTTCTGCGTGAGCAGAGCGATTACAACGATCTCGATTTTGGTTCACGCAATTCCTATCGAAACCGTATCGAAAAGCTTGCACGCCACTGCGAAAAGACCGAAATCGAAGTGGCCCATGCCGCTATCGCGCTTGCTCAGGAAGCAGCGAACGCGCCCAATCCTGATCCACACAAGGCCAATGTCGGTGCCTTCCTCAACGGCATGTATCGTGCCGAGCTGGAAAAGCGCGTCGGCTATACCCCGAATATTGCACAGAAGACGCTTCGCCTTGTGCAGAACATGAACTGGTTTGCCGTTGCGGCACCCGTTCTGTTCCTCACCTTCCTGGCCCTTGCCATTGTGGGTGGCTTCCTCGCCCATTCCGGCATGTCGTGGCCGGTCATCCTACTGTTCCTGCTGATGTTCTCGCTGCCGGCTTCGGAAGGCGCGACGGGCCTTTTCAACACGCTGGTCACCTATGTGGTGAAGCCGGCGCGGCTTGTGGGCTATGAGTTCAAGGAAGGTATTCCGGAGGAGGCGCGCACACTTGTCGTCGTGCCGTGCCTCATCACCAACCGCGACACGGTTGATGAGCTTATCCGCAATCTCGAAGTTCATTATCTCGCCAATCCGCACGGTGAGATCTATTTCGCGCTTCTCAGCGACTGGAAGGATAGCGCGGTCGAGCAGACCGATGCCGATCTGGAAGTGCTGGAATATGCGCGTCGAGAAGTGGCATCCCTCAGCAGTCGCTATGCCTTCGATGGCAAGCAGCGTTTTTATCTGCTGCATCGTCGCCGTCTGTTCAACCCGTCGGAAGGCGTGTGGATGGGTTGGGAGCGCAAGCGCGGCAAGCTGCATGAGCTGAACCTGCTGCTGCGTGGCGATAAAGACACGTCCTATCTTCAGGGCGCAAACACCGTTCCGGAAAACGTCCAGTACGTGATGACCCTTGACGCCGACACGCGCTTGATGCGCGATGCGGTGACCAAGCTCGTTGGCAAGCTGCATCACCCGATCAACCGTCCGGTTCACGATCCGAAGTCTGGCCGCGTGATCCATGGTTACGGACTGCTTCAGCCGCGTGTCACGCCATCGCTGACGACAGGCAAGGACGCTTCCGTCTTCCAGCGCGTCTATTCGATGAGCCGCGGTATCGATCCTTACGTGTTCACGGTATCGGACGTATACCAGGATTTGACCGGCGAAGGCAGCTTTACAGGGAAAGGCCTTTATCACGTTGATGCCTTTGAGACTGCCCTTCGTGGACGTATCGAAGAGAACGCGGTTCTCAGCCACGACCTTCTTGAAGGTTCTTTCTCCCGTTGCGCACTTGTGACGGATGTGGAACTGGTTGAAGACTTTCCGACCCGCTATGAGGTGGAAGTGTCGCGTCAGCATCGCTGGGCGCGTGGCGACTGGCAGCTTCTTCCCTACATCCTCGATCCGATGCGTGGCGTGACTGCTCTCGGTCGCTGGAAGATGGTCGATAACCTGCGCCGCTCGCTGACGCCGATTGCCTGGTTCTTTGCTTCCGTTCTCGGCTGGTATTTCATGACGCCATTTGGCGCCTTGATCTGGCAGATCCTGCTGATTTTCTCGCTGTTTGTCGCCCCGACACTCTCTCTCATTACCGGCATCGTGCCGCGTTCGACAGACATCGTGCCGCGCGCGCATTTCTATTCTGTCTGGTCGGATATCCGTTCAGCCAACGCCCAGGTCGCGCTGCGTATCGTCTTCATTGCCGATTCCGCCTTCATGATGATGGATGCGATCATTCGTTCGCTCTATCGCCTCTTCGTCAGCCGCAAGCTGATGCTGGAATGGAAGACGGCAGCCAGTGTCCAGTCATCTGCTCAGGGCAGTCCGCAGGCCTATTTCCGGTCCATGTGGCATGCGCCAGCAGCCGCCATTCTGGCGATCATGTTTGCAGCGCTTCCAGCGGATAATGCCTTCTTTGTCGGCATTCCCTTCGCACTTCTCTGGATTTTCTCGCCTGTCGTTGCTTGGTATGTTAGCCAATCAGCTGAAACGGAAGATCGTCTGTTCGTGCCGGAAGCCGTATCAGTCGAGCTTCGCAAGATTTCACGTCGCACATGGCGCTATTATGAGGCCTTCACGACGGAAGATCAAAACTACCTGCCGCCGGATAACTTCCAAGAAACTCCGGAGCCCATCGTTGCCAAGCGCACGTCTCCGACCAATATCGGCGTCTATCTTCTCTCGGTTGTCTCAGGCCGTCACTTCGGCTGGTTGAGCTTCCAGGAAACGCTGGAGCGAATCGAGCAGACGGTTGCGACCGTTGAGAAGATGGAGAAGTTCCGCGGCCATCTCTACAACTGGTATCATACAGATACGCTGGCGACGCTTGGCCCTCGCTACGTTTCGACTGTAGACAGCGGTAACCTCGCTGGTCACCTGATTGCCGTTTCTTCCGCCTGCCGTGAATGGGCGGAAGCGCCCTCCGCGCATCTTCAGGCCAATCTTGATGGTATCGGCGATGTGGCCGGTATTCTTGCCGAAGTGCTGAAGGAACTGCCGGATGATCGCAAAACGGTTCGCCCGCTGCGTCGACGTCTGGATGAACGCATCACAGGCTTTGCCAACGCTCTGGCGGCTGTGAAGCGCGAGCATGAATTTGCATCCATCCGCATCATCAATCTGGCCGTGCTGGCGCGCGACATTCAAAAGCTCGCTGCAAACCTCGATCATGAAGTCGGCTCCAGCCAGACAGCCGAGGTCACTCAATGGGCGGAATCGCTCGTGCAGGCCTGTGAAGCGCATATTACCGACAGCACCTTCGATATGACCAATATCGAGCCGCTGCGTCAGCGCCTCATCCAGCTGCGGGATCGCACCCGCCAGCTTGCTTTCGCGATGGACTTCACTTTCCTCTACCGCAAGGACCGTCGCCTCCTTTCCATTGGGTACCGCGTGGAAAGCAACGATCTCGACGAAGCTTGCTACGACCTTCTGGCGTCCGAGTGCCGGTTGACCAGCCTTTTTGCGATTGCCAAGGGCGATTTGCCGACCGAACACTGGTATCGTCTGGGCCGTCAGGTGGTGCCGATTGGTGCGCGTGGCGCACTGATCTCCTGGTCAGGCTCCATGTTCGAATATCTGATGCCGCCGCTCGTCATGCAGGAGCGTCAGGGTGGCATTCTGAACCAGACGAACAACCTGATCGTCGAAGAGCAGATGAACCATGGCCGCCGCCTGAACATCCCTTGGGGTATTTCCGAAGCCGCCTTCAATGCGCGTGACCATAACCTGAACTATCAGTACACCAACTTCGGCGTGCCAACGCTCGGGTTGAAGCGTGGTCTCGGCCAGAACGCGGTTATCGCGCCCTATGCGTCCATTCTTGCCAGCCAGTACAAGCCGCTGGAGGCGCTGGAAAACCTGCAAAAGCTGCGGGCGGTTGGGGCTCTTGGACGCTACGGCTTCCACGACGCGGTGGACTTCACCCCGACGCGCGTGCCGGAAGGCAAGCGTTGCGCGGTTGTTTACAACTACTATGCCCACCACCATGGCATGTCGATTGCGGCCATTGCCAACGTCGTCAACAACGGCAAGCTGCGCGAACTCTTCCATGCCGATCCGGTCGTGGAAGCGGCTGAACTGCTGTTGCAGGAAAAGGCACCACGCGAAGTGCCGGTGATGGGCTCCAAGTATGAGCCGGAAACACCTGGCAAGGGCCAAGCAGATCTGCTGCGTTCGGAAGTGCGCACGATTCAGGACCCAGCCGGTCGCGACCGCGAACTGGTTCTCCTGTCCAACGGTCACTACTCAACCATGCTCACAGCAACCGGAACCGGCTATTCCCGCTGGAATGGTCTTTCCGTCAACCGTTGGAAGGCTGATCCGGTTGAGGATCGCTGGGGCAACTTCCTCTTCCTGCGCGATACGGCAAGCGGCCAGTGGTGGTCCACCACGGCAGAACCGCGCCGTGCGGAGGGCGAGAAGGTCAAGACCGTGTTCGGCGATGAAAAGGCCGAATTCGTCAAGACCGTCGGCACCCTCACCAGCACGGTAGAAGTGATTGTCGCGACCGAGCACGATGCAGAAGGCCGCCGCCTGACGCTGCTCAACACAGGCACGGAAGATCGCTTCATCGAAGTGACCTCCTATCTGGAGCCTGTGCTTTCGCATGAGGACGATGACAACGCGCATCCTGTCTTCTCGCGCATGTTTATTCGCACGGAAATCGGTCGTCGTGGCGATGTGATCCGCGCATGGCGCAATCGCCGCAACCCAAATGAGCCGTCGATGCAGCTTGCGCATCTGGCTGCCGATAATGCCGGTTCCTCGCGTCCGACAGAATTCGAGACCGATCGTCGCCGCTTCATCGGTCGTGGCCGCACGCTTGCCGAAGCCGCCGCCTTCGATGCGGATGCGACATTCTCCGGCACGGATGGCTTTACGCTCGATCCAATCCTGTCGCTTCGTCGCGTCGTGCGCGTTCCGGCCGGCAAGAAGGTAAGTGTGATCTTCTGGACGATTGCCGCACCGAGCCGTGAAGAACTGGATATCGCCGTCGAGCGCTACCGTCACCCGGATGCATTTGGCTCGGAACTCACCCAGTCCTGGACCCGCGTTCAGGTTCAAATGCGCCATATCGGCATCAGCTCACAACAGGCCGCCGCCTTCCAGCATCTCGGTCGCTATCTGGTCTATCCGGATATGCACCTGCGTGCAGATGCGGCGACGGTCGAATCCGGTCTCGCGTCCCAGCGTCAGCTCTGGGGTCTCTCCATCTCCGGCGACCTGCCCATCTTCACGCTGCGCGTGAACGATGAGATGGACATGGAAGTCGTCAAGGAAGCGCTTTCTGCGCAGGAATATCTGCGTTCGCGTGGCGTCATGGCCGATCTGGTCATCGTCAACGAGAAGGCGTCTTCTTACGCCCAGGATATGCAGCACGCGATTGACTATGTCAGCGAAAGCATTCGCCGCTCCGGGCAGTCGGAAGGGCGCCAGCAGGTCTTTGCGCTTCGTCGTGATCTGATGGATGAGGCGACATGGGCGGCGCTCATTGCGGCATCGCGTGTCGTGCTCCATGCCCGCAATGGCAAGATCGAGGACCAGGTCAACCGTGCCGTTTCGCTCTTCTCTGCGCCCCGTGGTGTGGATGTGGAAACGGACCGTCGTGTTCTGTTGTCCTCCGCTGATTTCGGCACCGTTGCCAATGAAAGCGGCGCATCCGATCTCGATTTCTGGAACGGTTACGGCGGCTTCTCAGCCAGCGGGGATGAATATGTCGTGCGCTTGCAGGGTGGTGCTGCCACTCCGCATCCGTGGATCAACGTCATCTCCAACGAGAAGTTCGGTTTCCACGTTTCGGCAGAAGGTGCCGCCTTCACCTGGAGTCAGAACTCGCGCGACTATCAGCTGACACCATGGTCCAACGATCCGGTTTCCAACCGTCCGGGAGAGGCGATCTACGTTGCTGACCTGGAGAGCGGTGTTATTTCAACGCCGTATGCCGCACTGTCGCGCCGTCCCTCGGTGAGTTTCGAAGCCCGCCATGGCCTCGGCTATTCGATCTTCCGTTCGCAAGACGAAGGCATCGACATGAGGGTTACGCAGACAGTGGATCGCAACCGTCCGGTCAAGCTGTCCAAGCTGGTGCTGAAGAATACCGGCGGTCAGGCCCGTCGCTTGCGAGTCTATGGCTATGCGGAATGGATTTTGGGCAATAATCCGCAGCGCACTCAATCCTTCATCCTGTCTTCGCGGGATGAAGCAAGTGGTGCATTGTTGGCCACGAACCCGTTCAGCATCGATTACCACCGCACGGCCTTCTTTGGTTCAGATGTTGCAGCATCGGGCTTCACGACGAGCCGTCGTGAATTCCTCGGTCGCTTCGGCACCATGGCCTCTCCAGTGGCTGTGACGGCACAATCCGCGCTCTCCGGTTCGCTGGAGCCGGATGGTGCACCTTGTGCCGCACTTGCCTGCGATATCGAGCTTGCGCCGGGCGAGGAAAAGGCCATCACCTTCTTCATGGGTGATTGCGCGTCGCGTGATGAAGCCTCCGCATTGGTGAGCGAAGTTCGCACGCTCCGCACAGAGGAGGTGGTCGAAGCTGGCCGTGACTTCTGGAAGGGCTTTACCGGCCGACTGCAAATCTCGACGCCGGATAAGGCGCTCGACAACATGATCAATCACTGGCTGCCTTACCAGGCGCTTAGCTGCCGCATCATGTCGCGCACGGCCTTCTACCAGTCTTCGGGTGCCTACGGCTTCCGTGACCAGTTGCAGGATACGCTGGCTTTCATGCTGCATGAGCCGGACCTTGCACGCCGCCAGATCGTCACCGCTGCGGGACGCCAGTTCCCAGAGGGCGATGTTCAACACTGGTGGCTGCCGGTGACAGGCGCTGGCGTTCGCACCACCATTTCTGACGATGTGGTGTGGCTGGCCTATGCTGCCGATCAGTACATAAAGACGACCGGCGACATGTCGGTGCTGGATGAACAGATCCCGTTCCTGACCGGCCCTGCCTTGGCCGTGAACCAGCACGACGCCTTCTACAAGCCGGAGCAGACAGAAGAGACGGCAAGTGTTTACGAACATGCCGCTCTCGCGCTCGATCTTGCGATCAAGCGCACTGGCTCCAACGGCCTCCCGCTGATCCTCGGCGGTGACTGGAACGATGGCATGAACCGCGTTGGTGTTGGCGGCAAGGGTACCAGCGTGTGGCTTGGCTGGTTCCTGGCGGCGGCACTGCGGCGCTTCCTGCCGCATGCTGAGGCACGCAATGATCAGGCGCGCATCGATCGCTGGGCCCAGCATTTGGAAGCGCTCAAGACTGCGCTGGAAACCGCCGGTTGGGATGGCCACTATTATCGCCGTGGCTATTTCGACGATGGAAGCCCACTCGGTGCAGAAGGCAATCTGGAATGCGCCATCGATTCTCTGGGTCAGTCCTGGAGTGTTCTGTCCGGCGAAGGTGATCCTGAGCGGCAGCGTCAGGCCATGGATGCGGTTGTGGAAAAGCTGGTGGATGAGAAGGATGGTGTTATCCGCCTCTTCACACCTGCTCTTGCGGCAACACCAAAGGACCCCGGCTATATCAAAGCCTATCCACCTGGCGTTCGTGAAAACGGCGGTCAGTACACCCATGCAGCAACCTGGGTCGTTCTGGCACTGGCTGAACTGAAGCGCGGAGACGATGCCTGGAAAGCCTTCCAGATCCTCAACCCCGTCAATCATGCACAAACCCAGGATGAGGCGGAGCGTTACCGCGTCGAACCTTACGTGGTTGCTGCCGATGTGTATGGCGTTGGCGATCTGACAGGTCGTGGTGGCTGGACCTGGTACACAGGTTCTGCCGGATGGCTCTATCGCGCTGCGGTCGAGGGCATTCTTGGCATTCGCCGCGAAGGAGACCGTGTCTTCGTTCGTCCGGCACTGCCAAGCGAATGGACTGGCTTTGAAGCCACGCTGAACCTGAATGGCAAGAGCTTCGCCATCAAGGTCAACAAGGCTGCCGGTTCAAGCGAGGTATCAGTCACGATCAATGGTGCCGCTGTTGCCGAAAACGAGGGCTTTGCAATCGCCTGATTGCAAAGCATATCAAGGGTGAAGTTGCGCCCGGCTTGCGGATCGCAGGCCGGGCTTTTCAATGACCGTCAGCGCAATGGTGCATGTGCTGAGTTAACTCAAAGCGGTGTAGCCATTGCCACGCGTCTCTCTGGATCGAGACCTTTTGCTGCCTCCTCAGCCAGGATGCGCGTCAGGAAATCCGGCAGCTCGTCGTCCCTCACGATCTGGAAGCCCAATCGTGCATAAAATGGTGCATTGAAGGGGGCATAGCGATCCGTGGTCAGCGTCGCTTGCTTCAATCCCAAACCTCGCCGCTCCTGCAGGAGCCTCTGGATCAGCGCCCGCCCGATGCCCCTTCGCTGCCAGGCCGGATGCACATCCATTTCGCAGATATGCAGCGTGTCAGACATTACTAGGGCGGCACCGAAGCCAATGGGCTGCGCATGGACATCGATGGCGGATAGCAGCAAGCCTTGCTGAAGGTAGTTGGCAAACTCCTCCGTTCCGGTTGCTTCCGGCAATCCGGTCACGGCGCCCGCGTTTGAAAGTGTCCGGAAGGCCGCCAGTTCGATTTGGCGCAACGCTTCAAACTCTTCGTCTTTTGCCCGCCCTATCGTCCAGACAGCATTGTCGTTCATTAAGTCCTCTGAATGCCCCGGAAGGTTTCGCCCAAAAAGAAAGGCCTGCGCGATGGCAGGCCTTTGCAAGCAAATCATGAAGAAGGCCTTATCAAGCCTTCTGGAGCAGTCTCTGTTCCAGAGCGGGCTTATGCTCCTCCGCCAAAATGCCGCTGGTCTTGAGCAGCGAGGCGAACCGGCCACCCATGGCGCTCAGTTCGTCGAAGGTGCCTTTTTCGATGATGCGGCCGTGATCGAGGAACAGCACCATGTCGGCATCGCGGATGGTTGACAGACGGTGCGCGATGATGAAGGTGGTGCGGTTCTGGCGCAGCCGGTCGATGGCTTCCTTCACGCGCTGCTCGGTTTCCACGTCAAGCGCCGAGGTCGCTTCGTCCAGCACAAGGATTGGTGCGTTCTTGAGGATGGCGCGGGCAATTGCGATTCGTTGACGCTCGCCACCTGAAAGGCGGTTGCCGCGTTCGCCCACTTCCGTCTCGTAGCCGGCAAGACGGCTCTCGATGAAGTCCGTGGCTGCTGCTGCTTCCGCCGCGGCGATCACATCTTCGTCAGTGGCCCCATCGCGACCAAGGCGAATGTTGTCGCTGATTGAGCGGTTCAGCAGACCTGCATCCTGGAAAACAGTGGCAATGGAGTGGCGCAGCGAACGGCGCGTTACTGTTGCAATATCGGTCCCATCGATCAGGATCGCGCCCTGCTGCGGATCGTAGACGCGCTGCAACAGGTTGATGAGCGTGGTCTTGCCTGCGCCCGTCGGGCCAACAATGGCAATGGTCTGTCCAGCCTTGGCAGTGAAGGAAACCTCGCGCACGCCCTGCGTCGTATTGGCAAAGTCGAAGGAGACGTTGCGGAATTCCACTTCGCCGCGCACGGCACCCAGCTCGCCAGCATTGGCAGGCTCTTCGCGTTCCTTTACGGAATCTTCCAGACGGAAGAAGTCTTCCAGCTTGGAGCGTGCTTCGAAAATCTGCGTTGCAAACTGGCGCAGCAGGTCAAGGCGGCCAATCAGGAGGTTGGCAAAACCGATAAAGGCGATGATATCCCCGACCTTTATCTCGCCATCGCGGACCAGAACAATGCCGATGATCAGAATAATCAGCATTGAAACAGTCGAAGCCGTGCGGTTCAAGGCGCTAGCCAAAGCCCACCAGTCAAGAACCGGATATTGGGCGGAGATCAGGCGTTCAGTATAGCTCTTGAGCGCCTTCGTTTCGGCCTCGATGCGGTTATAGCTATGCAGCACGGTGACGTTGCTGATGGAATCGCTCACATGCGAGAAAACCGTGTGATAATGCCCCTCGACGGAGGCTTGGCCTTCCTTGGTGCGGTTCATCACCACGCGACCGATAATCCAGTAGAAGATACTGAGCACGACCAGGACGGAGCTGAGACGCCAATCCATGGAGAAGGCTGTCGGGATAAGCAGCGTTAGCGCAACGATGGTTGCCAGATGCGTTCGCATGAATTCCAGCCAGAGGCCGAACAGGGTCTCACTCGCACGCAGAAGGGTGTGCAGAGCATTTGATGTGCCACGCTGATGGTGCCAGGAAAGCGGCATGGAAATGATGCGGCCAAACGCTTCGGTCAATAGAGATGCGCGGCGGCCATGGGCCAGCCTGTCTGCCTCTCTCGCCACCAGAACATAGGCAATCGTATTGAAGATGCCGAAACCAACCCACATCAGCAGAATCGGTGTTACATCTCCTTTTCCGGAAATGGCATCGATGATGCGACCAAACAGAATGGGTTCCGCAATCGTGATCACGGCGAGAACGATGTTGGCAATCACCACCATCGATACTCGAATGCGGTGTGCGCCGAGATATTTCAGAGCGCGCGCATAGACTTGTATTAGGCTCACGACCTTACCTCATGCTGATCTTTTCATTGATGCATAGCAGATGCGACCTGTATGCAGTGTGAACGCGCGTTTGCCATGGTATTGAGGGCATGAACTGACTGAGCGTGGCCAAGCTCTTTGCTCCGCCCTAAAATCAGGCAGTGATTTTGAAACCTTACGTAAACTAAGTTCAGGCAATCGGCCTGAATGTGTATAACACGTTCGACTTGCTGCATTTGGAGCCGGTTTTTCCCGGCGGGGGGCATGGGTGAATATTCACTCCATAATACAGTTTCTGGCGCTGGCGCACGAGGCAGATTCCGAAGCAGAGCTGGTCGGCGAGTTGGAGTCGCTTCTGGCTCGATATGGTTTTCATTATTACGGAATTTGGTTTCATCACAAAGTTTTTGCCGATTGGAGCGATACGATGCTCATCGGGCAGTGGCCGAATGGATGGCGTCGCCACTATGCGGAGAAAAAATATGCCACAATCGATCCCCTGCGGCGGATGCTGGCGGTTACGCAGCGGCCTTTCCGCTGGCGCGATGCAATAGCCGCCTATCACGATGATCCTTATCGCAAGAGAGCTCTTCGTCTCCTGAGAGACGCGGCCCGCAACGGTTTGCATGATGGCTATGTATTCCCAATCTATGGGCGCACTGGCTTGCTCGGAAATATGAGCTTCTCGGGGGAGGCGATCGATTTAACACCTGCGGAAATCTGCCTGTTCGATGCGGTGGCCCGTAAAATGCTCTGGCGATTGCTGGAGCTGCGTGGGACGGCCACCGATCTGGAAAAGACGGTGGCGGTCGATGCGGAACTTACGCAGCGCCAGATGGAGGTTCTGCGGTTGCTGTCGGATGGATTAACGTCCAATGAAATCGCCAAGGCGCTGCAAATTTCCAATCACACAGTGGATTGGTACATCAACGTGATCCAGGAGAAATTTAACGCCAGAAACCGGCAGCACGTTATTGCGCTGGCCTTCCGTTCAGGTCTCGTTACCTGACATCTGGCTGACATATTTTATCCCATGCCGCTTTTGGGAAATTGCCATTCCTAAAAATGGCGCTAATGTTCTTCGCGGGTGCAGCATTTGCTGCGCACAGTTGGAGCCGCCTATTGCTGTGTCAAATCAGCAAGGCTTCAAAGAGTGATAGCGCTGAGGGGGATAGCTTTTGCAAATCAGGAAGATTCTTGTCGCCAACCGTTCCGAAATTGCCATTCGCGTTTTTCGCGCGGCCAATGAACTGGGCATAAAAACGGTCGCCATCTGGGCTGAGGAAGACAAACTTTCCCTGCATCGCTTCAAGGCGGATGAGAGCTATCAGGTCGGTCGTGGGCCACATCTGAAGCGCGATCTCGGACCTATCGAAAGCTATCTTTCCATTCCCGAAGTCATTCGTGTGGCCAAGCTTTCCGGTGCTGATGCCATCCACCCCGGCTACGGTCTTCTGTCCGAAAGTCCAGAATTTGTCGACGCTTGTCGTGAAGCCGGCATCATCTTCATCGGCCCGACGGGCGATACCATGCGCCAGTTGGGAAACAAGGTTGCAGCGCGCAATCTGGCAATTTCCGTTGGCGTTCCTGTTGTGCCAGCAACGGAGCCGCTGCCGGACGATATGGAAACCGTGAAAGCAATGGCGGCGGAGATCGGTTATCCGGTCATGCTGAAAGCTTCCTGGGGCGGTGGTGGTCGCGGAATGCGCGTCATCCGATCCGAGGCGGATCTGGCCAAGGAAGTAACCGAAGCCAAGCGTGAGGCCATGGCCGCCTTCGGCAAGGATGAAGTCTATCTTGAAAAGCTTGTCGAGCGTGCGCGCCACGTGGAAAGCCAGATTCTTGGCGATACCCATGGGAATGTGGTCCATCTGTTTGAGCGTGATTGCTCCATCCAGCGCCGCAACCAGAAGGTCGTGGAACGCGCACCGGCTCCTTACCTTTCAGAAGCACAGCGCCAGGAACTGGCTGGCTATTCGCTCAAGATTGCGCAAGCCACGAATTACATTGGGGCGGGTACCGTTGAGTATTTGATGGATGCCGATACGGGTAAATTCTACTTCATCGAAGTGAACCCGCGCATTCAGGTTGAGCATACGGTAACTGAAGTCGTCACCGGCATCGATATCGTGAAAGCGCAGATCCACATTCTGGAAGGCGCGGCCATCGGCACACCAGAATCCGGTGTTCCCGCACAGGAGAATATTCGCCTCAACGGTCATGCGCTTCAGTGCCGTATCACCACGGAAGACCCGGAACAGAACTTCATCCCGGATTATGGCCGCATCACTGCCTATCGTTCTGCGGCTGGCTTCGGCATTCGTCTGGATGGCGGGACTGCTTACACTGGCGCTATCATTACCCGCTATTACGATCCGCTATTGGTGAAAGTCACGGCATCGGGCGGCAGTCCCCAGGAAGCGATCAGCCGCATGGACCGCGCCTTGCGTGAATTCCGTATACGCGGCGTCGCGACAAATCTTACCTTCCTGGAAGCCATTATAGGCCATCCAAGTTTCCGGGATAATTCCTATACCACCCGCTTTATTGATACGACGCCGGAGCTTTTCCAGCAGGTGAAGCGTCAGGACCGCGCCACCAAGCTTCTCACCTATCTGGCGGATGTGACCGTTAATGGCCATCCGGAAACCAAGGGCCGTCCCAAGCCGTCCGACAAGGCTCCAAAGCCTGTTGTGCCGTATATCGAAGGCGAAGTGCAGTCCGGCACCAAGCAGAAGCTGGATGAACTGGGTCCGAAGGGCTTTGCGGAATGGATGCGCAACGAAAAGCGCGTGCTCTTTACCGACACGACCATGCGCGATGGTCACCAGTCGCTGCTGGCAACGCGCATGCGCACCTTCGATATTGCCCGCATCGCACCTGTTTATGCCCGCGCATTGCCCAACCTCTTCTCGCTGGAATGCTGGGGTGGTGCGACCTTTGACGTGTCCATGCGCTTCCTGACCGAAGACCCGTGGGAGCGGTTGGCGTTGATCCGGGAGGGTGCGCCGAACTTCTTGCTTCAAATGCTGCTGCGCGGCGCGAACGGCGTTGGCTACACCAATTATCCTGATAACGTGGTGAAGTACTTCGTGCGCCAGGCCGCCAAGGGCGGCATCGATCTCTTCCGCGTGTTCGATTGCCTGAACTGGGTCGAGAACATGCGTGTCTCCATGGATGCCATTCAGGAAGAGAACAAGTTATGCGAGGCAACGATCTGCTACACCGGCGATCTTCTGAATAGCGCCCGCCCGAAGTATGATTTGAAATATTATGTCTCGCTGGCGGAAGAGCTGGAAAAGGCTGGCGCGCATATCATCGCGCTGAAGGATATGGCAGGCCTGTTAAAGCCTGCCGCCGCCCGTGTGCTGTTCAAGGCGCTGCGCGAAGCGACCAGCCTGCCGATCCACTTCCACACGCATGATACGTCCGGCATTGCAGCGGCCACCGTTTTGGCAGCCATTGATTCCGGTGTGGATGCCGTGGATGCGGCGATGGATGCTTTCTCTGGCAACACATCGCAGCCTTGCCTTGGCTCCATCGTTGAGGCCTTGTCTGGCACAGAGCGGGATTCGGGCCTCGACCCCGAATGGATTCGGCGTATTTCGTTCTACTGGGAGGCCGTTCGCCACCAGTATGCGGCGTTCGAAAGCGATCTAAAGGGCCCGGCTTCGGAAGTTTACCTGCATGAAATGCCGGGCGGACAGTTCACCAACCTGAAAGAACAGGCTCGCTCTCTTGGTCTGGAGACCCGTTGGCATGAGGTGGCCCAGACCTATGCCGATGTGAACCAGATGTTCGGAGACATCGTGAAGGTCACTCCATCCTCCAAGGTTGTCGGCGATATGGCGCTGATGATGGTGAGTCAGGACCTGACGGTTGAGGATGTTGAAAATCCGGGCCGCGACATTGCCTTCCCGGATTCGGTTGTCTCCATGCTGCGCGGCGATCTCGGTCAGCCTCCGGGCGGATGGCCGGAAGCTTTGCAGAAGAAGGCTTTAAAGGGTGACAAGCCCTATACGGTGCGCCCGGGCTCGTTGCTGAAGGAAGCGGATCTCGATGCCGAGCGCAAGGTGATCGAGGAGAAGCTTGGCCGCTCTGTCGATGACTTCGAATTCGCCTCCTACCTTATGTATCCAAAGGTCTTCACGGACTTCGCGCTGGCGTGCGATACCTATGGTCCGGTTTCGGTGCTTCCGACTCCTGCCTACTTCTACGGCATGGCCGATGGCGAGGAGTTGTTTGCCGATATCGAACGCGGCAAGACGCTGGTTGTCGTCAATCAGGCAGCCAGTGCGCCGGATGCGCAAGGTCTGGTCACGGTATTTTTCGAGTTGAACGGCCAGCCGCGTCGTATCAAGGTGCCGGATCGCAGCCGAGCCGCAACCTCTGTGGCACGCCGTAAAGCGGAAGCAGGCAATGCCGCCCAACTTGGCGCACCTATGCCCGGTGTCATCTCCCGTGTATTCGTTTCTGCCGGTCAGAAGGTAAAGGCGGGCGATGTGCTGCTTTCCATCGAAGCCATGAAGATGGAAACGGCGCTGCATGCCGAAAAGGATGGCGAAATCACCGAAGTGGCCGTCAAGGCTGGCGACCAGATCGACGCCAAGGATTTGTTGGTCGTTTACGCGGGTTGAGTATTGCTGACATGCAGGAGGCGCCGCGGTTTATCGCGGCGCTTTTGCGTTTCAGGCGCCGGTTGTCTGCGCTGCCGTAACGCTCGCCACAAAACGGCGTGTGCGCTCTTCGCGCGGTTGCTGGAAGATATCGGAAGCGGTTCCGCTTTCCACCACGCGGCCAGCTTCCAGGAAAACAACACGATTGGCGATGCTGGAGGCCAGCCGCAAATCGTGCGTTGCCATCACCATGGTTGTGCCTTCGCTGGCAAGCTTTGCCAGAACATCCACCACCTCTGCAGCCAGTTCCGGATCAAGCGCTGAGGTGGGCTCATCGCAGAGAAGAACACGAGGCGAGGGCGCAAGGGCGCGGGCTATGGCCACACGCTGCTGCTGTCCCCCGGAGAGCGTGGCAGGCCAGGCATCGGCCTTGTGCGCCATGCCCACTTTGGTCAGAAGCTCCATGGCGTGGGCTTTGGCTTTGTCTTTACGCCAACCCAGCACCGTCACTAAACTTTCCATCACATTTTGCAGCGCCGTCTGGTGCGGGAAAAGCTGGAAGTTCTGGAACACCATGCCGGTCTGACGACGAATGCGCTGGATCGATTGCCATGGTGTCTTCTGGTCGGGTGTGAAGCTCAGCGTCTCAGGTCCAAGTGTCAGGCTCCCGGATGTCGGGATTTCCAGCAGGTTGATGCAGCGTAGAAGCGTGCTTTTGCCGCCGCCGGATGGGCCGACGAGCGCCGTTACGCTGCCTTCTTCCATGGAGAGGGAAATATCCTTCAGGATCACGGCGTCGCCGAAACGCTTTTCGATCTGTGAAAGCTTGATCATGAATTGGCCTCCATCATGCCGCCATAGCGGGCGAAGCGCTTTTCCAGCCGAGCCTGCAACTGCGACAGAACCGTGCTGAGAGCGAGATAGATCAAGGCTGCTTCGATATAGAGAATGAGCGGTTCGTAGGTGGTGGCAACAATGCGTTGGGCAGCCTGGAACAGTTCCGGCACTGTGATGGCAGCAGCAAGCGATGTGTCCTTCACCAGCGAGATGAAAGTATTGGAGAGTGGCGGTACTGCCACCCGCGTTGCCTGCGGCAGGATGGTGCGGATCATCGCTTGGCGCCAAGACATGCCGATGGAATAGGCGGCTTCCCACTGACCCTTTGGCACGGAGGAAATCACAGCACGGATGATTTCGGAACTATAGGCTCCGATATTGAGCGTGAAGCCGATCAGCGCTGCCGGGAATGCATCGAGAAGAACGCCGATGCTTGGCAGGCCATAGAAGATCACGAACAACTGCACCAGCAATGGTGTGCCTCTGATCACCCAGACATAAAAGCGGGCGATCATAGACACTGGTTTTGGCGCAAAGAGACGCGCAAGCGCGGTCAAAAGACCCAGCGCGAGGCCAAAGGTGAAGGAAAGAAGGGTGAGAGGGATCGTGAACCTGACGCCTGCCCATAACAGGGAGGGCAGGGAATCCGTCATCAATTGCAGCCAGTGCGGCACTTTTGGTCTCCTTGCGAAAAGGCGGATGCCGTTTCCGGCCCCGCCTCATCGCTGAATATGATGCCTATTTCAGAAAGAAAACAGCTATGTGGAATTACTTCGAAACATCCTGGCCGAAGTATTTGTCGGAAATCTTCTTGTAGGTGCCGTCCGCCTTGATATCGGTCAGCGCCTTGTTGATCGCTTCCAGCAGTTCCGGCTCACCCTTGCGGATAATGATGCCGGAATAATCGGCATTGGCTTGTTCAGCCACGATCTTCACCGGAGCGTTTGGCTTCTGCTTCTTGAAGTCGAGGAAGGAGAGGCTGTCATTGACGGTTGCATCCGCCCGGCGCGTCAGAACGAGCTGGATCGACTGGTCGAAGCCATCGGTGCCCACGAGTTCGGCGCCTGCTTCCTGTGCCAGCTTGCCGAAGTTACTCGTAAGCGACTGAGCGGATTTCTTGCCCTTCAGATCTGCGAAGGACTTGATGGAATCATCGCCTTCCCGAACGATCAGAACGGCCTTGGAAGCGATGTAGGGCTCGGAGAAATCATACTTCTGCTTGCGCGCTTCGGTGATGCCAACCTGGTTGATGACCGTGTCATAGCGCTTGGCATCGAGACCGGCGATCAAACCATCCCATTTGCCTTCAATGAATTCGGCCTTCACGCCAATCTTCTGCGCAACGGCTTCGCCGATTTCCACGTCGAAGCCGACAAGCTTTCCGGAGGCATCATGGAAAGTGAACGGTGCATAGGTGCCCTCGGTACCGATCTTCAGCACGCCAGCCTTCTTGACGGCATCGAGGTTTTCGCCCGCAAGAGCCGGGCCGAAGGTGGCTGCCTGAAGCGCGATTACGGCAGCAAGAGCTTTAAGAAGCTTCATTTTTATCTCCTTGGGAATGAAGTGGCGCATCTTTCCCATAAAGACAGGGCGATTGCTGCATCCAAAACTGCTTCTAGACATAGGCAAACGCAAATATTTTTCCATGCGTTTCGCATTTATGAGATTCAGGCGAAAAACGCGCATCTCTTCCTCTTGCCTTGACGTGTGATCGCGTTTACGCCTGTTCATGCATGATCGTGCACGTTTGGAGGCGTGGTGTCGGAACTGATGTTGATGGAGCGGCAGAAACGTATCCGCGAGCGCTTAGCGCGTGAGGGACGTGTCGTGGCCGCAACGCTTGCGGAAGAGTTTGGTGTGTCTGAAGACACGATCCGCCGGGATTTGCGTGAGATGGCCTCCGCCGGTCTGTGCGAGCGGGTTTATGGTGGAGCACTTCCGATCGGCAAAGGGCGTGCGAGCCTCTCTCAACGCGCAACGGTGGGCAAAGATGTTAAACTTGCTCTCGCACGCGAACTGGCGCGCATGATCGAGCCGCGTGCCACCGTCTTCTTCGATGCGGGAAGCACGAACCTCTTAGCGGCTGAAAGCCTTCCCGACGACCTGATTTTCACCGCCATCACCAATGCTCCGGCTATCGCTGTTTGTCTTGCCGACAAGCCGTCCGTCGATACGATTCTCATCGGGGGAAGTCTGGATCGCATCGTTGGCGGTGCCTTGGGCGCGCAGGCTGTGGCAGAGATCAATCAACTGACGATTGACCTCTGCATCATCGGAACATGTGGTTATGACGAAGACGGCAGGCTTTCTGCCCATAATCATGAAGATGCCTTGTTCAAGCGTGCGGTGGTTCGGCGCAGCAAGCAGGTTGTTACTGCCGTCTCCAGGGAAAAATTTGCCACACCTGCCCCCTTCACCATCGCAGTTGCAGGGCAATATCAGCGTTTGGTTGTGGAAGAGGGGTCAGATGCTGTCCAGCTCGAACCTGCCCGACAGGCTGGTTGCCACATCGTTGTTGCCCGAAGCTCATAAGAAAGTCAGACATGAACGACCTATCCGCTTCTACCATGGGCGCTGGCCGTGCTCCCATTATCACCCGCGAGCGTGCAGCCGTAGCGCTGATGTTCCTCATGAATGGCTTTCTGGTGGGTGCATGGGCGCCGAAAATTCCGGAATTCGCCAGCCGCCTTTCGCTGAGTGAAAGCGCCTTGGGCCTGATGATTCTGACCTTTGGCCTTGGGTCGATCACACTGATGCCCGTTGCAGGCATGCAGATTGCCCGTTTCGGCTCAACCTGGGTCACACGGGTGGCGGCAGTCATGGCGCTTCCCACATTGTTATTGCTGTCCCTCGTCAACTCTGTCTGGACCGCTGCCATCGCCATCTTTCTGTTCGGCGGGCTGATTGGAGCCATGGATGTGGCGATGAATGCCAATGCGGTGGCGACGGAAAAGCATATGCGCCGCTCCATCATGTCGTCCTGCCATGCCTTCTGGAGCCTTGGCGGCCTGATTGGTGCGGCAACCGGTGGCCTCTTGATTGCCTGGGTAGGCGTTCTCGGGCACGCCGCCTTTGCAACCATTTTTGCGGCGGCAGCCGTTGCCATTGGCTGGCCGATGCTGTTGACGGATAAGCCACACCCGGAGGAGGCCAAGCAGAAGGTACGTCTGCCTATGACGCCGCTTCCCTGGTTGCTTGGCATGATGGCGCTGTTTTCCATGGTACCGGAAGGCGCGGTTCTGGATTGGGGCGCTCTTTATCTTCGCAACGAACTGGGTGCTTCAGTTCAGCTTTCCGGCTTTGCCTATGCGGCCTTCTCTCTCACCATGGCGGTCATGCGCTTTGCCGGAGATATCGTGCGGGATCGTCTGGGTGCTGTGCGGACGCTGCGCATCTGCACGGTTATGGCCATTGTCGGCCTGCTGATTGCAGGCTTTGCGCCGAACGCGACCGTCGTCATCTTCGGCTTTGCAATTGCCGGGATTGGAATTTCCAACATGGTGCCGATCGCCTTCTCCGCTGCGGGTAACCTGCCGGGCATGGCGCAGGGCATCGGTCTTTCTGTTGTCACAACCATGGGCTATTCCGGCATTCTGGTTGCGCCTTCGCTTATCGGCTTTATTGCAGAGCATGTGGGTCTGGCCGTTGTGTTCACTTCTCTGCCGCTTCTGTTGATCGTGGTGCTTTTCCTGTCCGGCTTGGCACGTCATGCGGATGGAAGTGCAGGGGGCGGGCATTGAATGTGATTGGCGACGGGTGTTGACAAGCACCCGTGCTTGATCCACCTGAAAGGCACTTTTTATTGCAAAGGTGATCCCATGTCTTCCGCTTATGATCCGAAGCCTCGCCGTGCCTCCGTTGCCGTCGATGTGGGAGGCGTCATCGTCGGTGGTGGCGCGCCTGTTGTGGTTCAATCCATGACGAATACGGATACCGCCGATATTGACGCGACTGTTGCCCAGGTTGCCGCTCTTCACCGGGCGGGTTCGGAAATCGTGCGCATTACAGTAGATCGGGATGAAAGTGCTGCTGCAGTGCCGAAGATCCGCGATCGCCTGCTTCGTCTCGGTATGGATGTGCCGCTGGTGGGGGATTTCCACTATATTGGCCACAAGCTTTTGTCCGACCATCCAGATTGTGCCGAAGCATTGGCGAAATATCGCATCAATCCGGGCAATGTCGGCTTCAAGGACAAGAAGGACAAGCAGTTCGCCGATATCATTGAAATGGCGATCCGCTATGACAAGCCCGTTCGCATCGGCGTAAACTGGGGTTCTTTGGATCAGGATTTGCTCACCCGCCTGATGGACGAGAACCAGGCCAATGGTTCGCCACTTTCGGCGCGTGAAGTCATGCACGAAGCCATCTGCCAGTCAGCGCTGCTGTCGGCGCAATTGGCGGAAGAGATTGGCCTGCCACGCAATCGCATCATCCTCTCGGCCAAGGTCAGTCAGGTTCAGGATCTGATTGCTGTCTACGGGATGCTGGCTGAACGTTCAGATCACGCGCTGCATTTGGGCCTCACCGAAGCTGGTATGGGCACCAAGGGCATCGTCGCCTCGTCTGCTGCCATGGGTTATGTGCTGCAACACGGCATTGGCGATACCATCCGCGTCTCACTGACGCCGGAGCCGAACGGCGATCGCACCCGCGAAGTGCAGGTGGCACAGGAGCTGCTGCAGGTCATGGGTTTCCGTCAGTTCGTGCCCGTTGTTGCCGCCTGTCCCGGCTGTGGTCGCACCACCTCCACCGTGTTCCAGGAACTTGCCCAGCGCATTCAGGACGATCTCCGCAAGAACATGCCGGTCTGGCGCGAGAAGTATCCAGGCGTCGAGGCACTTAATGTTGCCGTTATGGGCTGCATCGTCAATGGTCCGGGTGAAAGCAAGCATGCCGATATCGGAATCTCGCTTCCTGGGACCGGCGAGACACCGGCTGCTCCGGTCTTCATCGATGGCCAGAAGGCTCTGACGCTGAGGGGGCCGAATATCGCTTCGGAATTCGAGACCTTGGTTGCTGAGTATATCGAGAAGCGTTTCGGCCAGAAGACAGCAGCAGCGGAATGATTTTTATGTGAGCCGGGAAGCTCCTCGCTCTTGCCGCAATTCATGGTAAAGGAATCGCCTCCAAGACGACGGGGACGGACGATTCGATGCTGAAGAAAATCATTATTGTCGCGACATGCGCGACCTATCTCTCTGCCTGCACCACCACCGACCCCTATACGGGTCAGCAGAAGGTGTCCAACACCACGGGCGGTGCCGCAATCGGTGCTGGTCTCGGTGCCTTGGCAGGCCTTGCCGTAGGCGGTTCGCCGGTTGGACGCCGTAATGCAGCCCTTATCGGTGCCGGTCTCGGCGCTCTGGCCGGTGGTGCTGTTGGCAACTATATGGACCAGCAGGAAAGCGAACTGCGCGCCCAGCTTCAGGGCACCGGAATTTCGGTCACCCGCGTTGGCGACCGTATCATCCTGAACATGCCATCCAACATCACTTTCCCGACGGATCAGGATCAGGTGTTGCCGGGCTTCTATCCGACGCTGGACTCCGTCGCGCTTGTCCTGAACAAGTTCAACCGCACGCTGATCGACGTGAATGGCCATACGGATTCGACCGGAAGTGCTGCGCATAACCAGGAGCTATCCGAGCGCCGCGCAGCTTCCGTTGCCAACTACCTCGGTGGTCGCGGTGTGGATCAGCGCCGCATGTCAACGCTTGGCTTTGGCCCATCCCAGCCTGTTGCCTCGAATGCGACACCAGCTGGACGTGCGCAGAACCGCCGTGTCGAAATCCAGATCGCACCGATCATTCAAGGCTGATTTGCTGGGCTTACGTGAATTTAAAAGGCGTCGGGAAACCGGCGCCTTTTTTGGTTCAAGCCTTCAAAGCGCGCTGGAGAGCATTTTAACCCCGGCTGCTCCGAAGAAAAGTGCCATCAGCGCATCCAGCGGCTTGCGGGCGCTGCGATAGATCTGCACCGCACGCGAGGTGGAGAATAGCAGGGCATAGGTCAGGAACACGGTGATGCCGGTCAGTAGGCACCCTCCGACGATCAACACGACTGAGCTGGTGGATGCGCCCGGCGGCAGCCCGAGTGAAATTGTGGCAAGCCAGCCGAAGATCGCCTTGGGGTTGGTCAAGTGTATGCCGTAACCTGACAGATAGATTTGCCACGCCTTCTTCCGCTGAATCGCCGTTTCCAGTGCAGGATTAGCCGTTGATTTGCGCAGGCTCCTGGCCGCCTTGAAGGCGAGGTAAAGCATATAAAGCCCGCCGACGATTTTCAGGATTTCCAGAACCTGCCCATAACGGGTGAGCAACGCTGCCAAACCCAGCGCTGCCGCCGTGGCCCATGTGAATGAGCCCGTAAAAATGCCAAGCGCCATGATGATGGCGCGCTGGCGACCTTCATTCATGGCCGTTCCCATAATGGCAAGATTGGCCGGGCCGGGCGTAATGACTGCGACGAAATAAACCGTATAGGCCGCCACCAGTTGCGGCCAATGCTGCATCAATTCTGACATGGGAATCCTCCAGATATCTAGCCTTATCGCGAGAGACCTGCCAGAACACGCGACTTTATCTGATGGGATTGCTCACCGGAATCGATAGGTCAGTTCTTGCGGTTTGCCACGAAGCGAGCCGTGGCAATCAGCATTTCCGCCTTTTCGCCATAGGGCTTGAGCACCGCAATGGCCTCCTGAACGAGGTGATCCAGCTTCTGCTCTGCCCAGGACAGGCCGTGGCGGGCAACCAGCGTTGCCTTTCCGCGCCCCGCATCCTTGCCGGTCGCCTTGCCCATGGTCTCGGCATCCGAAGTCACGTCCAGCACATCGTCGGCGATCTGGAAGGCGCTGCCGATTATCTCGCCGAAGCGGCGAAGGCGTTGGCGATCTTCGGCGGGTGCTTCGCTCATGATTGGCCCTGATTCACAGGCAAACCGCAACAGTGCGCCGGTTTTCATCGACTGTAGCAGGACAACTCCATCTTCATCCGGCGCGTTCGTTTCCGCGGCCAGATCGAGCGCCTGCCCGCCCGCCATACCGCCAATACCGGCTGCCCGCGAGAGCGCCAGCACAAGCTGGACTTTGGCTGCGTCTTCAACTCTCGTCTCCGGTGCGGCAATGATATCGAAGGCAAAGGTCAGTAGACTATCGCCCGCAAGTATGGCGGTTGCCTCATCAAAAGCCTTGTGCACGGTCGGCAGTCCCCGCCGCAAATCGTCGTCGTCCATGGCGGGAAGATCGTCGTGCACCAGCGAATAGCTGTGAAGACATTCCAGGGCTGCACCCACACGCGCCGCCGCTTGCGCATTGGCGCCGAAGAGCTTTGCGCTTTCCTGCACCAGAAATGGCCTCAGGCGCTTGCCTCCATTCAATGTTCCGTGACGCATGGCCGCCAATAAATGTTGCGGGCGGGCAATCTCATCGGGTTGTGTGGCGTGGTCGAGAAGCTGCGCAATCAGCGCCTCCATCTCGGCCGCAGATTGGCGCAAGTGCTTGTCAAATTCGGCGTTATCAACAGTGCTCATGCCGGTTCATTTGCATGAGAGGGCGGCAGAGGCAACGGAGATTTGCGAAAAAGCACCTGTGAAAGCAAGTCTTGCGAGTAGCTTTCGGCCCATGCACTGGTTATGAACAATCAAGACAGCCTTAAACGAGTATGAATGTTGGACATCACACCTGACCAGCAGTCCGAGGACGAAGAGCAGCCCGCAGCGCAGGATAGGCGCGGTTTTCTGCATGGTCCGTGGCCCCGGCGCGTGCTGAAAGCCCTGGTGGTGCTCCTCGTTCTACCTTATGTGCTCGTTCTGCTTTATGCTCTGCCGTTTATTCGCCCCGTTTCCACTTTGATGTTCGCCGATCTTGCGCTGCTTCGCGGCTATGACAGGCAGTGGGTGGCTTTCGATGATATCGCACCTGCTTTGGTGCAGTCAGTGATGATGTCGGAGGACGGCCAATTCTGCTCTCATGGCGGGGTGGATTGGGTGCAGATGCGTGGTGTTGTTCAGGATGCTCTGGATGGCGAGTCCACGCGCGGGGCCAGCACCATTCCCATGCAAACGGCCAAAAACCTGTTTTTGTGGAACGGCCGGTCGTTCGTTCGCAAGGGCCTGGAATTGCCTCTCGCGCTCTGGGCCGATCTTGTCTGGTCCAAGCGCCGAATGATGGAGATCTATCTCAACATCGCCGAGTGGGGACCTGGCATCTATGGTGTCGATGCGGCAGCACGACATTACTATAAGGTTCCGGCGAGCAAGCTGAGCCGCAGGCAGGCAGCACTTCTGGCTGTTGCTTTGCCCAACCCTTTCACACGCGTGGCAAGTCGCCCGGGCCGAGGCATGCAGCGTCTTGCAGGCATTGTGGAACGTCGAGTTCGTGGTGCGGGCGGATATATTTCCTGCCTTTATGGCTGACCTCACAAATTGCAATTGGATGAGCCGGAAAGATTGCTCTAACCTGACACAAAGCCTTTGGGATGCATGGGGAGTGGGCCATGGACGGATTGAAGCTTTACATCGGCAATAAGAACTATTCCTCATGGTCCTTCCGGTCATGGATTGCGATGACGGCAGCAGGCATCGCATTTGAGGAAGTGCTCATCCCTTTTGACGATGCTGGCGGAAATCCGAAGTTCAAGGAGTTCTCTCCCACTGGAAGAGTGCCGGTTCTCCAGCATGGGGCTCTGCATGTGTGGGAATCGCTTGCCATTATCGAATATGTGGCCGAGCTTTTTCCGGATGCAGGTTTATGGCCTTACGACCCGGCAGATCGTGCCATGGCACGCTCGATTTCCATGGAAATGCTTTCCGGCTTCCGCGCGCTTCGTGGCGCCTGCCCGATGAACATTCGCCGCGAGAAACGCGCTATCGAACTGCCGGAAGGTGTGATGCAGGATGTTGGCCGGATCACCGAGATCTGGAAGACGATGCGTCAGCGCTCACGAGGGCCGTTCCTGTTCGGAGCCTTCAGCGGTGCAGACGCCATGTTCGCGCCCGTCGTCAATCGGCTTGACGTCTATGACATTCCAGTGGATGACAACGCCAAGGCTTACATGGAAGCCATGCAGGCGCATCCCGCTTGGATAGCCTGGCGTGACGCTGCCTTGGCGGAAACCTGGGTGGTGCCCGCCGATGAGGCGTGAATCAGCGAGCGGATGCGAAAAAATACCTGTGGGGACTGTTCAAAGCTGCCTGTGGCATGTATAAGCCCGGCAAATTTCCGAGATCGAGGCGGGTCATGTGCGGTCTAAAACTGACCGACGACTTAAGCTTTGCACGCTATTTGGAGTAACGAAAATGGCAGTACCGAAGAGAAAAGTGAGCCCGTCAAAGCGCGGTATGCGCCGTTCGGCTGACGCCCTGAAGAACCCGACCTTCGTCGAAGACAAGAACTCGGGTGAGCTGCGTCGTCCGCACCACATCGACCTGAAGACCGGCATGTACCGTGGTCGTCAGGTTCTGACGCCGAAGGAAAGCGCATAACGCTTTTCCTGTCGCATCAGCGATTGCACAAGGGCTGGCGTTTCGCCGGCCTTTTTGCTGTTGATACGGTAAAAAATAAAGGCCGGAAGAGCTCCGGCCTTTGAAGAATTCGAGCAGGCTACCGGATTAACGGCGGAGGGTATTGGCTTCCGCAGCCGTTTCACCCACCTGCATGGCCCGCATGAACGGCATCAGCTGCCACAGGGCAGAGAGACCGACGAGAATGTAGACGATCCTGGACAGCGTGGCGTCTTGACCGCCGAAAAGCGCTGCGACGAGATCGAACTGGGCAAGACCGACGAGCAGCCAGTTCAGACCGCCGATGATGACTAAAAGAAGTGTGATCAGGTTGATGGCACGCATGTTTTTCTCCTCTATACATGCGGCTAACCGGAGAATGCGGTCACAGTTCCAGCTCTCGACAACACGGGAACGTGAGTTTTTCATTTCAGCTCAATAAGATGCCAAAATGTAAAAAAGCCGCAGCGAAGAGCTACGGCTTTTGCAATGCAAAGTCTGACGCGGAATTACGAGCCCATGCTGTCCAGACGCGTTTGCAGGCTGCGCAGCTGTTCCTTCAACTCATCCAGATCGCGTGGATCGGTGTTCTTCTTCGCCTCGCCCGTCTGTCCTGCCGTAGCACCGAAGGGGGAGAACATCTGCATGGCCTGACGGAACATCTCGGTGTTGCGACGCACCTGCTCCTCCATCATCTGCATTGGCATCTGCAAGTTCTTGGTCAGCGGAGACTCACCCAAGGCGCGTGTCATGTGCTCGCGCATCTGCGCCTGTTGGTCGGTAAAGGTCTTCATCGAGTGTTCGAGGAATGTCGGCACCACCATCTGCATCTGATCGCCATAATAGGAAATCAGTTGGCGCAGGAAGGATATCGGCAGAAGCGTGTTGCCCGTCTTTGATTCTTGCTCGAAGATGATCTGTGTCAGCACGGAATGGGTGATATCCTCACCGCTTTTCGCATCCTGAACAGTAAAATCTTCTCCGCGCTTGACCATTTGCGCCAAGTCTTCAAGCGTCACGTAGGTGCTTGTGCCTGTGTTGTAGAGCCGGCGGTTGGCATATTTTTTTATGACAACGTCACCATCCGTCTTGGCCATATCTACCTCCTCATCCCGTCAATATAGTTCGTATTTTATTGCTCCCGAAACGGGACATTACGCTCAAATGCGCACGACTGACAATGTTTTTGTGCAATGCAAGAGCGAGTGAAGTTTTGCGATGCAGCATTCCATGTTGCGCAGATTTGACAAATGCCACGTAAATTCCTTTTGCCTGCCCCTTTGACTTGCAACGAAAGCTTTGCCAGTCTTTGGTGCAAAGACACAAAGGATTCTGGAGGATACCCAATGAGCCAACAATCCATCGTCATCGCATCCGCAGCCCGCACGGCAGTGGGTTCCTTCAATGGTGCGTTTGCGAACGTGCCTGCCCACGAGTTGGGCGCTGCAGCAATCAAGGCCGCGTTGGAACGCGCAAAGGTTGAAGCGGCTGAGGTGGATGAAGTCATTCTCGGACAGGTTCTTCCTGCCGGCGAAGGGCAGAACCCGGCGCGCCAGGCGGCCATGAAGGCGGGCATCCCGCAAGAAAAGACTGCATGGGGCCTCAACCAGCTCTGCGGGTCCGGTCTTCGCGCAATTGCACTCGGTATGCAGCAGATCGCGCTCGGCGATGCCAAGATCATCGTTGCCGGTGGTCAGGAATCCATGTCCATGGCGCCCCATTGTGCGCATCTTCGCAATGGCACCAAGATGGGTGACATGAAGATGATCGACACCATGATCAAGGACGGCCTGACGGATGCCTTCTATGGTTACCATATGGGCATCACGGCGGAAAACATTGCCCGCCAGTGGCAGCTTTCCCGCGATGATCAGGATCAGTTCGCGGTTGCCTCTCAGAACAAAGCGGAAGCCGCCCAGAAAGCCGGTCGCTTTGCCGATGAAATCGCCCCCTTCATCATCAAGGGCCGTAAGGGTGATGTGACGGTGGATGCAGACGAATATATCCGTGCCGGTGCGACGCTTGAGGGCATGACGAAGCTTCGCCCTGCCTTCGATAAAGAAGGTACAGTGACCGCGGGCAATGCGTCCGGCATCAATGATGGGGCGGCTGTCGCCCTTCTCATGACAGAAGAAGAAGCCGCCCGCCGTGGCATCGCACCGATGGTCCGCATCGTTTCCTGGGCAACGGCTGGCGTCGATCCGCAGATCATGGGCACTGGCCCCATCCCCGCTTCCCGCCGTGCACTTGAAAAGGCTGGCTGGTCCGTGGGCGATCTCGATCTGGTGGAAGCAAACGAAGCTTTTGCCGCTCAGGCTTGTGCAGTGAACAAGGACATGGCCTGGGATCCATCTATCGTCAACGTCAACGGTGGTGCGATTGCGATTGGCCATCCTATTGGCGCGTCGGGTGCCCGCGTACTCAACACGCTTCTGTTTGAAATGAAGCGCCGTAGCGCAAAGAAGGGTCTTGCAACACTCTGCATCGGCGGCGGCATGGGTGTTGCCATGTGCTTCGAAGCACTCTGATCGATCATTTTAGATCGCGAACTTTAGAAGGCTCCCGGCGGAGCCTTCTCTACTGCTGAAATATTTATTCAGAAAGCGCTTTTTTCGTCCGTGCACGGGGCCGGACCAACCAACAGAGGGGGAATATAGCATGTCCAGAACTGCCTTGGTGACAGGTGGAACGCGAGGGATTGGCGCAGCTATTGCACTCGCTTTGAAAACGGCAGGCTATAAGGTCGCCGCCACTTACGCCGGAAATGAGGAAAAAGCCCACGCTTTCCGCGATGTGACAGGCATTCCCGTATTCAAGTGGGATGTTTCTTCATACGAGGCCTGTGTGGCTGGTATTGCCAAGGTGGAGGCCGAGGTGGGGCCGGTGGATGTTTTGGTCAATAATGCTGGCATCACGCGGGATGCCATGTTCCACAAGATGACGCCTGCCCAGTGGGACGAGGTGATCAACACCAATCTGACTGGCCTCTTCAACATGACGCACCCCGTCTGGTCTGGCATGCGTGACCGCAATTTCGGTCGCATCATCAATATTTCCTCGATCAATGGCCAGAAAGGCCAGATGGGACAGGCGAATTATTCCGCCGCCAAGGCTGGCGATATCGGCTTTACCAAGGCTCTGGCGCAGGAGGGGGCGGCCAAAAACATCACCGTCAACGCCATTTGCCCCGGTTATATTGCGACGGAAATGGTCATGGCCGTGCCAGAAAAGGTCATGAACGAACGTATCCTACCGCAAATTCCGGTCGGGCGCCTGGGTCAGCCAGAGGAAATCGCACGTTGCGTTGTCTTCCTTGCCTCAGATGAAGCTGGCTTTATTACTGGCTCGACGATCACAGCGAATGGCGGCCAGTATTTCGTCTAATACATAAAAAGAAAGGCCGGTGCTGGACCGGCCTTTCCTTCAACTTCCTGAGGGAAGAAATTAGCGGCAACGCGCCTCGTAGGTGCGGCCATAACGGTCGCGATAGACGCAATAGCCACGACGCTCCTGGGACTGGCCAATCGCTGCGCCGACGAGACCGCCGCCAACAGCGCCAACAGCTGCACCGCCCCAGCTATTTGTTACAGCGCCACCGATCACGGCTCCCGTGCCAGCGCCGATAGCTGTGCCTCGTTCTGTTGCTGTGCAGGATGCAAGAGCGCCGACCATTGCGGCTGCAGCGATAATCTTTTTCATGGGTCCAGTTCCTTCCCTGTTAAACCTTGATCTTATTAAACCTTAGATCCTGCCCATCAGCAGCAGGATGATGATGATGAGAACCACGAGTCCCAGTCCGCCAGAAGGGCCGTATCCCCAACCGCGACTATATCCCCAGTTCGGCAGAGCGCCGATCAAGAGCAGGATCAAAATCACGAGAAGAATAGTGCCTAGCATGTTGGCCTCCGATGCAGGAATGCGGCGTTTTATTGTCCGTGCGGCGAAAACGACAGCCGAGGCTTTTGGTTCCATCCATGTTTTTCTTTTTCCTGCATTTCTTGCGGATGTGACCCGACGCTAAAACCATCCAGAATTGGATGAGAAATCCCGTAGATTTGGAGGAGGCAGAAGAGCCTGCTGCAAGCAAAACCACTGGTGGCCTGTATTTGTGCTTGCCATTCCGATCAGGGATCGCCATGTGTGGGTTTACGCCGGAACGCTGGCGCTCACTGAGATGCGGATACAAGGTTTTGAATTCCCAGCCCATGATCTTGAGCGGTCGCGGCGTCACCGCGGTCCTCGGCCCCACCAATACCGGCAAGACGCATTATGCCATTGAGCGCATGGTGGCGCACGGCTCCGGGGTAATCGGCCTTCCTTTGCGTTTGCTTGCGCGTGAGGTTTATACGCGTCTGGTTGAGAAGGTTGGGGCAAAGCATGTGGCTCTGGTCACGGGCGAGGAAAAGATCTCGCCGCCCAATGCCCGCTTTTCCGTCTGTACTGTTGAAGCCATGCCGCGGGAAACCAAAGCGGCCTTTGTTGCTATCGATGAAGTTCAGCTGGCAGGTGATCTGGAGCGCGGCCATATATTTACGGACCGCATCCTGCATCTGCGTGGAAGGGAGGAGACGCTTCTTCTTGGTGCCGGCACCATGCGGCCCATTCTGGAAAAGCTTCTCCCTGGTATTACAGTCATCGAGCGGCCACGCCTTTCCACGCTGTTCTATGCAGGGCAGAAAAAGATCACTCGGCTTCCGCAACGTACCGCCATCGTCGCCTTCTCGGCAGATGAAGTTTACGCAATTGCGGAATTGATCCGCCGTCAGCGCGGCGGTGCAGCCGTGGTACTTGGAGCTTTGAGCCCGCGCACCCGCAACGCGCAGGTGGGCCTCTATCAATCCGGCGATGTGGAATATCTGGTGGCGACCGATGCGATCGGCATGGGTTTGAACCTCGATGTCGATCATGTGGCCTTTGCGCAAGATCGAAAGTTCGACGGCTACCAGTTTCGCAATCTCAATCCTGGCGAGTTGGGGCAGATCGCTGGCCGAGCCGGACGTCATTTGCGTGATGGCACATTTGGTGTGACCGGACAGGTCGCGCCATTTGACGAGGAACTGGTCGAGCGGATCGAATCGCATCACTTCGATTCGGTAAAAGTGTTGCAGTGGCGCTCAAAGGCGTTGGATTATTCGTCGCTCAGAAATCTGCGTGCCAGCCTCGATGTCGCGCCTGCCGTTCAGGGTCTGACGCGTGCTCTGCCCTCGACCGATAGCCAAGCGCTGGACCATCTGGCCCGTTATCCAGAGATTATCGACCTCGCGACCACGCCTGAACGCGTGGAAAAGTTGTGGGAGGCCTGTGCTCTTCCCGATTACCGGCGTATAACGCCAGCCCAGCACGCGGACCTGATTTCGACTATATTTTCGGATCTGGTGCGAATCGGCTGGGTGAATGAAGATTTCATGGCCGAACAGGTAAAGCGCGCCGACCGTACGGATGGAGAGATCGATACTCTCTCGGCGCGCATTGCCCAGATTCGAACTTGGACGTATGTATCCAACCGGCCCGGTTGGCTGGCGCATCCGACACACTGGCAAGAAAAGACTCGGGAAATCGAGGACAGGTTGTCGGACGCGCTGCATGAAAGGTTGACGAAACGCTTTGTTGATCGCAGGACATCTGTGCTCATGAAGCGCCTGAGAGAGAATGCGATGCTGGAAGCTGAAATCAGTGTGAATGGAGATGTCTTCGTCGAGGGACATCACGTCGGTCAACTAGCCGGTTTCCGGTTTACGCCGATTGCGGGTACGGAAGGTCCGGATGCCAAGGCCATCCAGGGTGCGGCGCAGAAGGCGCTGGCGCTGGAGTTCGAGGCCCGTGCTGCCCGTCTCTATGCCTGTGGCAACAACGATCTGGCCATCGGGTCTGACGGTTCCCTCCGTTGGCTGGGTGAGCCTGTCGCAAAGCTTTCCGCAAGCGATCACATCATGCATCCGCGCGTCATCCTGCTTGCTGATGAGCAGTTGACCGGCAACGCCCGTGACCATGTTGCCGCTCGTCTTGAGCGCTTCGTCAATCACCATATTGCGACCGTGCTGAAGCCCTTGGATGATCTTTCGCGTGCGGAGGATCTGCAGGGTCTGGCCAAGGGGCTGGCATTCCAGCTCGTGGAAAACCTCGGAATTCTCTTCCGCCGTGACGTCGCAGACGATGTGAAGTCGCTGGATCAGGATGCGCGCGCTTCCATGCGCCGCTATGGCATTCGCTTCGGCGCTTACCACATCTTCATGCCGGCTCTTTTAAAGCCCGCACCTGCGGAACTCATCACGTTGCTCTGGGCCTTGAAGAATGACGGTCTCGACAAGCCGGGCTATGGCGACCTTATTCCTGCGCTGGCAGCTGGCCGTACCTCTGTGGTGACGGAACCGACATTTGAGCGGACTTTCTACAAGCTGGCGGGTTTTCGCTTCCTTGGGAAGCGTGCCGTGCGCGTAGATATCCTCGAGCGTTTGGCCGATCTCATTCGCCCGCTCCTCCAGTGGAAGCCGGGCACAAGCCCTCGTCCGGAAGGAGCTTATGACGGCCGCCGTTTCACGACGACGACCGCAATGCTTTCCATTCTCGGTGCAACACCGGACGATATGGAAGAAATTCTCAAGGGTCTTGGCTATCGCGCCGATGCGGTAACGCCGGAAGAGGCTCAGGCACATCTGACAAGCCAGCAGCCTGCAACAGCTGAAGTTTCTGTCGAAACGACAACGGAAGCGGATGCAACGGCTGATGCCGATTCGTCTTCTGAAGGGACTTCGGAAACAAGCGAGGCTCCTGCACCAGCGGAAGCACAGGCTGTGGAAGCGCCTTCTGCGGAGGCGGGTGAAGCATCGGCACCTGAAGAGCCAAAGCCCGTCCTGCTGTGGCGTCCAGGCGGCGGCCGCACCGAGAACCAGCGTGGCGCCCGCCCGCAGGGTGATCGTCGTCCTCAGGGCCAAGGTCAGCAGCGTCAGGGCGAAAATCGTCGCGACCAGCGCAATGGCGGCGAACGCAACGAGCAGGGCAACCGCAACAATCGCGACGGCGGTAAGCCGAACCGCGATCGCAATGAGCGTCGTCCCGAAGGCCGTAACGAGCGCCCACGTAACGAGCGTCAGGACCGGGGTGGCAAATCGCCGCAACCGGTTCGTTTCGAAGCTAAGCCGCCACGCAAGGAGAAGCCGATGGACCCGGATTCACCTTTCGCAAAGCTGGCTGCGCTGAAAGAGCAGATGAAGAAGTAAGATGACGGACGAGCCACTTGGAGAACAGCGGCAACGCATCGACAAGTGGCTCTTCTTTACTCGGCTAGTTAAATCGCGTGCCTTGGCACAAACCCTCATCCACCATGGTTTCGTGCGCATCAACGGGCAGGTTGTTCAGCAATCCAGCCGAATGGTGAAGGTGGGAGATCGCATCGATCTTGCACTCGAAGGTGGGGACAAGGTGGTGCTTGTCCGGGCGGCGGGAGAGCGTCGCGGGCCTTTTTCCGAAGCAATGCAGCTTTATAGTGACCAGTCGCAACCGGGCGAACGAATGACGCCGTTCGAGCGGGCGCAGCGGTCGGTGAAGTCTCTCAAATAGACCGAATTTCAGGCTTTGCCCCTTTGTGAAAATTCCATCCTCTGGCTGGACTTCCCTGAGTGAAACCATCCTTTCTGCAGGAATCTGCGGATTGTTCATTCTTGCCAAGCTCTGCCAAAGCCTTTAGGGACAGGGTGTAAAAGCAGTACGCCTGCTTTATCTTCCCTTCAGTGCGGGCTTGCCTCGCGCCAGTGCCGGTTCTTCGTCCAACCGGTGCCGTAACGCTAGATGTCGTTGGAGTGCCTCATGACGTATGTCGTGACCGATAATTGTATTCGTTGCAAATATACCGACTGCGTCGAAGTTTGTCCGGTGGATTGCTTCTACGAAGGCGAGAACTTTTTGGTCATCCATCCGGACGAATGCATCGATTGCGGCGTGTGCGAACCGGAATGTCCGGCCGAAGCCATCAAGCCCGATACTGAGCCGGGCCTCGACAAGTGGCTGAAGGTGAACGCCGAATACGCGCAGGTATGGCCAAACATCACCGTCAAGCGCGATGCCTTGCCCGAGGCAAAGGAAATGGATGGTGTTGAAAACAAGTTCGAGCAGTACTTTTCTGCCGAGCCAGGCAAGGGCGACTAAGCTCTCCTGATCTGCGATCTTTAAGGCTTGCTTAAGGATTAGACACTTGCGAATCGTTGCATTCGTGTGACGGTGAAACCAAATCGTTGATTTACGCCAATTTTTGTGGTACACCATAAAAACTGTTCCACAAAGCGGCATTCGCGTGCCCAAAAAACATCACGAAAGCAACATAGCAACCAGCGCGGTCTCCGTGACAAGTCATGTGTATGGACGTTGTCGATGATAATTGCGCAGGGTGTTAGTTTTCGCGCGCGTTTGGCGGACCAGTATGGAGTCACCCGACGGTTCCCCCGTCTCATCCGGGCCTGACTGACCCGGCCCTAGCCATGGATGGCTGGGTGCGTAACAGGGAGTTTGTTAAACGAATGACGACCCAGCAGAAAAAATCTTCAGCGCGCCACGGATTCAAGACCGGTGAGGCCATCGTCTATCCGGCGCACGGAGTGGGTACTATCTCGGCAATCGAAGAGCAAGAAGTGGCTGGCATGAAGCTGGAGCTTTTCGTCATCGATTTTGAAAAGGACAAGATGCGTCTCAAGGTTCCGGTCGCAAAGGCCGTCAGCATTGGTATGCGCAAGCTTTCCGAAACTGATTTTGTTGAACGTGCATTAAAGGTCGTTCAAGGCAAGGCGCGTGTAAAGCGTACCATGTGGTCGCGTCGTGCGCAGGAATACGATGCCAAAATCAATTCCGGCGATCTGATTTCCATCGCGGAAGTCGTTCGTGACCTTTATCGCGCTGAAAATCAACCAGAGCAATCCTATTCCGAACGTCAGCTTTACGAAGCTGCTCTTGATCGCATGGCGCGGGAAATTGCTGCCGTGAACAAGATGTCGGAAACGGAAGCTGTGCGTCTGGTCGAGACGAATCTGGCGAAAAGCCCGAAACGCGGCAAAACAGTTGACGAAGATGAAGCGCACGAAGAAGCTGAGGAAGCTGCATAAGCTTCCGCTTCAAAAGCTGATTTTGAAAACCCGGCGAAAGCCGGGTTTTTTTATGGGAACTTCTGACCCCTTGAAGCGTTAACCCGCCGGAACGGCGAGAAGTGCTGCCTTTTTGCACTTGTCGCCATCGCAACGGAATTCAAGCCATTCGGCCATCGAAGGGCTCGCATTTCGAGCCAGGGGAACATGAACGCATGATATTCAGGCCTATTTCAGAGCCAAGCCGCCCGCGGTCGTGCCGCAGGGCGCGCTCGCATGCGCAATTTTCAGGTCAATCAGTTTCATGGAGAGCGCTATGAACGCCATGTCCGCAGACCGCAACATGATCAAAATCGCCATGTCTGCTCCCTACCTCGCCCGTGAGGAGGAGCGCGACCTTGCCGTGCGCTGGAAGGACGATCAGGATCAGGATGCTCGCAACCAGATCGCCTTGGCTCACATGCGTCTCGTTATCGCCATGGCATCCAAATTCCGCGGGTTCGGTTTGCCGATGAGCGACCTTGTTCAAGAAGGCTATGTAGGGCTACTGGAAGCGGCGGCAAGGTTTGAGCCAGCCCGTGATGTGAGATTTTCTACCTATGCCAGCTGGTGGATCAGAGCTTCCATGCAGGATTACATTTTGAGGAACTGGTCTATCGTGCGTGGCGGCACCAGTTCCGCCCAAAAGGCGCTCTTCTTCAATCTCCGCCGTCTGCGTGCAAAGCTCGCTCGGGGCGATAGCAATCTGACGGCCCGCGCCATTCACGAAGAAATCGCAACTGCTCTGGGTGTGAGTGTTGCTGATGTCCAAACCATGGATGCCCGCCTTTCTGGCAATGATGCTTCCTTGCAGGCTCCTTCAATATCTGGCGATTCCGATAGTGCCGAGCGTCTCGATCTGCTTGAAAGTGCTGAGCCGCTGCCGGATGAGCAGGTCTCGGGCATGATCGACGGCGAGCGCCGCATGAAGTGGCTGCAGGGTGCGCTGACCAAGCTTAACGACCGCGAAAAAAAGATTATTCGGGCTCGCCGCTTGACGGATGATGGCGCAACGCTTGAGGCTTTGGGTGCGGAGCTTGGTATTTCCAAGGAGCGCGTTCGCCAGATCGAAAGCAGAGCGATCGAAAAGCTGAAATCGGCCCTGGTTCATCTCAACCCACAGATGGCGGCAGCCTGCTGACGTTTCTGAAAATCGGGGAAGCCGAATGATGACGGCTTCCCAGACTTTACTCTTTGTCTGTTTCTACGCAGTAGCGCTTGATAATTGAGGGCTGCTAGGCGCATGTTCTTTGCGATAGCCCGTATCGATTGTCACGCATCCACCAACAGCGCGTGAAACACAGGCGCACATCTTCACCTCGTGATGGCGCTCTTCTTCTGAGAAAAACACATCGCGGTGATCGATTGGCGCTGAGGTTTCAACGACGTTCACAGCGCACAGACCGCATTCTCCCCGCCGACAGTCATAGATCATATCAATACCAGCATCGATCAGCGCATCCAGCATTGTCTGGTCAGCGCGTACCTCAACACTGCGTCCATGCTGCGGAATGGCAACGGTGAAGGCTTGCTCGGCAACCCGACCGCTATCGCCAAACACTTCGAAGCGCAGGCGGCTCATCGGACGACCGCTTGCCCGCCATAGATTGCGTGCCGCTTCCAGCATGCCATGGGGGCCGCAAAGATAGGCTTCTCCATCCGGTGGCAGGCTCGCAAATTCAGCAGCCAGATCGAAAGCTTGTCCCTCCTCTTGCGCAAAGGTTTCCAATCGATCACCGAGAAGGTTGCGCAGTTCATCGATGAAGGCCATCTGCTCTTTGCTTTTTGCCCCATAGATCAGCCGAATGGATTGTCCGCGTGCAGCAAGTACCTTCGCCATGCCGTAGATGGGGGTGATCCCAATGCCGCCAGCAACGAGCAGGTAATGTGAAGCGCGCCAGGACAGCTCAAAGCGGTTTTCCGGTTCAGTCACTTCCGTTCGGTCGCCGGGAGAGAGTGTCCAGATGAAGGACGAGCCACCGCGGCTGTTGGGGTGTAGTTTCACCGCGATTTTCAGCGTGCCCGGCGCGCTTGGCAATACCGTATAGGTGCGTATTGCCGGGCCACCACCGATCATCACTTTGATATTTGTGTGAGACCCGGGATCGAATTGCGCTTGCAAACCATCGACGGCAAAAGTCACCGCCCGCACATCCTCTGCCGGGTTCTCAATAGAAATAACGCGAGCTGCGCGCCATTCCAGTTTGGAACGCATGAATACCTCCTCCAAAATAGTCTTGTCGTTCTTCTCAGCCCGACATCAGGGTCAGAGCCATCACTTTTCTGCGCAGATCGGGCTGCTCCTCCACCACGAAATCTAGATTTTGCCGCGCAAGCCGCGCATGTTCTCGCGCCACAGCTTCAGCGCGCGATCCTTCCTTCAGTGAAATGGCTGATACGATGGCCTTATGCTGCATCTGCGCTACGATCAGTGTTCGGTGGAACGCTGGTATGTCCGCACGTGGATTCACAAAGGCGTTGGGGCTGGCGAAGGGCAGGCTTGTCATCCGCTCTATTTCCCGCAACAAAAGCTCGCTTTCGCAAAGGCTCCAGAGCAGGCGGTGAAACTCCCCATTCAGCACTTCGTAACGTTCGAAATCCATCTCATGCGCATCTGCCTGCATCACGAGGTCGAGCTGTCTTGCTACGTCCTCAAGCTTGCGAAGTTGAGCGGGTTTTACGCTGCGCTCAGCGGCCAATCTGGCCGCAGTCCCCTCCAGGACACCTCGAAGCTCAATAGCATCCATGACCTCCTGCTTGCTGAAGGAGCGAACCGCATAGCCACCAGATGGTATCAGCGCTACCAGCCCTTCCTGCTCCAGCCGCTGCAGGGCACTGCGAAGCGGCGTGCGAGACACGTTGAGGCGCTGCGCCAAAGCTACCTCTGACAGCCGCTCCCCCGGTTCGATCTCGCCCGTCAGGACGAGATCGCGCAGTGCCAGCAGCGCCTTGGCACTTTGCTGCTTCGGTTCACGTTCAGTTTCCAAGCCCACCATATTACTCCGCAGCAACGGCGTGTGGACGTGTCTCCGCATCGATCATTCTGTCGATGAGCTTGCGCGCCCACATGGAGCCCGCATCGATGTTGAGATTGTAGAAGGTGTGATCGGGATTGGCATCGATAGCTCGCTGCTGTGCTTCCAGCACCACTTCGTCCTCCCGGAAAACGCCTGCCACGCCTTCACGCAATTCATGGGTACGCGCCTGGTTGCCAAGATCATAATTGCGGGCGAAGGCCCAGAAATAAAGACAGGTCTTGTCCGTTGCGGGGGTGATTGTGTTCAGCACAAAGCCGTTGACACCCTTTGATCGGTCACCATCCTTGGCACCGGTTCCGGCTTCGGCCACGCCCACATCGATGGTGACGGTGCAAGGAGCCTCAAACCGAATGATCTGCCAGCGATCCACCTTGCCGGGGCGGCCATATTGCTTAGCCCAAAAAGGTGGTGGATCGATGTTGTCCATCCAGCGGGTGATGTAGGCGAAGCGGTCGGAATGGCTTGATTGGAAGGGCGCTTCTGCCACCTCGCGGTTGCCGATGGAGGAGCCGTGAACAAAGGTTTCGTGGGTCAGGTCCATCAGGTTATCAACCACGAGCCGGTAATCGCATTTCACCTCGATCAGCTTGCCGTCGGCTGCCCAATCCGGGTGCTGGTTCCAGTGCAGGTCAGGGATGAGCGATGGGTCTGCCAGCGCCGGATCGCCCGGCCAGATCCAGATGAAGCGGTGCTTTTCGGCAATCGGGTAGGATTTCACGCAAGCCGAAGGATTAATCGTTTCCTGTGAGGGCATGTATACACACCGACCTGTCTCATCAAATTCAAGGCCGTGGTAGCCACAAATCACATTGTCGCCTTCCAGGCGCCCGAGCGATAGCGGCACGAGCCTGTGCCAACAGGCATCCGCGAGCGCGACTGGCGTGCCATTTTTCTTGCGATACAGCACAACAGGTTTGTTGCAGATAGTGCGCGGCAGAAGCGCATGCTTCAGCTCCACATCATAGGCAGCAGCGTACCAGGCATTCATGGGAAAGGTTGGCTTAGACATGATCAGTTCTCCTCCTGATAAGGAAGAGTGGCTGACTGTATACAATCTGTCAATTGATAAGCCAAGATTAGTCGTCGAGTGGCCGTATACCGCACTACGCTATATGCTGTGTATACAGAACGGGCTTGACGCCTTGCTTCAATCCGAAATGATCTTCACCCGCTGACCGGGTGAGATAGCGGCACCCGTCGGCAGCGCATTGATGAGCCGGAAGAGATCGAGCTTACGGTCTGTGCCCATCATGCGGGCGGAAAGTGTGGTGATCGTATCGCCCGGCTGTGCAGTCAGCACGCGAACGCGCAGGGGTTTTAGGCTCGCCGCTTCCTGCGGTGTCATCTTGCGGAAGCTGTTGCGCAGCGTTTCTGCTGTGGCCTGTAGTGTGGTGTTACCCTTTGGCACGGCGGTCAGGAAGCGGAAAATCCGCTTGTCCATGCGCACGACTGTTACGTCAAAATCCCACCGCTCTGCCGATGCCTTTGCTGTTGCCGCTGGCATGCCGTTAACGGTCGTTTCCTGCACCGTGTCTGGCAGCAAGCCTGCCACCCAGCCGCTCGTCAGATAGTTTGTGAGGCTTTGGTTTGCAGGCGCTTCCACGCCATCGAAGCGGATTGCCGTCTCATCTGGCCCCGTCGCCAGCACGGCCTCAGCCTTGTTATCAATGCGGAAGCCCGGCGGTACATCGAATCGAATGCCGAGGCCACCATGCAGGAAGGTTTGATCCCGCACATAGCCTTCTTCCGGGCTGTCACCATAAAGCAGCCCGTCAATGCCGGTCAGGTAATAGTCGCGACCCCGATCGCCAACGCTTCCTTCCTGCCCGAAGGCGCGGGCGTGCTGGCGCGCCAGTTCCACGCGCTGCGGCGCGTTCGGGTGGCTGGAGAGGAAGTCGAGGCTCTGGTCGTTTTCCGGATCGACGGAGGAGAAGCGCGCATAGGCGGCCATGGAATCCAGGAAGCGGGCCGCGGCATAGGGGTCGTAACCGGCTTCACCCAGCATGCGCACGCCAATAACATCGGCCTGCAATTCCTGCTGGCGCGAGAAGGCGGCAAGGCGCAGCTTTCCGCGAGCCAAGGCCTGCTTGCCCGCCAGATCGCTGGAGAGAACTTCAGCCACGACACGGCTTGCAATCACTTCTGCTTCTTCGCGCTTCTGGCGCTCGATGCCGTGATTTGCGGTCACGTGGCCCATTTCGTGGCTCAGAACCGCCGCCACTTCCGAGGCGTCATTGGCAAGAGCCAGCAATCCACGAGTGACGTACAGATAGCCGCCGGGCAGAGCAAACGCGTTGATGGCCGGAGAGTTGAGGATGGTGATGCGATAGGATTGGTTCGGGTTTTCCGAGACAGCCGTCAGCGCACCGGCAATTCGCGCCACCAATCGCTCTGTCTTGGCGTCGTGATATTCGCCGCCATAGCTCGCCACGATACGCGGATGTTCGCGCGCACCCATGGCAGCGCGGGGATCGTTTTTCTGAACCGTATCGACAATTTGCGGATTGGTCGAAGGCTTGAGGTCGGCGGTATAGGTCTGGTCAATGATCGACTGGCAGCCGCTCAGAACAATGGCAGCGGCAAGCAGGCTCGACATGATGCGTAAGTGGGCGCGCCGCCGCGCTGGGGCGCGCAAGGAGGCGCGTCGCCGTGCTGGGCGGCTCATGCCATTCACCGTGCCAACATTCATCTTGCCGGCGTTATCATCACGTCCAGTCGGAATTATCATTCTTCCAAGCCCGCCATCCGGCGCATCCTGCGGCATCCACGTTGGCCGCGATCTCCTGCGTTCATCGCGGATGGCCAGATCACTCACATGAACCATAACTGTTCCAGAAAGGAATAGCAGGTGCAAGCAAGCATCATTCCGCTTTTTTCTGCAATGCGGCATTGCACTGATGAACGTCTAAAATGTGGCGGAAGCTCTTGCCACGTCCGCATCGCCCACTAAGCGGCGCTAATCCTGCCGTCCTGAACAGTTATAGCACGGGCTCCCAGGCGTCCCACATCATCCGCATTATGACTTACTAAAATAATGGTCTGGCCTGTCTCCTGATGCAAGTCGGCAAGCAGGTCCGCCATCCGCTGACGCAGATCACTATCCAGTGAGGCGAATGGTTCATCCAGTAACAGTACCGGCTTTCGCCGCACAAGGGCGCGGGCAAAGGTGGCGCGTTGTCGCTCTCCACCGGAAAGCGTGCCAGGTTTGCGATTGCCCAACTCGCCAAGGCCCACTCGGCTCAACGCGGCTGCCACGGCGTGCCAATCCGCTTCGTTTAGTTTCAGCGCCGGGTTAAGGCCAAGTGCGACATTCGTCGCCACATCCAGATGGGCAAAGAGATTGTTATCTTGAAACACGATAGATACGGGGCGTTCTGCCGGGTGAAGCGTGGTCACATCCTTGTCATCAATGAAAACAGCACCTTCAGATGGCGTCTCGAAGCCCGCAATCAGGTTGAGCAGGGTCGATTTACCTGAACCGGAGGGTCCGACAATCGCGGTTATACGGCCTTTCTCGATCTTGCAATCGAAGGCGAAATTCTTGTCGCCCAGCCGAAGCCGGGTAGCGCGTAATTCAACCATTGTGTTTGTCACGCCGCCACTCCCCGGAGTTCGTTGTGCCCAGAAGAGTGAGGGCGAGGCACACCAGGCCCAGCGCCAAGGCCAGTCCATCGGCATCGTTGGTACGATAGCTTCCCATGCTGCTGTAAACCAGCCAAGGCAGTGTCACGAGATCCTGCGAGCCAAAGAGAGCAACGGCACCCAGATCTCCCAACGATAGAGCCATGGCAAAGGAAAGCGCCATGAGAAATGGTTTTCGCAAAATCGGCCAATCCACGATCCGCAATCTGGTGATGCCGACAAGGCCAAGGCTTGCGCTGAGGCGATCGGTCTGGGCCAGATGAGCGCGATAAGCTGGCTCCAGCACGCGGATCACGAAAGGCAACGCCATCAGCATGTTGATCGCAGCAATCATGAAGGGCGCGAGCCGGTTTACCTCGCCAAGGCTTCTGGCAAGCAAAAACCAGCCGGTTCCCAGCACCACCGGAGGCACCAGAAGCACAAGCGAGGACAGGCTGGACAGCGCCAAATTCAAGGTGTGGTGAGACCAGCGCTTGCTGCCGATATCGCGAATGGCTGCTTGAGCCCGCAAGATGGCGAAGGCCGTAAAAACAGACATCAACCCCGCCATCAGCGCGATGATAAGGCTCGTTGCCAAGGCCTGATGGAAGGATGAGGATGAGGCAAGCCGCACGAGGTCTGCATTCAACCCGCGCACTAAAATCGCCCCGAGAGGCAGCAGCAGAAACAGGCTCGCCAGCAGGATGACCAGCCCGTCCCACGCTCTATTCTTGACAGCGGTTCCATCGAAGCGGCGCAGACGGCGGCCTTCGCCAACTCGGTCATCCTCCGCTTTCGGAAGCAGGGAGAGCGCAGTAAGCACAATCACGGTCAGGCCGATTTGCAGCATGGAAAGCGCAACGGCGCGAGGCGGGTCAAAATCAAACCGCAGGGATTGATAGATTGCCACTTCCAGCGTTGTCGCCGCCGGTCCGCCACCCAAAACCAGAACCAGGGTAAAGCTCGTGGCGCAGAGCATGAAAATCAGACCCGCCGCGCCCGCCATGCTGCGCATGAGGATGGGAAGCTCAATCAGCCTGAAGATGCTCCAGCTGGACATGCCAAGGCTGGCGCTCAAGCGCCAATATTCCTGGGGCAGCCGCTCCAGTGTCGCCAGCAGCAGCCGCGCAGCCAGCGGCAGGTTGAAGAAAACATGGGCAATCAGAATTCCGCTCAACCCGTAAATGCTGATCGGCTGGCGAATACCAAGCTCCGCCAGCATTTGGTTGAAGACACCCTGGCGACCGAAAATCCCAATCAGCCCTAGAGCGCCGATCAACACAGGCAGACCCATGGGAACTGCCATCAGCCGAATGAGCCAGATGCGTCCGGAAAAGCGTGTCTGCCGTGCCAGTGCCAGTGCCACCGGAACACCGAACAGGATGGACAAAGCCGTGGAAAGCACGGCCTGAAGCAAAGTAAAACGGAGAATGCCGATGGTGTAGTCATCAAACAGCAGTCCGCTTGAGGGAGCAGCCGCGCCCAACAGCGTTAAAACAGGCACCAGGATAGCCAGCGAAAGCCCTGCCAGTGTTGCAATTCCTAAGCCAAGGCCATTTCGCTGCTGGCGTTTCGTCAGCATCCTCCGTTTAGCCTCACTTCATGCTCATGGCACTCAGCCATTCCCTTATCCAACCCTGCCGGTTCTTTGCCACCTCTTCCGGTGACATAAGAAAGGTCTTGCCCACGTCCGGCAGTTTCGAGAAAGCGTCAGGCAGAGGGTCTTTCGTGGCAGCCGCTGGCATCATCCAGTTGGTGGTTGGAATGATGGTCTGGAACTCAGGCGATAGCGTGAAAGCCAGGAATTTTCGCGCAAGGTCCTTGTTCTGCGAGGATTTGAGTGCGCCTGCCACTTCGATCTGAATGTAATGACCTTCCTCGAACTTCGCGGCTTTGTATCGATCCGTCTTTTCCTCCACCATGTGATAGGCTGGCGAAGTAATATAGGAAAGAACCATGGGCGCTTCACCCTTGGTGAAGAGGCCGTAAGCTTCCGACCAGCCGGGGGTCACAGTCAAAACGCGGTTCTTCAACCTGCCCCAGGCCTCAGGTGCCTTGTCGCCGTAGACAGATTTCACCCACAATAGCAGGCCGAGGCCGGGTGTAGAGGTGCGGGGATCTTCAATCACGATCTTCTGGGAGGCATCGCCTTCAACCAGTTCCTTCAGGCTCTTGGGTACATTCTTGAGTGTATCGCTGTCGTAAACCACTGCGAAGTGGCCGTAATCATAGGGAACGAACGTGCTGTCCGTGAAGCCGCCTGGGATTTTGGCAGCTGATGTATCTATGCCGTGCTCTTCGAACAGGCCGGTCTGTTTTGCTTCTTCGATCAGATTGGTATCAAGCCCTAGCGCCACATCTGCCTTGGAGGTCTGGCCTTCCAGCTTGAGACGCGTCAGAAGGGCGACGCCATCCGCCACGCCCACGAAATTCACCGTGCAGTCGCAAGTTTTCTCAAAGGCGGCCTTCACCTTCGGTCCCGGTCCCCAGTCAGAGAGGAAGCTCTCATAGGTGTAGACCGTCAGGCTCTTCTTGTCCTGCGCATGGGCAGAGCCCGCGGCAAGGAGCACGGAAAGTGCGGCCAGAGAAATTTGCAGGGACTTCATGGTTCAACGCCTCCAAACATCTTAAAACTTGGGAATAGGCGTCGATGGATGCCGTCTAATCCCTCCGCCGGTGTTAGCCGGATCAGGTTCCGCGGGTTGGCTGGGTCTCCTCAGCCTCTCAGCCACTCTCGTGGCACCCCGTTAGAGCTAGCAGATGTGTAATCAGAGCCGCTGTTCTTGGCAAGCGGCAGGTATCAAGCTGCCCTTTACTGGTTCGCGGCCAGTGCGCGCAGCTGATAGGGAACGGCAGCAATGCCACCCAGCCGATTGGCAACGGCATAGGCCACGGTTTCCTGCAAAATGTGTGGCATCACAGGTTTGGTCAGCACCCCAAGCGTCGCAGCATCGTGTCCAGCAAGCTGCTCAGGATTGGCCGTCATGAACACGACGGTAATACCGAACCGTTCCGCCAATTCGCGACCGATGGAGGGCCCCGTCGCGCCATCGGAAAGATTGACATCCACGAACGCAATATCAGCCGTGGGCGCAAGCCGCAAAGCATGCTCCCTTGCACTGGCAAAGCCGCTCACTTTCAGGCCCATTTCTTCCACCGTTTCGGCGATATCGAGAGCGATCAAAAACTCGTCTTCGACGATCAGAACTCTTTGATTCATGGCTGCATCTTCCAGCCGACGACGCATAACTTGAGTCGACATGGGACCATCCCCTTCGTTGAAACCTGATCAGCAGTAACATCATGTCCTGCCATCAAAGTCCCGAACGTGCCAATTTGGGAATTGTTCCGGTTTTAGTTGATGCTGGTGAATACTAACGGAACGTTAATCCAAACAATTACTTAAGGCTGTAGAAGACCGCTTCTACCCCTCAAGTTGCTCACGCAGCATTTCCAGTTCGAGCCATTCTTCCTCCATCGCAGTCAGTTTATTGCGCAAACCTTCCAGTTCTGCAGCAATGCGGTTGAAGGAAGTGGGGTCCTTGGTGAAGAGGTTCGGATCAGCCATTTTGGCCTCGCGAGCGGCAATGTCCTTCTCAATCTTTTCCATCTCCTTGGGCAGATTTTCGAGCGCGAATTTCTGCTTGTAGGAAAGCTTGGATTGGTTTCTGGACTGTGCAGGAGCAGAAGCGATTTCGGACTTTACCTTTTCACGCTCGGCCTTTTTCTTTTCCTCCTGTGCGCCGCGGCGCTGCGCCATCATGTCCGTATAGCCACCGGCATATTCAATCCAGCGTCCATCCGGTGCATCCGGGTTTGCCGGTGCAATGGTGGAGGTGACCGTGCGGTCGAGAAAGTCACGGTCGTGGCTGACAAGGATGACGGTGCCACTGTAGCCCGCGACAATTTCCTGCAACAGGTCCAGCGTTTCGATATCCAGATCGTTGGTCGGCTCGTCGAGGATCAGCAGGTTGGAGGGCTTTGCCATGATCCGCGCCAAAATCAGGCGCGCCCGTTCACCACCGGAAAGGTTGCGGATTGGAGTGCGCATCTGCTCCGGCTGGAATAGGAAGTCCTTCATATAGCCCGCAACATGGCGCTGCTCGCCATTCACCAGCAGGCTCTCCCCCCGTCCATCTGTCAGGTAATGGCTGAGCGAGTCTTCCGGGTTCAGGTCTTCGCGCTTCTGATCCAGCGTTGCGATTTCCAGATTGGTGCCGAGCTTTATGGTCCCGGAATCCGGCTCCAGCTGGCCTGTCAGCATTTTAAGAAGCGTCGTCTTGCCAGCACCATTCGGGCCCACAAGGCCGATGCAATCTCCACGGTGGACGCGAAGCGAGAAGGGCGCGACGATCTGGCGCTCGCCATAGCTCTTGGTAATGGCTTCCGCCTCGATCACCAGCTTGCCGCTTTCGCGGCCTTCGCTCACCGCTGCCTGAATGGTGCCCTGCGGACCACGATGGCCGCGATAGTCGGCACGTAGATTTTGCAACTCGCCCAGACGGCGCATATTGCGCTTGCGGCGGGCCGAAACGCCATAGCGAAGCCAGTGTTCTTCTCGCTCAATCTGGCGTCCCAGCTTGTGCTGCTCGATCTCTTCAGCTTCCAGCACTTCATCACGCCATGCTTCGAAATGGCCAAAGCCGCGATCCAAGCGGCGGGAAAGGCCGCGATCCAGCCAGACGACAGCGGTCGAAACCTTTTCCAGAAAGCGGCGATCGTGCGAAATCAGGACCAGTGCGCTGCGGCTCTTTTGCAATTCGCCTTCCAGCCATTCGATTGTCGGCAGGTCCAGATGGTTGGTCGGCTCATCCAGCATCAGAATGTCTGGCTCAGGTGCCATCACCCGCGCGAGAGCCGCGCGGCGGGCCTCGCCGCCGGAAAGGCGCTTCGGGTCTTCCTGTCCGGTCAGGCCCAGGTGGTTCAAGAGGTAGGTCACACGGTAGGGGTCGTCGCCCGGTCCAAGGCCCGCTTCGCAATAGGCCTGCACCGTGGTGAAGCCGCCAAAATCCGGGGCCTGCTCCAGATAGCGGATGGTGGAGGAGGGGTGGCGGAACACCTCGCCCGATTGGGCTTCGACCAGACCCGCCGCAATTTTCATCAGCGTGGATTTGCCAGAGCCATTGCGGCCGACAAGGCAGATGCGGTCACCCGGTTCCACCTGCATGTTGGCTCCGTCCAGAAGCGGCGTGCCGCCGAAGCTGAGGCGAATATCGTCGAGTTTAAGAATTGGAGGTGCCATGATTCAAGCTCCGCTGCGGTCGTAAGGGCGGGCCAAGAGCAGGGCACGGCCTTTCGACAGGGTTACGGAGATCACGCCTTCCGCTACGTTGGAAATGGTGCGCGATGAACCGAAGGTCAATTTGAAATTCTTCAGCGGGTAGCGGGCATTGCGGATTGAAAGTCCCTCCAGCGCCGTGAAGCCAAGCACGGAAAACAGCGCGCCTTTCGGCAGGTCCAGTTCCATGCCGCCATCATTGCACAGCGGAAAGGCCTCTTCATCGCCGGAGGTCAGCATCACTTCGAAATTATCTTCCGCGAGGCTGAGAGCCGAAAGATAATGCTGCAACACATGGTCCGACCGTTCGCCACCCAGAGCACCCACCAGGATCAAGCGTTCCGCCCCGCGAGAAATCGCCTCCGCAATGGCAATCTCGCCATCGGTCGCTGCCTTGGAAACGGGGTAGGCGCGACGCTCCACCTTCGGATAGGCGGCTTTGAGCGCATCATCACTGGAATCGAAATCACCCACCCAGATTTCCGGCGTCAAGCCTAGCGGTTGCGCATGGCGAATGCCGCTATCGGCCGCAATCACACGGCTGCCGCTGGTCACGGCGCGAAGTCTATCGGTGACGGTAATGTTGCCGCCAAGCAGAATGGAAAAGGTCGGTGTGCTCATGCGCCAGCCCATAGCCTATTCGGCCCCGCGAAGCAAAGCACTTGCGTGCGTGGTTGACTTGGCTTTGTGGGTGTTTCAGGGGATAATCGCTGACTGGTGATAAAGCGCTTTGGTCGTGTGAGGTGTGATGACCACACGACCTTCCCTCGGTCTGATTGACGTATTGGGAAGAAGCGCCTATTTAGAATTCTCATCGTGGTGATTTGGCCGGTCGGCTTGCAGCCACGTTAAACAAGTGGCTAAAAAGACCGGGTATGAAACCGGTCCGTTGTGACCGGTTTTTTTGTTTGTCGAGTTCGAACCATGCCGATCAAGATTCCAGATACCCTGCCTGCCTTTGAAACTTTGGTCAGCGAAGGCGTGCGGGTCATGACCGAAACGGTCGCCGTGCGCCAGGATATCCGCCCGCTGCAAATCGGTCTGCTGAACCTGATGCCGAACAAGATCAAGACGGAAGTGCAGATGGCGCGTCTCGTGGGCGCATCGCCGCTGCAAGTGGAGCTTTCGCTGGTGCGCGTCGGTGGGCACAAGGCGAAGAACACGTCGGAAGAACATCTTCTCTCCTTCTACAATACCTGGGAAGAAGTGAAGCATCGCAAGTTCGATGGCTTCATCATCACAGGCGCGCCGGTGGAGCTTCTTCCCTACGAGGAAGTCACCTACTGGGATGAGATGCAGCAGATCTTTAATTGGACCGCCACCAATGTCCACTCCACGCTGAATGTGTGCTGGGGGGCAATGGCTGCCATCTATCACTTCCATAAAGTGCCAAAGCATGAGTTGAAGGCGAAGGCCTTCGGAGTTTATCGCCACCGCAATCTCTGCCCGTCATCCATCTACCTGAACGGCTTCTCCGATGATTTCCAGGTCCCTGTGTCTCGCTGGACCGAGGTTCGTCGCGCCGATATCGAGAAGGTGCCGGGCCTTGAGATCCTGATGGAATCGGAAGAAATGGGCGTGTGCCTGGTGCATGAGAAAAAGTGCAACCGGCTCTATATGTTCAATCACGTCGAATATGATTCCACCTCGCTGGCGGATGAATATTTCCGCGATGTGAATTCGGGCGTGCCGATCAAGATGCCGCACAATTACTTCCCGCACAATGACGTGGCGCTGACGCCGCAGAACCGCTGGCGCAGCCACGCGCATCTGTTCTTCGGCAACTGGATCAACGAGATCTACCAGACCACGCATTATGATCTGGACAAGATCGGAACGGTCTAAAGCATGTCGCGCAAAGGTGTGCAGCGGTTTTGCGATAACGACATGCGCTAAACCAGCTATTTGAAGCGCGTGGCATGAGACTGACGAGCCGCAACGTGCTTTAAAAGCCGCTTTTGCGCATTGCAGTGCATTCGAAAATGGCGCAGTTTGCCGCCCGGTTTCAAAGCATGACAGGAAGACAGGCATGACGACGCAAGGCGAGATTTTCGGCACCACACCCAAGGGCGAAACCGTCTACCGGGTTAAGATTTCCGGCGGTGGGCTCACAGCGCATGTCATTACCTGGGGTGCCGTCATTCAGGATCTGCGTCTGGAAGGGCATGATGCGCCTCTGGTTCTGGGCTTCAAGAATTTCGAGGATTATCCGAAATATTCCTCTTACTTTGGCGCGACGCCGGGCCGCGTGGCCAACCGTATTGGCAAGGGTCAATTCACGCTGGATGGCAAGAGCTATCAGGTGGATCTGAACCAGGAAGGCAACACGCATCTGCATGGCGGAAGTGATGGCCTTGCCAAAACCAATTGGACCATCATCGCGCATTCGCCAAACAAGGTGATCCTTCAGGTGACGGATACGGATGGTCGCGGCGGCTATCCGGGTAATTGCACGGTCACGGCCACCTACGAGCTGAAGGATGACGGCGTTCTGAACGTTCTCTATGAGAGCGTGACGGATCAGCCAACGCTCGCCAATATCTGCCAACACACCTATTTCAACCTCGATGGCCGTGACGATATCCTCGGCCATGATATCATGATTGCCGCCGATCATTATCTCGAACTGGATGAGCATCAGGTGCCGACCGGCAAGCAGATTGCCGTTGAAGGCACGCCGATGGATCTGCGCCAGCTGGGCCCAATCCGCCGCGATGATGGCAAGGGCCATCAGGTGGAGTTCGATCATAATTACTGCCTGTCCACGGAGCGCACGGAGAAGCGCTCCATTGCGCTCGTGCGCAGTGTCAATTCCGGCGTGTCGCTTGAAGTTCGCACCACAGAGCCCGGCGTTCAGCTTTATGCAGGCTTCAAACTGAAGCCCACGGTGCCGGGGCTCGCCGATAAGCTCTATGGACCCTATGCCGCTCTCTGCCTTGAAACGCAGATCTGGCCGGATGCCATCAATCATCAGGGCTTCCCGAATGCGGTCCTGCGTTCGGGCGAGGTTTTGCGGCAGGAAACGGATTACGTGTTCAGCAAAAGCTGAACAGGAAGACCGCCGATGGCCGGTTACAACCCGCTGATCGAAAGTATCTCACCTCCGCCCGTGCCTTCCGTTCAGGCATGGGCGCGCAGCTATGATCGTGCAATGGGATCGCTTATCGACCTGTCGCAGGCGGTTCCAGGCTATCCTCCACATCCGCAAATGCTCGAACTCTTGGGTCAGGCTGCTTCTTCGCGCGCATCCACCGGCTATGGCCCGATTGAAGGGGAGGCGGTCTTGCGAGCCGCCTATGCCGCCCATTTGGCAGGTGTCTACTCGGCTGCGCTGACGGCGGAAAACGTTCATATCACGTCTGGCTGCAATCAGGCTTTCATCTGCGCCGTCATGGCGGTGGCAGGTGCTGGCGATGCCGTCTTGATGACCAACCCCTACTACTTCAACCATCAGACGACCCTTGCCATGCTCGGCATTGGCACAAGGCTTGTGGCCTGTTCGGCAGAACGCGGCTTTCTGCCAAGAGTGGAGGATATCGCAGGCGCCATCACCCCCAAGGTCAAGGCCTTAGCACTCGTGTCGCCCAATAACCCAACAGGCGCGGTCTATCCCCCTGCATTGTTGGAAGAGATTGCAGACCTCTGCCAGAGCCACGGTATCTGGCTTATTCTGGATGAGACCTATCGCGATTTTCTACCCGATGCTGAAGCGCGGCCGCATTCACTGTTTTCCCAGCCGGACTGGCAGGATCACATAGCCTCGCTCTACAGCTTCTCCAAGAGCTTCTGCATTCCGGGGCATCGGCTGGGTGCCATCACGGCAGGTCCCGACTTTGTGCGCCAGGTCGCCAAGATCATGGATAACCTGCAAATCTGCGCACCACGGGCAGCACAGACTGCTGTGGCAGAGGCCATCCCACGTCTCCAATCCTGGCGTGAGGAAAACCGGCAGGAAATCATGCGGCGGGCGGATGCGTTGCGAGCCGTGATGGTTGAGCTTCCGGGCTGGCAGCTAGACGCCATTGGCGCTTACTTCGCCTTCATTCGCCATCCTTATGAGGGAAAGTCCTCAGCAGAGGTGGCGGAGGCACTGGCGAAAAATGTGGGCGTTTCCTGCATTCCTGGCAGCTACTTCGGTGAGGGGCAGGAAAGTTATCTGCGTTTTGCCTTCGCCAATGCAGATGTCGAAGGCATCAGCGCGCTGGGTCAGCGTCTTTCATCCTTCGCCTTGTAATCAGGTGAAGATCGAGGCGGCAAAAAACAGGATCGCCTTGAAGATGGCGTAGATCACGCCTGCCACGAGGAAGAGGGAGACGATGCCTAAGCCGATGCCAAGCAATACCCACAGCCCGTCTTTTTCCAGAATGCCGAAGGCCATGATGCAAAGAGCTACCGCCGGCAGCATGTTGCCGAGCGGAATGGGCAGTGCCAGAATGATCGACAGGACCAGGCAGAAAACGCCGATAGCCTTTTCCATGCCGGGGGAAGAGAGCGCGGAGAGGCGGGGCTTCAGCATGCGCTCTGCCTTGGCAATCCATGGTTCGATCTTACCGACCATTCCCGCGAAATCGGACCGCAGCATTGAGCGTTTCGCAATGAGTTGCGGCAGCCACGGCTTTCTTCCAAGCGCCATTTGAAGGCTGAGGAACACCAGTGGAATGCCCAGAATGGCAGAGGTTCCCGGCGGCGTGGGGATCGTGTTCGGCATGGCAAAGATGAAGATCAGCGCTCCAAAAGCGCGATCCTTCATTGCTAGCAACAGGTCGCTGACGGCGATCCTATCGCGGGAGGCATCGTCCGCCAATTCGCGCAAAATATGGGAGAAGCTGCTTGGCCGCTCCGGTTCAGGACCTCGCTCACTGTCGGCATCCGAAAAGACTGGCGAAGGTTCTGGAAGGGCCATGAAATTCTCAATGAGCCGCGAACGGCTGGTTGATGATGGAAGAAGTCTTGCCATCCAAAGGTGGCCATTTCATTGCAACTTTATGAGGTATTCATGAAAACGGGGCGCTCAAAACGGGTTTGAGCGCCCCCTATTCGTCGATCATCAATGATCAGAACTGCATATCTTCATCCATGCCGCCGTCGTCCACGGGTTCTTCCGCGGGCGTTTCGGCCGCCTGGGCTTCGTCACCGCCCAGCATTCCCGCAATCGCATTGCCGAGCAGCACGCCACCGGCCACGCCCATGGCCGTTTGGGCCGCACCGGCCAGAAAGCCGCCGCCACGGGCTGGCTGTGCGTGGCCAAAGCCCTGTGCCTGCTGGGGCTGTGCGCCCCATGGGTTGCGCGGGCCTGCCTGCGGGCCATTGGGCATCATGCCCTGTGGACCTTGTGTTTGCGGTGCGGGGCGTGCTGGCTGCGTTCCGCTGCCAAACAGGCTGGAGAAGAAACCGCCACCAGATGCCGGGCGGGAGGAAAGCTGGTACTCCAGTTCCTCTATCCGTCTCTGCGCATCGTTCAGCGCCTGCTCCTGCACAACGATCGTCTGCGCCATAAAGTAAGGGGCTCCTGGCTGGCTGGCGATGCGATCACGAATGAAGGCATCCGCTTCCGCATCGCGCGGTCCCGACTGGCTCTCCACATGGGAGAGCTTGCCGAAAAGCCCCTCGATCGCCTGGCGGTCGTTGTAGTCCATCGATGAATTCCTCCTTGGGGTTCGGTTGGACTGTTTACTCTTCGCGCTGGCCGGTCAGGCTCAGCAGAAGCTGGAAGATGTTGACGAAGTTGAGGTACAGCGACAGCGCACCGAAGACGGCAAGCTTCTGCTGGCTCTCCTGATCGAAGTTCTCTGCATACTGTTCCTTGATGTTCTGGGTATCCCAGGCGGTCAGGCCGACGAAGACCACGATACCGATCACCGATACGGCGAACTGCAGGGCGCTGGAGCCAAGGAAGATGTTGACGATCGAGGCGATCATCACACCGATCAGACCCATGATCAGGAAGGAGCCGAATTTCGCGAGATCACGCTTCGTCACGTAGCCATAAAGGCTGGTTGCGCCGAACATGGTGGCGGCAATGAAGAAGGTGCGGGCGATGCTCGTGCCTGTGTAGACGAGAAAGACCGAGGCGAGCGAAAGGCCCATCACGCCGCAGAAGGCCCAGAAGGTCATCTGCGCGGTGGAGGCTGACATTGTCTGGATCTTGAACGAGAAGAAGAAGACAAAGGCCAGCGGTGCCAGCATCACCACCCACTTCAGCGGGCTGGAGAAGATCGGCACATAAAGGGCAGGCGTCGTGCCCACGATGAAGGCAACGATGCCGGTGATGATCAGGCCAAGGCCCATATAGTTGTAAACGCGCAGCATGTGCTGGCGCAGTCCCTCGTCAAATGCGGCCTGGGACTGGACTGCCGAATTGTATCCGAAACGCGGATTCATGGCGTACTCCTGTTAGGTTAAGGGTGATTAATAGAGAGAACGGGCCAAACGCTCCGCTTCTTCACGAAGCTGCGGGGCATTCTGCCGTTCTGAAACCAGCGCGTAGGCAACCTCGCCAATCTGCCAGTATGAGGCTTCCACAGCGCCTTCCCGGGCCTGCGTGACCGGCTGCACGGCAAAGAAGCCTGGGCGCACGGCAAACAGCGAAAGCTTTGTCTGGCCTTCATCCAGCAGCGACATTTCCACGCTTGGTCCGAAAGCGGATGGGAAAATCTGCACGTCGCTGACCTTCCAGTCCTTCGGGATCTGTGGAACGACAATCGCCGTTGCCGAGCGAATTTCCGCCGCATCGAAGCGGGATGAGCCTTGCGAACTCATGCTCTCCCGAAGCGCTGTCGTGCTATGGGCACGGATTGCCTCCTCCACGAAGGCGGGTGCCGGTGTCGAGGCTTCAACGCGCGATACCGTGAGCGGGCCGTAAAGATTGCTCAGCATCCAGCCCGCCGCTACCAGCGCCACCGTGGCGGCCAGCCTCTGTAGCGGGCGCAAGTAAGCCCCGCGAGACAAGGCAGCCTGAAGGCGGCGTGCGGCTTCCCGCGTATCGGCCCGGCCATGATGGTGGCTATCGGCAAGCGCGAGACGAAGCTCGCCCTTGATGGCCAGATCCGCCATCACGCGTGCGGCAATCTCCGGGTTTTCAGAGAGATAAGCCTCCACCTCAATACGGCGGCTGGCATCCAGCTGATCATCCACATAGGCCTCGATATCGGAGGTCTGGATCGGGTCAACGGGGTTCATCGCGCCCTCCTTCAATGACTTTGAGATGGTTGGCATCCAGCGGCTTGCGCCCGCTTTCCTCAAATTCGCGCAAGCGCTGGCGCGCGCGCGAAATACGCGACATCAGCGTGCCGACGGGAATGGAAAGGGCTGCCGCCGCTTCCGAATAGGAAAGCCCTTCAATCGCCACCAGATGCAGCGCATCGCGCTGTTCTTCCGGCAGGGCAAAAAAGGCCTCCCGCAACTGTTTCAGGCGGATCGATTGATCCGGGTCCGGGTGATGCGCGGTTTCTGAAACCTCTGCTGCCGCATGGTGGCGGTTGTCGCTGGATTTCTGGCGGCGCAGCCGGTCAATGTGGGTGTTATGAACGATGGAGAGCAGCCAGTTGCGCAGGTTGCCGCCCGTGCGAAACGTGCTCTTGCGCTCATAGGCTTTCACCAGCGCATCGTGAACCAGATCTTCCGCGTCATCCGCATTGCGAACGAGCGAACGGGCGTAACGCCGAAGCGTTGCCAGCTGGTTCAGAACATCGAACGGGTTTCTCTTGTCGCTCATGCCCCAGTATACGGAGCGGCGCTAAAATTTATTCCGCATCAAGGACGATTTTTTTCAAACACCCACATAGCGGGCGCGGGGACGGATCAGCTTCTCGTCCTTCATCTGCTCCAGCGCATGGGCAATCCAGCCTGTGGTGCGGGCAATGGCAAAAAGGGCAAGGGCACTTCCGCGCGGCAGGTTGAGGCTGCGGCGCAGGCTCACCAGCGCCACATCGCAGGTGGGCATCTGGCCCGCCGTCTCCAGCATCGCCTTCAACAGCGCCTCTCGCCGCTGATCCGGCGGCAGAAATGGCAGAATGCCAGAGGCTCTCGGATCGCCACCGGGATAAAGCGGATGGTGAAAGCCGGGAATGGTTTCGCCACGGCGCAAGCGTTCTTCCACCACGCGCTCCGCATTGCCATCGCGCTCCATCTCGTCAAATAGCAGTTCCACAAGGCTGGTCATGCCACCGTGCATGGGACCACTGAGTGCAGAGAGGCCCGCATTAATGCAGGCGCCGAGCGATGCGCCAGTGGATGCCACCACCCGCACAGCAAAGGCCGATGCGTTCAGTTCATGATCCGCCTGCAACACCAGAGCGCGGCGGATCAAATCCGTGCCTCTCTCGTCCAGCCCCCAATGGTTCGCGAGATAGAGGTGAACCGGCAGCGCACTTGGCTGTTGAGAAATCGAAGCCGCCGCAACGGCGCGCAACAAAACTGCGGCACTTGGCCAAAGCCGCTTGTGCTCACGTTTCCAGGCAGTCATCCGGCCTGCCTCCACCAGCGGCAAAAGCGCTTGGCATCGCTCCGTCAGGGGCAGCGGTTCCGCCAAATTCAACAAAGGTTGCGGCCAGTGCGCCGGTGCCGCCTTCTCGTCGGCAAAAGGATCAGCCTCTCCGCAATCCCACAGCAGACGGGCAACATCTTCCAGAGTCTGCGTCTCGGCAAAGTCAAGCGCGTTGCGGCCTTTGTATCGAAGCTCACCATCTGCAATCTCGGTGATAGAGGATTCCAGAACCGGTAGCCCCCAATCCAGCGTGGTGGCGGCAACTTGGGCAGGCCGGCGGCCAACCTTCTTGCGCTTCTTCAACGCCTCAATGTCATGAGCGCTGTAAAGCTTTCGCCGCGGGTCATCCGCCGCTCCGCTGGTTTGAATGAATCCACGGCTCACATAGGCATAGAGCGTCGCCCGGTTAATGCCGAGTTCTGCCGCCGCACGATCCGCGCTGATGAACTTGTCCTTGTGCTGCATAATCTCTGACATTGATTATATTTATCAAGATTGACGATATATGTGCGCTGCAACATCCTCCTGTCAATGTTTGATGTTGAAGGAGATTTGCCATGTCGAAGCCAAACCTGATCAGCCAGCCTGCAAGCCCCGGCCTTGATGATGTGGTGGCAGCGGAAACCATGCTCAGCCATGTGGAGGGCCAAGCGGGCGAACTTATCATTCGCGGCTATCATCTGGCGGAACTGGCGGATTGGAGTTTCGAACAACTGCTGGAACTGCTCTGGGCAGATCAGACACCGCAGGTTCTCACCGCAAAGCACATCAAGTCAGCTCTTGGCCAGGCCCGGCCCAAGGCTTTCAAGATCATGCAGCCGCTCTTGCCCCACCTGAAAGGCCTTGCGCCTGTGGAAGCGCTGCGGCTTCTGCTCTCTGCCCTGCCGGATGCAGCACCGGAGCCACATCATATTCTGGCGGTCGCCGCCGTTCCCGTCTTTGCCGCAGCCATTGCGCGGCAGGAGGCAGGCTTAAGCCCCGTTGCCCCCAATGCTTCTCACAGCCATGCGGCAGATTTCATCGCCATGCTGCGCAACGAGGAACCACAGCCAGCCCAGGTGAAGGCGCTCGATACCTATCTCGTTACCGTTTCCGATCACGGCTTCAACGCCTCCACCTTTGCCGCCCGCGTCATTGCCTCCACAAAAGCCGGAATGTTTTCCTCCGTGGTCGGCGGGCTGTGCGCCTTGAAAGGCCCGCTGCATGGCGGTGCGCCGGGGCCGGTTCTGGATATGCTCGATGCGATTGGCCATGATGCCCGCATTCAGCCATGGTTGCAGAATGCCTTGGCGCAGGGCGAACGGCTTATGGGCTTTGGCCACCGCATCTACCGCGTGCGCGATCCACGCGCCGATGTGTTGAAAGCTGCCGTCTCCACGCTTAAAGACGGCTCGAATCGCATCGCCTTCGCTGGCAAAGTCGAAGAGGCAGCACTCGCCCTGTTGAAGGAGAAAAAGCCGCTCCGCCCCCTCCAGACCAATGTGGAATTCTACACCGCACTTCTTCTCGAAGCCGTCGGCTTCCCAAGATCCAGCTTCACCAATGTTTTCGCCGCCGGCCGCATGGCAGGCTGGACCGCCCATGTGCTGGAACAAGAACAAACCGGCCGCCTCATCCGCCCCCAATCCCGCTATGTCGGGCCAAGGGCGGGGGGATGATGGGGGAGGAAGGGGAGTGCCCGCTTTCGGCCCGAAGCGGTAATTGATCCCGACATTTGCGACGATTACACTTGTGCCATGAGAAAATTGCACAAAGCAATCACGTTCATTTTAAGCACAATCGGGCTGATCCTCGGTGGCTGGCTCGGCTATGAACTCGCAGGCCCAATCGGGGTATTGGTATTCACACCGCTTGGCGCTTTGGCCGGGTTGGTTGTCAGCATTCTCAACTGGCGGCTGCTCCATCTTTTTGGATGACCCCAATTGGCGCTTTCCAGCCAAGTCAGTCTTACTGAAACCCATGTGGGCCAGCCCACAAAACTTAGGAATCCCCAAACTCCCAACCCAAACTTGATCTGCGTCAAGATGGCCGATGTCGCCTGCGCTGCTTTCCAGCTACTGCTCACACGAACTTAAACAGTGCTGAGTGATACACATGCAGTCGTCTGATATGTGGGATTGGTTTCCCTTCGTTTTCTTCCCGCTGAAAATCCTCGTGCTCGGGGTCGGCATGTTCTACGCCATCAAATGGCACCATGATCAGGCGAAGAAAGGGTGAGTTGCCTCACCCATTCGCCTCCCAATCCAGCCCGATATCCAGCACCGGGGCGCTGTGGGTGATCCAGCCCACGGAGAGCAGATCGACGCCGCTTTCGGCAATGGCGCGGGCGGTTTGAGGGGTTATGCCGCCGGAGGCTTCGGTCAGCGCTCTGCCGTGTACGATGCTCACAGCTTCGCGCAACCGGTCCGGGGTCATATTGTCGAGAAGCACGGCATCCACGCCTTCTTCCATCGCCTCGCGCAACTGGTCGAGCGTGTCCACTTCCACCTCGATTTTCACCATGTGGCCGGCGGCGGCCTTGGCGCGGCGAATGGCGGTTTGAATGCCGCCTGCAATCGCGATGTGATTGTCTTTAATCAGGATGGCATCATAGAGCGCAAAGCGATGGTTGATGCCGCCGCCCGCCCGCACGGCATATTTTTCCAGGGCGCGAAGCCCCGGCGTTGTCTTGCGGGTGCAGGCGAGTTTCGCCTTCGTGCCGGAAATGGCATCCACGATGGAGCGGGTGACACTCGTAATACCGGAGAGATGGCCCATGAAGTTCAGCGCCGTTCGCTCCGCCGTCAAAAGCGCGTGCGAGGGGCCTTCCACAGTCGCAATGATTGCGCCGGGTTCCAGCCGTTCGCCATCCTGAATGTGGTGGGTCATGCGGATCGTGGGGTCGATCAGTTCAAAAGCAAGCGCTGCCACATCCTGCCCTGCCAGACATCCCGGTTGGCGGGCGCGGAAAACGAGGGTGGAGCGATGCTCACGTGGCACGACGGCGGCGGAGGTAATGTCGCCCGCAGAGCCCAAATCTTCGTGTAGCGCAAGCCGCACTGCGGGTTCAAGAATAGGGCGGGGCAGAGGAATGAGCGACATCGTGAACGCACCTCATGCACTGCGGGCAAGCGGGGTTTCTCCCAGCTCATCCGCGAATTGAAGAATTTGCTGCATCGTCATGCGCCGGCGGCTTACTGTCTCAGCCTTTGCCGGATAATCGGTGCGCGCATGGGCGCCGCGTGATTCCTCCCGCAGCAGCGCGAAACTCGCGATGGACAGCCCTACCAGAGCCGGGTCGGCAGCGGGTGAATTCTGCTCCACCAGCGGTCGCAAGGCGGCGATCAACTGCCTGATCGCCTCGGCATCGCGCAAAACGCCAAGCGCGTTTGACACAAGGCGGCGAACGCTTGCAGCGGATGGTTTGGCGAACGACTTTGAGGTTCCGAACGTCGCTCCACCGCTCAGCGTCTGTCCTGCGATATCCTGCGCCGCCAGCCGTCCCATCACGGTTGCTTCCAGCAGCGAGTTGCTGGCCAGCCGATTGGCACCGTGCAGGCCGGTACAAGCGACTTCGCCCACAGCCCACAACCCTTCCACGCTGGTGCGGCCATTGATGTCCGTCGCAACCCCGCCCATGTGGTAGTGAACAGCAGGGCGAACGGGGATCGGTTCGCTTTCCGGGTTCACGCCCGCTTCGCGGCAAAGGGCGGAAATGCTGGGGAAGCGCGTGCTGAAATGTTGGCCCAGTGCCGGACGCGCATCGAGAAACACCTGCCGCCCGCGTGCAATTTCCGCGCTGATGGCGCGCGCCACGATATCGCGTGGGGCCAGTTCCTGGCCGGAAACGTCCACCATGAAGCGCTCACCCAGATTGTTGATGAGGTGTGCACCTTCACCCCGCACCGCTTCGCTGATCAGCGCCAGCGGCGTGCGGGAAGATGCTAGCGCCGTGGGGTGAAACTGCACGAATTCCATATCCGCAAGCACTGCGCCAGCCCGTGCGGCAAGCGCGATGCCGTGGCCGAAATTGCCTTGCGGATTGGTGGTGGCTTCAAACAGCCCGCCCACGCCACCCGTCGCCAGCACCACGGCGCGGGCCGCAAGCGCAAAGCTCTGGCCCTCCCGCTCCAGCGAAACACCTACGATGCGCCCATCCCGAACGATGAGGCACCTGGCTTGCGTGCCGGCAAGAACCGAGATGGAAGGCGTGGCCGTCACCCGCTCCGTCAGCGCCTTGATGATTGTCGCACCGGATGCATCGCCCTTGCCATGAACAATGCGGCGGCGGCTATGGGCGGCTTCAAGGCCAAGCGCCAGCGTGCCATCTGCTGTGCGATCAAATCGCACACCCTGCGCCTCCAGCCAATGAACGGCGTGGGAAGCTTGGTCCAGAATGCCTTTGGCAGCGGCCTCATCCACCAGCCCATCTCCAGCCGCCAGCGTATCGGCAAGGTGCAGTTGCGGGTTGTCATCCGCGCCCATGGCGGCGGCAATGCCACCTTGCGCCCAGGCGCTGGAGGTTTCCTCCCCCAACCCGCTGCGCGTGATGAGAAACACGGGCAAAGGGGCAAGGGAAAGGGCAGCAGTAAGCCCTGCCAACCCGCTGCCGATGATGACGACAGGGGCGTTTGATGTAAGGTGAGCGTTCATTTTACAGCCAACATACGTTCAACGGCGATACGGGCTTTGTCCGCTACTGCCGGGTCAACGGTCACTTCATGCGTGCCGTCTTCCAATGCCTTGCGGATGTTGGAAAGCGTGATGCGTTTCATATGCGGGCAAAGATTGCAGGGCCGCACGAAATCCACATCCGGGTGGTTGGCAGCCACATTGTCGCTCATGCTGCATTCGGTCAAAAGCACCACGCGCGGCGGCTTTTGGGTCGCCACGAAATCGGACATGACAGCCGTTGAGCCGGAGAAATCAGCCTCCAGCACCACGTCTGGCGGGCATTCCGGGTGCGCCAGAACAATCACGCCGGGATGGGCGTCCCGCAAATCGCGAATGTCCTGCGGCGTGAAAAGCTGGTGAACCTCGCAATGGCCCTTCCAGGCAATCAGCTCCACATGCGTCTCTCGTGCCACGTTCTGCGCCAGATATTCATCCGGGATCATCAGCACCTTCGGCACGCCGAGCGATTCGACAACTTCCTTGGCATTGCCGGAGGTGCAGCAGATATCCGATGCCGCCTTCACCGCAGCCGATGTGTTGACATAGGTGACGACCGGGACGCCCGGATGGGCGGCACGCAGCAGGGCTATATCCTCTGGCGTGATGGATTCGGCCAGCGAGCAACCGGCCTCCATGTCAGGGATCAGCACGGTCTTGGAGGGGTTCAGCAGCTTCGCTGTCTCGGCCATGAAATGGACGCCAGCCAGAACGATGATGTCCGCATCCACATCCATGGCTTTTCGCGCCAGCGCCAGACTATCGCCAACAATATCGGCCACGCCGTGGAAAATTTCAGGTGTTTGGTAATTGTGGGCAAGAATGACGGCATTTTTCTCATGCTTCAGTCGCAGAATGGCCTCGACATCGGCCTCATGCGACATCCACTCCGCCTTCGACATGATGCGGCTGACACGATCGTAGAGGGTTAAAGCGGGAACGACGGAATTCATGCGAACCTCCTTTTATACTCGATTTGAGTATATGGTAGTCAAAGACATATTCTCAATCAGAGTTTATGTCAATTGCGGGAAAGAGGCAGCTTTGATCCGGAAAAGGCACGTTCTTCCAGAACGGCATGGCGGTAACGGAAAAGCTTCGCAGGGCGGCCGCCGGTTTCGCCGGTCATCTCCCCCGTCTCCTCGATCAATTGGTGCGAATCGATCAGGCGGCGGAAGTTCGGTTTATGCAGTGTCAGCCCCGCCAAAGCCTCCACAGTGCGCTGCAATTGCAAGAGCGTGAAGCTCTCGGGCATCAGTTCGAACACGACAGGGCGATATTTGATTTTTGCCCGAAGCCGCGCAATGCCGGTGGCGAGAATGCGTCGATGATCGGCAAACATGGCGCGTCCGGTTTGGGGCAGGGGGTCGCCGCTCGCCTCCTCCACCAGCCCGGCTTCAAACATCAGCTCGTAGCGGTGGAGAATAAGATCCTCATTCCACGGGGAATCATTCTGGCCGAATGTGAAATCGATTCGCCGCTGGCGGTGCTCCCGTCGCAGCGCATCCCGCTTTGACCAATCCTTCAGGCTGGTAAGAATTGTTGCCAATACCTCCGGCTCTCCTTTGCGATGGTCCTCCCAGGGAAAATACTCATACCACCCATGCCAGCCGGGTTTTCCCGCTCCCGGTGCCGCCTGTTCGCGCACAAGACCGAGATAGCTAATGGAAATGGTGCGAGATTGTGCTTCATCCGGCGTGCGGTCGCGGTCCGCAAAGGTATAGAGCTGTTCAAGATAGCCAACAGGATGGCCAGTCTGGTCGCCAACCCATTCGCGAAGGCCAGCCTGAAGGCTGCGATGCGCCAGCTCAAAAGGGCCGGAGGGAAGGGTATTGCCGGAACGAATGGTCATCACGCGCGGCTCATCGCCGGTCACGGCGGCAAGAACGGCAATCAGTTCGGCATGAGCCAATCCACCAGACAAAGCATACTCCTGAAAATCAGCGGTCACGAGCCACATGGGATGTGGGCTTGATACGCATCATTCAGCGCAATTCGGCTGTTTGGTCAAATTGGTTTGCTAAGGTTCATCTGGAAAATTCGTCTTCTATTCTCTCTAGTTGAGAGAGAATGGAGCGGGCGAAGGGATTCGAACCCTCGACCCCAACCTTGGCAAGGTTGTGCTCTACCCCTGAGCTACACCCGCTCATCATTCCATCGGTTCGGGGTAGTTCGCTGAACCGTGGGTCGCTCGCTTGCGGCGACGGGGGCTATATGGCCCAACTGATTTTTGAATGCAACAGGGAAATGACATGAATGGCGATAATTTCGAATTTTTTCCGTAACCGACTGTATGTAAAGGGTAATTTTTAGAAGCTGTCCATGTGGCACTGGCAATCTGCCGCTTTCTGAATGGTTCGATGCCGCTGGCTGTTGAACCGGGCCAAGAGGAATGGTCTATGTTTTCCAACCCTCACAGGTGCCGTATCGGCACCTCCTCACATGAAACGCGGAACTGCACATGACCTTACCTGCAAAGACCAAGGACGAACTCTTCGCCTATCTGGATGAGCTTAAGATCAACCACGGCACCAAGTCGCATCCGCCGGTTTTCACGGTGGCTGAATCGGAAAGCCTGCGGGATGAAATTCCCGGCGGGCACACCAAGAATCTCTTCGTGAAAGACAAGAAGGATCGCTTCTTCGTCATTACGGTGGAAGAGCGTGCCAGCGTCGACTTAAAGCAGGTGCACAAGATCATCGGCGCATCGAGCCGTGTTTCCTTTGGCAGCCCGGAAAAAATGCTGGAATATCTTGGCGTTGTTCCGGGTTCCGTTACGGTTTTCGGGGCCATCAACGATACCGGCAACCAGGTCACCTTCGTGCTGGATGAAGATCTGATGCGCCATGACATCATCAATGGTCACCCTCTAACCAACGATGCGACCACCTCCATCGGGAGGGATGATCTGGTGCGGTTCCTGAAGGCGACGGGACATGAGCCGCTTGTCTTGAAAGTGACGGACTGACATACGATCTTTGCGAGTAGCAAACGAACAGGCACAAAGCCCCGGGGAGACATCCATGAGCGGTCCAAACAATCCGTACAGCAGCGGTTATGGAAGCCAGATGAGCGGCACGATGAGTTACGCATCAGCATCTGCCTCCGGCTCTGCATCAGCATCTGCCTCCGCGGGCTCCGCAACTGCATCAGTCTCAGGGGGCGATCTCATCAAGGACACGACGACCGCCGCATTCGCCAGGGATGTGATGGAGGAATCACGCCACCAGCCGGTTCTGGTGGATTTTTGGGCTCCTTGGTGCGGGCCCTGCAAGCAGCTAACTCCTGTTCTCGAAAAGGTCATCAATGAGGGCAAAGGCCGTGTAAAGCTGGTCAAGCTCAACATTGACGATCACCCATCCATTCCCGGCCAGCTTGGCATTCAGTCCATCCCGGCGGTCATTGCCTTCGTCAACGGTCGTCCCATGGATGGTTTCATGGGGGCGGTGCCCGAAAGCCAGATCCGCCAGTTCATCGACAAGATTGCGGGTCCCGCTGGTGCAGATGAGGCAGCGGAAATCGAATCGGTGCTGGAAGAGGCCAAGGGCCTGTTGTCCGCAGGCGATGTGGATGGTGCCGCCCAGCTTTATGCGGCCGTGCTTCAGGCCGATCCTGAAAACGCGAAGGCAGCGGCTGGCATGATCGAATGCCTCGTCACACTCGGCCATGCCGATCGTGCGCAGCAGATGCTGGAGTCCCTGCCGGAAGAGATCGCCTCGCAGCCTGAAATCCAGGCTGTTTCCCTAAAACTTCAGCAGATGGCTGAGGCTCGCAAGCTGGGTGATCCGGCAGTCTTCGAGCAGGACTTGTCCGTCAATCCTGACAATCACGAAACACGCATCAAACTGGCCAAAATCCGCAATGTGGAAGGCAAGCGCGATGAGGCAGCCGATCACCTTCTCTACATCATGAAGAAGGACCGCACCTTTGATGACGATGGTGCGCGGCGTCAGTTGCTTGAATTCTTCGAGGCCTGGGGCGTGAAGGACCCGGCCACGATTGCGGCGCGGCGCAAGCTGTCTTCTATTCTCTTCTCCTGAGAAGACGATGAGTGCGGCTCTACTCTTGTGAAAGAGTGTGGCCGCTCCACATAGTGGAAAAGCGTTGAGGGTGGGTACGTCGATGCATGTGGGTAACGCCAGATATGTCAAGCGCGAGGATTTGCCGGAAGCGGTTCCCGTTTTTCCGCTCACGGGTGCATTGCTGCTGCCCGGTGGCCAATTGCCACTCAATGTCTTCGAACCACGTTATCTTGCCATGTTCGATGCTGCTCTGGCCGGAGATCGGCTGATCGGCATCGTGCAGCCTGTTCTGGGCGAGGCAGGTGAGGGCATGCGCCCTGCATTGAGTTCTGTCGGCTGTCTTGGGCGGATCACGTCATTTGCGGAAACCGGTGACGGCCGCTACATCCTTTCGCTCAGCGGCGTCTGCCGCTTTCGCCTGATGGAAGAAGTTGGCGAGGGCCATCCCTATCGCACTGTCAATATCATGCCATTCATGAGCGACCTTTCAGCAGAGGATGACGAAACCTCTGTTGATCGGCAGGAATTGCTGCGCGTCTTCAAGGCCTATCTTGATGCCAACAAGCTCGAGGCCGATTGGGAAAGCGTGGAGCGTGCTGGCAATCGAACACTGGTCAATTCGCTCTCCATGATGTCACCCTTCGGCCCTGCTGAAAAACAGGCTTTGCTCGAAGCCCCGGACCTGAAAACCCGTGCCGAAACATTGATTGCCATTACCGAAATTCTGCTGGCGCGTGATTTTGGCGATTCCGACACCATTCTCCAATAGGCGTTGCGATGGATGAAAATCTCGCCAAGGTCGATCCGAAGCTACTCGATCTTCTCGTCTGCCCTCTCGGCAAGACACGGCTCGTCTATAGCCGCGAGACCAACGAGCTGATTTCCGAAACGGCACGCCTGGCTTATCCCATCCGCGATGGCATTCCCATCATGCTGGTCTCAGAGGCTCGTCGTATCGAGGATTGAGGCAAAGCCTCAGATTGTCTCGCCCTGAAGCAGGCGCGGATTGTTGGGGGCCTTGGTGCCAGCTGCTTCCTGAATAAAGTAGTTTTTCAGCTTCGGCAGGCGTTCCACCAGTCCAAGGCCCAGATCGCGTGCCATGCGCAGCGGGCCGATATCATTGGAGAACAGACGGTTCAATACATCGGTGGTCACACCCATGCGGAAGGTGTCGAAGCGCCGCCAAGCCTGATAACGCTCCAGAATGTTAAGCGCACCGATGTCGAGGCCCAGCCGGTCTGCCTCGACAATGGTTTCCGCCAATGCTGCCACATCCTTGAAGCCGAGGTTCAATCCCTGGCCGGAAATGGGGTGGATGCCGTGGGCGGCGTCACCGGCCAGCGCAAGGCGTGGCGATACGAAAGCGCGGGAAAGTGTGAGGCCGAGTGGGAAGGCTTTTTTCCCACCGATCACTGTTAACGCACCAAGCTTGTGGCCAAATCGGCGCTGAAGTTCTTCTTCGAAAATCAGATCGTCGGAAGCGACCAGCCGGTCAGCATCCGCTGTGCGTTCCGTCCACACGAGAGATGAGCGGTTTCCCGTGAGCGGCAAAATGGCAAATGGGCCAGACGGCAGGAAATGTTCCTCAGCACAGCCTTCATGCGGACGCTCATGTTCAACCGTCGTTACAATGCCAGATTGGCCATATTCCCAGCGCACGGTCTTAATGCCCGCCATATCGCGCAGCTTGGAGCGAACACCATCGCAGGCAACCACAAGGCGGCTTTCCAGCGTGTCGCCATTGGAAAGGGTCAGTATGGCCGAGGTCGGCCCGGCATTGAAGCCGGTTGCCGATACGCCATGGCGGATGGAAATGCCCATTTGTTCGCATGCGCCGCGCAACGCCCGCACCATGGCAACATTCGGCACCATATGCGCGAAAGGACGGCCTTCTTCCACATCGCCGTCAAAGGTCAGGAATACCGGGCGCACGGGGTCTGCGGTGCGGGAATCGGTCACGATCATCCGGTTGATGGGCTGTGCTTCAGGCAGGATTTCCTGCCACACGCCCAGCACATCCAGCATGCGGGTGGCGGCGGCAATGATGGCGGAGGCGCGCTCGTCCTTTTGCCAAACGCTCTCCGGCGCGGCTTCGACAACCTCGATGGAAAGGTGCGGGGCTGCCTGTTTCGTGGCGACTGCAACTGCAAGGCCGACATATCCGCCGCCGACGATCACCATATCCAGCATCGCTAAACTCCTGCTGCCCTTGAGAATGTTTATCCTGACATATAGATCAACCTCAGCCCGCTTCCTACCGTTGGAGAGAGTTAAAAATGCCGCAGGCATCAGAGCAGCCCATGGACCAGTTGATCGAGACGCTCGATCTAGACCGTCTGGAAGAGAATTTGTTCCGGGGCGAAAGCCCGCAAATTGGCTGGCAAAGGGTGTTTGGTGGGCAAGTTATCGCGCAGGCCCTGATGGCCGCTCAGCGCACCACGGCAGATGATCGTTTCGTCCACTCACTTCACGGATATTTTCTGCTGCCTGGCGATCCCAAGGTTCCCATCGTCTATCAGGTGGAGCGTTTGCGCGATGGTTCGAGCTTCACCACGCGTCGGGTCACCGGCATCCAGCACGGCCGCGCCATTTTCGCGATGTCGGCTTCTTTTCAGATCGAAGAGCCGGGTTATGACCATCAGGTGGATATGCCTGACGTCAAACAGCCGGAACAGCTGATGCCAGAGGAAGAATTCCAGAAGATGTTCCTCGCCCATGCGCCGGAGCCAGTCAAGAAATACTGGGGTCGCAAGCGCCCTGTCGAGGTAAGGCCCGTCAGCCTCGTCCACTATGTCTCGGAAGAAAAGCTAAAGCCTGAGCAGCACATCTGGGTGCGGGCAACCGGTGCGGTGCCGGATGATCGCCACTTCCAGGCGGCGGTCCTTGCCTATCTCTCCGACATGACCCTGCTCGATACCTCGCTCTATCCCCATGGCCGTACCATTTTCGATCCGCGCATCCAGGCTGCCAGCCTCGATCATGCCATGTGGTTCCACCGGCCCTGTCAGCTCAATGATTGGCTGCTCTATACGCAAGATAGCCCGAGTTCCTCCGGTGCGCGCGGCATGACCCGGGGTGCGCTCTACACCCGCTCAGGAGAGCTTGTCGCATCGGTTGCCCAAGAGGGCCTGATTCGCAAACGAGCATCTGAGTGAAATTTAAGCATTGGCAAATTTTTGCACATAAATTGAGCGCCCAAAAGGCGCTCATTTGCATTTCCGTTGCGCGATTTTGTAAAAAATACGTAATTTCAACCATTTAGTAATGTGGCCAGAATCTGGCACGCCCTTTGAATGTAAAGCGCCAGTCGCTGCTGCACGCTTCTGCCAGCGGCAAGGAGAGTTCGGCGCTCGCCGATAACAAAGGACGGGAAACCACATGAAAATCGTGATGGCCATTATCAAGCCATTCAAGCTGGACGAGGTGCGTGAAGCTCTCACGGCTGTCGGCATCCAGGGCCTGACCGTAACCGAGGTCAAGGGTTACGGGCGCCAGAAGGGGCATACCGAAATCTACCGTGGCACGGAATATGCCGTCAGCTTCCTGCCAAAGCTGAAGGTCGAGATCGCAGTGGCTTCCGATCTCGTCGAGAAGGCCGTTGAAGCAATCGCATCGAGCGCCAAGACCGGCCAGATCGGCGACGGCAAGATCTTTGTTTACTCGATCGAGCAGGCTGTGCGCATTCGCACCGGCGAAACCAATACTGAAGCGCTGTAAGCACCGCTGATCCAGGGGAGTTTTTCTACATGTCGTTCAACAAGTTCCAATCCATGGCTGTCAGCGCCGGTGCCGCCGCCACAGCGCTTCTGGCGCCAGTCATTGCCTTTGCCCAGGATGCAGCCCCCGCTGCTGCTGCTGCCGCAGAAGCTGCTCCAACGCCTGCCAAGGGCGATTCGGCCTTCATGTTCATCTGCACCATTCTCGTGCTGTTCATGATCATTCCGGGTCTCGGCCTGTTTTATGGCGGCCTCGTTCGCGCCAAGAACATGCTGTCCGTCCTCATGCAGGTCACCGTCGTTGCCTGCGCTGCCATGATCCTCTGGGTCATCTACGGCTATTCGTTTGCCTTCGGTGGCGCGACCAATGCCTTCTTCGGCGGCACGGCCAAGATGTTCCTGGCGGGCGTCGATCCCACCACAACGGCTGCAACCTTCACCAAGGGTGTCGTCATTCCGGAATATATCTTCGTGATGTTCCAGATGACCTTCGCGGCCATCACGCCAGCGCTCATCGTCGGTGCCTTTGCGGAACGCATCAAGTTCTCGGCTGCTGTTCTCTTCTGCGTGCTCTGGGTCACCTTCGTTTATCTCCCAGTCGCACACATGGTGTGGGATGCCAACGGCCTGATCTTCGGCTGGGGCGCGCTTGATTTTGCGGGCGGCACGGTTGTTCACATCAATGCCGGTGTTGCAGGCCTGATCGGTGCCATCATGGTTGGCAAGCGTATCGGCTACGGCAAGGACATGATGGCGCCGCACTCCATGACGCTGACCTATGTCGGTGCAGCCATGCTGTGGGTTGGCTGGTTCGGCTTTAACGCCGGTTCCAACCTGGAAGCGTCCGGCGGCGCAATGCTGGCTACCGTCAACACCTTCGTTGCCACCGCCGCCGCAACGCTGTCATGGTGCGTCGTGGAAGCCGTCACACGCGGCAAGTCCTCCATGCTCGGTGCCGCTTCCGGCATGATCGCTGGCCTCGTCGCAATTACGCCTGCTGCCGGTATCGTCGGCCCCATGGGCGCCATCGTCATGGGCGTCATCGTATCCCCGCTCTGCTACTTCTTCGTCTCCGTGGTGAAGAACAAGTTTGGCTATGACGATACGGCAGACGTCTTTGGCGTTCACGGCGTAGGCGGCATGTTCGGTGCCATTGCAACCGGCATCTTCGCATCCGCTTCGCTCGGCGGCGTTGGCTATGTGGGCGAGCAGACCATGGGTGGCCAGGTCATCGTTCAGATCAAGGCTGTTCTGGTAACGCTTGCCTGGACAGGCATCGGTTCGCTGATCCTCTACAAGATCGTCGACGTGATCGTTGGCTTGCGTGTTCCGGCTGAAGCCGAGCGCGAAGGTCTCGACCTCGCTTCCCACGGCGAAGCGGCCTACCACTCCTGATGAATTTCGCCGCCTCTCACCGGGGCGGCGTCATCACATCCTTCCATTGCGGATTTCCCTCCGCTTGCTTGCCCGGTTCGAAAGAGCCGGGCTTTTTCATTTTGAAGTAAATATTAGCTCCACGGACGTGGTTAAAGCCGCGTTAACCAGAGCCGGGTTAGCTTTCCCATAATGAGGCGCAATCCGCGCGGGGTTTCCGCTGCGCATTGCACCATCGACCGCAACAGAACCATCGGGCAAGAAATCATGGGCAGAAGTACATCGGCAGCCATGGCGCACCATTCCACACGCCATGCCCTCGCCGCGTTCATCATGCGGCAGGTGCTGGCTCTATTGGGGTTTGCCATCTTCATCGGTTTGGCTGTTGCCGTCGCGGCACTTGCCACCTGGAACGTGGCCGATCCAAGCTTCTCTTATGCCACGGATAATGTGCCCACCAATCTCCTCGGCTTTCCCGGCTCTGTCTTTGCAGACATGATGATGCAGTTTTTGGGTCTTGCCAGCATTCTGGCGCTCCTGCCCATCCTGTCCTGGGCCTTGGCGCTCATCGTTGGCCGCAGCATCCGGCGTATGCCTGCGCGGCTCGCCGCCTGGGGTGTCGGCACCTTCATGGGCTCGGCCACGCTTGGCTGTTTTCCCGCTCCGCTCACCTGGCCCATTCCCAATGGCATTGGCGGTGTCATCGGTGATATGATCCTGCGCTTTCCGGCGCTCTTCATCGGCACCTATCCCACAGGCGTATTTGCCATGGCGCTGGGCGTGGTATTTGCAGTGCCAACGGCGGGTTTCCTCGCCTTTGCCGCTGGTCTCATCGGCAATGAAGAGGAAGAGATCGAAGAGGACGAAGACGAACCCTTTGCACCAAATCGTCGCAAGGCCCTCACGGCTGCCGATCTCGATGAGGATGACGAAGGCTTCAGCTTCGGCAATTTCGTGGCCTTCGGGGCCATGGCGCATTACTGGTACATCACGCAGGCGCGGTTCCGCCGCCTGTTCCGTCTAGGCCCGAAAAGCGCCAGCCGCTCTGCCACCTATGAGGCACCCTACGATTTCAACGAGGATGAGTTCGGCAAGCTGAATGAGCCGGTTCGGGCGAAGGTTCGTGCCGGCGATCGGCTTGAGCCGTCGCTGGATAGCTCCATGTCCGGCGTCATGGCCGCCCGCCGTCGCATTGCGCCGCCGTCGCTAGCTGCCGATGGCAACGATGAGGACGAGGATGATATGCCCGCCCGTCCCGCTGGTATTCTTGCCGACGATGATGATGAGCCGGCATTTTCGGCTCGTGCGCCGCGTGGCTCTGCCCGTGTTTCCGCCCCTGCCTCCGCACCGCGTCCGGGTGCGCGCGTCCAGCGGGAGGCGCAGTCCTCCTTCATCGATCCGGAAGGCTTCCAGCTTCCCTCCGTCCACCTTCTCGCAGAGCCTCGCCACATGGCCCGCGATGCAACGCTCTCTGCCGATGCGCTGGAGCAGAATGCCCGTATGCTGGAAGGCGTGCTGGAAGATTTCGGTGTGAAAGGTGAGATCATCCATGTGCGTCCGGGTCCGGTCGTCACGCTGTATGAGCTGGAGCCAGCGCCGGGTATCAAGTCCTCCCGCGTCATCGGTCTTGCGGATGACATTGCCCGCTCCATGAGCGCCATTGCAGCGCGTGTCGCTGTCGTTCCCGGTCGCAATGCCATCGGCATTGAGCTTCCGAACCAAACCCGCGAAACCGTTTACCTGCGCGAAATGATCGGCAGCCAGGATTTCGACAGCAGCAAGGCAAAGCTTGCCATGGCGCTGGGCAAAACCATCGGCGGCGAACCCGTCATTGCCGATCTTGCCAAGATGCCGCATCTCCTGGTCGCCGGGACCACGGGTTCCGGTAAATCGGTTGCAATCAACACCATGATACTGTCGCTGCTCTATCGCCTGTCGCCGGAGAAGTGCCGCCTGATCATGATCGATCCGAAGATGCTCGAGCTTTCCGTCTATGACGGTATCCCGCATCTCCTGTCCCCTGTCGTCACAGATCCAAAGAAGGCAGTCGTTGCGCTCAAATGGACCGTCCGCGAGATGGAAGAGCGCTACAAGAAGATGTCGAAGATCGGTGTGCGCAACATCGATGGCTTCAACAGCCGCGTGGAACAGGCCATTGCCAAGGGCGAGGTGCTGACCCGCACCGTGCAGACCGGCTTTGACCGTCAGACCGGCGAAGCCATGTATGAGACGGAAGAATTTGATCTGAAGCCCATCCCCTATATCGTCGTCATTATCGATGAAATGGCTGACCTGATGATGGTGGCGGGCAAGGATATCGAAGGTGCGGTGCAGCGTCTGGCGCAGATGGCGCGTGCGGCGGGCATCCATGTCATCATGGCAACCCAGCGTCCGTCGGTCGATGTCATTACCGGCACGATCAAGGCCAACTTCCCCACTCGAATTTCCTTCCAGGTTACCTCCAAGATCGATAGCCGCACCATTCTGGGCGAGCAGGGTGCCGAGCAACTGCTCGGAATGGGCGATATGCTCTATATGGCGGGCGGCGGGCGTATTCAGCGCGTTCACGGCCCCTTCGTCTCGGATAACGAGGTGGAAGAAATTGTCTCCTACCTCAAGACACAAGGCTCACCGCAATATCTCGATGCCATCACCGCAGATGATGACGACGATGGTGAAGGCGGTGGCGGTCCGGCTGGCACGGCAAATCTTTCCGATTCGGAAGATCCCTATGATCAGGCGGTTGCCATCGTGCTCAGAGACGGCAAAGCCTCCACCTCCTACATCCAGCGCCGTCTGGGTATCGGTTATAACCGCGCTGCCTCGCTGATCGAACGCATGGAGCAGGAGGGTATTATCGGTCCCGCCAATCATGCGGGCAAACGCGAGATACTGGTGCCGACGGAGGCTGATATCATCGAAAGGTGATGATGAAGCAGCCATTCGGGAACCGGAGCGAGGATATTGCCGTTGCCGGGTTTGAAATTCCTGTCCATGACAACAATGTCATTGGCACCAAGCACTTTACCGGATAACGGCGTCACAGAGACGCCGCCTTTTTCGGCCAGAACGATGCGTGCCAGACCGCCGCGTGAAGGAGAATAACAACCATGTCGACCCGAGTGTCCCCCGCTACTCTGCAACGTCGCCACATCATGCTGGGTCTGGCGGGTCTCGGCGCTGGTGCGCTGGTTGGGTTTCCCGCACTGGCGCAAAGCACCGCCACGGCGCAAAAAATTGCCGATCACTTCTCCTCGGTAAAAACGATGACAGGCGAATTCGTGCAGTTCGGCCCGCGCGGCGAACAGACCGGCGGCAAGTTCTTCATCGAGCGTCCCGGCAAGCTTCGGTTCAACTTTGAAGATCCGTCGCCCATCCGTGTCATTTCCGACGGCGATAATGTGGTAATCGGCAATCTCAAGCTGAAGACCTGGGATATCTATCCACTGTCCAAAACACCGCTCAGCCTGCTGCTGGCCAACAAGATCGACCTGTCGAACCAGATGGTGCGTAACGTCAAGGAAGAGTCCGATCTCGTCACCATCGTGCTGGGCAACAAGACCGTGTTTGGCGATTCCACCATCACCATGATGTTCGATCCAAAGACCTTTGATCTGCGCCAGTGGACCATCACCGATGTGCAGGGCAAGGATACCTCTGTCATGATCTACAACGTCCAGACGGGCGTTCGCTTCGACGATAAGGTATTCACCATCCCCTACAACGAAGTTCATAAGCTCTAAGAATTTCCGATGGCGGGCTGCAAATGGCGCCGTCTGCGCTTCCGGTGCTTGACTACATTTAAGTACGCTCCGCTCCGGTTCTCGACGCCACCATTTTCGCCACGCCATCGAAAATTCTGGCTTCGTGCTGGCGGGCTGCGCTATGCGCAAACCTCGCCACACGTTTTCTCCCCCCTTGTGGGGGATATGGCGGCAGCCAGAGGGGGCTTAATCCGCTCTCAAGTGCTCACGCCCTTGCCCTCAACCCTCAAAACGGCCTAAACCTCGGCGCATAAACGCCCGAGGTTTTTCGCATGAGCTTTTCCGTCACCACCTGGAACATCAATTCGGTTCGCTTGCGCCTGCCGATCGTCGAACAGTTCATCGTGCGCGAAAAGCCGGACATTCTCTGCCTGCAGGAGATCAAGTGCCGCGCTGAGGAATTCCCGCTCGAGCCGCTTCAGAAGATGGGCTACGAGCACATCATCCTGCATGGCCAGAAGGGCTATCACGGCGTTGCCATTCTCTCCAAAGTGCCGCTGACGGAAGATCATCGTCAGGATTACTGTGGGGTCGGCGATGCCCGGCACATTTCGGCCATCTTCGAACGTGGCTCGCGCCGCATCCGCATCCATAATTTTTACGTGCCTGCCGGTGGCGATGAGCCAGACCGCAGCGTGAACCCCAAATTCGGCCACAAGCTGGATTTCGTGGAAGAAATGAAGGCGCTCAAAGCCTCCTCTCCGGGTGTTTCCTCCATCCTCGTCGGTGATCTCAACATCGCACCGCTGGAACACGATGTCTGGTCACACAAGCAGATGCTGAAAATCGTCAGCCACACGCCGGTCGAGACCGAGGGGCTGACCGAAGTGATGAAAAAAGGCGGCTGGCTGGATCTGATGCGCCAGCACGTGCCCGCCTCTGAGAAGCTCTATACCTGGTGGAGCTACCGCGCCAAGGATTGGGAAGCCGCAGACCGTGGCCGCAGGCTGGACCACATCTGGTCCTCCCCCGATCTCGGCCCCTTCCTTGAAAAGATCGATATCCTGAAAGAAGCCCGCGGCTGGAACCGCCCGTCAGACCATGTGCCGGTGACTGCGACGTTCAGGTTTTGAGCTTTCACCTGTGGCAAGAATCGGGTGTCGAAGCCAAATTTCCCTGCCTAATGAACAGTCTCCAACGCAAAGGAGACGGATATGGGAATTCTGCAAGGCAAGGTGGCACTCATCACTGGCGCATCATCCGGCATCGGGCGGGCAGCGGCGCTTCTGTTTGCCGCTGAAGGTGCTTCGCTCATTCTGAACGCACGCCGGAAGGAGGCTCTGGAAGAGGTTGCTCACCTCATCGAGGAGCAATCCGGTCGAGTTCGGTTGGTTGTCGGCGATGTCGCATCCGAAGCTACACAGTCCGCCATGGTGGCCTAGGCACTGAGCGCCTTCGGCGGTCTCGACATCGCCTTCAATAATGCAGGCACGGTGGGCGACATCAAGCCATTGGCTGATCTCTCCCCTGATGATTGGCGCACGACACTGGAAACAAATCTCACCGCCGCCTTTCTTGGTAGCCGTGCGCAAATTCCGCCCATGCTCAAGCGTGGCGGTGGGTCCATCATTTTTACGTCCAGCTTTGTCGGAACAAGTTTCGGTCTGCCCGGCATGTCGGCCTATGCTGCCGCCAAGGCTGGTCTCATGGGTCTGGTCAAGGGCATCACAGCAGATTACGGAGCGCTGAACATTCGCGCTAATGCCCTTTTGCCGGGCGGCACGGATACTGGCATGGCAGGCAATCAGGCACAAAAGGACTGGGCAGCCGGGCTTCACGCGGCAAAGCGAATCGCTCAACCGGAAGAAATAGCTCAAGCCGCTCTATTTCTGGCAGGACCAGCTTCAAGTTTCGTCATGGGTACAGCACTGTTTGCTGATGGGGGCAATTCGGCGGTTAAGTGAACCGCCCGGCCATCGCCGTCGCTGCCCGCGCCAGATCCAGAATGTTCTGGCGAATGCGGGCTTCCAGCAAGGCTGCCACCTGCGGATATTCTTCCAGCAGACGGTGGAAGAGGGTGCGCGGAATGCGCACCACCTCGCCATCTTCTGCGGCAATGGCGGTGAACTTGCGTTCCACCATGGTCACCAGCGCGAGTTCTGAGAGGAGCGTGCCGGGTTCGGCACGGTCCTTCAGTTCTGCAATACCGTCGCGGCCTTCGGTGTAGAGATCGATGCGCCCACGGGCGACCACGAAGGCGCACTCCGCCGGAGAGTGCTCGCGAAACAGGGCCTGCCCCTTTTGCACGTTACGCCGTTCCGCGCCAAAGGCGATCAGCCGAAGCTGGTCGCCATCAAGGCCTTGAAACAGCGGAACCCGGGACAGGAGCTGAATGTCGTCGCTAAGCGCCATCGGCGGTTTTGCCTTTACGGTACGATCTTGTAGCCGCCGTTTTCCGTTACCAGAATTTCGGCATTCGAAGGGTCACGCTCGATCTTCTGGCGCAGGCGGTAGACATGCGTTTCCAGTGTATGGGTCGTAACGCCGGAGTTATAGCCCCAGACTTCCTCAAGAAGAATATCCCGTGTGACGACTTTCTGACCGGCGCGGTAAAGATAGCGGATAATCGCGGCTTCCTTTTCCGTCAGACGGATTTTCTTGCCGTCATCGGTGGTCAGAAGCTTCTGGCTTGGCTTGAACACGTAAGGACCAACGGTGAAGGTCGCGTCCTCGCTCTGCTCATACTGGCGAAGCTGCGCACGCATGCGGGCAAGCAGAACCGCAAAGCGGAAAGGTTTCGTCACATAATCATTGGCACCAGCTTCAAGACCCAGAATTGTGTCGGAATCAGTGTCATGGCCCGTCAGCATGATGATCGGGGCCTTGAAGCCGCCCTTGCGCATCAGCTTCACGGCTTCGCGGCCATCCATATCGGGAAGGCCGACATCCATGATCAGAAGATCGACTTGGGCTGCCTTGGCGGTTGCTATCGCCTTGGTCGCCGTGGCTTCCTGCAGGAGGCTGAATTCCTCATAGAGCGAAAGCTGCTCGACCAGCGTCTCACGCAGGTCGTTGTCATCATCCACCAGCAGTACCGTCCGCGCTGCCATCGATCTCTTCGCCTTTCTAAACGTTATGCCGAGTGCTCGGCAGGCTTCGATTCAACTGTCATCGTGCTATGATTTCAATCCAAATCATATTCAAAGCAATTGTATGTGAGACAAAATGGGTGGGAAAAAGGTCAAGAACAAGGGCAACATCATCACGGTGCATCAAAGCCCCGTCAGCCGCTCGCGTGCAGTAGTGGCGCTTGGCCCGGTTCGCATGCCCGCCGCCATCGGCAGAAGCGGTCGCAGCAGCCGAAAAAGGGAGGGAGATGGCGCGACACCCATTGCCGAAATGAAGGTTCTGGGCGGCTTTGTCCGGGGCGGCAAGGGTCCTGCTCTCCAAACACCGCTCGGCCTGAAACGAATCAGGAAGAACATGCTTTGGTGCGACGAGCCGAGGCATGCTTCCTATAACCGTCTGGTTCGCGCTCCTTTCAAGCCAAGCCATGAGGAAATGTACCGCGCGGATGGACTTTATAACGTGTGTCTGGTCCTCGATTGGAACATGCGATCACGGGCGCGTTACCGGGGATCAGCCATTTTCTTTCATCTTATCCGGCCAGGTTATGAGCCGACAGCTGGCTGTGTTGCCGTTTCGGTGAAGGATATGCGCCGCCTGCTTCCCCACATCCGCAAGGGCACGCGTGTACGCGTCTTGTAACGGTCCGATTTCTAGAAACTGTCGCACGACTGAAATATGAGGCCTCTAGATTAGAACGGCTCAAAATAGCCAAAAAACTGGAGGCCGTTCGATGAACGAACATATGACGCACAAGCCTTTCCCAACAACCCAGCTTGAAGAAGCTGATGGCGAAGGCCACAACGCCAGCGATAACGCCACCATGGGCGAAATCATTTCAAAGCGCTTCTCGCGCCGCAACTTTTTGCAGGGCTCGCTTGCCGTTTCTGCCATTGCCGCAACCGTAAGTCCCGTTGCGCTGATGAGCGCTGATGAGGCTCGCGCCGCTGGAAAGTCTGGCTCTGCCTTTAACTTCAACGAGATCGAAGCAGGCGTCGATGCCAAGCACCATGTGGCGGAAGGCTATAATGCCGATGTGCTCCTTCGCTGGGGCGATGCGGTCCTGCCGGGTGCACCACAATTCGATCCGTTGAAGCAGACGGCGGAAGCGCAGTCGAAGCAGTTCGGCTACAACAACGATTACGTTGGCTTTATCCCGCTGGAAGGCTCTTCCACCCACGGCCTTCTGGTGGTGAACCACGAATACACCAATCCGCACCTCATGTTCTCCGGCCTGGTGCAGGTGGTCGATGGCAAGATCAAACAGGGCAAGCTCTCCAAGGATCAGGTGGATGTGGAGATGGCGGCCCATGGCGGCACGATCATCGAAATCCGCAAGGTGGATGGCAAGTGGCAGCCGGTGCTTGATGGCAAGATGAACCGCCGCATCACCTCCAACACGGCCATGGAAATCACTGGCCCTGCCGCTGGCCATGATCGTTTGAAGACCTCCGCCGATGCCACCGGCAAAAAAGTTTTCGGCACGCTGAACAACTGTGCGGGCGGGGTCACCCCCTGGGGCACCTACATCATGGCGGAAGAGAACTTCCACGGCTACTTCCAGGGCAAGCTGCCGGAAGGCCATGCAGAAGCTTCCAATTACAAGCGCTATGGCGTGCCGGAAGGCTCCTACGAATGGGGCAATTTCTACGACCGCTTCGATCTTTCCAAGGAGCCGAACGAGCCGAACCGCTTCGGCTGGATCGTAGAAGTGGATGCCATGGACCCCAACTCCACGCCGAAGAAGCGCACCGCCCTGGGCCGCTTCAAGCATGAAGGTGCGGAGAGCATCGTCTCGAAAAGCGGCAAGGTCGTCTTCTATCTCGGTGACGACGAGCGCTTCGATTACGTCTACAAGTTCGTCACCGATGGTACCTTCAACCCGAATGACCGCAAGGCCAATATGGACCTGCTCGATTACGGCACGCTCTATGTCGCCAAGTTCGAGGAAGATGGCTCCATGAAGTGGCTGCCGCTGGTGCACGGCCAAGGCGCGCTCACGGCGGAAAACGGCTTCAAGAGCCAGGCGGATGTGCTGATTGAAACCCGCAAGGCGGGCGATCTTCTGGGTGCCACCAAGATGGACCGTCCGGAAGATATCCAGCCCAACGGCGTCAACGGCAAGGTCTATGTCATGTTGACCAACAACACCAAGCGAAAGGCGGATCAGGTCAATGCCGCCAATCCGCGTGCGGAAAACGCCTTCGGTCACATCATCGAAATCGCCGAAAACGATAACGATTTTGCTTCCACCGCTGGCAAATGGGAAGTTCTGTTGAAGTGTGGCGATCCGTCAGTCGCGGCGGTCGGCGCAACCTTCTCGACAGAAACCACCAAGAATGGCTGGTTCGGCATGCCAGATAACTGTGCGGTGGATAGCGCCGGTCGCCTCTGGGTCGCCACCGATGGCAATAGCCCGAAGGGGACAGGCCGTACCGATGGTCTCTGGGCGGTCGATACGGAAGGTTCGGCCCGCGCCACCTCCAAGCTGTTCTTCCGTGTGCCGGTTGGCGCGGAAATGTGTGGGCCCCTGTTCACGCCGGATGATGAGACGGCCTTCGTTGCCGTTCAGCATCCGGGCGATGGCGGTGAGGATTGGGAAGGCCATGGCCGTCCGTCCTATTACGAAGATCTCTCCACCCGCTGGCCGGATTTCAAGCCGGATATGCCGGTGCGCCCCGCCGTGGTCGCCATCACCAAGGTCGGCGGCGGCAAGATTGCCGTCTGATTGACATGAAACGAGACCCCGCGATCCAAGACGGTCGCGGGGTCTCGTCTGATATTATCGCCCAATCGCAATCGCCCCGGCGGCCACGATCACGCAGGCGATAATCCGCTTGGCGGTCAGTTTTTCACCAAGAAACAGCCTGCCGATGATCATGGCAAATACTACGCTGGTTTCGCGGATGGCCGTAATCGGCCCTGCCGGTCCCAGGGAATAGGCGATAATCACCACGCCATAGGCGATCAGCACGAAAACCCCGGCCAGAAGCGCCTTCTTGCATTCCCGATCGGCCAAATTCATGCGGAATGGCCCCCGCATGATCGTATAGGCCACAATCAGTGCCACGCCGTAGCTGAACAAAACCCAGGCCGCATAGGTTTTCGGGTCGGCAAAGTGGCGAACGCCGTTCGAATCCACCGTGGCATAGGTCGCGATAATCACACCCGTCAGCAGCGCCCACAAAATGGAGCTTAAAGGTGCACGATGCCGCCCGATCGAAAGGCTCATGATGCCGATGGCCACCAGCGCCACGCCAATCAACTGACCGCCCGTCAAAACCTGCCCGGTGATGAGGAAGCCGCCAAAGGAAACCAGAAGCGGCACGGAGCCGCGCACGATGGGATAGACCTGCCCCAAATCCCCTAACCGGTAGGCAAAAACGAGGAAGACGCTATAGGCCACCTGCAAAAGTGCCGAGGTGAGAATAAAACCAAAGCCCGTCAGGCTCGGAAGCGGATAGTACAGCATCAGCGGCAAAGCGGCCGCAATCCCCGTCACGCCCATCACCGTAATCGACCAGAGACGATCAGCCCCGGAGCGCAGAAAGGCATTCCAGCTGGCATGCATGACAGCCGCCGTCAGCGCGAGCGCAATGACGGTCGGGCTCATAGCCGAACCTGAAGGCAGTAGAGAGTATGCAGGATAAACATGAGGCGGGACCGGTGGCGTATCTCGTGGAGAGTAGGAAGCAGCTCACCTTCCTGTCAATCTTTCTTCCGGCCAAATAAAAACCGCCGAACCCAAGGGTCCGGCGGTCTGAACGCACAGCCTCACGGCAATGCAGAAATTACTTCCACTTGCGAATATCGACGAAGTGGCCTTCGATTGCAGCAGCAGCCGCCATGGCAGGCGAAACAAGGTGCGTGCGGCCCTTGTAGCCCTGACGGCCTTCGAAGTTGCGGTTGGATGTGGAAGCGCAACGCTCACCCGGCTTCAGGCGGTCGTCGTTCATGGCAAGGCACATGGAGCAGCCCGGCTCGCGCCATTCAAAACCGGCATCCTTGAAGATCTTGTCGAGACCTTCAGCCTCTGCCTGTTCCTTTACGATGCCGGAGCCCGGAACGATCATGGCGGAAACGGTGGAAGCCACCGTGCGGCCTTCAACAACCTTGGCCGCAGCACGCAGGTCTTCAATGCGGCCATTGGTGCATGAGCCGATGAACACGCGGTCAACCGCAATATCGGTGATCTTCGTACCCGGCTTCAGGCCCATATATTCCAATGCACGCCACTTGGATGTGCGCTTGGTTTCATCGGCAATATCGTCCGGGTTCGGCACGACGCCCTCAACCGAAATCACGTCTTCCGGCGAAGAACCCCAGGAAACGATGGGCGGCAGGTTGGCCGCATCGAGAACGACGACACGATCGTAATGTGCGCCCTCGTCAGAATGCAGCGTCTTCCAGTAGTCGAGCGCCATGTCCCAGGCCTTGCCCTTTGGCGCGCGTGGCTTGTCCTTGATGTATTCGAAGGTCTTTTCGTCCGGGGCGATCAGGCCAGCGCGTGCGCCGCCTTCAATCGTCATGTTGCAGACGGTCATTCGGCCTTCCATCGAGAGCGAACGAATGGCTTCGCCCGCAAATTCAATGACGTGACCCGTGCCGCCAGCGGTGCCGATTTCACCAATGATGGCGAGAATGATGTCCTTGGCGGTCACGCCGTCCGGCAGTTGGCCATCCACACGCACCAGCATGTTCTTGGCTTTTTTCTGCACCAGCGTCTGGGTTGCCAGCACATGCTCCACTTCGGACGTGCCAATGCCATGCGCCAGAGCGCCGAATGCGCCGTGCGTGGAAGTGTGGCTGTCGCCGCAGACGATTGTCATGCCTGGAAGCGTGAAGCCCTGTTCGGGACCAACGATGTGCACGATGCCCTGGCGCTTGTCTTTTTCCGAATAATATTCGACGCCGAAATCCTTGGCATTCTGGGCCAGCGCCTCAACCTGCACGCGGCTCTCTTCGTTCTTGATGCCGATGTGACGGTCAGGCGTCGTTGGAACGTTGTGATCCACCACAGCCAGCGTCTTTTCCGGCGCGCGCACCTTGCGGCCGGCCATGCGCAGACCTTCGAAAGCCTGCGGCGACGTCACTTCGTGAACGAGGTGACGGTCGATGTAGAGAAGACAGGTGCCGGTTTCATCAGTGGAAACGACGTGATCGTCCCAGATCTTGTCGTAGAGAGTACGAGGTGCGCTCATGGCTGCCATCCATTTGGTCTTGGAAAATATGAGATTTATGAACTCGGCTGCATCAGCCGCCGATCGCTTTCGAATGTGCTCAGGCGCACCGAAGTCGGCTGTTCAGAGCGCCGGAAATGCGCGCGAAGAAGCGTGCCGGCAGACGCTTGTGGTCCTGCAGCACGATAAACTGGTTCGCAAGGCATCCGAACTTTGATCCCATGCGCCGTTCCTAGCAGTTTTTCGATATTCCGGCAATTGCCAAACAGCGCGCGTGCGAAAGGTTGATTTTGCATAGCCTCCCGCCCTACATTTATGAGTATCTATCAATAAACGAACGTCTGCGGGAAGGAATGCATGGCCGGTCGTGACCCAGATGAGCAGGACCGGCTGGATGCCGTCCGTACGATCCACCCGGCAAGCTTTGGTCCCACATCGGAACTGAAGGCACTTGCGGAGCTCGGTCAGCAGATTTTTGCCGTTCAGCGTGCCGCCATCCATATTCTGGATGAGGACTGGCTACGCATCGCCACGCAGGCGGGAATCATGGTCTCCGAAATTGCACGCGACATTTCCGTGTGCGATCGCGTTGTTATGAACCGCAAAATTTTGGTCGTGCCAGATATGCGCGCCGTGCCGGATCTGGCGGACATGCCCTATGTAAAGGGAGAGCCCCACTTGCGTTTCTATGCGGGTGCACCGCTGGAACTGGAGCGGGGGCTGATCGTCGGCACGTTTTGCATTTCGGATTGCGAACCACGGGCGGCTGATGCGGTGGATGCCGATAGTTTGATGCGGTTCGCGGCGGTTGCCTCGGCGCTGCTCAGGCTGCAACGGGCTAACTTCCAGATGACACTGGCCGAGCAGGATTTGCGGCTTGCGGCACTGACCGATCCGCTCACCCGCTTTTATAATCGCGGCGCGCTGCCTGTTCTGGTTGATCCTCTGTTACAGGCGGCTTCCATTGCCCGCTCCAGCCTCGGTGTGCTTTACCTCGATATGGATGGCTTCAAGACCATCAACGATACGTTTGGCCATGATGTGGGTGATAGCGTATTGCAGCAGGCGGCAGATCGTATCCGCGCTGTCCTCTCGGATCGAGACATCGTGGTGCGCATGGGTGGCGATGAATTTGCTATCTTCATCGAGAGCGTGGCGACGAAGGAAATACTTTCCAAACTGGCGGAAGAACTGGTTGCGGCCTTTCATCCGCCCTTCGTGGTGCAGGGCAAGCAGCTGCAGGCTCGCCTTAGTGTGGGCGGTGCATTGACGGGTGACGGGCTCTTTGACCGCGTCACGCTGCTTCAGGTCGTCGACAATGCGCTTTACCAAGCCAAGGCGGCTGGGCGAAACCGCGCCATCATCCAGGCGGCTTGATGCCGCCTCGCTCTCCATTTTACACCAGCCGCGACCGCATTCTCTGCTCAAAACGCCGCAGCACCAGTGAGAGGCTGATTGTCAAGGCGAGGTAGACATAGGCGAGGATCGAGTAGGTCTCGAAAAACCGGAATGAACCGGAGGCGTAGACCTTGGCCATCTGCGTGATATCCGCCACGCCCAGCACCGATACCAGCGATGAGTCCTTCACCATGCTGACAAAATCGTTCGAAAGCGGCGGAAACACAATGCGCAGGGCTTGCGGCAGAACGATCAGCCTGAACCGCTGAAAGCCAGAGAGACCAAGCGCCTTGGCCGCTTCCACCTGACCATGCGGAATTGCCTCAATGCCAGCGCGAAAGATCTCTGCGATGAAGGCGCTATAGGCAATGGTGAGCGCCATCACGGCACGCGCCAGCAGTGAAAAATCCCGAACCAGCAGTGATGGCAGCAGCCCTTTTTCGATGAGGGGTGCGGCGAGATAGTTATAGGCGGCAACGATGCCGGGCGCTGCCACGAAGGCCATATAGAACAACAGGACGAGGATCGGCAGTCCGCGAATGACCTCCACATAGAAGCGGGCGGATTGGCGAAGCCATCTCACTTGCGAAAGGCTGGCCAGCGCAATGCCCATTCCAAGCAGGCAGGCCAGGAAAAAGGCCAGAAGCGCCACGCTGATGGTAATGGAAAGCCCCTTTGCCACGGTCAGGAAGATCTGCGAATAGAGATCATCCGTTGAAATAACCGCCGCGAAAGTGATGAAAAGCAGGCAAAGAACGGCCAGCCACCAGGGAAAATCCGCCGGCGGCCTTGCTCTGTTTACGGATGTCATTGGCCCATCTTGTAATCGAGGAACCACTTCTTGTTCAGTGCGTCAAAGGTGCCATCCGCCTTCAGGCTGGCGATTGCGGCATTGACTGGCTTCACCAGGTCCGAGCCCTTTTTGAAGATGAAGCCGAAATCTTCCGAGCCGAGCGGTCCGCCCACCAGCTTCAAGCCGCCATTCGATGCATCGACATAGCCCTTGCCTGCGGTTCCGTCCGTCAGAACCATGTCCACATCGCCAGTCTTCAGCGCCTGGACCGTGGCCCCGAAGGTCTCGAACAGCTTGATACGCGGGTTCTGTTCGTTCCCATCCAGAACGGAATAGACGGCGGTGTAGAAAGGCGTGGTGCCGGGCTGGGCGGCAATCAGGGCGTCCTTGGTATCGGCAAAGCTTTTGGCGTCCGAGAAACGCTTCTCATCCCCGCGCACCAGCATGAACTGCTCCGAGCGCATGTAAGGATCGGAAAAATCCACTTTGTCCTTGCGGTCATCCTTGATGGTAATGCCGGTCATGCCAATGTCGAATTGCCCGTCGGATACGGATTGGATCATCGCATCCCACGCGGTTGTCCGATATTCCACCTTGGCCTTCAGGCGCTTGGCGATCTCGTTCATCGCATCATATTCCCAGCCGATGGCCGTGCCGGTTTTCGGATCGACGAATTGCAGCGGCGGATAGGCATTTTCCGTGACGACCACGATGGTGCGGCCAGAGAGATCGGGAAGCTCCGCGGCCCCAACCCGTTCTATGCCAAGAGGCGCGAGAAACAGCGCGACGAGACCGGATAAAAACAGGCGGCGAAAGAGCATGAGGGCAAATCCTTTGTGTGTAGCGGTGCTGATTTTCACGGAAACGGGCCGCTATGCAAGTGCATCCTTTCGCATGTGTCTGCCGGCTGCTCTTGCCGCGCGCATCGCATCCGCTATTTCCACCCTAACTGGGGCATGGGGGTCCCGATAAGTCATTCAGGAGGAAGCCCGTTGGTTTCTGAAAAGTCGCTGATCGCAAAGATCACCTGGCGCCTCATGCCGTTTCTCGGCCTGCTCTATCTGATCGCCTATATCGATCGGCAGAACGTGTCCTATGCCAAGCTGCAGATGGTCGATGCCCTGAGCTTGAGCGAATATGCCTATGGCCTTGGCGCGTCGCTCTTCTTCGTCGGCTATTTTATATTCGAAGTGCCAAGCAATCTGTTTCTCAACCGCTTTGGCGCGCGTGTCTGGTTTACCCGCATCATGGTCAGCTGGGGCTTCGTCACTGTAGCGCTCGCCTTTACCCAGAATGCCACGATGTTCTACATCCTGCGCTTTTTGCTTGGCGTTGCAGAAGCGGGCTTCTTCCCGGGCGTGCTCTACCTGCTCACGCTCTGGTTCCCCAAGGATTACCGTGGCCGCATGGTCGGTCTCTTCATGATCTTCAGCGCCTTTGCCAATGCCATCGGCGCGCCTCTTGGTGGCGTTCTGCTCGATCTTGATGGCGTCATGGGGCTTGCAGGCTGGGAATGGGTGTTTCTCGCCACTGGCGTTCCGGCAGTCATCGCTGGTATCTTCACCTTCTTCTATCTGGACGATACGCCTGAGAAGGCAACGTTTCTCACGGATGCGGAAAAGCAGTGGCTGCGCGAACGGCTCGCGGCTGAAAATTCCGGGATGGATGAACATGCCGATGACGGCTTCAAAGCGCTCATCAACCCGCGCGTCCTGCTGATGTCGCTCTGCTATATCGGCTTTCCGCTCGCCGCCTATGGCCTCAGCTATTGGTTACCCACCATCGTCAAGGGCTTTGGCGTGTCCAACACCATGAACGGTGTCATCAACATCATCCCTTGGCTCATCGTGGCACTGGCACTCTGGGTCATTCCCTCTGCCGCAGACAAGACAGAGAACAAGACGCCCTATATCGTCGGGCCTGCTTTCGTGGGTGCGATCTGCCTTGCGCTTTCAGCGGTCGTTACCGCGCCTGTCATGCAGTTTGCGCTGCTGTGCATTGCCGCTGCCGGTATCTTCGCTGGCCAGCCGGTGTTCTGGTCGCTGCCGGGCAGGTTCCTCAAAGGTGCGGGCGCGGCGGCGGGCATTGCTGCCATCAACTCGGTCGGCAATCTCGGCGGCTTTATTGCGCAAAACGTCGTGCCGTGGATCAAGGATTCGACCGGCAGCACAATTGCGCCGATGTTCTTCCTCGCCGCCTGCCTTGCTGCTGCGGGCATTCTCGTCATTGTCGTGGGCAGAATGCTTGCCAACAAACGCACGAGAGCCGCGTGATAATGGCGGCCCCGGCAGCTTTGCCGGGGCCAGTTCCTTCAAGGGAACCATGGGTGCTCAATGTGCCTTCTTTTTTTGCCTGCAAGACGCGCCTATTTTCCGGCTCTATTCAATCCGGAGATATTTCATGAAGTCGCTGTTGTCCGCTCTCTTCCTTGCCACCGCATCGCTTGGCGCACTCGTCGCAACCTCAGCCTCGGCCCAGGAAGCCGTGGTCGAAGCCGCCGATAAGGAGGCTTTGTTTACCAGCCCCGACCCGCAGCTGAATGCCAATAAGCAAGTTGCCTACAAGATCATCCGCGATCTTCTGGAAGCCAATCATTGGGATAAGGCGGGCGATTACCTTACCGAGCGCTATATCCAGCATAATCCCAACGCCGCCTCCGGTCGTCAGGGCGTGGTGGACTTCTTCACCAAGGTTCTGAAAGTTGAGCCCACGCCGATCCCGGAAAAGATCAAGACGCCGGTTGTGTTTGTTCAGGCGGAAGGCGATCTTGTGACAGTCGCCACGGTGCGTACGGAAAAAGACCCGAAAGACCCATCGAAAACCTATACCACCACTTGGTACGACACCTGGCGCATCAAGGATGGCAAGGCCGATGAGCACTGGGATTCAGCTGTGAAAATGTAAGCTGAACCGCTTTCTCGACATCTTGTTCGCGCACATGAGGCGGGCAAGATTCGAGAGGAGCGATCATTCATGCGTATTTATCTGGCTGCGGCCGTGGTTCTGAGTAGCGCTGCGGCCATGCCCGCACAGGCCAAAACCATATGCACCATGGTGGCCGATGCCGAAACCGGCAAGGTCCTCCAACGACAGGGGGATTGCGCAAGCCGCGTCACACCCGCCTCCACTTTCAAGATCCCGCTTGCCGTCATAGGTTTTGATTCCGGGTTTCTCAAAAGCCCGCATGATCCTGTGCTCAATTTCAAAGATGGCGATCCGGATTGGGGCGGGGCGGAGTGGAAGAAGCCGACGGACGCCGAACGCTGGCTGAAATATTCCGTTGTCTGGTTCTCGCAGCGCATCACGCATGCGCTGGGTGAGAAGACTGTCACCGATTACGCCCGCAAGTTCGATTACGGCAATGCCGATTTCTCCGGTGATCCGGCCAAGAACAACGGGCTTGATCGGGCGTGGATTGCCTCATCGCTGAAAATCTCGCCGCAGGAGCAGATTGCCTTCCTGCAAAAACTGGCCAAGCGCAGCCTGCCGGTTGCACCTAAGGCCATGGAACAGGCCATTGCATCCATGGAAAGTTTCCCGATTGATGCATCGGGCTGGCAGGTCAAGGGCAAGACCGGCATGGCCTATCCCCGTTCCGCGAGTGGAGACTTCGATTACGCAAGGCCCTGGGGCTGGTTCGTCGGCTTCGCAGAGCAGGGGAACAAGAAGGTCGTGTTCGCACAACTCATCCAGGATGAGAAAAAGCAGCCGGATTCACCGAGCGCGAGAGCCCGCACCGCAATCCTGACCGGTCTTCCCGGTATTTTGCGTGAGGTGAAATAGGAAGAAACAGCTGAAGTAGAAACAAAAAAGGCGGGCCAAGGCCCGCCTTCATCACATCCCAAGGGGATGAATTATTCTGCTGCACCTTCAGCAGCGGCAGCCTTTTCAGCGGCTTCTGCTGCTGCCTTTTCGGCGGCCAGAGCCTGTGCTGCTGCAACCTTTTCAGCTTCCAGACGCGCCTTTTCCTCGGCAGCGGCTGCGCGCTCAGCTTCGTTGAGCTTGCGCGTACGGGTGTTTGTGTTCTCAACGATACGAGCAGACTTACCGCGACGGTCGCGCAGGTAGTAAAGCTTCGCACGGCGAACCTTACCGCGGCGAACAACTTCAACGCTGTCAACCAGCGGGGAGTAGATCGGGAATACGCGCTCGACGCCTTCGCCGTAGGAGATCTTGCGAACGGTGAAGCTTTCGTTGAGGCCACCGCCGGAGCGAGCGATGCAAACGCCTTCGTAAGCCTGAACGCGGGTACGGTTACCTTCGCGAACGGTTACGTTGACGCGCAGCGTGTCGCCAGGGGAGAATTCAGGCAGCTTGCGCTTGGCTTCAATCTTGGCAGCCTGTTCGGCTTCCAGCTGAGCGATAATGTTGGTCATGTTAACCTCTAGATTCTTCTGAAACGACCAGAGCGCTCAAGCTTCAGCTCCTTGGATAAAACCTTGGAACCGTGCCACCGGAAAACCGTCAGGCAGGAGCGGATTCGCCATTCTTTGTTGCGGTCAACGGGAGCAACTCCCATTTCCGCGTCGGCCTTTACACCAAACTGTCATGCTTGTCACCCCGCAATAGGTAAGATTCAAGCATGATAAATCCCTAATCTCCGCTTGTGGCGCGGCTTTGGCCCGGCTATCTGCGAAGCAGTCTGGCCTGTGGGAGGGTGGGCGTGGGAGGGGAATGCAGTGACAATTTCAATCATCCTGCTTTTGTTCGTTTCGGGCTTCCTGTCCGGCGCGGTGAATGCCATTGCGGGCGGCGGCACCTTTCTCACCTTCGGGGCACTCACGCTCGCCGGTCTGCCGCCCATTTCAGCGAATGCCACCTCGTCCATCGTGCAATTCCCGGGCTATGTTACCTCAACGCTCGCCTATAAGGATGAGCTTCTGAAGCGCTGGCGAAGCGCCGTTGCCCTCACCGTTGTTTCCGCGCTTGGCGGGCTTGCCGGTGCCCTGATCCTGCTGGCGCTCGATAATCCGTCTTTCCGCGCCATGGTGCCTTGGCTCCTGGCAGCTGCCACCGCCATCTTCGCGGCGGGGCCTCTGTTGAAGCCAAAATCTTCGGAAGAACGTTCATCCAGTTCTGCGTCATCGCTCATCGGCCAGTGCCTCACAGCCGTTTACGGCGGCTTTTTCGGCGCAGGCATGGGCATCATGATGCTGGCCGTGCTGGGGCTGACGACCGGCGGCTCCTATCATCACCTGAACGCGTTGAAAAATCTGCTGGCCATGGTCATTGCTGCTGTCGCCATCGTCGTTTTTGTCAGTGGCGGCGTGGTCGGTTGGGCGCAGGCTATCATCATGATCCCGGCAGTGGCGGCCGGTGGTTACGCTGGCGTGTGGCTTGCCCGGCGCGTGCCGCAAACCGTCATGCGCGTCCTGGTCATCTGCGTCGGTATCGCGCTGACAATTTATTACTTCGTCACGGGCTGAACGGGTTTCCCCAAGAGGTCCGGGCGACGTTCCTTCGTCAGCGCCAGGGCCTGCTCATGCCGCCATTTCTCGATCGCTGCATGGTTGCCAGAGGTCAGCACAGCTGGAATACTCTGCCCTTCAAAGTCCTGCGGGCGCGTATAGTGCGGGTGCTCAAGAAGGCCGGTCTCGAAGCTTTCGTGCGTGCCGGAAAGTGCATTGCCCATCACCCCCGGTAATATGCGCACGACCGCATCCAGCAGCGTCAGGGCCGCCGGCTCGCCACCGGAGAGAATATAGTCGCCGATGGAGACCTCTTCCAACTGGCGTCCATCGATCACGCGCTGGTCCACTCCTTCGAACCGCCCGCAAACAATCACCACCCCTTCACCTTCCGCCAGCTGGCGCACGCGCTCCTGGGTCAAGGGCTTGCCACGCGGGCTCATCAGCAGGCGTGGACGCGTATCACCGGCCAAGGAATCGATGGCGCGGGCCAGCACATCCGGCTTCAGCACCATGCCCGCACCGCCGCCTGCCGGCGTATCATCCACCGTGCGGTGCTTGTCTGTCGCAAAGTCGCGGATCTGCACGGTCTCCAGAGCCCAATCCTGCCGCTCCATCGCTTTTCCTGCGAGTGAATGACCAAGATGGCCGGGAAACATTTCCGGGTAGAGTGTCAGAACCGTGGCGAGGAAGGGCATCGTGCTCAGTCTTCCTTCGGCTTCTTCTTCTGGTTCTTGGGCGGCTTCGGTTTTCCGTCCGGGATGGGCAGGTCGTTGTCCGGCGTATCGATCAGGCCTGCGGCCATGGGATCGATCAGCAGCCTGCCATTTTCCAGATCAATTTCCAGAACGGCGGCTTCGGAAAAGGGAATAAGCGTGGGGCGGCGGCCTGCACCCTTCAATTCGAGAAGATCACCGGCGCCGAAATCGAAAACGCCCGAAACCGTCCCATAGCTCACACCATCGGCATCGACCGCTTCCATGCCTTCAAGGTCGGCATAGTAGAATTCATCATCGTCCAACTCGTCGTCGGGTAAGTTTTCCCGGTCGATGAACAGTTCGACGCCATTTAATGCTTCCGCCGCATTGCGATCATTCACGCCCCGGAAGCGCACGACAACGACGTTCTTTGCCTCGCGTATTTCCAGGATTTCAAAAACCCGGCCGTCCGCACTGTGAAGGTTGCCATAATCGCCAATCGCGGTCGGATCGTCGGTAAATGCGCGCACGCGCACTTCGCCGCGCAGGCCTTGCGCCGCGCCGATCACAGCCATCAGAATGGGATTTTCCAGTTTCGTCATGTCATCACCGCCTGTTCAAACCCGATCTAACCCGGATTGCGCTGCATGAAAACATGGTGCCGAAAATTAGATCAGAAACAAGAAAGCGGGCGGCATGTTTCCACGCCACCCGCTCATCATTTTCACACACCCAAAGGTGAATTATTCAGCAGCAGCTTCGGCGGCGTCAGCAGCCTTCTGTGCCTTCTCAGCAGCGCGCTCCTGAGCCTTCTTGCCAGGCTTTGCCTTGGTTGGGTTGTTGCGAGCATCGCGCTCAGCAAGACCAGCTTCTGCCATGAAGCGCAGAACGCGGTCTGTCGGCTGTGCGCCCTTGGCAACCCAAGCCTTGATGGCGTCCGCGTCGAGAACGATGCGCTGATCGCTGTCCTTGCCAAGCATTGGGTTCCAGTGGCCAACAACCGCGATGAAACGGCCATCGCGCGGCGAGCGGGCGTCAGCAATAACAACGTGGTAGTAAGGGCGCTTCTTGGAACCACCACGGGCGAGACGGATCTTCAGGGACATTTCAAACTCCTTCGGTTTTTCTGTTCAGGCCGTCTTCTTCGACGGGCTGCATGTTGTTGAGGCCGCCGTCAGGCGGTCTTTTCGTTAACGCCGCCATGTTCGGCAGCAATGGCTTCATGGTGACGGATCACTTCCTTGATGATGAAATTCAGGAACTTCTCCGCAAAGTCCGGATCGAGTTCCGCGTCCTTTGCAAGGCGGCGCAAACGCTCGATCTGGTATTCCTCACGTGACGGGTCTGCCGGTGGCAGATCGTGCTGGGCTTTCAGAACGCCCACTTCCTTGGTGCAACGAAAGCGTTCTGCCAGCATGTGCACCAGTGCCGCATCGATATTGTCTATCGACTGGCGGTAGCGGCCCAGCTGTTCTTTGACTTTCGGATCGGTCATCCTGGCGTTCCTTCAAGCCTTATTTCTTCTTCGGGAAACCGGGCAGGCCCGGCATACCGCCAAGACCGGGAAGCTTCGCTCCACCAAGGCCAGGCAGGCCACCGCCACCCGGCAGGCCCGGCATGGAGCCCGGCTTGAAACCGGCGGCTTCCGCCTGCTTGGCCAACGCTTCCAGCTGCTTGGGGTCCATGTTGGAAAGATCCGGCATGCCGCCCATTCCCCCGCCCATGCCACCAAGTCCCATCTTACCGGCAAGGCCACCCATCAGCTGCTTCATCATGCCGCCTTTGCCTTTGCCGCCCATGGCTTTCATCATGTCGGCCATCTGGCGGTGCATCTTCAAAAGCTTGTTGATTTCAGCCGCATCCGTGCCGGAACCCGCAGCAATGCGCTTCTTGCGGGAATGCTTCAGCATATCCGGGTTGGCGCGCTCGGCCTTTGTCATGGATTGGATAATGGCGATCTGCCGGTCGAACAGCTTGTCGCTCATGCCGGAGGCGGCAAGCTTGTCCTTCATGCCAGCCATGCCCGGCATCATGCCCATAATGCCGCCCATGCCGCCCATGGCCTTCATCTGGCGAAGCTGATCGGCCAGGTCGTTCAGGTCGAACTTGCCCTTGGCCATCTTTTCGGCCATGGCGCGCGCCTTTTCGGCGTCAATATTTTCCGCAGCCTTTTCAACCAGCGAAACAATATCGCCCATGCCGAGAATGCGGTCGGCAATACGGCGCGGATGGAACTCATCGAGTTCCGTCATCTTCTCGCCGATACCGATGAGCTTGATCGGCTTGCCGGTGACGGCGCGCATGGAAAGGGCGGCACCGCCGCGTCCATCGCCATCCATACGGGTCAGCACGAGGCCTGTAATGCCCACGCGCTCATCGAAATTGCGCGCGAGGTTTACGGCGTCCTGACCGGTCAGCGAATCGGCCACCAGCAGAATTTCATGTGGCTTGGAGCGGGCCTTGATTTCGGCCATCTCCGCCATCAGCGGCTCGTCGATGTGCGTGCGACCCGCCGTATCGAGGATCACGATATCGTGGCCGCCGAGCTTTGCCGCCTGCACGGCGCGCGAAGCGATATCAGTAGGAGACTGGCCTGCAATGATGGGAAGCGTATCGACACCCGTCTGGATGCCGAGCTGGCGCAACTGCTCTTGTGCTGCCGGGCGGCGCGTGTCGAGCGATGCCATCAGCACCTTCTTGCGATCACGGTCCGTCAGGCGCTTGGCAATCTTGCCGGTGGTGGTGGTTTTACCCGAGCCCTGCAAGCCTACCATCATGATGACGACGGGCGAGGGCGCGTTCAAATCGATGGAAACGCCTTCGGAGCCCAGCATTTCGACCAGTTCGTCATGAACGATCTTCACGACCATCTGGCCGGGCTTGATCGACTTCAGAACGGATGCGCCAACGGCTTTCTCACGAACGCGATCGGTAAAGGAACGAACGACTTCCAGCGCCACGTCCGCTTCCAGAAGCGCACGGCGAACCTCGCGCATGGCCGCCGAGACATCGGCCTCGGAGAGCGCGCCACGGCCGGTCAGTCCACTCAAGATGGAGCCAAGACGGTCCTGGAGGTTTTCGAACATCGTTTCATCCTTCTAGACGTTGACCGGGGTAGACCGGAAACGTCGGGTCTCTGCTGCCGAAAAACAAGACGCATAGCCAAAAAGCACCCGAGGGCGCAACGCGCTGTCGGGTGTTGACCTCCGGGATCTGTTTATACCATTGCGGGTCCCGGTCGGCGGCTAAAGTACTTGCGACTTTCAGCAGATCGCGCCGCTTTAATAGGAGAAGCGGGTGTGAGTCAAGTGCGCAACGGCCGCAAAGGCCGGGCTTCTGGCCTTTGCGGTGCTACTTCTTGGCATAGCGTGCGGCATATTCAGCCTTAAAGCGGGCGAGCGTCGCATTCCACTTGAGAATGCCATCCGTGTCGCCTGCCATGCCTTGCTCGCGCATTTTGCCAACCCAATAAGCGCTGTCCTGGCTGTACTGGTAGACCGTCAGCCCGTGTTCTTTCAAAACCTCCTGCGGATCGATTTTTGCAGCCGTTGAAGCTTCCAGATGCCCTTGCACCCGCGCATAGTCCTCAAATGTCTTGAGTATGCGTTGCTTGCCGATCTGCTCAGCGCCCGTTGCGAATCGTCCTGAATTCGGATTGCTAAACAGCTCGCCATAAAGCGTGATCAGTTTGAAATCCTTGTCGTTCTTCAAGGCCTCGCCATAGTAGGTATTAAGATCGTCAAAGGTTTTGTCATCGATCTCCAGAACCTTGAGCACCTTTTCCTTATCCTCGTTATTGGCGAGGCGCGCGCTGGCGGCCGCCCATTCCTCAAAGCTCACGCCGTGGCGCGGTGCCGGCACATTCTGCGCAATAGCGGAAAGGGGTAGGGATGCAACAATGAGTACGGCAAGCAAATGCTTTAAAATCATGAACTGACTCCAGAGCTCTCTCGTAAGGTGCAGCAACTAGAAATGGGGTCGCGATCCTTCAAGGCGATCTTAAATTTGTCGCTTCAAGAGAATCTCGGCTTCTGCTTGTCGCCCCTTCACTCGCACCCTATAGATTCTCCATGAAACGACGGAATTTCCTCAAATTATCAGGTGTCGGCGGTCTTGCGCTGTTAAGCGGTGGGCTGCTCGCAGGGAGAGCAATGGCTGCGAACCGCTATTATAAGGGTCCGATATCGGATCATTTCGATGGAACGCGTTTCTTCAATCCGGGTGGAGAGGAACCAAAAGGCTTTGCGGGCCTGCTGAAATGGCGCTTCAACGGCAAGAGCGTGGATTGGCCGCAAACCTATCCCAGCCCCTTCGCAGGTGCCGTGCCGGAAAAGCGCGTCAGCGGTAATCGCCTTGTCGTTACCATGGTTGGCCATGCCTCCATGCTCATTCAGGTGGCGGGGCTCAACATCCTTACCGATCCTGTCTGGTCAGAGCGAACAAGCCCTGTCTCCTTTGCCGGTCCCAAGCGTGTCAATGAGCCGGGCATACGGCTGGACGATTTGCCAGCTATCGATATCGTGATTATCACCCACAACCACTACGATCATCTTGATCTGGATACTCTGAAGCGCATTCATGCCCTGCACCGCCCTCGCTATATCACCCCCCTTGGCAATGATGCGATCTTCGGGCCTGAGCTCGACGATCCGCGCATTACGGTCATGGATTGGGGCGCGAAGGATTATATCGGCAAGAACGTTCACATCCACTGCGAGCCCTGCCACCACTGGTCGGCACGCGGCTTGAATGACCGGCGCATGGCGCTGTGGGGTGCGTTTGTCATCGAAACCCATGCTGGTAAAATCTACCACATAGGCGATACCGGCTTCCACCAGGGCATCAATTACAAGGCCGCTGCCGAAAAGCACGGCAATTTCCGCCTCGCCATCCTGCCCATTGGGGCCTATGAGCCGCGCTGGTTCATGCAGGCGCAGCACCAGAACCCGGAGGAAGCGGTGGCGGGCATGCAGCTCGCCAAGGCGTCTTATGCCATCGGCCATCACTGGGGCACGGTGAAGCTCACGGATGAGGGGATCGAGGAGCCTCTGGCGGCGCTTTCTAATGCGCTTCAAGCGGCGCAAATCAAGCCGGAACGGTTTCGCGCCCTTCGCCCCGGCGAAGCCTTCGATGTTCCAGATGCGTAAGCCGACTTATCCATTATAGTCGAAAATGACTATCTAAGGTTGTTTATGCCCGTGCAAAGTCGGGCATTGACTTCCAGGAATTTGGCTCGCAAACTGCCGCTCATTCACCAGGGGTGTCCCGCAAGGGGCTGAGATTCCGCTGGGCTTGCTTTCAAAAGCAGGCAGCGCGGTGACCCGTTGAACCTGATCCAGTTCATACTGGCGTAGGGACGGTGCGAGCGCTTGATGTTTTGCGGGTTTTGCTGCCCTCAAATGGCGTCTTTCCATCTTTCCGGCTGACATGACTGGGTCTCCAACCTGAACACTTGGAGCCTCAAAATGAATATCGCCCCACAATTTCCGACCCCCGAAGTCACCACCGGCCCGCTGCCCGCCTCCACCAAGATCCATATTCCCGGCGAGTTGCACCCGGATCTGCGCGTGCCGCTCAGGCAGATCGCGCTTCACCCCACCTCAGGCGAGCCCCCGGTCAATGTCTACGATGCTTCCGGCCCCTATACGGACCCGGCCGTTTCCATCGATATCGAGAAGGGCTTGCCTCGCCTGCGTGAGAACTGGCTCGCCGCCCGTGGCGATACCGAGCTCTACGCTGGCCGTGATCTGAAGCCGGAAGACAACGGCTTCGTCAGCGCGGAAAAGGCCACCCCCGCTTTCCCCATCCAGCCTCGTCCGCGCCGCGCTATCGGCGGTAAAGCAGTAACCCAGCTTGCCTATGCGCGGGCGGGCATCATTACGCCGGAAATGGAATTCGTTGCGATCCGTGAAAACCTTGGCCGCAAGGCGCTCAAGGAGAAGCTGGAACGAGACGGTGAAAGCTTCGGCGCATCCATCCCCGATTATGTGACGCCGGAATTCGTGCGGCAGGAAGTGGCGCAGGGTCGCGCCATCATCCCCGCCAATATCAACCATCCTGAACTGGAGCCGATGGCGATTGGCCGCAATTTCCTGGTCAAGATCAACGCCAATATCGGCAATTCCGCCGTCACCTCCTCCATGGCGGAAGAGGTGGAAAAAATGGTCTGGGCCATCCGCTGGGGTGCCGATACGGTGATGGACCTCTCGACGGGCCGTAACATTCATAACATTCGCGACTGGATCATCCGCAACGCGCCGGTGCCCATCGGCACGGTCCCGCTCTATCAGGCGCTGGAAAAGGTCGGCGGCATTGCCGAGGATCTCACTTGGGAAGTCTTCCGCGATACGCTGATCGAGCAGGCGGAACAGGGCGTGGATTACTTCACCATCCACGCAGGTGTGCGGCTTCATTACATTCCGCTCACGGTCAATCGCGTCACGGGCATCGTTTCGCGCGGCGGCTCCATCATGGCCAAGTGGTGTCTGCATCACCACAAGGAAAGCTTCCTCTACGAACACTTCGACGAAATCTGCGATATTTGTCGCGCTTACGATGTGTCCTTCTCGCTCGGCGATGGCCTGCGCCCCGGCTCGATTGCCGATGCCAATGATGCAGCCCAGTTCGCGGAACTGGAAACGCTGGGCGAACTCACCAAGATTGCCTGGGCGAAGGATTGCCAGGTCATGATCGAAGGCCCCGGCCATGTTCCCATGCACAAGATCAAGGAGAATATGGACAAGCAGCTGAAGACCTGCGGCGAGGCTCCTTTCTACACGCTCGGGCCGCTCACCACGGATATCGCCCCCGGTTACGATCACATTACGTCGGGCATCGGCGCTGCCATGATTGGTTGGTATGGTACGGCCATGCTTTGCTATGTCACGCCGAAAGAGCATCTCGGCCTGCCAGACCGCGACGATGTGAAGGTCGGCGTCATTACCTATAAAATCGCGGCCCACGCGGCGGATCTCGCCAAGGGCCATCCGGCGGCACAGGTGCGGGATGATGCGCTGTCGCGGGCGCGGTTTGAATTCCGCTGGGAGGATCAGTTCAACCTCTCGCTCGATCCGGAAACGGCCCGCTCCTATCATGATGAAACCCTGCCGAAGGAAGCGCATAAGGTGGCGCATTTCTGCTCCATGTGCGGGCCTAAATTCTGCTCCATGCGCATCTCGCACGATATCCGCGCCGAGGCGCAGAAGGAGGGGTTGGAGGCCATGGCGGCGAAGTTCCGCGAAGGCGGCGATCTCTATATGCCCCTTCATGAGCCGGCTCAGGAGCAGTAAATGTCCATCCTCATCAAAGGGGCCGGTGTTGCCGGCCTCACATTGGCGCATGAGCTTCACCATCGCGGCTTTCATGTCACGGTTCATGATCGAAAGCCTGCGGCAGGGCTCGGTGCTTCCCACTATGCGGGGGGCATGCTTGCTCCGTGGTGCGAGCGTGAGGCAGCTTCGGAAGCGGTGCTGCAAATGGGGCTGTCGGCAGCAGACTGGTGGGATCGGGCAGTCCCCGGCCTTGTGGTGCGCAAAGGCACGCTCGTTGTCACCCCCAATCGTGACAGGGGCGAGCTGGAACGCTTTGCACGGCGCACCAGCGGTTTCGAATGGCTGGATGAGGCGGGAATCGCGGCTCTGGAACCATCCCTTTCCGGCCGCTTCCGCCGCGCACTTTTCTTCCCCTGCGAAGCGCATCTTGATCCGCGTCTAGCCTTGGCAAAGCTTGCCGAAACATTGGCTTCCTCAGGCGTTCGCTTCACTCATGCAGATAATTCACCCTCCATCCAGGAAGGTGAGATTGAGGTGGATTGCACCGGTGCCGCCGCCATTGGCACAATTGAGGGCTTACGCGGCGTGCGCGGCGAAATGCTGATGCTGCATGCGCCGGATGTTCACCTCAGCCGAACCGTGCGCGTGCTGCATCCGCGCCACCCGGTCTATATCGTTCCGCGTGGGGAGGGGCGTTACATGCTGGGGGCCACCATGGTGGAAGCCAATGACGATGCGCCGGTGAGCGCCCGTTCCGCCATGGAACTGCTGAACACCGCCTATACGCTGGACCCGGCCTTTGGCGAGGCGCGCATTCTTGAGCTTGGCGCAGGCGTTCGCCCCGCCTTTGCCGATAATATGCCGCGTGTTCTGCAAACCCCGAACGGATTGGCCATTGCCGGGCTTTACCGGCACGGCTTTCTGCTCGCCCCTTCGCTCGCCCGCCAAGCGGCGGATATGCTCGACCACACTCTCAATACGCGGAGACTGACCGCATGAAACTCATCGTTAACGGCGAAACCCACGAGCTTTCCGTCTCAACACTCACCGACCTTCTATCCGCGCTGGAATATGAGGGCGAGTGGCTGGCAACGGCGGTGAATGCGGAACTGGTTCATCGTGAGGAGAGAGAGCATTTCCGCCTCACGGAGGGAGACAGCATCGAGGTGCTTTCCCCAAGGCAGGGAGGTTGAAATGACACTGGAACTCTACGGCAAAACCGTCCAATCCCGCCTTCTTCTCGGCACGGCCCGTTACCCCTCGCCAGATGATCTGGCGCAGGCGGTCAGCCAATCGGGCTCAGAAATCGTCACTGTTTCGCTTCGGCGCGAAACGGCAGGTGCGCGAACCGGCGGTGCGTTCTTTGATCTCATCCGGCAACTGGGCGTTCATGTCCTGCCAAACACAGCGGGTTGTCATACGGTCAAGGAAGCCGTTTTGACGGCACGCATGGCCCGCGATCTCTTCGCCACCCAATGGATCAAGCTGGAACTCATCGGCCATCAGGATACGCTGCAACCGGATGTCTTCCAGCTGGTGGAAGCAGCCCGCATTCTCTGCGAGGATGGGTTCGACGTCTTCCCCTATACGACGGATGATCTGGTGGTGGGCGAACGTCTGCTGGAAGCGGGCTGTCAGCTTCTCATGCCCTGGTGCGCGCCCATCGGCAGTGCTCTTGGGCCGCAAAACATCCATGGGCTGCGGGCCATGCGGGCAGAGTTTCCGGATATCCCCCTGATCGTCGATGCCGGTATCGGACGTCCCTCCCACGCCACAAGCGTCATGGAACTGGGTTTCGATGCCGTGCTGCTCAATACAGCCGTCTCCGGTGCCGATCAACCCGCAACCATGGCCAAGGCTTTCGCACTGGCCATCGAAGCGGGCAGGCTCGGCTTCTCGGCAGGTTTGCTGGAACCACGCGATATGGCGGTTCCTTCCACGCCGGTCATCGGCAAGGCGGTGTTCGTGTAGTTTGTTTCTGTGTTCGCGAAAGATAGCCCCCTCTGTCCGGCCGGATGCCAGGGCGAAACGCGCGTCTCAATCTGGCAAGGAAGAGGGGGTAAAGCGGCAGGCTCAAACCTTTGCGTCGTGTGCTATGGGCTCCGTTTTGACCCAGGGCTCCTTAGTCCTTCAAAGGAAGCAGGGTCTGGCTTGGCTGGACACTGGCGATACCGCTTAACTCTTCATGGCTGAGAGCATCCTGTCTTGCGCCTTGCCGTCGCGCGGACTGAAAACCTTCCACAACCGGCTGGCGAAAGCCTCGGCCCCAACGCTGCCCAATCCCGCGCCACGACAGCAGCAGCCTCAATACACATAATACGAACCCCGGTGGAATGATGAGCCATAGCGCCTTGATGGCATCCGGGGATTCGCGGAAGGTGGCGAGTAGATCGGCTGCAAAACTGTAATTATCCATGGCCTGATGGCTCCCGTCGGCGGGTACGGCATGAGCTTAAGGCAAGCCAGTATAAACCGGCGCAGCCCAATAGCGCGTGACGCAACACACGAAACAAGAACGGGTTTGGCACGCCAAAGGCCAGTTGCTTGGGTAAGGCCCCTGGCGGCCGGGGAGCTAGAAAGCCGATAGTAAACGACCGCCCCAACCTTTAGGTGCAAGCACCTTGGACATGCGTCGGGGCCTCCCCAGCCATAGAAGGTGGAGAGCTTATAAGGCAAGCTCATACACTCAGCCACCGATTAGTGGCCAAGAGGGCATCTCATATCGCGGATGCCAGCCGTTACTATTGGGGTTTCTATGCCCCAGGACAGACCCGTTTAAGTCAGTCCCACAACCAAGTTATATCACTATAGTTGTGGCATCCACTACAAGATGTCAGGGATTTTTTCCGTGGATGCACATGCAATCACGCTCTTCTCCGCTCATGTCGCGCGGTACACGACGCCATGCTTGCAGGTGTAAGCGGCAGGCTCAAACCTTTGCGTCGGGCACTATGAGCCACCGCCCCAATGCGCGACGCTATTTATACATCAGAAGCGCTAAGTGGCGGTTGGCCGCCAAGCACCCCTTCATTCCTTCAAGCGAAGCAGGGTCTGGCTTGGCTGGACACTATCGATACCGCTTAACTCTTCATGGCTGAGAGCATCCTGTCTTGCACCTTGCCGTCGCGCGGACTGAAAACCTTCCACCACCGGCTGGCGAAAGCCTCGGCCCCAACGCTGCCCAATCCCGCGCCACGACAGCAGCAGCCTCAATACACATAATACGAACCCCGGTGGAATGATGAGCCATAGCGCCTTGATGGCATCCGGGGATTCGCGGAAGGTGGCGAGTAGATCGGCTGCGAAACTATAATCATCCATGGCCTGGTGGCTCCCGGTCGGCGGGTGCGGCTTGGGCTTGAGGCAAGCCAGCACAAACCGGCGCAGCCTGACGGCGCGTGACGCAACACACGAAACACGAACGAAGGGTTTGGCACGCCAAAGGCCAGTTGCTTGGGTAAGGCCCCTGGCGGCCGGGGAGTTAGAAAAATCGCCAACAAACGACCGCCCTGACCTTTAGGTGCAAGCACCTTGGACATACGTCAGGGCCTCCCCAGCCATAGAAGGTGGAGAGCTTATAAGACAAGCTCACGCACTCAGCCACCAAAGAATGGCTGAGAGGGCATCTCATGCGGTGGATGCCAGCCGTCGTTGGAGGGGTTTTCTACGCCCCAGGACAGACCCGTTCAAGCCGGTCCCACAACCACGTTATGTCACTGCGGTTGTGGCATCCACTGCAAGATGTGAGGGATTTTTTCCGTGGATGCGCATGCAATCACGCTCTCCCGCCGCGCACGTCCGCCATCCTCACGCCAACCCCATCAATCACTTAGCGTTTTTCCATACACCACGCTCAAAACCTGTGTTTCAATTTGCCCGTTCCGCAACGGTTACACCAGCAGGCGTGCTGGCGATGCGGGGCCGGCGCGGGTGTGAGAGGCAAGACGCAAAACTCTCATGTCCGGGTGCGCGGAAAATGGTCTCCCTCTGGCGACAACGGGGGAAGCGGTCAGGCGTCGGACGTCAGCCTGTCTCTTCATCTCCGAAGGAGCGCGCCGGGCGTGCCTGTGCGGCACACATGGGGAAGGGTGAGGGAAAGCTTCGCCGTCTGGGTCCGACTGGTTTTCCGGTCAGGCGGCGGTCAAAAGCTAAAGCTCATTCTTCTAGGCAGAGAGACTGGAGTCGCGTGCATAAACCGCTGAACGGGGCGCTGAGAGGTGTCACTTACTAACTACCATACGAGGCAGCTTTTCGCGCCCCGGCCGAACAAGCACCACAGCACGGGCTGAAACGCCGCGTGAATATTGGCGTTTGGGCACAGATCAGGCCCGCACTATACTGGAAACAGCCGCCATTTTCCGCCATATAAAGCATGTTGCGCAAAAGTGTGCAGCGGTTTTGCGCTAACAACATGCGATAAAACAAAAACTTAAAGCGTGGAGAGCGAATCTGAGAGATCGCGACGCGCTTTAGGACCGAAGGTGCAGGCTTTCCTGCAAGGCAAGGTGGCGTCAATGAGTGCAGTGGTCGAATTCGCGAAGATGAACGGGCTTGGCAACAAGATTCTGGTTGTCGATATGCGTGGCCGCACCGACCGCGTGACACCTGAAGCCGCCATTGCCCTTGCCGCCGATCCGGCCACCAATTTCGATCAGATCATGGCGATCCATGATCCGAAGCTTTCTGGCACGGATGCCTATATCGATATTGTCAATTGCGATGGCACGCGGGCGCAGGCTTGCGGCAATGGCACGCGCTGCGTGGTGCAGGCGCTTTCTGCGGAAACAGGCCGCAAGCTTTTCACCTTCCAGACGCTGGCTGGCATTTTGAACGCGGAAGAACATGCCGATGGCACCATTTCCGTCGATATGGGCAAGCCGGTTTTTGAGTGGGACAGGATCCCTCTTTCGGAAGAATTCTTCGATACCAGCCGCATCGAGCTGCAAATCGGCCCGATCGATCAGCCGATCCTGCATTCGCCCTCCGTCATGTCCATGGGCAATCCGCACGCCATTTTCTGGGTGGATCGCGATCCGATGTCCTTCGAGCTGGAGCGTTTCGGTCCCCTTCTCGAAAATCACCCGATGTTCCCGGAAAAGGCCAATATAACGCTGGCGCATGTCACCTCGCGCAATGAAATGGTCACCCGCACTTGGGAGCGTGGCGCTGGCCTTACGCTGGCCTGCGGTTCCGCTGCCTGTTCCGCCGGCGTTTCCGGTGCCCGCACGGGTCGCACGGAGCGCAAGGTGGATATCATCGTGGCCTCAAGCCCCAATCGCGGCAAGCTCTCCATTGAATGGCGGCAGGATGATCATGTCATCATGACAGGACCGGCGGAATGGGAGTGGTCTGGCCGTCTCGATCCGCTTTGGGGATCCTTCGAGCGCGATGAAGCCGCTGAGGTGCAGGCCCAGTGAGCGGTGTCGAAGTCATCACCTTCGGTTGCCGTCTCAACACTTACGAATCCGAAGTCATGCGGTCAGAGGCGGAAAAAGCTGGCTTGAACAATGCCATCCTGGTCAACACCTGCGCCGTCACGGGCGAAGCGGTGCGGCAGGCGCGTCAGGCCATTCGCCGTGCGCGGCGGCAAAACCCTCATGCGCGGATCATCGTCACCGGCTGCGCTGCCCAGACAGAAGCCGCCACCTTTGGCGAAATGCCGGAAGTGGATGCCGTTCTTGGCAATGAGGAAAAGCTGAAAAGCACCTCTTACCGGGCGCTGCCGGATTTTGGCGTCGCGGCGGAAGAGAAGCTTCGCGTCAACGATATCATGAGCGTGAAGGCCACTGCCCCCCAAATGGTCAAGCACATTGATGGGCATGTGCGGGCGTTCATTCAGGTGCAGAACGGCTGTGACCACCGCTGCACTTTCTGCATCATTCCTTACGGTCGCGGCAATTCCCGCTCGGTTCCCATGGGTGCCGTGGTCGATCAGGCCCGCAAGCTGGTGGCGGAAGGCTATCGAGAGATTGTGCTGACGGGGGTGGATGCCACAAGCTATGGTGCTGACCTGCCCGGGACGCCGACGCTCGGTCTGCTCGCCAAAACACTGCTCAAACAGGTGCCGGATATCCGCCGTTTGCGGCTTTCCTCCATCGATAGCATCGAGGCAGATAGCCATCTGTTCGATCTTCTGGCCGATGAACCGCGCTTCATGCCACATCTGCATCTCTCCTTGCAGCATGGCGATGACATGATTCTAAAGCGCATGAAGCGGCGGCATTCCAGCGCGGATGCACTGGCCTTCGTGGAGCAGGTGCGCCGTCTTCGCCCGGAAGTGACATTCGGTGCGGATATGATTGCGGGCTTCCCGACGGAAACGGAGGAGATGTTCACCAACGCGCTTGCCCACGCAGAAGCGTGCGGGCTTTCCTTCCTGCATGTCTTTCCCTATAGCCCACGTCCCGGCACGCCTGCGGCTCGTATGCCGCAACTGGATCGGGCGCTGGTAAAGGAACGGGCCGCGCGCTTGCGCGTTCGCGGTGAGGAACTGCTGAATACGCATCTCTCCCGCATGGTCGGCACGCAGCAGACCATTTTGGTGGAAATGAGCGGCTACGGACATACGGAAAACTTTTCGCTGGTGGCAGCGCCGGATCTGAGGCCACGCGATATGGTCTCGGTCACGATTACGGGCCACAACGGCAAACATCTGACAATGCAAGTCAACGCTGCTGAAGCGGCGTGACGGAACGGATCATTCATGGCGCTGGGTTTCATCAAAAAAGTCTTCACCTTCGGCAAGGACAAGACACCTGCCGATGCCGCTTCCCCGGAAGCGGAACTTTCAGCGGAAGACAAGGCTGCACTCGCCTCTGAAATCGAACCGCATGCGCGTGAGGAGGATCTTCCTCTCTCACCTGTCGATCCCGTTGCCGGGGCAGAGATGGAAACGGCAGGCGGTCCTTCCGATGATGATGAAGTTGTCGAGCCGGAGCTGATCCCTTCCGGCGAAATGCCCGGTGAATTGGGCATGGTGCCGCTGTCTTTGCTGCAGGCGGAAGCGGAGGCTGAGGTTGATGGTGTCGCAAGTGACGCCCCTGTTGCTGGCCAAGGTACACCCCCCTCTGTCCTGCCGGACATCTCCCCCTCAAGGGGGGAGATCGACTCGTTGCAACGTGAACATCCTCTTGCTGAGGCTCCAATCGTTGCGCCGCGTTCAAACGAGGTAAAATCATTTGAAGCGGGAGATGTAGAGCAAAACAGAAGCTCGGAATCGATCCCCCCCCTTGAGGTGGGGTCCGAAGGACGGGGCGAGACGAGTGGCTCGACCCTGGACACAGGCAGACCAGAGGGGGGTGAGGCAACACCCACAGTTCCCGCCGAACCAACGCTCCCCAAAGGCTTCGCCACCCGCAAGGAGGTCATCCCCGTCGAAGCAGCACCAGAGGTCAAGCTCTCGTGGTTCCAGCGCTTGCGGCAGGGCCTGTCGCGCACCTCTGCCCAGCTAACGGGCCAGATCACGGCGCTGTTCACCAAGCGCAAGCTGGATGAAGCCACACTGGAAGAGCTGGAAGACCTGCTCATTCAGGCAGATCTTGGCGTCGAAACGGCCATGCGCATTGCCGATACGCTTTCATCCGAACGCTACGGCAAGGACGTGACGGGTGAGGATGTCTCGCGCATCATGTCGGCGGAAATTACCAAGGTTCTGGCACCAGTCGCCAAGCCGCTGGAGCTTGATCTTTCCCATAAGCCGCATGTCATTCTCGTCGTCGGCGTCAACGGCACGGGCAAAACCACCACCATCGGCAAACTGGCGGCAAAGCTTTCCGGCTCTGGCCTCAAGGTCATGCTGGCGGCAGGCGATACCTTCCGTGCCGCTGCCATCGAGCAGTTGAAGATCTGGGCAGACCGCACAGGCTCGGATTTCATCGGCACCAAACTGGGAGCAGATGCCGCAGGTCTGGCCTACGATGCTTTCGAGCAGGCCAAAGCGCGCAAATCGGATGTTCTCATCATCGATACGGCAGGCCGTCTGCAAAACAAGGCCGAGCTGATGTCCGAGCTGGAAAAGATCGTGCGCGTTCTCGGCAAGCTTGACCCCGAAGCGCCGCACACCGTGTTGCAAACGCTGGATGCAACGACCGGCCAGAACGCCATGAACCAAGTGGAAATCTTCCGCAACGTAGCGGGTGTCAGCGGCCTCATCATGACCAAGCTGGATGGCACGGCACGCGGCGGTATTCTCGTTGCCATTGCCGCCAAGCACAAGCTGCCTGTCTATTTCATCGGTGTCGGTGAAGGCATTGACGATCTCGAACCTTTTGAGGCTGAAGATTTCGCCCATGCCATTGCCGGTGTGGCCCATTGATGCCACAGAGACCGCGTTAAATTTTCTCATCCGAAGACGATATCGAGAACCACGTTCATGCAGAGCTTTGACAGCGATACCACTCCAAACCGGCAGGAAAAGGAACATCCGGGGCTGAAGCTTGCCCTGGAGCTTGGGCCGCTGCTGGTCTTCTTCTTCGCCAATCTGCGGGGCGAATGGCTCGTTTCAAAATTTCCGGTTCTCTCCACGCTGGGCGGGCCGCTGCTGGTGGCAACGGGACTGTTCATGGCGGCGACGGTGATTTCGCTGATTGTCTCGAAGATCGTCTTCAAGCATCTGCCTGTCATGCCCTTCGTGTCTGGTGTGGTTGTCGTCATTTTCGGTGGGCTCTCCATCTGGCTGCAGGATGAAACCTTCATCAAGATGAAGCCGACCATCGTGAACACGCTGTTTGGCGTTACGCTGCTTGTCGGGCTGTTCTTCGGGAAGTCTCTGCTCGGCTATGTGTTCAACGCAGCCTTCCAGCTCACACCGGAAGGCTGGCAGAAGCTCACCCTCCGCTGGGGCGTGTTCTTCCTATTCCTCGCCATCCTCAACGAAGTTGTGTGGCGTAATTTCTCCGATGCGACCTGGGTAAACTTCAAAGTCTGGGGCACCATGCCCATCACCATCGCCTTCACGCTCGCCCAGATGCCGCTTATCATGAAGCATTCGATTGAACAGGATGCGAGCAAGAAGCCATGAGCCTTGCCAACGTGTCCTCTCCATCTCGCAGCAGCCAGCATTACTGGTTCGCCGTCGCCCTCATTCTGCTGGCAGTGCAGGTGCTGGCGGAACACTTCATGGGCCGGGTGTGGATATGCACTTGCGGATACGTGAAGCTGTTCGAACCGGGTGTGAATACGCCCGGAAATTCGCAGCATCTGGCGGATTGGTACACGCCATCGCACATCATCCACGGCTTCCTGTTCTATGGACTGGCCTGGGTGCTTTTGCGCAAAGCCTCGTTTGCCAAACGCCTCAGCCTCGCAGTCTTCATCGAAGCGGCCTGGGAGCTTCTGGAAAACTCACCGATTATTATCGATCGCTACCGCTCAGCCACCATGGCCATTGGCTATGAGGGTGACAGCATTCTGAACTCGGCCATGGACACGGTGTTCATGGCGCTCGGCTTTCTGTTTGCCGCCCGCGCACCAATCTGGCTGACGTTGATCGTCGCAATTTTGTTCGAGATTTTCACCGGCTGGCTGATTCGTGATAATCTGACGCTCAACGTGCTGATGCTCGTCTATCCGCTGGATGCGGTCAGGGCTTGGCAGGGCGCGCTGTAATGGTTCAGGAGGCTGCCTTGCCCGTCGCCTTTTCGATGGCGGGCAGCAGTTCCTGTGTCACGCTACGCTGATCGAAGGGGCCGACGCGCTTGTACAGAATTGTCCCGTCCGCGCCGACCAGATAGCTTTCCGGAATGCCATAGACACCCCAGTCGATAGCGGCCTGTCCCTTCGGGTCCACACCAATCGCCTGATAAGGATTGCCAAGTTCTCCCAGGAAGCGCAGCGCATTGTCGTTGCGATCCTTGTAATTGATGCCGACGAGGCTGATACGGCTGTCCTTCGCCAGTTCCTTGAGGAGCGGATGCTCCTGACGGCACGGCACGCACCAGGAGGCAAACACGTTAACCAGCGTCAGCTTGCCTTTAATCGCCGCATCCGTGAGCGCCGGTTTATCCGAGCCTTCCAGCGGTGACAGATTGAGCGATGGCGCATGTTTGCCGATCAGCGCTGAGGGAATAGCGGAAATATCGCGGCCATTCACATCCTGATCATACAGCATCTTGCCAGCGATACCGGCAAAACCAACGAAAACCGCAAGCGGAATGAGCGCCAGCGCATAGCGGCTGAGGCCCCGCTTTTGAGCCACCGGCTCTGATCGTTCGACCTTGCTCATGGCTTTGTTGCTTCCGAATTCGGTTGGGCGGAGCGGCGGCGAATGCCGGAAGATTCCAGTTCCTGCAATTCCCGGCGGCGCGCACGGCCATCGGCCAGCGTCCACCCGATGAGACAGAGCGTGATGAGGGCAGTCACCCCGTAAGATGTGAAAATGTAGAAGGCGTGGCTCATGAGATCAGCTTTCCCGGCTTGCCATTCGGGCAGCCATGCGCCGCTGCGTTGAAATGCGGCGACGCCAGATTTCGTTGCGCATCGCCATGATGTGCAGCGTGAAAAACAGAAGCGTGTAGGCCGCTGCCATGACCAAAAGCGGGCGGAGGAATTCCGCATCGATGGCCGAACCGCCCATGCGGATCACGCTGGCGGGCTGATGCAGCGTGTTCCACCACTCCACCGAGAACTTGATGATCGGGATATTCACGAAACCGATGAGGATCAGCACGGCGGAAACACGGGCCGCCTTTGAAGGATCGTCCATGGCGCGGTTGAGCGCGATGATGCCGAGATACATCAGGAACAGTACGAAGACCGAAGTGAGCCGCGCATCCCATACCCACCATGTGCCCCACATGGGCTTGCCCCAGAGGGAGCCGGTGATCAGCGCAATGAGTGTGAAGCCAGCGCCGAGCGGTGCCGCGGCCTTGTGGCTGACATCGGCGAGCGGATGCCGCCAGACCAGCGTGCCGATGGCGGAAAGCGCCATGACTGAATAGCACATCATGGAAAGCCAGGCGGCAGGCACATGGATATACATGATGCGAACGGTATCGCCCTGCTGGTAATCCCCCTCCGTGGTGAAGGAGAGATAAAGACCGACCGCGAAGAGAACCGCCGTTAGACCAGCAAGCCACGGCAGCAGCCGAGCCGCAAGGGCTAGAAACCGCGTCGGGTTGGCGAGATCGCTGAATTTGCGAATGGCAAGGCTTTCGTTCATGCGGTCCTTCTAGGGCAAAAGGCCCTCTCCCAAGTTGATTCTAGTCAATCTCCGGCATTGCGCAACGCCAGTGCAGCACCGAGCGGACCGATGACGGCAAAAAACATCGTGATGGCTGTGAGGATTAGAAAGGGTGGAAAAAAGGGGGCGGGATCTTCTACCGCCGCGTAAGATGCGCTGACACCGAATATCAGCACGGGGATGGTAAGCGGCAGCACCAGAATGGACACAAGCAAACCACCACGGGGAAGCGTGACCGCAACGGCCGCACCCACCGCTCCGATGAAGGCGAGCGCTGGCGAACCGACCAGCAGCGTCAACATCACCGCGCCAATGGCAACCTCGCTCATGTTCATAAACAGGCCAAGCAGCGGCGAGGCAATGACGAGCGGCAGAACATTGGCCAACCAGTGGGCGAGGCATTTCACCAGAACCGTGAGCACCAGCGGATGCTCCTGCATCAAAAGTAGATCCAGCGAGCCATCTTCACGATCGGCCTGAAACATCCGGTCGAGACCCAGCAGCGCTGCCAGCAACGCCCCGATCCAGACGATGGCCGGACCTATTCTTGCAAGAAGGTTCAAATCCGGCCCGACACCGAATGGGATGACCGCCACCACCGTGAGGAAAAACAGAATGCCGATGAGGGCGCCGCCACCGGCCCGAACCGAGAGCTTCAGGTCACGAAGAAGGAGCGCGATCATGGGGCAAACTCCTGCGCTGCAAACTCGAAACCCCTCATTTCCAGTCGTGTGACGTTCAAAAGCTCCAGCGGCTGATGAGTAGCTGCAAGGATCATGCCGCCAGCCTTCTGGTGTTCCTGCATGAGGCTGGACAGCAAGGATTCGGCGCTTGTGTCCAGCGCTGCCGTTGGTTCGTCTACGATCCAGACCGGGCGATAGGCGACAAGCAGCTTGGCAAAGGCCATGCGGCGCTGTTGCCCGGCGGAAAGATAGCCAAAAGGTAGGTGAAGTACCGTTTCGAGCTCAACCGCAGCTGCGGCGTCTACGATGGAAAGCCCTTGTCCGCCTTCGTGATCGCGGAAAAAATCTTTCCAGAAGGAAAGATTCTCGCGAACAGAAAGCTCCGGCTTCATGGCGTTGCGATGGCCGAGATAATGGGCTGCTTCCGACAGCCGCGGGGCTTTGCGGGTTGTATCGTACCAGAACAAAATGTCGCCGGAGGCCGGTTTGAGAAGGCCTGCCGCCACCTTCAGAAGCGTGGATTTGCCTGATCCATTGCGGCCCGTCAGCAGGAGCGCACTGCCGCCCGCCAACTCAAAGGAAATATTGGAGAATATCAGATCCTCGCCACGATGCGCAGACAGGTTTTCGGCGGCAAGCCGCATGGGTTAATCCCTTGTTCACTCGGTTGCGCGGCAATTTTAAAAAAATCGTGCCGATGACCCTTCTCGGTCTGGAACACTTCTTAGAAATTATCTATAAGCTTCGCAACCACGCCAGCGGCCGGCGTGATTTTCACTTTGCGCCGGACCTGAGGATTCGTCTTCTCGTGCGGACAGCGGAAATGGTCGTACCCGCATCCTGATGTGCATGAAGTGCATAGGCGTCCGCACGCGCGTGTTGGCTCTTAATATCAGCGGGGTTTTTTCCGTGACCAAATCTCTCGACAGCTTCAATTGTCGGTCAGTCCTGACCGTCGGTGGCAAGGATTACGTTTATTACAGCCTTCCAAAGGCTGAGGCCAACGGCCTGCCGGGCGTTTCCAAACTGCCGTTTTCCATGAAGGTTCTTCTGGAAAACCTGCTGCGCTTCGAAGACGGCAAGTCCGTTACCAAGGAACACATTCTCTCTGTTGCCCAGTGGCTGAGCAACAAGGGCAAGGTCGAGAACGAAATCGCTTACCGTCCGGCCCGCGTTTTGATGCAGGATTTCACAGGCGTTCCGGCTGTTGTTGACCTCGCTGCCATGCGCGATGGCATCAAGGCTCTCGGCGGTGATCCTGAAAAGATCAACCCGCTGGTGCCTGTCGATCTCGTCATTGACCACTCGGTCATCGTCGATGAATTCGGCAACCCGAACGCATTTGCCCGCAACGTTGAGCTGGAATATGAGCGCAACGGCGAGCGCTACCGCTTCCTGAAGTGGGGCCAGCAGGCGTTCAAGAACTTCCGCGTCGTTCCTCCAGGCACGGGTATCTGTCACCAGGTGAACTTCGAATATCTGGGCCAGACAGTCTGGACGAAGGAAGAAGACGGCGAAACCATCGCTTATCCTGACACATGCGTCGGCACCGATTCGCACACGACCATGATCAACGGTCTTGGCGTTCTTGGCTGGGGCGTTGGCGGTATCGAAGCCGAAGCGGCCATGCTGGGCCAGCCGGTTTCCATGCTTCTGCCTGAAGTTATCGGCTTCAAGCTGACCGGCACGCTGAAGGAAGGCGTCACCGCGACCGACCTCGTTCTGACGGTCGTTCAGATGCTGCGCAAGAAGGGCGTCGTTTCCAAGTTCGTCGAATTCTTCGGCACGGGCCTCGACACACTGCCAGTGGCAGACCGTGCAACCATCGGCAACATGGGCCCTGAATACGGCGCGACCTGCGGCTTCTTCCCGGTCGACAACGCCACTGTGGGTTACCTCGACATGTCTGGCCGCACCAAGGACCGCATTGCTCTCGTGGAAGCCTATTCCAAGGCGCAAGGCATGTGGCGCGAAGGCGACGGTTCCGATCTGGTCTTCACCGATACGCTGGAACTCGACCTTGGCGACGTTGTGCCGTCCATGGCTGGCCCGAAGCGTCCGGAAGGCCGTCTGCCGCTCGAAACCATTGCTCCGAACTTCGCAACCGCTCTTGAAGGCGATTACAAGAAGCCAGGTCAGCTCAACACCCGTTGGGCGGTTGAAGGCACGGATTTTGATCTCGGCCATGGCGATGTTGCCATTGCTGCCATCACCTCCTGCACCAACACGTCCAACCCGAGCGTTTTGATCGCAGCTGGTCTTCTGGCGCGTAACGCTGTTGCCAAGGGCTTGAAGTCCAAGCCTTGGGTCAAGACCTCGCTGGCACCGGGATCTCAGGTTGTTGGTGAATATCTGGAGAAGTCCGGTCTGCAGAAGGAACTGGATGCGCTCGGCTTCAACCTCGTCGGTTTCGGCTGCACCACCTGCATTGGTAACTCCGGTCCTCTGCCGGCACCGATCTCCAAGACGATCAACGACAAGGGCGTGATTGCCGCTGGCGTTCTCTCTGGCAACCGTAACTTCGAAGGCCGTATCTCGCCAGACGTTCAGGCGAACTACCTGGCCTCCCCGCCGCTCGTCGTTGCTTACGCTCTGGCTGGTACAGTCCAGAAGGACCTGACGACCGAGCCGCTTGGCGAAGATCGTGACGGCAACCCGGTCTACCTCAAGGACATCTGGCCGACTTCGGCAGAAGTTCAGGAGTTCATCCAGAAATACGTAACCCGCGAACTCTTCGAGACGAAGTATGCGGACGTATTCAAGGGTGATGCCAACTGGCAGGCTGTTCAGGTTCCAGAAGGTCAGACCTACGCCTGGGACGACCAGTCCACCTACGTGCAGAACCCGCCTTACTTCGTGGGTATGCCGAAGCAGGCTGGCCTTGGCACCGAGAACATTGTCAACGCACGTGTTCTGGGTCTCTTCGGCGACAAGATCACCACCGACCATATTTCTCCGGCCGGTTCGATCAAGGCACAGTCTCCGGCCGGTGCCTACCTGCTTGGAAACGGCGTTTCCGTTGCAGACTTCAACCAGTACGGTACGCGCCGTGGCAACCATGAAGTGATGATGCGCGGCACCTTCGCCAACATCCGCATCCGCAACTTCATGCTCGGCCCGAACGGTAAGGAAGGCGGCTACACCGTCCACTATCCGTCCAAGGAAGAGATGTCGATTTACGACGCGGCCATGAAGTACAAGGCTGAAGGCACGCCGCTGGTTATCTTCGCAGGCGTGGAATATGGCAACGGTTCCTCGCGTGACTGGGCTGCCAAGGGCACGAACCTGCTTGGCGTACGGGCTGTCATCGCCCAGTCCTTCGAGCGTATTCACCGCTCGAACCTGGTCGGCATGGGTGTTGTCCCGTTTGTCTTCGAAGAAGGCACCAGCTGGCAGACGCTGGACCTGAAGGGTGACGAGACCGTGACCATCGAAGGCCTGGACGGCGAGATCAAGCCGCGCGAGTGGAAGACCGCCAAGATCACTTATGCTGACGGAACGGTGAAGGAGATCAAGATCCTCTGCCGCATCGATACGCTGGACGAAGTGACTTATGTCAACAATGGCGGCATCTTGCAGACCGTTCTGCGCGATCTGGCTGCCTGATCACTCGCTGTTGAATTGTGTGCCGCCGGACTTACCCTCCGGCGGCATTTCTTTGAGAATAAACAGGGTGGTGAAGATCTGCAGCATTTGTCACCCGGTTGTGACTTTCGATTGATGACCTGCACAGGGTAGGCTGCTATCAATTCAATGATCCTCACACGATAAAGACCATCATGCTTCTGTCGTCGTTCCAAGTTCCGCGCATTTCCAAGCCGCTCTGCTGGCTCGCTGTTTGTCTTCTGCCAGCAGGTGCAGGAATGGCGGGCGATATCGGTTCGCCGCGTGGCGTGGTTGAACTCTTCACCTCGCAGGGCTGCGCCTCCTGTCCACCTGCCGATGAAACGCTCAAGCATCTGGTGGAGCAGGGCGATGTGGTGGCGCTCTCCTATCACGTCGATTACTGGAACTATCTTGGATGGACGGATACGCTGAGCTCCAAGGAAAATACTGAGCGTCAATATGGCTACGCCCATTCCATGGGACGAAGCGGTGTCTATACGCCGCAGGCTATCATCAATGGCCGGGTGCATGTGAAGGGCACGGATATTACCGCCATCAACGGGAAGATGGATGAGTTGCGCAATGAAGGGCAGGGGCTTTCCGTGCCGATCAAGGCGGCCATGAACGGCGAGGAGATGGAGATCACCATACCGCCGGGCGAGGGCAGGGCCGATGTGGTGGTTGCCTACTTCACCAAGAAAGAAGCGGTGAATGTGGAACGTGGCGACAATAGCGGGCGCCAGATGGAATACTGGCACAATGTTTATGATGTGCAGACTGTTGGCATGTGGGATGGCAAGGAGCTGAATATTACACTGCCTGCCAAGAGCATGGGCAGTTCCAAGAAGGATGGCTGCGCAATTTTGCTGCAATCTTCCGGCCCGAACGGCGAACCGGCTTCCATCATCGGCGCAACAGTTCTGATGGCAGGGCGCAAGAGAACCTCGGCAGAGGTCCGGCCCTAAGCGTTGGGGGCTGGGGGTAAGGTCAACGCCTTGGGCCGGACCGGCTGGCGCAGGGCGCCAACTGGATGGCGTGGAAGATGTCGAAGAAATCCGGCAGGGATTTGTTCGAAATCGGGCATCCGATAGATTTTCAGAAAATTCTCACACATGTTCGCCGCACTCTCGAAACCTTGGTCTCGAATGAACGGTTTGAGCGCGGTGCCGCTTGCATTTTGCCAAGCCTGAGGCACACTGAAACGAAACTGTCACATGATGCCCAGGAGCTCACATGACCGATCAAAAGGCAGATGGTGCTGTTGTTGTCGAGTTGAACCAGTTCCGCCAACAGAACAACGAGCCCCCGCCGGTGATGTTTCATCGCCTGGAACTGGATGCCATCCTCAGGATCTACGGGCGCATGGTGGGTGAAGGGGAATGGAAAGATTATGCCATTGATCAGCTGAAGGATAAGGCAGTTTTTTCCATCTTCAAACGATCAGGCGAGTTTCCGCTTTTCCGCATCGAAAAGAACCCCAAGCTGGCGAACAAGCAGGGCGCATACAGTGTTTTGAACACGCATGGCATGGTGTTGAAGCGTGGCCATGAACTGCCGCAGGTTTTGAAAGTGTTTGATAAGGTGCTAAAACTGGTCGAATAGGTTTCGTATCAGGCTTTGAATAAATTGCCTGGATAGATTGCCATATCTGGCTTTGATGATGTTCCTTCACCCAGTTCCCGTTGCATCAGGATAGTATCCAGCCAGCGATCGTGCTTGAAGCCGGTGCCTCTCAGGATGCCAACGTGCTCAAACCCGAGACTTTCATGCAGGCGTGCCGAGGCAGGACTTGCTCCTCCAATAACAGCTGTCATCTGGCGGAAACCAAGCGCGGTGCATCGGTCGATCAGTTCGCTAAGTAGACGTTTACCCAAGCCCATTCCCCGCGATTCGGGGGCAAGATAGATCGAATCTTCCACCAGCCAGCGATAGGCGGGGCGGGTGCGGAAAGCGGATGCATAGGCATAGCCAAGAACCGCTCCGGCGCCGCCTTCAACAACGATGCACGGATAGCCTTTATCGCGGATTGCGTTGAAACGTTCTGCCATCTCTGCCTCGTCCGGCGGTGTCAGCTCATAGCTCGCGGTGCCGTTGAGTACGCTGTCCCGGTAGATGGCAGTGATGGCGGGGAGGTCAGTGCTATTGAGGTCGCGCAGGCGGTAGGTCATGGCATTTCATCCAACTTGATTAAGTTGATCTAATCAAAGCCGCTGCTTTACCGCAATGCAAAAAGGGCGATCCTAAGGACCGCCCTTTCATAGATATCATCGAACGTTCTGATTAGTTGTTACGGTTGCCCAGGAACTGCATCAGGAACATGAAGAGGTTGATGAAGTCGAGATAGAGCGTCAGTGCACCCATGATTGCCTTGCGGCCCATGACCGACGCATCATCGCCCACATAGTACATTTCCTTGATCTTCTGCGTATCGTAAGCCGTGAGGCCCGCGAAGATCAGAACGCCGAGCACCGATACCGCAAAAGCAAGAGCGGACGAGGCGAGGAAGATGTTGACCACGGATGCGATGATCAAGCCGAAGAGGCCCATGATCAGGAACGAGCCCATGGCGGAGAGATCACGCTTGGTGGTGTAGCCGTACAGCGAAAGAGCGCCGAACGAAGCCGCCGTGATGAAGAAGGTCTGCACGATGCTCTGGCCCGTGTAGACCAGGAAGATCGAAGACAGGGACAGACCCATCAGCGCCGCGTAGGCCCAGAAGGCCGTTTGGGCTGCGCCCACGCTCATGCGGTTGATGCGGAAGCTCAGGAACATCACCATGGCAAGCGGAGCCAGCATGACAACCCAGCGAAGCGGGCTCTGGTAAACGGCAGCGCCAAAGGCTGTGATGTGGCCATCCTGAACAGCCAGTTGCCATGTTGCGAAGGCCGCAACGCCCGTGATCGCCAGACCCAGAGCCATGAGATTGTAGACCTTCAGCATGTAGCTGCGAAGGCCTTGATCGATCATGGCGCCTTCCTGGACGCCACCGCGCACGGCACGGTTGTCGAAATTGTAACGGTCAGACATATGTTTGTCCTCTCAAGCTTCGGATGGAATACGGTGTCGGGAAAACCCCTGGCGCCGCTGCGAAGCTCAGCAAGCCTGCATAGAATATGCGAGGTTATGCCTCATGGTTCAAGTGTTTGAGCCTTAAATCCGGCAGGTGACAAAAATTTAATGCCGGCCAAGGGTTAACTAGAGCTCCCGAAGAACGGGCGCCGCTTTCTGTCCGAGGATGCGCCAAGTTCCTGCAAGGCCTATGCCGACGGTCAGCACGAGCGCTCCGACAATGGTGCCGATGGCGACATCCGGCAGGAAGGTGGCAGGCATTTTCATGATGCGGCTGACGACGAACCAAGCGGAAACGCCACCCGCAAAAAGCGCAAATATGGCCGTTGCCAATCCTAGGATCATATATTCGTAGGAAAAGGCGCGCATGAGCATGGAGCGCGTGCCGCCGAGCGTCTTCAGGATGACCGCATCATGCGTGCGCGCCCGGTTGCCGGAGGCAAGCGCACCGGCCAGCACCAGAACGGAAGCAATCAACGCAACGGCTGCAGCCGCACGAATGGCGGTCGCCAACTGGCCGAGAAGCTGGCTTGCGATATCCAGCGCATCCTTCACACGCACAGTGGTGACGGTTGGATAGGCCGTCGTGACGGCGCGGAGGATTTCGCCCTCCTTTTCAGGCGAAGCGGAGCTATCCATCAAGGTCGCGAGCCAGGCATGCGGCGCACCTCGGAAGGTGTTTGGCGAAAAGACCATGACGAAGTTGATGGAAAGCGAACGCCATTCGACCTTGCGGAAGTTTGCGATTTTGGCGGTGATATTGCGACCCAGCACATTGACGGTGACGGTATCGCCCATCTTCAAGCCTAGCTCACGGCCCTCTTCCTCGGAAAAGGAAACGAGCGGCTCACCGCTGTAATCTTTCGGCCACCAACTGCCTTCAACGATGTCAGAACCTTCCGGCGGGTTTTGCGCATAGGTGATGCCGCGATCACCACGCAGCACCCAGCGGCCAGCGGGGGGAATGCTCATCTGGCTTACATCCTGACCGTTAAAGGCCAGAATGCGCCCGCGCAGCATGGGCACCTGGACGATTTTTCCATCCGGGGCGAGGCGCTTGACCGTATCGACTACCCCATCCTTCTCACTGCTTTGGATATCGACAAAGAAGAAGTTCGGGGCATTCTGTGCCATAGCGCCGGTCAACTGGCGGCGCATATTCCCATCGATCAGTGCAAGGGTGACGAGAAGTGCAAGCCCCAAGCCGAGAGACAGGACAACAGAGGGCGTAAGAGCGCCGGGACGGTGGATATTGCCAATGGCAAGGCGAAGGGCGGGCGAGGAAACGCGAGGGCTGCGACGGGCAAGAGCGGCAATGCCAGCCGCCACCAACCGCAGCAGAACAAAGGCACCAGCGACGGCGGCGAGGAAGACAACGGCGATATAGCGATCTTCCGCAGCAAAAATGGCAAGACCGGCCAATGCCGCAAGCGCTATGCCGCCCGCCAGGAGATAGGGCCAGGAAGGCCAGCGGCTCTGATCGAAGCTTTGTTCGCGGAAAAGGGCAGTGGCCGGCACCTCCCGCGCATGACCAAGCGGAAGCACGGCAAAGGCGAAAGTGGTGAGAAGGCCAAACAGGGCCGCAAGCCCAAGCGCTGCCGGATAGAGGGTGGCTCTGGCATCGATCGGCAGAAAGTCGCGCAGGAAGCCCAAGGCTGCGTAAGGCGCGATGGCACCCAGCACGACGCCGATGAGAATACCCACCGCGCCGATCATCAGAATCTGGAAGAGGTAGATCAGCGTAACGACAAAGGCCGGTGCGCCGAGACATTTGAAGGTGGCAATGGTGGTGCGCTTGGAATCCAGAAAGGCGCGCACCGCATTGGCAACACCGACGCCGCCGACGATGAGAGCCGTCAGCCCCACAAGTGTGAGAAACTGGGAGAAGCGATCCACATTTTCCGTCAGCGACGGGGCGGCGCGATCTGCTGTGCGAACGGACCAGCCAGCAGCAGGGAATTGCCTGTTGGCAATGGCACCCAGCGTATTTCTGGACGAGGGATCGTTCAGCTTGATCTTGTAGGCATGTTCAACAAGGCTGCCTGTCTGGATGAGGCCGGAGGCTTTCAGTGCATCCTGCGACATCAACAGGCGTGGTGCAAAACCGAAGCCTTCCGAGAGGGCGTCCGGTTCCGTGACGAGGATGCCGGAAATCTTGAGCCTTGCCGTGCCGAGAAGGAGTTCATCACCCACCTTGACGCCCAGTCGCTCCAGAAGCAGCGGGGCGGCCAGCACGCCATAGCTTTCACCCTCTTTGGCGAGAAGGTCGGCCAATGGGCGCTGCGGATCGGATTCGACCTTGCCATAAAGCGGGTAAAGCTCATCGACGGCTTTTGCCTCTACCAGCGCCTGACCGGAACCATCAGTGAGTCGTGCCATGGAGCGAAGGCCGGTGGAGACTGCGACCTGCCCCAGGCTATCGAGGAAGGCGCGCTCCTCGCCGGAGGCTTCACGGTTGTTCAGCTCGAAGCGGATATCGCCCGCCAGCAGCGTTTGGCCCTGGCTTGCAATCGCATCGGTAATGGCTTTGGAAACGGAATTGACGGCGGCGATTGCGCCGGTTCCAAGCGCAATACAGGCAAGGAAAATGTAGAAGCCAGAGAGACCGCCGCGCAGCTCCCGCAGGGCCAGGCGCCAAGCTATGGAAATGGAGGGAAGGCGGGCCGACCTCATGCCAGCGCCATCTTTGCAGTGGTTTCAGACCTGCTATCCGCCGCGATTTCGCCCGAGCGAACACGGATTTGGCGGGAGCATCGCGCCGCCAAGGCATTGTCATGCGTGACGAGCAGCAGGGTCATCTTGCGCTCAATCTGTTTGGAAAAAAGCAGGTCAGCAATCTGCTTGCCGGTTTCCGTATCCAGATTTCCGGTCGGTTCATCGGCAATCAAAACGGCAGGTGAGGGGGCTAAAGCGCGTGCGATGGCCACACGTTGCTGCTCGCCGCCGGAAAGCTGGCCGGGATAATGATTCAGCCGCTCGCCAAGGCCAACAGCCGTCAGCTCCTTGCGGGCGATCTCGAACGGGTTTGCGACATTGGCGAGTTCGAGAGGAACGGCGACATTCTCAAGCGCGGTCATATTGGCAATGAGGTGGAAGGACTGGAAGACGATGCCAATATTCTTGCCACGGAAGTCGGCCAGCCGGTCTTCGTTCAAGGAGTGCAAGGGCGTGTTGCGAATATGGATTTCGCCCGAATCGAGCCGCTCCAACCCCGCAAGAACCATGAGCAAGGTCGATTTGCCAGAGCCAGACGGGCCAACGATCCCCACTGCCTCACCTTCATCAATCTTGAGGTCGATGCTTTTCAGCACGTGAACGGAAGCTGCTGCATTTCCCAGCGTCAGATCCGCCTTCTTCAACTCGATGATGGTGTTGCTCACGAAAATCGATCCTATATCGAATGAGAAACTTCCTCTTGGCGCCGAATAGGCCACCTGAGGGAGGAGAGCCCAATCTAGGAATAGCACGATGAAATTCAAAGCAGTCTGGCTTCACGTGATTGTCATTGCAGGAACAATAGTTGCACTTCTGTCTCCGGTGCAGGCCAAGACACTTCAGATCGTGGGATTTGGCGATAGTCTGATGGCAGGCTACCAGCTTGCGCCTTCCGAATCCTACACGGCGCAGCTTGAGAAGGCGCTGAAGGCGAAGGGATACGATCTGGCAATCACCAATGCGGGCGTTTCGGGCGATACCACATCCGGCGGGCTGGCGCGCCTCGACTGGTCCATCCCAGATGGAACAGATGCGGTTATTCTGGAGCTTGGTGCCAATGATGCCTTGCGCGGCGTTTCACCCGACCAGACGGAGAAGAATCTCGATGCCATGCTGGCGCGGCTGAAGGAACGCAAGATCCCGGTCTTGCTGGCTGGCATGATTGCCCCGCCGAACATGGGCGGCGATTATGCCGAACGTTTTAACGGCATGTATGCCAAGCTCTCGCAGAAATATGGGGTGGCGCTCTATCCGTTTTTTCTGGACGGCGTTGTGACACAAGCCAATCTGCAGTTGGAAGATGGCATGCACCCCAATGCGAAGGGGGTTGCGGTGATGGTAGAACGGTCTCTTCCTACCTTGGAAAGCTTTATGAAAACCCTCCCAACCCACAAGTGATTTTTGCAGGGCAAAAAAAGCAGCTTGCGCGGAACCCTAATGCGTGTTCCGCTATTGTTACCGAATAAGATTCGAGGAGGTTCGCTATGCCGAGACTTTTCACCGCCCTCGAAATTCCGCGCAGTGCTGCGCTCAGTCTCTCTCTTTTGAGAGGGGGACTGCCTGGTGCGCGATGGATCGATGTCGACAATTATCACCTCACCTTGCGCTTCATCGGAGACGTGGATAATCGCACGGCCGATGAGATCGTCGACCGTCTGGACCGGATCGACCGGGAAGAGTTTCAGCTTAGCCTTACGGGCATCGGTTCCTTCGGATCGAAAAAACCGCACTCCATCTGGGCAGGCGTTTCTCCCTCGCCAGAACTCATGGCGCTTCAGTCAGAAATTGATCGTATCTGCATGCGGATTGGCTTGGCACCGGACCCGCGCAAGTTTACGCCGCATGTAACCTTGGCCCGACTGAAGAATGCTCGGCTGGACGACGTGGTTCATTATCTGGCGGGACGTGGAAATTTCCACACGATGAGCTTCAATGTGGGGCGTTTCGTTCTGATGTCCTCCAAGGAATCGTTTGGCGGCGGTCCTTACGTGACGGAAGAGATTTTTCCGCTGGCTGAGAGCGGTGCATCCTACGCAATGGATGATCTGGCTGCTGAATCTGCATCGTATTGAGGTTGCCAGTGAGGGATGAAAAGCTGACTGCTGAAGCATTGGCGCAAGCTTTGTCCGACCTGCCGGAATGGGCTTTGCGCGATGACGGCTTGGCGATCGCCCGCTCGTTCCGGTTCAAGGATTTTCGGCAGGCGTTTGCCTTCATGACCGAGTGCGCCCTGATGGCGGAGAAGCTCGATCATCATCCAGAGTGGTTCAACGTGTATTCTCGTGTTGATGTGACACTTACGACGCATGATTCCGGTGGGCTCACGGAGCGTGATATTAAACTTGCCAGGGCCATGAGCAGCGCGTTTTCCCGATTTCATTGAACACCGGCTGCCGCCACCCCATATCTGAGGCGCTCCCGAATTTCGGAGGAACAGATGGACGACGTGAAGATTGGCGAGATTTTGGCTCCGGGTGACGATGAGACGCAGGAGCGTCGAACGAAACAGGTTCAATCCAAATTCTGGCCGACATTGAAACGTGCCGCCCGCTATGTTCCCTTCAGTCGGGATGTGGTGGCTGCTTTCTACTGTGCGACAGACCCTGCAACGCCGACGCGGGTGCGCGGCGTTCTGCTGGCAGCGCTCGCCTATTTTGTGATGCCACTGGATATCGTGCCGGATTTCCTGGCTGTCGTCGGTTTTACAGATGATGTTGCAGTGCTTGCGGCTGCTTTCCGCATGGTTCAGACGCATATCAAGGACGATCACTATCAACTGGCTGATCGTGCACTGGCCGACGACCCGGATTTAAAGCCAGCGCCAGCGGGTTGATCTCCATCACATTCTCATGCCTGCACCACGGATCGATGGGGTGGGCCTAATTCTTGCCGCAAATCAACGCATTTCTCTGGCTTGGACGGCAGTGAGCGCCTTTCATGATGATCGGCTCTCATGTGACGCCTCTTCCTTTTGGTGATCTCTCAAAACCGGATGACGGCAGTTTTCTTCATCCCGCTGTTGACGGTTTGGTAACCAGAATTAAGTCAAAGTCTAACTGATCGCGACCCTGAGGCCCGGCCATGCCGTGCGGTCGGCCCTATCTTGAGAAAACTGGCAGGATACAATGTTTCTAAAACAGATCGCCATCGCGTCGACACTCTTGCTCGCTGGCACTTCATTTGCTGCGGCGCAGGCGCCGTCGCCAACGCGCATTCAGCAATTCAAGGCCTGGGGTGCATATTCCTATAAGTCTGGCAATTCCACCGTATGCTATGTCTTGTCTGTTCCGACCACCAAGGAGCCTGCAAGTGTGGATCATGGAGATATTTTCTTCATTATCTCGCAGCGTCCAGGCCAGAACATTTCCTATGAGCCGCAGGCCATGATGGGTTACACCATGAAGGCGGATTCGAAGGTGAATGTGACCATCGACAAGAAAAACTTTGTCATGTTCGTAAAGGACAAGGCAGCCTGGGTGGAGAATGCCGCTGAAGAGCCGGCTTTGGTTGCTGCCATGAAGGGTGGCTCCAGCATGACGGTAAAGGCAACCTCGGCGCGTGGCACCGGCACCAACTATTCCTATTCGCTTGCTGGTCTTTCGCAGGCCTTGAAGCAGATCGAAACCTGCAAGTAAGCGCATTTCGATCCCAATAGACTGAGAGGCCGGTTCGCCGGCCTTTTTGCGTTGGGGGTGACGAAAGCGCAAAAGAGTGCTACACGCCCCGCAAAACTGCTTGTTTCCAGGAGAGGCCCTCTTGTGAAATTTGAGCTTGGTTCGCATTTCACACGCAACGCAACATGTGTCCCTCGTCTTGTCGGCGCGGGTCTGGCTGTTTCGGTTGTCAGGTTTACTTGGCTTCCGTGTGCCTGATAGGGGTGGTCGCGACCGCCCGGCTGAATAGGATTTTGAGTGATGTCGGCCATTGATGCCACTGCCATTGCACCCGCCGTCAAGGCGCCGCTTGTGCCACAACCGGATCTGATGTCCGGCAAGCCCTCACTGATCGGCCTGACGCGCGAAGAGCTTGGCGCGGCGCTGAAGGAGAAGGGCGTTCCGGAAAAGCAGGTGCGCATGCGCGTGAGCCAGTTGTGGCACTGGCTTTACATTCGCGGCGTTTCCGATTTCGATGCCATGTCGAATGTGGCCAAGGACATGCGGGAAATGCTGAAGCGGCATTTCACCATTGCCCGCCCGGAAGTGGTTGAAGAACAGATTTCCAACGATGGCACACGCAAGTGGCTGCTGCGGTTTCCGCCGCGGGGCGCGGGGCGTCCGGTTGAGGTGGAAACGGTTTATATTCCCGAAGAGGGACGCGGCACGCTGTGCATTTCCAGCCAGGTTGGCTGCTCGCTCACCTGTTCCTTCTGTCATACCGGTACACAGCGGCTTGTGCGCAACCTCACTTCGGAAGAAATTCTGGCTCAGCTTCTTCTCGCGCGGGACCGGCTGGGCGATTTCCCCGGTCTCGATTCCCCTCCCGGCGCTTTTGTGCCGACGGGTGAGCGGAAAGTGACCAACATTGTGATGATGGGCATGGGCGAGCCGCTCTACAATTTCGAGAGCGTCAAGACCGCGCTTTTGATCGCCTCCGATGGTGACGGGCTTTCGCTTTCCAAGCGCCGCATTACCCTGTCTACCTCCGGTGTCGTGCCGGAAATCTATCGCACCGGTGAGGAAATCGGTGTGATGCTGGCAATCTCGCTCCATGCGGTGCGCGATGAACTTCGTGACATGCTGGTGCCGATCAACAAGAAGTATCCGCTGAAGGAGCTTCTGGAAGCCTGCCGCAAATATCCGAGCCTTTCCAATGCGCGCCGCATTACCTTCGAATATGTGATGCTGAAGGATGTGAACGATAGCCTGGAAGATGCAAAGCTTCTGACACAGTTGCTGAAGGGCATTCCGGCCAAGATCAACCTCATTCCGTTCAACCCTTGGCCCGGCACCAACTACCAGTGTTCTGATTGGGCCACGATCGAGAAGTTCGCTGATTTCATCAATCAGGCCGGTTATGCCTCGCCGATCCGCACCCCCCGTGGTCGCGATATTCTGGCGGCGTGCGGCCAGTTGAAGTCTGAATCAGAGCGTATGCGCAAGACTGAACGCCTGGCCTTTGAGGCCATGATGATTGCTGGCCATGGCGAGGATGACGATTGAGGCGATTGCACTGCTAAAGTAGCGCATTTTTCGCGCAAAGGTGGGTGCAGTCCCTTCCCACAGCGGCGCTGGATGCATAAAAGAACGGCGCAAGAATAAACACTCGGAGGAACCCTATGCGCCGCCTTATCCTGGCACTTGCTGCCGCCACTGTTTTGGCCATTCCTGCCAAGGCTGAAAATGTTACTGTTGCTGTCACCGCAATTGTTGAGCATCCGGCCCTCGATGCCGCACGTGATGGTGTGAAGAAAGCCTTGGCCGATGCTGGCTACAAGGAAGGCGAAAACCTCAAGTTCCTCTACGAATCCGCTCAGGGTAACCCAGGCACGGCCGCACAGATTGCGCGCCAGTTTGCTGGTGAGGCACCGAATGTGATCGTTCCGATTTCCACGCCGTCCGCACAGGCCGTTGTTGCCGCCACGCGCGATATTCCGGTGGTCTTCACAGCTGTTTCCGATCCGGTTGGTGCGCAGCTGGTCAAGGACATGGACAAGCCTGGCCGCAACGTGACGGGCCTTTCCGACATGCTGCCTGTGGCTGACCATCTGGCGCTGATCAAGGAAATCACGCCGAATGCCAAGACCGTTGGCTACCTCTACAACTCTGCGGAAGCCAACTCCGTTTCGACGCTTGCGGCGCTGAAGACTGCCGCTGACAAGGCTGGCCTGAAGGTCGTGGAATCGGTTGCCACCAAGTCCTCCGAAGTGCAGGGCGCTGCCCGTTCGCTGGTGGGCAAGGCTGACGTGATGTACGTTCCGACCGACAACACCATTGTCTCCGCTTTCGAGGCGGCTGCCGGCGTTGCGGCTGAGGCGAAGATTCCGCTCTATGCCGCTGATACGGATTCAGTTGCACGCGGTGCGATTGCTGCTCTCGGCTTCAACTATTTCGACGTGGGCAAGCAGACTGGTGAAGTGGTTGTTCGCATCCTCAAGGGCGAAAAGCCGGGCGACATTCCGGCCAAGGTTGCCGTTGGAACAGATCTGGTGCTGAACAAGAAGGCAGCTGTTGCTGCTGGCGTCACCTTCCCGGAAGCCGCTTTGAAGCGCGCCACCAAGATCATCGAATAACACCATCCGGGCCGTAGGTTGTTTGATCTGCGGCCCTTCTTTGCCCTCTGTTGCGAGAGGGAATTTTCTTTCAAGGACTGTTCACCGTGAGCCAAATTGCTTTCTGGGGCGCTGTGGAGCTTGGACTGGTATTCGCTTTCGTGGCGATCGGCGTCTACCTCGCTTTCCGCATTCTCGACTTTCCTGACCTGACGGTCGATGGCTCGTTCCCCCTTGGTGCAGCCGTTGCGGCGGTTCTGATCATCAGTGGCTTGAACCCGTGGGTCGCCAGCGGTGTCGCCATGGTGGCCGGTGCAGCAGCTGGATTGGTGACAGCGACCTTGAATGTACGCTTCAAGATCCTCAATCTGCTTGCTTCGATCCTGACCATGATCGCGCTGTTTTCCGTGAACCTGCGCGTGATGGGCAAGCCGAATGTGGCACTGCTCAACCAGGATACGATGATCTCGCCTTTCTATGGGCAGGGTGTTCCTGAATATCTGGTTCGCCCGCTTTTCGTCGGTCTCCTCGTCGTGTTGGCTGTGATCCTTGTCTGGCGCTTTCTGGAAAGCGACGCTGGTCTTGCCATGCGCGCAACCGGTGCCAACGCTCGCATGGCGCGGGCGCAAGGGGTAAACACGGGCCGCCAGATCTATCTTGGCATGGCGCTTTCCAATGCGCTGGTGGCACTGGGTGGTGCCTTGTTTGCCCAGACCAATGGCTTTGCCGATGTGACCTCCGGTGTCGGCACCATCGTTGTCGGTCTTGCCGCCGTCATCATCGGTGAAACGCTACTGGGTGCACGTGGTATCCTGATGGCGCTCATCGGCTGCGTGCTCGGCTCTATTGCCTATCGTCTTGCCATTCAGCTGGCGCTTTCCAGCGATGTGCTGGGCCTCAAGGCCTCCGACCTGAATTTCGTCACGGCGGTTCTGGTGGCGATTGCGCTCATTCTGCCGCGCCTGCGCCGTTCGGGAGGTGCTGCATGATTTCGCTTCAAAACATTCAGGTCCTCTTCGGTCGCGGCACGCCGCTGGAAAAGAAGGCGCTGGCCAAAATCGATCTCACTATCGAGACCGGCTCTTTCGTGACGGTGATTGGCTCGAACGGTGCTGGCAAATCCACGCTGCTCGGCGTGCTGGCAGGCGATGTGCTGCCGACTGCTGGCAAAGTGACGATTGGCGAAACGGACGTGACACGCAAGCCGACCGCTGCCCGCGCAGGACAGGTGGCACGTGTATTTCAGGACCCGCTTGCCGGTAGTTGCGGCCAGCTGACCATTGAGGAAAACCTTGCGCTCGCGGCGGCGCGGGGACAGCGCCGTGGCCTTCTTCCTGCTTTGGGCGCCAAGCGTCGTGCCTTTTTCCAGGAGCGGATTGCTTCGCTTAACCTCGGTCTTGAGAACCGTTTGAAAGACCGGATGGATCTTCTTTCCGGCGGTCAGCGTCAGGCCGTATCGCTTGTCATGGCAACGCTTTCCGGTTCCGACGTGCTGCTGCTCGATGAGCATACGGCAGCGCTTGATCCAGGCATGGCGGAGTTTGTGATGAACCTGACCAATCAGGTGGTGTCAGAACGCAAGCTGACGACGCTGATGGTCACCCATTCCATGCGTCAGGCGCTGGATTTTGGAACACGCACCATCATGCTTCATGCAGGTGAGATTGTGCTCGACGTTTCCGGCGATAGCCGCAAGGATCTTCAGGTGGAAGACCTGATTGAAATGTTCCGCAAGATCCGTGGCCAGAAGCTGGATGATGATGAATTGCTGATCGGATAAGGGCGCTGCCCTTATCTCGACTGCGTCATGAAGATCTTGATGGCGAACATCGAAAACACGCCTGCGAAGGTGTAATCGATCCCCCGCAGAACCTTCGGGTTGGCTTGCAGCCACTTTGCAAGCCGATCCGCTGCCAGAATGACCAGCACATTGACCGGGCTTCCCACGAAAATTAAGAAGAATCCGAGAAAAATCAGCTTCTGCGTGACAGCCGGGTCTCCTGCCGTAACGAATTGCGGCAGGAAGGTCATGAAGAAGATGATGACCTTCGGGTTCAAGAGATTGACCCAGAGCCCTGTCGATATATTGCTCCAGATCGAGCTCTTTTCTGTTTCAACGGCCTCCACCTTGAGGCTGGAGCCGTAGCGCACGGCCTGAATGGCAAGCCACAGAAGATAGGCAGCGCCACCCGTCTTCAACAGGAAGAAGGCGGTGGGTGAGGCCGTGATGAGCGCCGATACGCCGAAGGCCACCAGAAGTGTGTGGATCATGATGCCGATGGTGGTGCCCAGCACAACATAGAGCGCGCGCTTGCTGCCTTGCGAAAGGGCGCGACTGATCGAAAGCGTCATATCCGGTCCCGGCGTAATCGCCAGAAGCAGGCACATGCCGGTGAAGGTGACGAGGGTGGCGGCGCTTGGCAGAAAGTCCATGGGGAAGCCTCGGGACAAGATTGTCCCGAAGCTTTATCGCGGCTTCGATGTTTTGCCAATCTCTGGCCGAACGTGACTATCGTTTGACGGCAGGATCGACCAGATTGACCTTCTCACCCGGTTCGATGCCGAAGAGTTTACGGAAATCATCCGCACTGAGAATGGCGGCTGCCTGATCAATCAGGTGCTGGTTGCGCGCGTTGAGGTAATCGGTGCTGGGTGCAAGGAGACCGGGGGTCGCCACCGTCGCGAAGGTTTGGACCTGTCCCCGCAGGCTCATCAGTCTGTTGAGGACATCCGGTTTGTCGGCAAGCGCTTCCCGAGCCAGCTTCTCGAAATCATCGGGCAGGTCGTCATTCATTTCCTGCTCTCCCGGCGTTGTTGCCAGAACCAGCTTCTGGCCAGTGCATGTTGCGAGTTTGCGTTGCCATGCTGCGTGTTGCAAGCCGTAAGTACCGTAGATGAAGGAGCTGAGGGCGTAGCCCCGGGCTTCCTTTACGGTCAAAGGCTCAAGACCGGCAGTCTTCGTAGAGTAAAGCACCTGATTGGCCAGCTGATGGCAAACGCCATCAATCCCGTAGGTGAAGATTGTACCCTGTGCCGCCGGATTGCCGGATGAAATCAGGTTTGGTTCCACGAGGCATGACGCCAGCGCAAGATTGCCCTTCTGGCTACCGATGAAACCTGTCGCGTTGACCGGCGTGCCGCCCTTGGGATGAAAGTCACCCCAGCAGAACCAGTTGTTCTGCCCCGCCGCCTTTACATCATTGATCGTCGCGTAGGGCGTGACCCGGCTGTCGTATGTGGTGACCCAGGTGTGATCGACAGGAGAACCGGTGACATAGGCCGGAACGACCCACGCAAATAAGTCCGTCATTTTAAAACCTCATAGTTGAAATATTAACATCATTTTTCAACTATGAGATTATGTCAATGACTCGTATTCAAGCCAGGTGATCTTTAAACGCCTGTTGATAATCCTTGTGCCAGCGCGAAAGCGGTGGGCGGTTCTCAATGATATCGCCTGCAGCCCAGGCAATGCGGCGCTCGTCCGTGCGGCGATCTACATCGTTGTCCGGGCAAAGGATGTAGAAGTCTCCGCGCTCGATGGATTGCAGCATGAATTCCACTGTCTGTTCCGGCGTCCAGGCAGCGGCCGGCTTTTGCGCGCGGCCATTGGCTGTCAGCGACGTGTATACGAAGCCTGGAATGAGAAGATGCGCCGAGACGTGGCAGCCTTCTGTATTGCGCAATTCGTGTTGCAGCGCTTCCGTAAACGCCTTCACGCCAGCCTTGGAGACGTTATAAGCGGGGTCGCCGGGCGGCGTGGTAATGCCTTGCTTGGAGCCGGTGTTGATGATGAGGGCCGGATCATTGTGGCTCATCATGTTGGGGCCGAAGGTGCGCGTGCCGTAGATCACGCCCATCAGGTTGACAGCCAAGACGCTATCCCAATTGGCTTGAGGACCAAACAGCGCACTTCCGGGCTGGATGCCGGCATTGTTCATCAGAATATGCACGCGGCCGAAGCGCTGGATCACGGCTCTTTCCAAGGATTCAACCTGATCAAGGCGAGACACATCCGTCGCGATAGCCACGACATCCGCCTCGCCACCGGCGGCCAATAATCTGACCTCCTGGCAGGTGGCTTCCAACCGGTCTCCTTCCAGATCAGCCAGTACGACGCAAAGGCCCTGTCGGGCAAATTCCTTGGCCGCAGCAAGACCGATGCCGGAGGCGGCACCTGTGATCACGGCCACGTGGCCCTTGGCGAATGCGGGGTGTTGCAGGTTCATGGATATCCTCCTTCAAGACCCTTTGAGGCCAGAGTATTTCCGGTGATCACGGGGATCATCGGAAATACTCTTACGTCTCTATCATGACCGCATTGTCCGACGCCGAAGCGATTATCTTCGGCTGGAAATGCTCAAGGCCATATGGCGTCTGTCATGGATGTTTCAATGCGGCAAAGGGGGGCTGCTCATATACAGCCATGCCCTTGCACGCAGACACAAAACCGCTAAAAGTGCCGCCATTCAAGATTTATGGCGGATCTGCTGGCAGCTCCGCGCCCTCCAGACGGAACTATTCGACATGGCACTCCCGAAAGACGTGAAGAAAGTCGTTCTTGCCTATTCCGGCGGTCTCGACACCTCCATCATCCTCAAATGGCTTCAGACGGAGCTTGGCGCAGAAGTGGTGACATTCACCGCTGACCTGGGCCAGGGCGAAGAGCTGGAGCCCGCGCGCAAGAAGGCCGAGATGCTGGGCATCAAGGAAATCTTCATCGAGGATGTTCGTGAGGAATTCGTTCGCGATTTCGTGTTCCCCATGTTCCGCGCCAATGCAGTTTATGAAGGCGTCTACCTGCTCGGCACCTCCATTGCCCGCCCGCTGATTTCCAAGCATCTGATCGAGATTGCCAAGAAAACCGGCGCGGATGCCATTGCCCACGGTGCAACCGGCAAAGGTAATGACCAGGTTCGCTTCGAGCTTTCCGCTTACGCCCTGAATCCGGATATCAAGATCATTGCCCCTTGGCGCGACTGGTCGTTCAAGAGCCGCACCGATCTTCTGAACTTCGCCGAACAGCACCAGATTCCAGTGGCGAAGGACAAGAAGGGCGAAGCGCCGTTCTCGGTTGACGCAAACCTGCTGCACTCCTCCTCCGAAGGCAAGGTTCTGGAAGATCCAAGCCAGGAAGCCCCGGAATATGTGCATATGCGCACGATTTCGCCGGAAGCCGCTCCCGACAAGGCCACCATTATCAAGATTGGCTTTGAAAAGGGCGATGCCGTTTCCATCAATGGCGAGCGTCTGTCGCCTGCGACACTGCTGGCCAAGCTTAATGATTACGGTCGCGACAACGGTATCGGCCGCCTCGACCTCGTTGAAAACCGCTTTGTTGGCATGAAGAGCCGCGGCGTTTACGAGACCCCCGGCGGTACGATTCTGCTGGCCGCACACCGCGCAATCGAATCCATTACGTTGGACCGTGGCGCGGCCCATCTGAAAGACGAGTTGATGCCGCGCTATGCGGAACTCATCTATTACGGCTTCTGGTTCTCGCCGGAGCGCGAAATGCTCCAGGCCTTGATCGACAAGAGCCAGGAACATGTGGAAGGCGAAGTGACGCTGAAGCTCTACAAGGGCAATGTGATGGTCACGGGCCGCGAATCGCCGAAGTCGCTCTATTCCGACAAGCTGGTGACCTTCGAGGACGACCAGGGCGCATACGACCAGAAGGATGCAGCAGGCTTTATCAAGCTCAATGCGCTACGCCTGCGCACGCTGGCCAAGCGCAATCTCGGCAAGTAACGTCTTGATTTTTCGATGATTGCAGCCCGCTCTTCTCTGTGGAAGGGCGGGCTTTTTTATGTCTGCCGCATCTGGCGAGAGAGCCAGAGGAAGGCGAGACAGGCTGTGAGCTCCATGATCGGAATGATGATGCCGAAAGCAGTCAAGGGATCACCGATGGAGGCAGCCGCAAAACCGCCGAAAAAGCCTGCGGTCATCTGCATAAAGCCGGTGAGAGCGGAAGCCGAGCCTGCAATATGCGGAAAGGGTGCAAGTCCGACTGTCACAACATAGGGCGTGAGGAAAGCAAGGCCGAAGGTGCAGATGGCCACGGGGGCCATGATCGAGAGAAAGAAGGGCGCTACAAGTGCCACGCTGAGCGCCATGACGATTGCACCCGACCCGCACATGATAATGCCGATCAGGGCGCAGCGCGGATTGCCAAGGCGCTTTGCTGCCAATTTCAGACAAAGTGAACCGAGCAGATAAAAGCCGGACTGCATCAACATGCCCATGCCGAACTGGGTTGGGGTGAGACCCACGCGATTGATCAGCACGAAGGGCAACATGGTGGCCTGGGCATACAGTGCACCGACAGTGCCGCTCAGGATGAGTGCCGTGGCGAGAAACCGTGCGTTGCGCGCAACCTCCCAATAGTTACGGATAAGCTGCTCTCGCTCCAGTTTGGCGGGATCCGGGGTAACTGTTTCTTGCAGGAAGAGCGTCGTACAGCTTGCGGCGAGAAGGCCGAAGGCGATCATCAGCAAAAACAGTGCGTGCCAGCCAAAGGTGGCAAGGGTCAATCCGCCGAGCGTTGGCCCCATCGCAGGACCGATGGCAAGGAATATGCCGATAGTGTTCAATATGCGCGCAGCATTGGCACCGGTATAAAGATCGCGAACGATGGCGCGGCCAACCACAACCCCGACGGAGGCACCAATGCCTTGTATCAGACGTCCGGCCAAGATGGTGCCGACGTTGGGTGCAAGGGCGGCCAGCATGGAGCCCACCAGATAGATGCCGATGAAGATGAGCGTTGCCTTCTTGCGGCCTAAAGCATCCGACAGCGGGCCTGCCACCAATTGCGCCACGGCAAAGCCGCCGAAGAACATGGACAGGCTGAGCTTGATCGCCGCTTCCGTAGTAGCAAAAGCACGCACCAGTTCCGGCATGGCAGGTGTGTAAATGGCCATGGAGATGGGGCCAAGCGTCGTTAAAAGTGCGCCGAGATAGGTGACACGGCGCTCTGACATGCGCGGAAGCACTTCAGTGATTTCGGCTGTCACGCGATTTTCGTTTCTTGCAAGCGAAGGTCGCTCGGCTGTGCCGCATCTTCCTGCAGATTGATGATCATGCCTTGCAATCCAGCCTGAAGTGCTGCCGTCTGCTCCGGCGACAAATCGCGCGTTGCGAAAGACAGCATGCGATCCAGTTCATCTTCGATCGTCTTGATCAGCGGCATGGCGGCAGGGGTGAGGGTTACGCGCTTTGCCCGCCGGTCTGTGGGATCGGGTTGGCGGTCGATCAAACCGAGATTTTGCAGCTTGTCGAGAAAGGTGCAGACCGTCATGGCTTCCACACCCATGCGCTGGGCAATATCCAACTGGCGGCAATCTTTGAGAGCATACACATTTAAAAGCGTTCTTGCTTCACCCGCTGTAACGCCAAGGCCCGCCTCGGAAATTCGCCGCTCGAAAGCCGTGCGAAGCCAGCGCGCCGCATCGGTCAATAAAAAGCCCAAGCCGTGAATATTATTGTCTGCCAAGATCTCTTCTTCCGAATAATAAGATATCCTTATTATCACGGTGGGCGGACCACTGACCAGATCGATCCAGGTCACTTACCCGCGAGACGTCGTGCAGCCTGAAGAGGCGCGCATTTAGCCGCGGATGAATTTCATGACGGACGTGAGTGTCTGAGCCTTTTCATCATCGCCCATAAGCATGGCAAGCTGGCGCTGATCGTTGAAATAGGCAGCGAAATTAAACTCGGTATCGTCCGTCACGCGAGAGAGGTCGATAACATTGCCAGCCATGTCCGAGGTTTCCATCGGCAGTTCCTGAGCCAGAGCAATATAGGTGTTCTGGTCGATATCGCCGCCAATGTAGCGCTGGAGAGCCAGCTCTCGCAAAAACCGGGGTGAGATGGCCGTAAAGTCCAGTGACGAGGATGCATCCGCCGGAACTTCGAAAACCGGCTGGTTTTCCGAAGGGAGCGTGAACTGCGGTCTATCGGTTCTGGTGTCGCGGGTCTGGTCACGATTGAACAGGCCGCTCGACCAATGCAAGGAAGTAATTTCCACGGTGGCCATATCCACTTGGTTGGGATAGCGTGCCGCACCTTTAGCTCACCCTGCAATTCCGTCAATTGTCAATAATCAGTTAATAATTCTTCTATTGGGTGAGTTGAAGCTTCCTACAATCGCCTATTTGGCGAGCATGATGGATGTGCGTGAACCTTGAGGAAATGGACCCATGACTTTGGCGAGTGAAATCAACCCGGCTTTGGTGGAATGGAATGGCCTACATGGGCTTCCACGCTTCGAAAATGTGCGTGACGACGATTTTCGTGCGGCATTCGATGCAGCCTTGAAGCTGCATGAAGCAGAGATCGACGCCATTGCCGACAATAGTGAGGTGCCGAGCTTCGATAACACCATCGTGGCACTGGAAATTGCAGGCGATGAGCTTTCGCGGATTTCTTCGTTGTTCTGGAGCCGGGCGGGAGCCAATACCAACGAAACAATTCAGGCGCTGGAGCGCGAGATCGCGCCCAAGATGTCTCGCCACTATTCGAAGATCGGCATGAACGAGGCGCTGTTTCGACGCGTCAATTCGCTCTGGGAGACGCGAGAGGCGCTTAGCCTGACGACCGAGCAGCTTCGCGTTCTAGAGCGGCACTGGAAAGGCTTCGTGCGTGCCGGGGCCAAACTTTCCAAGGGTGATCAGGAGCGCCTTGCCTCCATCAACGAGAAACTGGCGGGTCTTGGCGCCCAGTTTGGTCAGAACGTGCTCGGCGATGAGAAGGATTGGTCCCTGCTTTTGACGGATGAGGCGGATCTTGCCGGTCTTCCGGGCTTTTTGAAGGATGCGATGGCCGCAGCCGCAAAGGAGAGGGGTGCCGCAGAGGGGACTTACGCTGTAACGCTATCCCGCTCAATCATCGAGCCATTCCTCACTTCTTCCAGCAGGCGCGATTTACGCGAGAAGGCCTTTGCCGCCTGGGTGAAGCGCGGCGCAAATGGCGGAGCACGCGACAACATCGCCATCGTTCGCGAAATTCTTGGCCTTCGGGCGGAAAAGGCAAAGCTGCTCGGCTATGCCAATTTTGCCGAATACAAGCTGGACGACACTATGGCCAAGACACCGGCCAAGGTGAATGACCTGCTGCTGAAAGTGTGGAGGAAGGCACGCGCCAAGGCGAAGGAAGAGGAAGCCTCTATTGCTGGCCTGATGGCGGAAGATGGCATCAATGGCGAAGTTCAGCCCTGGGATTGGCGCTATTACGCGGAAAAGCAGCGCGAACGCATGTTCAACTTCTCCGAATCCGAATTGAAGCCCTATCTGCAGTTGGAAAAGATCATCGAAGCCTGCTTCGATGTGGCCCATCGCCTGTTTGGCGTTACGATTACCGAGGTGAAGGGTACGCCTGCCTACCACCCGGATGTGCGCGTATTTGAAGTGCGCGATGAGGACGGTACGCTGAAGGCCATGTTCCTGGGGGATTATTTCGCCCGCTCGTCCAAGCGCTCCGGCGCCTGGATGAGTTCATTCCAAAGCCAGCATAAGCTGAAGCTGAAGAATGGTGCGGAAGGTGAGCTGCCCATTATTTACAATGTCTGCAATTTTGCAAAACCTGCGGAAGGCAAGCCCGCGCTTCTTTCGCTCGACGATGCACGCACGCTGTTTCATGAGTTTGGCCATGGGCTGCACGGCATGTTGTCGAACGTTACCTACCCCTCCGTTTCAGGCACGGGCGTATCGCGAGATTTCGTGGAGCTGCCTTCACAGCTTTACGAACATTGGCTGACGGTGCCGGATATTCTGACCCGCTATGCCGTTCACTACGAAACCGGCGAGCCGATGCCAAAGGCACTTCTGGACAAGGTTCTGGCAGCCCGCACCTTCAATGCCGGGTTCAACACAGTGGAGTTCACATCGTCCGCGCTGGTGGACATGGCCTTCCACACGCGTGGGGCCGTGGATGACCCCATGCAGGTGCAGGCAGAGGTGCTTGCCGAAATCGGCATGCCGTCTGCTATCGTCATGCGCCATGCGACGCCGCATTTTCAGCATGTGTTTTCAGGCGATGGCTATTCGGCTGGCTATTATTCCTACATGTGGTCGGAAGTTCTGGATGCGGATGCATTTGCGGCATTCGAGGAATCCGGCAATACGTTCGATCCGGTAATGGCCCGCAAGCTCAAGAACAACATCTATTCTGTCGGCGGCTCCATTGATCCGGAAGAAGCCTATACGGCTTTCCGCGGAAAGTTGCCGGACCCGGATGCCATGCTGAAGAAAAAGGGCCTTGCCATGGTGCAGGAACTGGCGGGCAGCGACGCTTAAGAACAGCCGACACGCAAGGGGTGCAAGGCTTCCATGCGCTGCCCCCCTTTCGCAAATGCGAAAAACAGGTTATGAGCGCGCCAACGAAAATTGGCGCGTCATGCATTGTCCACGTGCCACAGCCCCAGAGACTTTTAATATGGCACTTCGCAACATCGCGATTATCGCGCACGTTGACCATGGGAAAACGACCCTCGTTGACGAGCTTCTGAAACAGTCCGGCTCGTTCCGCGACAACCAGCGCGTTGCAGAGCGCGTGATGGACAGCAACGATCTTGAAAAAGAACGCGGCATTACCATTCTGGCGAAGGCAACTTCGGTTGAGTGGAAGGGCGTTCGCATCAACATCGTCGACACCCCCGGCCACGCCGATTTCGGCGGCGAAGTTGAGCGTATTCTCTCGATGGTGGACGGCGCAATCGTTCTCGTCGACTCGTCCGAAGGCCCGATGCCGCAGACGAAGTTCGTTGTTTCCAAGGCGCTGAAGGTCGGTCTTCGTCCGATCGTTGCGATCAACAAGATCGATCGTCCCGATGGCCGCCACGAAGAAGTCATCAACGAAGTGTTCGACCTGTTCGCCAACCTGGACGCAACGGACGAGCAGCTCGACTTCCCGATCCTTTACGGTTCTGGCCGCGATGGCTGGATGAACGTAAACCCGGAAGGCCCGAAGGATGAAGGTCTTGCACCGCTTCTCGACCTCGTTCTGAAGCATGTGCCGGAGCCAACGGTTGAAGAAGGCCCGTTCCGCATGATCGGCACGATCCTGGAAGCCAACAACTTCCTCGGCCGCATCATCACGGGCCGTATTGCTTCGGGTTCGATCAAGCCGAACCAGGCTGTGAAGGTTCTGGGCCAGGATGGCAAGACCATCGAAACCGGTCGTATTTCCAAGATCCTGGCATTCCGTGGCATTGAGCGCACGGCCATCGAGGAAGCCCATGCGGGTGACATCGTGGCGATTGCCGGTCTCTCCAAGGGGACTGTTGCCGACACGTTCTGCGATCCTGCCGTGACGGAAGCCATGAAGGCGCAGCCAATCGACCCGCCGACGGTCACCATGTCCTTCATCGTCAACGACAGCCCGCTGGCTGGCACGGAAGGCGACAAGGTAACGAGCCGCGTTATCCGCGACCGCCTGTTCAAGGAAGCGGAAGGCAATGTTGCCCTCAAGATCGAGGAAGCGGAAGGCAAGGATTCGTTCTTTGTTTCCGGCCGTGGCGAATTGCAGCTGGCCGTTCTGATCGAAACCATGCGCCGCGAAGGCTTCGAGCTGGCTGTATCGCGTCCACGCGTTGTCATGCACAAGGACGAAGAGACCGGCGAGACCATGGAGCCGATCGAAGAAGTCGTTGTCGACGTCGACGAAGAGCATTCCGGCGTGGTTGTTCAGAAGATGTCTGAGCGCAAGGCTGAAATGACGGAACTGCGCCCATCCGGTGGCAACCGCGTTCGCCTGAAGTTCCTGGCTCCGACCCGTGGTCTCATCGGCTACCAGTCGGAACTGCTGACGGATACGCGTGGCACGGCCATCATGAACCGCCTGTTCCACAGCTATCAGCCGTTCAAGGGCGCGATTGCTGGCCGTAACAACGGCGTTCTTCTGTCCAACGGTTCGGGCGAAGCTGTTGCTTACGCCATGTTCAACCTGGAAGATCGCGGCCCGATGATTATCGAGCCGGGTGAAAAGGTCTATCAGGGCATGATCATCGGCATCCATAGCCGTGATAACGATCTGGAAGTGAACGTGCTGAAGGGCAAGCAGCTGACCAACATCCGCGCCGCTGGCAAGGATGAAGCCGTGAAGCTGACGCCGCCGATCCGCATGACGCTTGACCGCGCTCTCTCCTGGATTCAGGACGACGAATTGATGGAAGTGACGCCAAAGTCCATCCGTCTGCGCAAGATGTATCTCGATCCGAACGATCGCAAGCGTTTCGAAAAGTCCCGCGTAGCCTAAAGCTCTTCGCGATCTTTCAGATTCGCTCATCACGCTTTAGGTTTTTGTTTTGAAGCATGTCGTACTCGCAAAACCGCTACACACTTTTGCGCGACATGCTTTAATCCAGCGCAGAGACCTGACAAAGATCAAGGCTCCGGTTCGTCCGGGGCCTTTTTTCTTGGACCACTGAGATCGACGTCTTGTTCAACCCCTTAAAGATGCGTTAATTTGCCTGCGCCGCGAATGATCTGCGGCACTGTCGCGAAACATTCCTCGCTTTGCTGGCAAAACCGGGTTGACGTCATGAAGACACTCACAATCGATGTGCGACGGGCCGAACCCGATGATGCAACAGCTGTGTCTGAAGTGCACCGCATGGCTTGGCATCAGGCCTATGCCGGTCTCATTCCCCACAAGCCATTGACGGAAATGCTGGAACGCCGCGGTGAAAGCTGGTGGCGGCGCGCAACGCAGGGGCCTGCAACGCTGCTGGTTCTGGATGTGGCCGGAACAATTGCCGGTTATGCAACGGTTGGCCTTAACCGGGCGCGGGCCTTGCCGCAGGATGGCGAGATCTACGAAATCTACCTGCGCCCGGAGTTTCAGGGTATCGGCATGGGGCGTCGCCTGTTCGGTGAATCCCGCCGCCTCTTGAGGTCTCTCGGCTGCAACGGCCTTGTTGTCTGGTGCCTGGAAGATAGCGAGCACGCCGTTCGCTTTTTCCGTCGTCACGGCGGTCAGGATATTGCGGAGGGCATGGAAGGCTTCGGCTCCGTTAGTCTTCGCAAGATCGGCTTTGTCTGGCCTTGAGTGGGCCGGCGAGGGTGTTTGGACACCTGGGCCTCAATATATTCCCAATTGAACCACCATGGTTGGTGGTTCTGAAGGGTGTTTTACGGTGTAGAGGACGGACCGAGTTTCGTCTGCCGTACCTCAGTCTGGTGAGATGCGCCAACAGCGACGGAAGCTTCGCAACGAACACTCCGGTGTTTATGTCAGGTCGTGGAGATCCCTGGCCAGCGCAGGCCCAATTCGCCATTCGCTAAACTTTACCTCCAGACCTGCTCTTTCGGGAGTGCAGCACATTGGGCCTACGAGATAATGGTCCGCTTTCGGGAACGGGCTAAGGCGGACGAGAGGCCAAGTCCGCCCATCTTCCGACGCCTGAATTCTCAGGACGCCGTTCTGGACGGTCACCCTGATCCAGAAATCTGATGGGTCGCCGGTATATCGACCCGTCGCCCAGTCGGATCGTTCGATTGTCAGCACACTGCTTAGCAAGCCATGTCCGTCTGAGAATTCGATGCCAGCTTTAACCCACTGTCTTTCATCAAGCCTGACCATGAGCCCGGCCTGATCGTATAGATGTTCAAACTGTGCCTGAACTCTTACTTGAGCGGTAAAATCTCCCGCGGTATTGAATGAGTAGAAGTGGCCGTTGTCCCGGATAAAGCCGTAGTGTGTTTCTCGCCAGAAATCAGTATTGGCATCAGTGGTGACGGAAAGTCCGAGGTCTGATGCATTTGCTCTTTTCGGCTCGTTAAGCCAGCGCCCATCTTTCAAACTTTGCAACAGCGGCTCCTACGAAACTGGCAGACTTGTATCGATGCATCTTATGTCAGGCGGCACATATTTCCAGAGCGTGTTGATTGGTGACGAACAATCCAAGGTAGTTTGCTGCACCCGACGACAGTCATTAACGTCTGATGGAATGCGCGAAAATTGCTGTTCCGTCCACTCGCGCCCTTGTCGTCTTTACCCGCGCTCCAACCCTCATAAGCCTCGGTCTACCCCCGGCTTGTGTTGCAATGCGGGGCATTTCCCATTATCGACATCTCACGATAAATCGCTCTTGGGGAGAACCATGCGTATTGATGCGATCAAGATCGGCAAGAACCCGCCGGACGACGTTAACGTCATCGTAGAAGTGCCGGTTGGCGGCCATCCGATCAAGTACGAGATGGACAAGGAAGCCGGTGCGCTGATCGTTGACCGTTTCCTCTACACACCGATGACCTATCCGGGCAATTACGGCTTCGTTCCGCACACGCTGTCTGAAGATGGTGATCCGGTAGACGTTCTCATCTGTAACACCCGTCCGCTCGTTCCGGGCTGCGTCATATCCGTGCGTCCAATTGGCGTCATGATCATGGAAGACGATGGCGGCAAGGATGAGAAGATCATCGCTGTTCCGGTTCCGAAGCTGACCCAGCGTTACGACAAGATCCAGAACTATACCGATCTGCCGGAAATCACGCTGAAGCAGATCGAGCACTTCTTCGAGCACTACAAGGATCTGGAGCCCGGCAAGTGGGTGAAGATCGGCGGCTGGCAGGATGTGACTGTGGCCAAGCGTTTGATCGTGGAAGCGATTGAGCGTTACAACGCTCAGAAGTAAGCTTTAGCCTTCTAAGCGTTCACTGATTTTGCTCATCAAATCCTCCGGTTCGCCCTCGATCCGGAGGATTTTTTTACGCGCTGTTTCGCCTGAAAGAATTGAGAGGCTACTCTTTGGCACGCGCAGCCATTTTGCCAGAAGCTGAATGAGCGCCTTGTTGGCTTTTCCGTCTTCCGGCACGGCAGTGACACGCGCACGAAGCCAGAATTCGCCGTCATCGGCGACCTCCACCTGTTCCACAGCATCCCGCGAAGCGTTCGGCGTCAACCGAACGCTGAGACGTATATGGTCGGTGAAGGGCTTGGCAGCGCTCAACGAATGAACATGGGGGCGATGGTCGTCCACATCAGAGAGCGGATGAAGAAGATGATCAGCAACAGGATGACCGGTGAAATATCGATGCCGCCGAGGTTTGGCATCACGCGGCGGATGGGGCGTAGTGCCGGTTCCGTCAGGTTATAGAGCATTGTGCCAATGGCATTGACGAACTGGTTGCTGGAATTGATGACGTTGAAGGCAAATAGCCATGAGAAAATGGCACTCAGGATCAAAACCCAGGTGTAGAGGTTCAAGGCCAAATCGATGGTCTGAAACAGCGCGAGCATCTATATCTCCATTTCTCAGTTGACAGACATGTAGACATTGGCGAGTTGAGGAACAAGGCCTGAGTTTTAGCGAAGGCGAATCATAGTGAACGGGCAGGAGACCAAGTGTCCACGCCCTGCCGAAAGCGTACCGAATCGATGTCCATATCCGCTTCTGAAGACCGTTTCGCCGCATTCCGGCATTCAGCCTATACAAAGTTTTTCTTCTCCCGTTTTCTGGCAGCCTTCGCAATCCAGATTGTCAGCGTCGCCGTTGGCTGGCAGATGTATGATGTCACTGGCAATACGCTCTATCTCGGCCTGATCGGGTTGTTTCAATTTCTGCCATCGCTGCTTTTGATCCTGATTACGGGATCGGTCGCCGACCGTTATAACCGCCGCGCCATTGTGGCTATCTGTCTGGTGTTGGCGAGCCTCTGTACGGCAGCCCTGCTTGCGCTAACCATTACTCATAGTTTTTCGCCCTGGCCGGTGTTTGCGATCCTGATTGTCTTCGGTATCGAGCGCGCCTTCATGGGCCCTGCCGTGCAATCGCTGGCACCCAATCTGGTGCCGGAAGCGGACCTGCCCAACGCGATTGCCTGGAACTCGTCGTCATGGCAGACGGCTTCCATTCTCGGGCCAGTTGCTGGCGGTCTGCTCTATGGCGTGAGCCCAATTGCCGCTTATTCCATCGCGCTGATCTTCATGATGGCCGGCACGGTGTTGATCATCAGCGTACCGAAGCCGCCGCAACATACTGGCTCCAAGGCCGTCAGCTGGTCGACAATCCTGGCGGGCTTCCGTTTCATCGCCAGTGAGAAGGTAGTTCTGGGCGCAATCTCGCTCGATCTGTTCGCCGTGTTGCTGGGTGGTGCTGTGGCGCTGATGCCGGTCTTTGCCCGCGATGTGCTTGAACTTGGTCCCTGGGGTCTCGGTTTGCTGCGCTCTGCGCCGGGTATCGGCGCGTTGATTGTCGCCATGCTGCTCGCCGCCTATCCTATTCGTCACCATGCTGGTCTGGCCATGTTCATTGGCGTCGGGTTGTTCGGGCTTGGCACGATCATCTTTGGCCTCTCACAGGCGCCATGGCTTTCCATTGCCGCGCTGATGTTGATGGGCGCGTCAGACATGATTTCCGTCTATGTCCGAGAAAGCCTTATCCTTCTCTGGACGCCGGACGAGGTGCGCGGACGTGTGAGTGCCGTCAACATGGTCTTTGTCGGGGCATCGAATGAGCTGGGCGAGTTCCGCGCTGGCACCATGGCGCATTTGATTGGTGCAGTTCCCGCTGTAGTGATTGGCGGTTTCGGCACGCTGGCCGTTGCCGTGATCTGGGCCTTGTCCTTCCCGAAACTGCGGCGGATCGATAATCTCGATGCGCCAACCGATCGGTGATTTTCAAGCTTCGACGTTGTGAAATTTCGGCTGCACTGGCTTGTTTGCAGCCCATGTTTGCCGGTCAAACACAAGATCGAGAAATTCGTGGAGCCAGGCTTTCAGCGGGGCATCGAAGATCATCCGGCCTTCAAGATGCTCACGGCCCTGTTGTGCGTTGGGCATGACGAAGCGGGATGCGCCGCGCACGACCCAACTCTGCATCATGGCGCGGGTAAGCTCCGCATGGAACTGAACACCCCAGGCGTTTTCCCCATAGCGGATTGCCTGATGAGGATAGGCGTCGCCTTCCGCTAAGAGCTTGACGTCGCGTGGGAGGTCAAAGCCTTCACGGTGGAACTGGTAGACCATCGAAGGCCATTTCATGAGAAGTCGACCGTGTTCCGTGGGTCGCAACGGATACCAACCGATTTCAGTCAGGCCGTCGCGGTGCGAGCCCACCTTGCCGCCGAGATGGCGGACCAGCATCTGCGCGCCAAGGCAGATCCCGAGATAGGGCTTGTTTTCCTTGAGAGGAACAGAAATCCAGTCGATCTCCTGAGCCACGAAAGGTTCCGGATCATTGGCGCTCATCGGTCCACCAAAAATTACCGCACCCGAATGATGGGCAAGAGTTTCCGGCAGGGGATCACCGAGGACGGGTCTGCGAATGTCAAGCGCATAGCCCTTTTCCACCAGCAACTGGCCTACACGGCCTGGTGAAGACCGCTCCTGATGAAGGACGATGAGGATGGGCAGCTTGTGATTATGCGGGCTGGGTGACATCAGCATTTCTGAGGTTCCTTCAATCGCCTCCCTTGTCCCTCCCAACAGTTCTTGCGGCAACCTTCTGTCGCTCCGTCACGCGGTCGCGTGCCGACACGCCAAGAAGGTCTGCAATCCTCCAGATAACGTGATCCTCCATCTCGCTACGTTCTCCGTCCGCATAGACGATATCCCATAGGGCGCCAACGAGAGCCACGCATTCTTCCGGGGTGAGGTGGCGCTTGAGGTCGGATGTGAAGCGGTAATAATCCACCGCTTCCGAACCTGCTGTCCGACCGGCGTCGATCAGCGCGTCCAGATGGCTTTTATCCATCTGGTAGTGTTCCCGCAGTATATCCTCCAGCCGCGTCTTTTCCTTGGCCGATACGCTGCCATCTGCCTCCATCAACTGGAAACAGAGGGCAACAAAGGCAACGCGAGGATCATCTGGCGCGTATTCGTCACTCGAACGACCCACGCCGAGGTCCTGAAAGAATTCCTGTATCCGGTCAAACATCAGCATGGCTTAAAACAATCGCAGTCTGGTGGGCGTCTCAGAGGTGGTGGCTGTATCTTTCACGCCGGGATCATCCGGCGGCCTGCCATTGAACGGATCAACCGGCGGTTCTTTGTCACCCTGAAGCTCAGGGCTTTTTGGTTTTGCGGCGGGTGCCGGGGTCTCAATCACCGAAAGGCTAGGCGATTTGGCAGCTGGTCTTGCCTGTTCCCGGCTCACCACGACCTCAGGCTTTGGTGCAGGTTCTGGCGCGGCGGTCTTTGCCACCGGGGGCAGGCTGGCAATGGCCGTATCCGCAGCCAGAGTGCCTTCCTCGATGGGGCCTTCCAGCTGACCGAAGGGCCGCTTCCATTCGAATGCATCCAAGCGGCCTGTGATCGGCGAAACAGGCAGCCAGTGATCTGACACTTTACCATCCGCAACCCATGCGGGGTCACGAGGTGCGCGAACCGCCTGTGCCATCCAGTGACGGATCCGGCCCTGATCACCTGTTTCACGATCTTCGATATCCGCCAGAAGGAGATAGGTGCTTTCGCGAGCGTCCATCCGAAGTGCTGCCTCGGCTTTCTCCCGCGCCAGCTTGAAATTCTGCGTATCGAGCGCTGCCTGCGCCATGGCAAGAAGCGATTCGACGTTGTTGGGCTTCAGCTTTTCCAACCGTTCTGCGCGAAGCATACGGTCGGCGGCGCTATCCCCATGGCGGGCTCGAACGTAAAGCTGAGCGACCTGCGGGTGCGGCTCGATTTTCCAGACGCCTTCAAGAAGGCCAGCGGCGCGTTTCAGGTTATCTTCCCGCAGATAGGCATTGGCTCCGACGATAGCGGCGGGGACGAGATCCTTGGCCAGCTTGAGAGCGGCCTTTGCATCCTCCTTCGCGCCCTTCGGGTCTGATTCAAGCCGATCCGATGCTCGTGCCGTCAACAGCACGGCCTTCCATCGGTCGGCCTTCGGTTTGTCGATGACATTGGCTACCCTCTGCTGATCGAGAAGACGGATGGCATCTTCCCAACGACCGGCCTGGCAGCGATATTCAAGCGTGGCTTCAGCAGCCCAAGGCAGATAGGGCGCGTTCTCAACGGCCGCTTCCGCATATTGACGGGCAGCATCGTTTGCACCCAAACGACGCGCTTCCATGTAAAGACCGCGCAAGCCCAGTTCGCGGGTTTCCGGATCATCCGCCATCTTCTCGAATTTCTCGCGCGCTTCCTCGTGACGGCCTTCGATAAGTGCGGTCTGGGCTTCCAGAAGATGGATCAGAGGCTCTTGGTCGGCGCGAAGCAGGCCACGGGCGCGTGCTGTCATCTTGCGAGCGAGGAGAGCGTTGCCAGCGCCTGCCGCGATCAGCCCGGTCGAGAGGGCCTGGTAGCCACGATCGCGCTTGCGGGCGCGGAAATAGCGTCGAACAGAATGGGGCGAGGTCCAGATGGTCTGGATCAGCCACCAGACAAACATGACTGCGCCGAGCAGTGCAACGACAGCGGTGGCTGCCACTATGATGCTTGTTTCGATGAGCTGATCCTGCCAGGTGATGGCAATGAGGCCCGGACGGTCTGCCAGCCAGGAGAAGCCCCAGCCGAGAGCAAGAGTGACGACCGCGAAAATGAAAAGTCGGATCATTCAGTCTCTCCTCAACCGTTCGAGCCGCTGGCGGCCATGGCACGTGTCAATGTATTTGTGGCAAGATCGTCCACCTCGATACGCGCATCCAGTGCCTGGCGGAAATCCTGACCCGCTGTTTTGGCGGCTTCCGGCAGGCCATCCCATTCACTGGCGGCGGCCTTCAGATTTCCGTTCTTGATGCGCTCTTCGATGCGGGCGATCTTGGCTTCCGGCGTGTCGCCTTCCGCTTCACCGACCGGGCGGACCTTGACCACCCGCATGGCGCTCGACATCAAGCGCGTCGCAATGCCTTCGTTCTCCGTCGGCTGGTGGATCGCATCGATCATCGCATTGGCTGCCGAGGGAAAGCGGCGAACGAGTTCGGCCCGTGTGGGAACGCCTTTTTCGGCATAAGTCTGCAGCTTTGCCAGCGACGGATCGTCACCCGCAACGCTGGAATAGGTCTCGAACTCTGCGGCAAACGAACCGCCACGATCTGTTGCAGCCTTGAGGCCCGCCGCAGCAAGCGCACGGGCAATGGCCTGTTCACGGCCTGGCTGGTTGATCCGCTGTTCGAGCGCCTGAAGTTTCTGACCAAGTTGGGCGCTGTTATCACCCATGGCCGCGCTGGCAGATTTCACATCGGCCAGTTCCTGCTGGAGAGCCTGAACCTCTCGGCTGACATCGCTGCCACCATTGCCCGCATTCTTCTCCAATGCGTCAAGTCTTGTCGTCACATCCGCAGAGGGGCCGGCTTTTTGCAAAGCGGCTACCTGCTGCCTCAAGCCTTCAATATCCGCAGAACTGCTGCTGCGTTCCTGCGATAAGCCCGGAATAATGCCTGCATATTGCATGCTGCCCGCTAGAAGAAGCGCGATGAGGCCGCCCACAATGCCAGAGGCCACCATGGAAGAGGTGGCCGGTGATTGCTTTACAGGCGGCGGCGAGACGGAAGCGGATGGCTGCTCATATGGCCGCTCAGCGATGGCTTCGGTCGGTTCCTCCGCCTTGGGCTCGAAAGGAGTGGTCGGTTCCGATTGCTGGGGAGCGGTTGGTGGTTCATCCGACGCGGTGTTGCCTGATGTCTCGCTCACATGTTCGGTCTTGATCACCACTGGTTCATCAGGGGGGCCTACATCACCGGAAGCTGGAGCACTCTGCGCAGCTGTAGTCGTCGTTTCGTTGAGTTCCGCGATCTTCCGAGGTTCAGACGTGTCAATCGAACCGTCGCTATCGTTTGCACGAACAGGTTCAGCAACAACCGCCTCCTCATTGGCTGCCAGATCGAGTGTGGCCGGCGTTTTTCCGGAGCGGGAACGGCGGGGCGGCTTATCCGAAACCATAGCAACCTCTTTTAGAACTGTTCTGTCTGAAACTAGTCAGCCGGAAAGACGATTGAAAGAGCCTGAACGTATTTTGGTTCCCGATCTCTTTCTAAAGCTTTGCGAAAAGGTCATCCTCCGTAGGCCTATCCGCCACTGATATGGCGAGCGGAAAATTCTCCGGCAAACCGGAAGCCACCTTTTTACTGAGACAAAGCGCCCGGCAATCCCGCCAATTCTGTGGCTCGTTGAACAGGTTTCGTTGAGCCGCAAAAAGGCGTGCAGCCTCCCGGGAATAGAGCAAGACGGCATCTGGCGCAGGTGTGAGGAGCGCCAGTTGCGTTTCATCCCACGACAGAGGCTTCATTTCATAACATTCGGCCACACGATAGCGCACGCCAGCCTGGGTGAGGGCGGCTTCAAGTTCTGGTGATCGCGGGTTTCCAGCGAGATAGAGGATATCCTGAACGCCATGGGCGATAAGGAGTGCAGCCAGATTTGCACCAGTGCCACCACCTTGCATGACATTCGTGAAACCCGCCCTTGTGGCCGCAGCGGCGCTTTCGCTGCCGACTGCATAAAGCGGCAGTTCAAGAACAGGAGCAAGCGGCAGAGATGCGATGGATCGCAGGGCCTCGCTGCTGGTTATGACCAGGGCTTTCGAGCCTTGCTGAAGGGCGGCCTGAGCCGTTTCGGGCCTGTGCACAGCCTCGCTCAACGGCAAGATGATGGGATGGTGACCGAGTACCGCCAATTTCGCCGCTGTTTTGGCGCATCTTGGGGCTGGTCTCGTCACCACCACCCGCATGGGATCAGCTCCAGCCTTCGAAGAAGCCGGTGCCTGCTGCTTCCCGCACCATGGTGCCTGCTTTGACGCCGAGCATTCCAGCATCGGTACGCAAGCCTTCCATCTCCACCGCATGTTCCTGCGTTCCATCCGGCGTGAGGATGAGGCCAGAAAATTTCAGGTGCTCTCCGTCACAAATTGCATAGCCGGCGATGGGTGTGCGGCAAGAACCATCCAGTGCCGCCAGAAAGGCGCGTTCGCAAGAGACGGCATCCCAGGTGGGGCGATCGTTGATCGGGTCCAGCAGGTCCAGAACGCGCTGATCGCCAATGCGGCTTTCGATGCAGATTGCGCCTTGGGCCGGTGCGGGCGGGAAATCGACCGGGTCCATCAATTCGGTCGCCACATCGGTCATACGAAGGCGATTGAGCCCCGCAAGCGCCAGAAGCGTTGCATCCACCTGGCCCTCTTCCAGCTTGCGGAGGCGTGTTTCCACCAGGCCACGAAAAGTGATGACGGTGATATCCGGGCGTCTGCGACGAATGAGAGCCTGACGCCGCAGCGAAGACGAGCCAATTGTGGCACCATCCGGCAGGGCCATCAGGCTCGGGGCTGTACGGCCAATGAACGCATCGCGAAAATCTTCACGCGGCAGATATGCGGAAAGCTGGAGCCCGGCGGGAAGGAGCGTCGGCATATCCTTGGATGAATGAACGGCGAAATCCAGCTCACCCGTCAGCAATTGTGCTTCCAGTTCCTCCGTAAACAGGCCCTTTCCGCCCACCTCCGCCAGAGAACGATCCGTGATGCGGTCTCCTTTGGTGGAGAGCACGACGATTTCGAACATATCCTCCGGCAAACCATGTGCAGCCATCAAGCGGGCGCGGGTTTCGGAAGCCTGTGCCAGCGCCAGCGGGCTGCCACGGGTGCCGATGCGGAAAGGTTTTGTTTGCATCTGTCTTCATCCATTGTTACGCGGTAGCTTCGTACCCGGCTTTCGCCGGTATCGCAATTCATCCGAGCTTTCGGCCCTGCCATGACCCGTCCAATTCGCATTCTCGGCATTGAAACAAGCTGCGATGAAACCGCCGCTTCCGTGGTTCTTCGCCATGAAGATGGGACCGGGGAGATCGTCTCCGATGTCGTTTTGTCGCAGCTGGAAGAACACAGTGCTTTTGGCGGCGTGGTACCGGAAATCGCAGCCCGCGCCCATGTGGAAGCGCTGGATGGCCTGATCCATCAGGCGCTGGCCGAGGCGGGGTTGACGGTTCAGGATGTCGATGCCGTTGCGGCCACTTCTGGCCCCGGTCTGATCGGCGGATTGTTGGTTGGGCTGATGACCGGCAAGGCGATTGCCATGGCGGCGGGAAAGCCGCTCTATGCGATCAATCACCTCGAAGGACATGCCTTGACCGCGCGTCTGACGGATGGTCTGCAATTTCCCTATCTGATGCTGCTCGTTTCCGGCGGTCATACCCAGCTGGTGCTGGTTAAGGGCGTTGGCGATTATGAGCGCTGGGGAACGACCATAGACGATGCTCTGGGCGAAGCTTTCGATAAGACGGCCAAGCTTCTGGGTCTTCCCTATCCAGGTGGCCCGGCGGTTGAGAAGGCGGCTCGAACAGGTGATGCCAGCCGCTTTGATTTTCCCCGGCCTCTCGTGGGTGAAAGCCGTTTGGACTTTTCCTTCTCCGGCTTGAAGACGGCAGTCAGGCAGGCGGCAACGGCCATTCAGCCGCTGACCGAACAGGACATTGCTGATATTTGTGCCTCGTTCCAGAGGGCGATTTCCCGCACATTGAAGGACCGGATCGGAAGAGGGCTGGCGCGTTTTCAGGAGCGTTACCCGACACTTCAGGCACCAGCGCTGGTGGTGGCTGGTGGTGTTGCGGCCAATCAGGTTCTTCGCGCAACTTTGCAAGAGCTATGCGATCAGCATCGTTTTCGCTTCATCGCGCCGCCCATTCGTCTTTGCACCGATAATGCTGCCATGATTGCGTGGGCAGGTCTTGAACGCATGGCGGCGGGTCTGCCGGAGGATTCCATATCGGTTGCGCCACGGTCTCGCTGGCCGCTGGACCAGGATGCGGCAGCCTTGATCGGATCGGGAAAACGAGGAGCAAAGGCATGAGCGGACATGAGGCTGTCGTTGTTGTTGGTGCTGGTGCCTTCGGAACCGCGCTTGCCACCGTGATTGCACTTGAGGGCCGCGTGCCGGTGACCCTGATTGGGCGTGATCCTTCGCTGATGGCGGATCTGCGCAATGACCGGGTTCATGATGCAGCCCTGCCAGGAGTAGGGCTTCCAGACAGCTTGAGTTTTTCCGCTGAGCCGGACGCTCTGGAAGAGGCGAGCGTGGTGTTGTTTGCCATGCCCTCGCAGGCCCATGCGGATGCGGCTCGCCATTACGGTCCTTACCTGGCTAAGGAAACCGTTCTGGTATCCTGCGCCAAGGGCATTGAACGCTCGAGCGGCCGCCTGTTGACGGAGGTGTTGAACCGGGAATTGCCGCACCTGACAGTGGGTGTTCTTTCCGGCCCTGGTTTTGCGGCAGATATCGCACGCGGTCTGCCCACTGCCATGGCGGTAGCTTCTGCCGATCAAACGGTGGCGGAGCGGCTGGCGCGCGTGATTTCCGGGCGGACCTTCCGACTCTATGCTTCTGCTGATCCGGTGGGGGTGCAGCTTGGCGGGGCGTTAAAAAACGTGCTGGCCATTGCGTGCGGTATCGCCGAGGGCGCGGGGCTTGGTGAATCCGCCCGCGCCGCCCTCATTTCGCGTGGCCTTGCAGAAATGTCTCGCCTGGCGGAGGCGCTTGGCGGTCGAGGCGATACTATTCGCGGACTTTCCGGGCTGGGCGATTTGGTTCTCACCGGCACCAGCCATCAATCGCGCAACCTGCGCTTTGGCATTTCGCTGGGCCAAGGTCATCCAGCTGCCATGGCTGGCGGAGCGCTGGTCGAAGGCGCATTTACAGCAGCCATTGCATCTGATCTCGCAGAGCGTCACCACGTCGAGCTTCCCATAACCGATGCGGTGGCGGCCATCATCGAAGGGCGGCTGGACGTTGCAACGGCTCTGGAGCAGTTGATGTCTCGGCCCATCACCACGGAATAAAATCAAAACAGGAGATTTGCGGTATGGCACTGTTTGCCTTCCTCTGCACCGATAAGCCCGGCCATTTGAATGTGCGCATGGAGACACGCCCGGCGCATGTAGACCACCTGAATGCCTTGAATGAAAAAGGCATTTTGAAGATGGCAGGCCCGTTTCTGGATGGTGAGGGCAAGCCGAATGGCAGCCTCGTGATCGTTGAGACGGAAACCCTGGAAGAAGCACAGGCGATTGCCGATGCCGACCCTTACACAAAGGCAGGCCTGTTCGAGAAGGTTGAAGTGAAGCCCTATAACTGGGTCTTCAATAAGCCGGGAGCGTGATGAGCCATGGCTTACTGGCTTTATAAATCCGAGCCCTTCAAATGGTCCTGGGAGATGCAGAAGGCCAAGGGTGAGGTGGGCGAGGAGTGGACCGGCGTTCGCAACTATCTGGCACGCAACAACATGCGGGCCATGAAGATTGGCGATAAGGGATTCTTCTATCACTCGAATGAAGGCTTGGATGTGGTGGGCATCACGGAAGTGTGCGCGCTTTCCCACCCGGATTCCACGGCAGAAGGCGATCAGCGTTGGGATTGCGTGGATATTCGTGCCGTCTGCGACATGCCAAAGCCCGTTTCGCTCAAAGACATCAAGGCCAACCCCAAGCTTGAAAAGATGTCTTTGGTCACGTCCATGCGTCTCTCTGTTCAGCCTGTGACGGAAGAGGAATATCTCGAAGTGTGCCGCATGGGCGGGCTCGACAATCCACCTCGCTCTCCAAAATAGGGGCCAATCCTGAAAACTGAACCCGTTTCCTTCATCCGTGCCAATACGGCGCTTACCTCTCCGCCGCATGTGCCGGAAATCCGGTTGCATCTGGCGGATGAGGCACATGACCTGTGGCAGAAGACGGAGGAAGAGCTGGAGATGATTGGCCTGCCGCCGCCATTCTGGGCCTTCGCCTGGGCGGGAGGGCAGGGGCTTTCCCGCTATATCCTTGATCACCCGCAATTGGTTGCGGGCAAGCGGGTGCTGGATTTTGCCACTGGTTCGGGTTTGGTGGCAATTGCAGCCGCCAAGGCGGGTGCCGCCCACGTTCTGGCCGCCGATATCGATCCCTGGGCTGCCCACGCCGTGCAACTGAACGCTGACGCGAATGAGGTTTCTGTCGCATTCAACGGCAGTGATCTCGTTGACACACCGCTGGCCTGCGAGGTGGTGCTGGCCGGAGACGTGTTCTACGACAGGGACTTCGCTGCCACTCTCGTGAGATGGTTCGGCAAGCTGGTCGAGAGCGGCGTGGATGTAATCGTGGGTGATCCCGGACGGTATTATCTGCCAAAGGATCGTTTGGAATGTCTGGCGAGCTATGAAGTGCCGGTAACTCGCGCATTGGAAGATTCAGAGGTTAAGCGCACGACTGTGTGGCGCTTCAAGAGGTGATGCTACGGTGCGCCGCGAATGACGCAAACGCCGTGCTCCATGGTGCAGCCGGATTTTGGATTTGCGACTTCAAAGGATGGATCAACCACGATGACCTTGGCTTTCGGCGCTAGGACATTGATTGTTTGAGGGAGCAGGGTGGTAGAGGCAAAGGCCTGAGCGCTGTAATAGATGCCATTGCGCGGAAAGCGGGCGACAGCTTGATCACCAGCAAATGTTCCAAGGCCCCTCACATAGGATGGGATGCCATCTCCGCCGACGATATCAGGGCGGTATCCTTTGCTTCGACCATAATGGCCTCCGTGATGCTCATTGCCTCGGGCGTCGTGATAGCCTCTTTGGCGAAATTCATGATGGCTGCTAACGGAGCGCGTCACGGTATTTGGCCCACCGGATGAAAAACCTTCCGCGTGACCCATCGGGGCACAGCCCAACAGCAGAAAAAGCGAGGTTGCGGCAATTTTACGCGATACGGCCATCATGGCGACATCTCTCTCGTATGGTTAAGAGAAGGTTAACGCCATTTATTGATAATTGGTTCTCTCAAGCAAGCAAAAGAACTGTTCGTCGCGCAAACAAAAATTTCACCACGATGAGATGTGGTTTCACAATCGATTAAATTTAAAATCCTTCTTGAATTGGCTTGTGATATTGCCGAGCCGTAGGTAAATCACCCTATGATGCAATGCACATATCTTCGGCAGAGTGCATTGCCGGGAGCGCGCCCGTATCAAACCGCGCACCGAACGCCGCGAGGATATGATGGCGAATGTGACAAATAAGCGGCCTCTGTCGCCGCATCTTCAAGTTTATCGTTTCATCCCCACCATGGCCATGTCGATTGTTCACCGCATTACCGGCGGCGCATTGTATTTCGGCACGGTGCTGGTTGCGGCTTGGCTGATTGCCGCCGCATCCGGGGAAGAAGCATTCAACTATGTGAACTGGTTCTTTGGTTCCCTCGTAGGACAGATCATTCTGTTCGGCTACACCTGGGCCATGCTGCATCACCTTCTGGGTGGTCTTCGCCACATTATGTGGGATCTGGGCTATGGGTTCGAGAAAGAATTCTCGACCAAGCTCGCCAAGGCCAACCTGGTTGCTTCGATTGCGCTGACTGTCCTTGTGTGGATCGTCGTTCTGATCGTTCGTTGAGGAGAACATTGATGGATATGCGTACTCCCCTCGGCAAGGTTCGTGGCCTGGGTTCCGCCAAAAGCGGTACCGACCACTTCTGGAAAGTGCGGACAACATCGCTCGCGCTCGTTCCGCTCATGCTGTTCTACGTGGTCTTCCTCATCATGTATGCGGGCAAGCCTTATGCGGATGTTGTTTCGGCGCTTTCGAACCCGTTCATTGCGACGATCAATGCGCTGACGATCATTGCCAGCATCGTGCATATGAAGCTCGGTATGGAAGAGATCATTCAGGATTACATCCACACCGAAACCACGAAGTTTGCGCTTCTGGTGCTCAATTCCTTCTTTTCGCTTCTGGCCGGCGGGCTCTGTCTTTTCGCTGCCCTGAAGATTGCATTCGCAGGATAACATTCCATGGCATCGATCACTCCCATCGCTCAGAACGGCAAGGCCTATACCTATGTCGATCACTCCTACGACGTTATCGTAGTCGGTGCCGGCGGCGCTGGTCTGAGAGCGACACTCGGCATGGCCGAGCAAGGCTTCAAGACCGCCTGCATCACCAAGGTTTTCCCCACCCGTTCGCACACGGTTGCAGCGCAGGGTGGCATTGCAGCTTCCCTGCAGAACATGACGCCGGATAGCTGGCAGTGGCACCTTTACGATACCGTGAAGGGTTCCGACTGGCTGGGCGACGTTGACGCCATGCAGTACATGGTCATGGAAGCGCCAAAGGCGGTCTATGAGCTTGAGCATTACGGCGTGCCGTTCTCTCGTAACGACGAAGGCAAGATCTATCAGCGCCCATTCGGCGGCCACATGCAGAACTTCGGTGCCGGCCCTCCGGTTCAGCGCACCTGTGCTGCTGCCGACCGTACGGGCCACGCCATTCTCCACACGCTCTATGGCCAGTCGCTGAAGAACAACGCCGAATTCTTCATTGAATATTTCGCGCTCGACCTCATCATGTCCGATGACGGCCGCTGCACCGGCGTCGTCGCCTGGAATCTCGATGACGGCACGATTCACCGCTTTGCTGCGAAGATGGTCGTTCTGGCAACGGGCGGCTACGGTCGCGCCTATTTCTCCGCTACTTCCGCGCATACCTGCACGGGCGATGGCGGCGGCATGGTGGCACGCGCCGGCTTCCCGCTGCAGGACATGGAATTCGTCCAGTTCCACCCCACCGGCATCTACGGCTCAGGCTGCCTGATTACGGAAGGTGCGCGTGGCGAAGGCGGCTATCTGGTCAACTCCGAAGGCGAGCGCTTCATGGAGCGTTATGCCCCATCTGCCAAGGATCTGGCGTCGCGTGACGTTGTATCCCGCTGCATGACGATGGAAATTCGCGAAGGCCGTGGCGTTGGCAAGAACAAGGATCACATCTTCCTGCATCTCGATCACCTCGATCCAGCTGTTCTGCATGAGCGTCTGCCGGGCATTTCGGAAAGTGCCAAGATCTTTGCAGGTGTTGATGTGACGCGCGAGCCTATCCCGGTTCTGCCGACGGTTCACTACAACATGGGCGGTATTCCGACCAACTATTGGGGCGAAGTGCTGAACGCTGATGCCAATAACCCGGATCGCATTCTGCCCGGCCTGATGGCAGTGGGTGAAGCCGGTTGCGCATCGGTTCACGGCGCAAACCGTCTGGGTTCCAACTCGCTGATCGACCTCGTGGTCTTCGGTCGTGCAGCAGCCATCCGCGCTGCCCAGGTGATCGACCGCGACTCTCCGGTTCCGGCACTCAACACCGCTGCCTGCGACAAGATCATGGATCGCTTCGACGGTCTGCGTCATGCTGCCGGTGGAACACCAACGGCTGTACTGCGCGACAAGATGCAGCGCGCCATGCAGGAAGACGCTGCTGTATTCCGTACGCAGGAATCGCTCGAAAGTGGTTGCCAGCGCCTGACGGAAATCTGGGGCGAGATGAAGGATACGAAGGTCACCGACCGTTCGATGATCTGGAACTCCGATCTGGTTGAAACGCTGGAATTGCAGAACCTGATGGCGAACGCGATTACCACGGTGTTCAGCGCCGAGGCCCGCAAGGAAAGCCGTGGTGCCCATGCTCGCGAAGACTACAAAGACGGCGAAATGGGTGGTCGCGACGACGAAAACTGGCGCAAGCATACGCTTGCCTGGGTTGGCGAGGCAGGCAACGTGAAGCTGGACTACCGTCCGGTGCACACCGACTTGATCGCGGACGGTATAGAGCTATCCAAGATCGCGCCGAAGGCACGCGTGTACTGATCGATGAGCAATGTGGTCGCCCACCCCGGATTGGTGAAAAACGCTCCTGGTGGGAGGCCGCTCGGCCTTTTTGCGATTAATCTCGATCGGTCTCCAGATCGGTGGGATGAAATCGTCAAAGGATTCGGCGATCTGCCATGGCCGCTGCAGCGTGTTGCGGGCATCGATGCGCGCAAGCAGCCTGAAGACGTCTTAGCCGTGCGTGGGCTCGAAATGCGCCATCCTCCGCTTGGCGTGGGGTGGAACGTGCATCGCAACCGGTTGTTCATGCTGACGGAGGAGGCCTGCTTTGCCGGACATGTTCTGGCTTGGCGCGCGTTTCTGGCATCGGATTTCGAGTTCGCCATTGTTCTGGAAGACGATGCCGTTCCGCAGGCGGGTTTCCAATCGGCGATTGAAGACCTGATAGGGCAAGAAGGCCTGAAGGACACCGTCGTGAAGCTTGAGGGCATCGATAAGCCAGGCGCCCGAAAGGCTATTCATGTTGCAGGGATTGGTGATCGGGAGCTGGTTCGATCACTTCGACCATGTTCCGGTTCCGCGGCCTATCTCATAACGCGAAGTGCTGCGGAAAAGCTCTTGGCGAGGGTGGGCAAGGTTCTGATGCCGCCGGACGACTTCCTCTGGTCACCGGCTTGGCATGGCCTGAAGGTCATGGATGTTGCGCCTTGGGTTGTTATGCAATCCGGTGCGGCAAGCGTGATTGCCACGACCCGTGAGGCGAAGAAGGCGGCTGGACCGAAGCTTCCAGGACGGTCCGTCTGGACGGCGCTGCGACGAATGCGGGAGCGGCTGGCTCTCCTCTGGTCAGCCTGTGATGGGCGGCCAATGCGATTGATGAATGCGACGATGGCGCAATGGGCGCCGGATGACTATAACAAGGTAAACAGCAAGGCGGTAACCGCCGAGGATCGAAGGTCCAGAAATGGTTGAACTCGCTCTCCCCAAAAACTCCCAGATGACCGAAGGCAAGGTCTGGCCAAAGCCGACGGGTGCCGCGAATGTGCGGGAATTCCGTATTTACCGCTGGAATCCGGATGACGGCCAGAACCCGCGGATCGATACCTATTATGTGGATGTCGATGATTGCGGTCCGATGGTGCTGGATGCGCTTCTCTACATCAAGAACAAGGTGGATCCGACCTTGACGTTGCGCCGCTCGTGCCGCGAAGGCATTTGCGGTTCCTGCGCCATGAACATTGATGGCTCCAACACGCTCGCTTGCACCAAGGGCATGGAAGACATCAACGGCACGGTGAAGATCTACCCACTGCCGCATATGCCAGTCGTGAAGGATCTCGTTCCCGATCTCACCAATTTCTACGCCCAGCACCGTTCCATCGAGCCGTGGCTGAAGACGGTTTCTCCAACGCCTGCCAAGGAGTGGAAGCAGAGCCATGACGACCGTCTGAAGCTGGACGGCCTTTATGAGTGCATTCTCTGCGCCTGCTGCTCCACCTCCTGTCCCTCCTACTGGTGGAACGGTGACCGTTACCTCGGTCCAGCAGTTCTGCTTCAGGCCTATCGCTGGCTGATCGACAGCCGTGACGAAGCAAAGGGTGAGCGCTTGGACAACCTGGAAGATCCCTTCCGCCTCTATCGTTGCCACACGATCATGAACTGCGCCCAGACCTGTCCAAAGGGTCTGAACCCGGCCAAGGCCATTGCTGAAATCAAGAAGATGATGATCGAGCGCCGTATCTAGCGATGAATGATCGCTTGACCTCGCGCAGATGTGTTCCATCTGCGCGGTCAGAACCTTCACACCAAGGTCCATTTGTGTTCCTTGGCTTGATTTGGCATGGTCCTTGGCGATAATTCGGCTGCACCGGCAGGTGATAGTCGTGCAGAAGTGGAAAGCGGGAGCTTTATGATGCAGTTCAAATATGTGGTAACCGGCATTGCGATGACGATGGCTTTGGCCGGTTGCCAGCGGACATCTTCCAGCCCTTACACAAATCTGCCAGGTCCAGCGCCGCTGCAAGCGCAGCCGGTACCATCCGTTCAATCGAACCAGTTGCCTGCACCTGGCGGCGCAAACGCTTCGCAGTTTCCTGCTGCCCCTAACAATGGCGGCACGCAGATGGCGTCTCTGCCTCCGGGTGGCGGTGCTGAGCCCGCGACGGCCATGGATGTGTCCAAGGATGCGCTGGTCGGCAATTGGCGTGTGAACGCTGCGGGAACCAGTTGCGATATGTTCCTGACGCTGACGAACCTTGGAAGCGGCTCGCGCGGTGGTACACGTGGTTGCGTTGGCGAGTTGACGACCATGGGTTCCTGGGAAGTATCCGGCAAGACGGTTCTCTTCAAGAACCGCAATGGTGATGTGATCGGCCGCGTTTATAAGAGCGCCGATACCCGCTATGACGGCACCACAGGCTCCGGCCAGCAGCTTAGCCTTAGCCGCTAAGCGTAAACAGCCGAATTTCGACGACGGTGCAGATCGAAAAAGCTGCACCGTTCAAAATCACGATGCAGTCGTGATTGACCAAATGACGCAATTTTCTGCGTCTCCCTTCTCCCGCTTTTGACTTTTCCTATGAAGCGGGCCCCTGCCGCAGGTATTTATCCATGGCATCTCTTCCCGATTTCAAGTTCAGTGTCAGTGATGAGCTGACAGCGCTCAATGCGGCCGGTACGCTTCAGGCTGATCCGGCGCAGATGGCTGTGTCCAATGCGCTCGACAAAGTGCTCGCATCCTTGCGCGAGAAAGTGCCTGCTAAGAAGTCCAGCGCGCTGGGCTGGCTGTTCGGTGCAAAGCGCAAGACGGCCGATAAAGACATCAGGGGCCTTTATATTTACGGCTCGGTTGGCCGCGGCAAAACCATGCTGATGGACATGTTCTTTAGCAAGGCGCCCGTGGCAGCAAAACGCCGATGCCATTTCCATGAATTCATGGCCGATGTTCATGGGCGCATTCATGCGCACCGACAGAAATTGAAGGCTGGCGAAACGAAAGAGACCGATCCTGTTCCCCCCGTGGCGGCCAGTCTGTTTGCGGAAGCCGAACTTCTTTGCTTTGATGAGTTCTCGGTCACCGACATTGCCGATGCCATGATTCTCGGCCGGCTCTTTACAGAACTCTTCCGTCTGGGTTGCGTGCTGGTGGCCACATCGAACGTTGCGCCGGATAATCTCTACCGCGAAGGCCTCAACCGGTCTCTCTTTCTACCTTTTCTGGACCTTTTGAAGCAGTATGTGCAGGTGGTGACGCTTGATTCACCCACCGATTACCGCATGGAGAAACATGCCAGCCTGCCCGTGTATCTGACACCACTGAATGATGCGACCGACGCCGCCCTGGAGAAGGCCTGGCAACAAGTGACGGGCGGTCACAAAGGCGAGCCTGCAGAGATACCACGCAAAGGACGAAGCATTACGGTTCCGTTTGCGTTCGGCACAGCCGCTCGCTTCTCATTTTCCGATTTATGCGAGAAACCGCTCGGAGCCGCAGACTACCTCGAAATAGCAAACCGCTTTGACACTGTGTTCATTGAGCGGGTGCCGCAGATGGGCCTAAATAAGCGAAATGAAACTAAGCGTTTCATTAATCTCATTGATGCATTCTACGATCGCACCATTCGTGTGGTTATATCCGCGCAGGCATCACCGGAAGAATTGCTCTTGGAGCGGAACGGGACCGAAGGTTTCGAGTTTGACCGTACAGCCTCACGCCTTTTCGAGATGCGCAGCCCTGACTATCTGGCGCTTCATCAAGAAAAACATCCCGCTGCCTGACAGATTGATGACGCAATGTCTTACGTTTACGTAAGATATTGATGCTTTAACCGATTGAAAAGATTAGCGACAAAAGAATCGATTGCCATTTTCAGCAAGTAGAGCTATGCGATGTGCCCAGATTGGTCGACAGGATTGATGCCGACCACGCCTTCGAAAGAGAGGAAACTTCTCAATGGCTCGCAAGAAGATTGCACTTATCGGCTCTGGCATGATTGGCGGTACGCTGGCTCACCTGGCCAGCCTTAAGGAACTCGGCGATATCGTTCTGTTCGATATTGCGGACGGCGTTCCCCAGGGCAAAGGTCTGGATATTGCCCAGTCCGGTCCGGTTGAGGGCTTCAATGCCAAGCTTTCTGGCGCGAGCGATTACGCCGCAATCGAAGGTGCTGATGTTTGCATCGTCACCGCTGGCGTTGCCCGCAAGCCTGGTATGAGCCGCGACGATCTTCTCGGCATCAACCTGAAGGTCATGGAGCAGGTCGGCGCCGGCATCAAGAAATACGCCCCGAACGCATTCGTCATCTGCATCACCAACCCGCTCGACGCGATGGTCTGGGCTTTGCAGAAGTTCTCCGGCCTGCCGAAGAACATGGTTGTCGGCATGGCTGGCGTTCTGGACTCTGCTCGCTTCCGTCTTTTCCTGTCCGAAGAATTCAACGTTTCCGTTGAAGACGTCACGGCTTTCGTTCTCGGCGGCCACGGTGACACCATGGTGCCGCTTGCACGGTATTCCACGATTGCCGGTATTCCGCTGACCGACCTCGTCAAAATGGGCTGGGTCACTGCCGAGCGTCTCGAGCAGATCGTGCAGCGCACGCGTGATGGCGGTGCGGAAATCGTTGGTCTCCTGAAGACCGGCTCCGCCTACTACGCGCCTGCCGCTTCCGCCATTGAGATGGCTGAGTCCTACCTCAAGGACAAGAAGCGCGTTCTGCCTTGCGCCGCGCACCTTTCCGGCCAGTATGGCGTCAACGACATGTATGTCGGCGTTCCGACCGTGATCGGCGCTGGTGGTGTTGAACGCATCATCGAAATCGATCTCAATAATGATGAAAAGGCCGCGTTCGAGAAGTCGGTCGGTGCTGTCGCTGGTCTGTGCGAAGCCTGCACCAACATTGCGCCTTCTCTGAAGTAATCGCCAAGCGGCCCCCTATTCCAAGGACCAGACGATGAATATTCATGAATATCAGGCCAAAGCTCTGTTGAAGGGCTTTGGCGCGCCGGTCGCCAAAGGCGTGGCGATCCATTCCGTAGAAGAGGCTGAAGCTGCCGCAAAGCAGCTTCCCGGCCCGCTCTATGTGGTCAAGAGCCAGATCCACGCTGGCGGTCGCGGTAAGGGTAAGTTCAAGGAACTCGGCCCGGATGCGAAGGGCGGCGTTCGCCTGGCGAAGTCCATCGACGAAGTCGTGGCACATGCCAAGGATATGCTCGGCAACACGCTGGTGACGGCCCAGACGGGCGAAGCTGGCAAGCAGGTCAACCGTCTTTACATCGAAGACGGTGCGGATATTGCCCGCGAACTCTACTGCTCGCTGCTGGTTGACCGCTCCGTTGGTCGCGTTGCTTTCGTCGTATCCACCGAAGGCGGTATGGATATCGAAGCTGTTGCGCACGACACGCCTGAGAAAATCCACACCATCGCTATCGACCCGGCAACCGGCGTGACAGCTGATGACGTGGCAAAGATTTCCGCAGCTCTCGCGCTCGATGCTGCTGCCGCTGAAGACGCCAAGTCTCTTTTCCCGACGCTCTACAAGGCGTTCAACGAAAAGGACATGTCCCTTCTCGAAATCAACCCGCTGATCGTCATGACCAATGGCAATCTGCGCGTTCTCGATGCCAAGGTATCCTTCGACGGCAACGCGCTTTTCCGCCACGATGACGTGCGCGAACTGCGTGACGAGACCGAAGAAGATGCCAAGGAAATCGAAGCTTCCAAGTGGGATCTCGCCTACGTTGCTCTCGATGGCAATATCGGCTGCATGGTGAACGGCGCGGGCCTTGCCATGGCGACCATGGACATCATCAAGCTCTACGGCAAAGAGCCGGCAAACTTCTGCGACGTCGGCGGTGGCGCTGGCAAAGAGAAGGTTGCAGCAGCCTTCAAGATCATCACGGCGGACCCGAAGGTTGAGGGCATCCTCGTCAACATCTTCGGCGGCATCATGAAGTGCGACGTTATCGCTGAAGGCGTGATCGCCGCAGTGAAGGAAGTCGGCCTCAAGGTTCCACTCGTTGTTCGCCTGGAAGGCACGAATGTGGAACTCGGCAAGAAGCTGCTGAACGAATCTGGCCTTGCCATCACGGCAGCTGACGACTTGGACGATGCGGCCAAGAAGATCGTCGCGGCGATCAACGCCTAATCGGAAGGACCGGAATACAATGTCCATTCTTGTTAACAAGAACACCAAGGTCCTGGTTCAGGGCCTGACCGGCAAGACCGGTACTTTCCACACCGAGCAGGCGCTCGCCTATTACGGCACGCAGATGGTCGGCGGTATTCACCCGAAGAAGGGTGGCGAAACCTGGACTGGCTCCAAGGGTGAAACCCTGCCGATCTTTGCTTCCGTTGCCGAAGCCAAGGACAAGACCGGCGCGGATGCGACCGTGATCTACGTTCCGCCAGCAGGTGCTGCCGATGCCATCATCGAGGCCATCGACGCGGAAATCCCGTTCATCACTTGCATTACCGAAGGTATTCCGGTGATGGACATGGTTCGCGTGAAGGCAAAGCTGGATAAGTCCAAGTCACGCCTTCTTGGCCCGAACTGCCCCGGCATCCTGACACCGGAAGAGTGCAAGATCGGCATCATGCCGGGCTCCATCTTCCGTAAGGGTTCGGTCGGTATTGTTTCCCGCTCCGGCACGCTGACCTATGAGGCCGTGTTCCAGACATCGAACGAAGGTCTTGGCCAGACGACAGCTGTCGGTATCGGTGGCGACCCCGTCAAGGGCACCGAGTTCATTGACGTGCTCGAAATGTTCCTCGCAGACGACGCGACGACATCGATCATCATGATTGGTGAAATCGGCGGCTCGGCTGAAGAAGACGCAGCGCAGTTCCTCATCGACGAAGCCAAGAAGGGTCGCAAGAAGCCGATGGCTGGCTTCATCGCTGGCCGCACCGCGCCGAAGGGCCGCACCATGGGTCATGCCGGTGCTGTGGTTTCCGGCGGCAAGGGCGATGCAGAATCCAAGATCGCAGCCATGGAAGCGGCTGGCATCAAGGTTTCGCCTTCTCCGGCACGCCTTGGAACGACGCTGGTTGAAGTCCTCAAGGGCTGACGCCACATTACGGCGAGCTAAACAAGCTTCAGGCAGGCGAACCCGCATAGGTTCGCCTGCCTCTGCCGCAAATGGATGGAGCAATCCTTCCGGAGCGGCTGAGTTGAAATGACAGCGACGACCGGCGCTACGATACCGGCATCCAAGATACGTCAGGAGGCGGGCGCCACGTCCGCGAAAGCACCATGGCACGGCAAGAAGCCAACGAGCAGTTCCTTATCACCTCGTTCCTCGACGGCGCGAATGCGGCTTACATCGAGCAGCTTTACGCGAAGTATGAGGAGAACCCGAATTCGGTGGGGCCAGAGTGGCAGTCCTTCTTCAAGGCGCTTGCCGACAACCCGGAAGATGTCAAGAAGGCCGCCCAGGGCGCATCCTGGCAGCGGAAGAACTGGCCTATTCCCGCCAATGGAGAATTGGTTTCCGCGCTGGATGGCAATTGGCCCGTGGTCGAGAAGGCCATTGAGACCAAGGTAAAGGCAAAGGCTGAAGCTGCTGCCAAAACCTCCGGCCAGGCTGTCGATCCGGCTGATGTGCTGCAGGCGACGCGTGATAGCGTTCGCGCCATCATGATGATCCGCGCTTACCGCATGCGCGGCCATTTGCATGCCAAGCTCGATCCGCTCGGTCTTGCTGCCCCGGTGGAAGATTATAACGAACTGTCTCCAACGGCTTATGGCTTCACGGAAGCGGATTACGACCGCAAGATCTTTATCGATAACGTTCTCGGTCTCGAATATGCGACGATTCGGGAAATGCTCGCGATCCTGGAGCGTACCTATTGCTCCACGCTCGGCGTCGAATTCATGCACATCTCGAATCCAGAAGAAAAAGCCTGGATTCAGGAGCGTATCGAAGGTCCTGATAAGGGCGTTGCGTTCACCGCCGAGGGCAAGAAGGCAATCCTTTCCAAGCTGGTCGAGGCGGAAGGTTTCGAGCAGTTCATCGACGTTAAGTATAAGGGTACGAAGCGTTTCGGTCTGGATGGCGGTGAATCGCTGATCCCGGCGCTCGAGCAGATTATTAAGCGCGGTGGTCAGGATGGGCTTGAAGAAGTCGTTCTGGGCATGGCGCATCGCGGCCGTCTGAACGTGCTTTCTCAGGTCATGGGCAAGCCGCATCGTGCCATCTTCCACGAGTTCAAGGGCGGTTCGTTCAAGCCTGATGAAGTCGAAGGCTCCGGCGACGTGAAGTACCATCTCGGTGCCTCTTCCGACCGCGAATTCGATGGCAACAAGGTTCACCTGTCTCTGACGGCAAACCCTTCCCACCTGGAAATCGTCAACCCGGTTGTCATGGGTAAGGCGCGCGCCAAGCAGGACATGCTGACCAAGAGCTGGGAAGGCGATATTGTGCCACTGCGCGAGCGCGCAAAGGTTCTGCCTTTGTTGCTGCACGGCGATGCGGCTTTTGCGGGCCAGGGCGTAACGGCTGAAATTCTGGGCCTGTCGGGTCTTCGCGGTCACCGCGTTGCCGGTACCCTGCATTTCATCATCAACAACCAGATTGGCTTCACCACGAACCCGGCCTTCTCGCGGTCTTCGCCTTATCCGTCCGATGTGGCCAAGATGATCGAAGCGCCGATTTTCCACGTGAACGGCGACGATCCGGAAGCGGTGACCTACGCGGCGAAGATTGCAACCGAATACCGCATGAAGTTCCACAAGCCGGTGGTCGTAGACATGTTCTGCTACCGTCGCTTCGGCCACAACGAAGGCGATGAGCCAGCGTTCACGCAGCCGAAGATGTACAAGGTTATCCGCGGCCACAAGACTGTGACCGAGCTTTATGCCGAGCGCCTGATTGCCGAGGGCCTGATCTCCGACGGCGAATTCCAGAAGATGAAGGCCGATTGGCGCGCGCATCTCGAGCAAGAATTCGAAGCGGGCCAGAGCTACAAGCCCAACAAGGCTGACTGGCTGGATGGTCAATGGTCTGGCCTTCGCTCCGCCGACAATGCCGACGAGCAGCGTCGCGGCAAGACGGCAGTGCCTATGAAGTCCCTGAAGGAAATCGGTCGCAAGCTGTCGACCATTCCGGAAGGCTTCAACGCGCACCGCACGATCAAGCGCTTCATGGAAAACCGCGCTCAGATGGTCGAGACCGGGGAAGGCATCGATTGGGCCATGGCGGAAGCGTTTGCTTTCGGCTCATTGGTCACGGAAGGCCACAAGATCCGTCTGTCCGGCCAGGATTGCGAACGCGGCACATTCTCCCAGCGTCATTCCGTTCTTTATGATCAGGATACGGAAGAGCGCTACATACCGCTTGCGAACCTTGCCCCGAACCAGGCCCGCTATGAAGTCATCAACTCGATGCTTTCGGAAGAGGCTGTTCTTGGCTTCGAATACGGTTACTCGCTGGCGCGTCCGAATGCTCTGACGCTGTGGGAGGCCCAGTTCGGCGATTTCGCCAACGGCGCTCAGGTTGTTTTCGACCAGTTCATCTCTTCTGGTGAACGCAAGTGGCTCCGCATGTCCGGCCTCGTCTGCCTTCTGCCGCATGGTTATGAAGGCCAGGGTCCGGAGCACTCGTCCGCACGTCTGGAGCGTTTCCTCCAGCTTTGTGCCGAAGACAACATGCAGGTGGCCAACTGCACGACGCCAGCGAACTACTTCCACATTCTGCGCCGCCAGATGAAGCGTGACTTCCGCAAGCCGCTTATCCTGATGACGCCGAAGTCCTTGCTGCGTCACAAGCGTGCGACGTCCACACTGGCTGAAATGGCGGGTGAAAGCTCCTTCCACCGTCTGCTGTGGGACGATGCCGAAGTGATCAAGGACGGCCCGATCAAGCTCCAGAAGGACAACAAGATCCGCCGCGTCGTCATGTGCACCGGCAAGGTCTATTACGATCTTCTGGAAGAACGTGAAAAGCGCGGCATTGATGACGTTTATCTTCTGCGTCTGGAACAGCTCTATCCGTTCCCGGCCAAGGCGCTCATCAACGAGTTGTCGCGCTTCCGCCATGCCGAAATGGTCTGGTGCCAGGAAGAGCCGAAGAACATGGGTGCCTGGGCATTCATCGACCCTTACCTGGAATGGGTTCTGGCGCATATCGATGCCAAGTATCAGCGCGTTCGTTACACGGGCCGTCCAGCTGCAGCATCGCCTGCAACCGGCCTGATGTCGAAGCATCTGGCACAGCTCGAAGCCTTCCTGGAAGACGCGCTGGGCGGCTAATTCAGCCGTCGCGCTCTTCTCAAAGCGAAACACGATATCGGATCAAAAACGGAAAAAGATCATGGCCACCGAAATTCGCGTCCCCACCCTCGGCGAATCCGTCAGCGAGGCAACCGTCGGCACCTGGTTCAAGAAGGTGGGCGACACGGTAAAGGCCGACGAGCCTATCGTTGAGCTGGAAACCGACAAGGTTACGGTTGAAGTACCGGCACCTGCATCCGGCGTATTGACGGAAATCGTCGCTCAGGCTGGCGAAACCGTAGGTCTTGGCGCACTGCTCGGCCAGATTGCCGAAGGTGCTGCTGGCTCCGCTGGTGCTTCCGCTCCGGCTGCTGCACCTGCGGCTCCGGCCCCTGCTGCAACCCCGGCACCTGCAGCGTCTGCTGCACCGGCTCAGGGCACGTCCATGCCTGCCGCGCCAGCTGCTGCCAAGCTTGCTGCCGATAACAACATCGCCACGGCTGATGTCGATGGCTCCGGCAAGCGCGGTCAGGTCCTGAAGGGTGATGTTCTGGCGGCAATTGCCAAGGGCCCTGCTGCTTCGGCTGCACCGGCAGCCGTTCCGGCGGCTCCTCGCGCACCATCGACAGCGGAAGATTCCGTTCGTGAAGAGCGCGTGAAGATGACACGCCTGCGTCAGACCATCGCAAAGCGTCTGAAGGATGCCCAGAACACGGCTGCCATGCTGACCACCTACAACGAGGTGGACATGAAGGCGGTCATGGACTTGCGCAACCGTTACAAGGATGTGTTCGAAAAGAAGCATGGCGTCAAGCTCGGCTTCATGGGCTTCTTCACCAAGGCTGTTACGCACGCCCTGAAGGAACTGCCTGCTGTCAATGCCGAGATCGATGGTACGGACATCATCTACAAGAACTACTGCCATGTCGGCATGGCTGTCGGTACGGACAAGGGTCTTGTGGTTCCGGTCATCCGTGATGCCGACCAGCTTTCCATCGCTGGCGTTGAAAAGGAACTGGGTCGCCTTGCCAAGGCAGCGCGTGACGGTTCTCTCGGCATGGCCGACATGCAGGGCGGCACCTTCACAATCACCAATGGTGGCGTTTACGGTTCGCTGATGTCTTCGCCGATCCTGAATGCACCGCAGTCGGGTATTCTCGGCATGCACAAGATCCAGGAGCGCCCGGTCGTCGTCGGCGGCCAGATCGTCATCCGTCCGATGATGTATCTTGCTCTCTCCTACGATCACCGCATCGTTGACGGCAAGGAAGCGGTGACCTTCCTCGTCCGCGTCAAGGAAAGCCTGGAAGATCCCGAGCGTCTGGTTCTCGATCTCTAAGCAATTGCATCGAACGGCGGAAGCGAAAGCCTCCGCCGCTCCAATATCAGGGAGCGCATCGAGGGCTTTCCTCAACGCCAGATGCGCAGAAGGAGAGCCATTCCCATGGAACCGACCTTTCTTGCTGCATCACCCTTTCTGCCAATCATCGGATTGAGCGTTGTTCTGCTGGTGGCGCACATTCTGTTGCAGGGAATGACTGCAACGAAAGAACTTGGCACAAACTGGAATGCGGGCCCGCGCGACGGCAACGAAAAGCCGAAAGGCAAGCTTGCCGGGCGCGCCGAACGCGCCTCCGCGAATTTTCGCGAAACCTATCCCGCTTTTATCGCGCTTGCTTTCGGTCTCATTCTTGCGGGTGACCCGCATACATTGGGACTGATCGGTGCTTGGCTCTGGCTCGCCTGTCGATTGATTTATATTCCACTCTACCTTGCGGGCATTCCCTATATTCGGTCGTTCGTCTGGTTGGGGTCCATGGCCGGGCTCGGCTTGATGTTTGTGGTCCTGATGTTCTGATAATGCCGAACGCGGGCCTCTAGGAGCAGAAGATGCACCCTTACCTTTTCGAACTTGCCTCGCTCATGGCAATCTTCGCCTTCGTTATCGTGTCGCCGGGCGCGGACCTGGCTATGGTCATGCGGCAGGCTTTGGTGCACGGCCGCCGCCAAGCCAACATTACGAGCTTCGGTATTGGTGCCGCCTTCATGCTGCATGTCAGCTACACGATCTTGGGCCTCGGTCTCATCATTTCCCAATCGATCTACCTGTTCAATATCGTAAAATGGTGCGGTGTCGCCTATCTGCTTTACATCGGCGTGAAGGCATTGCGGGCAGGCAAGACCGATATAACGGCCCCCGTTTTGGTCGATGCGGAGCCGAAGCAGCAATCGGCAGGCAAGGCTTTCCTCTTGGGCTTTGCCGCTAATGCGCTCAACCCGAAAGCGGTTTTCTTCTTTCTCTCCATCTTCTCGGCCGTCATCAGCGTGCATACGCCGATGGTGGTGAAATTCGGTTACGGCCTGGTGATGGCCAGCTGCCTGATCGCGTGGTTCATCGGCGTCAGCACGTTTATGACAACAGCGCGGATGAGGGCGGCATTCTCCCGCGCTAGCCAGTGGATTGATCGGGTCAGCGGTGCGGTGTTCATCGTGCTGGGCCTGAAGCTCGCAACAGAGAAGGCGGGCTGAGCTTTTCAAGCGGGCGCGAGGCGTTCGATAAATTTTGCCGTGTTTCAACGCGGCTGCGGAAACAAGACAAAGGATGAATGAAATGGCTTATGATGTCGTCGTAATCGGTACCGGCCCCGGTGGTTATGTCTGCGCAATCAAGGCAGCACAGCTGGGCATGAAGGTCGCAGTTATCGAGAAGCGATCTACATTTGGTGGCACCTGCCTTAACGTCGGCTGCATTCCTTCCAAAGCGCTGCTGCACGCCTCTGAAGTTTTTGCTCATGCAAAGCACGGCATGGCGGATCTCGGCGTTGAAGTTTCCGGCACGACGTTGAACCTTGAAAAAATGATGGGCCACAAGGATGCGACGGTGAAGGCGAACGTCGACGGCGTGGCCTTCCTGTTCAAGAAGAACAAAATCGATAGCTTCATCGGTACGGGCAAGATCGTTGCTGCCGGCAAGGTTTCCGTGACGGGCGAAGATGGCCAGGTGCAGGAACTGGAGACGAAGAACATCGTCATCGCGACTGGCTCCGACGTTGCGGGCATCCCGGGCGTGGCCGTCGAGATTGACGAGAAGGTGATCGTTTCCTCCACGGGCGGTATCGCGCTGGAAAAAGTGCCGGGCCATATGGTTGTGGTTGGTGGCGGCGTCATCGGTCTGGAGCTTGGCTCCGTCTGGTCTCGCCTCGGTGCCAAGGTCACGGTGGTTGAATATCTCGATACGATCCTTGGCGGCATGGATGGCGAAGTTTCCAAGCAGTTCCAGCGCATGCTGGCCAAACAGGGCATGGAATTCAAACTCGGTGCCAAGGTAACGGCTGTTGCGAAGGCTGAGAACGGCGCGAAGGTAACCTTCGAGCCTGTAAAGGGCGGCGAAGCGCAGACCATTGATGCGGATGTCGTGCTGGTGGCCACGGGTCGCAAGCCTTACACGGCGGGTCTCGGTCTGGAAGAGGCTGGCGTCGTGCTGGACAATCGCGGTCGGGTGGAAATCAACGCACATTATGCCACCAATGTTGCAGGCATCTACGCTATCGGCGACGTCGTGAAAGGCCCCATGCTGGCGCATAAGGCGGAAGACGAAGGCGTGGCCTTGGCGGAAATTCTCTCCGGTCAACACGGTCATGTGAACTACGAAGTTATCCCAGGCGTCGTCTACACCCAGCCGGAAGTCGCTTCCGTGGGCAAGACGGAAGAGGAATTGAAGGCCGCTGGCGTTTCCTACAAGGTGGGTAAGTTTCCGTTCACTGCAAACGGTCGCGCACGCGCCATGCAGGTGACTGATGGTTTCGTCAAGGTTCTGGCCGACAAGGATACGGACCGCGTTCTCGGCGTCCACATCATCGGCTTCGGCGCTGGCGAAATGATCCACGAAGCAGCTGTGCTGATGGAGTTTGGTGGTTCCTCGGAAGATCTCGGCCGCACTTGCCACGCGCATCCGACCATGTCCGAAGCCGTGAAGGAAGCCGCTTTGGCAACCTTCTTCAAGCCGCTTCACATGTAAGGCTCCAGTTTAAAATCGAATTTGTCATACTCACCCCGCTTGCTTTGCAGGCGGGGTGTTTTTTTGGTTCGTTCAGCCTCATTGCAGCTTTGCGAAGAATAAGAATAGCAACGGTGTCGGTTCCCCTTTTCGTTCGCGATCCAATCCTCGCAAAAGCCGGTCGATGCCATGAAGCCGATTGTTATAGAGGTGACGAATGCATCCAACATCCTACTCCGCACCCCAGCGAATTCTGCACTGGGTCATGGCGGCGCTCATCTTGTTCAATTTGCTCTTTGCGGACGGGATGGAGCATTGGCACCATCTGGTCAGGCGCGGACAGCCCGTAACGTCGGATGACGTTGCAGGTGCCAATATCCACGCTTATGTGGGCATCGTTATCCTCGCGCTGGCGCTGGTACGTATAGTGCTCCGCTTTGTGCAGGGCGTTCCTGAAGCTCCGGCAGGAGAACCAGCGATCTTTCGCATGGGAGCCCATGCCGCACATGGCCTGCTCTACGTGCTGCTCCTGGCCATGCCGCTTTCCGGCATCGCCGCCTACTACTTCTCCATAGGCTCTGCCGGCGATCTCCACGCCGATGTCCTGAAAGTCGTGCTGTGGCTACTTCTCGGCGCACATGTCGCTGGGGTGCTTGTCCACCAGTTCTACTGGAAGACCAATGTGCTGGCTCGGATGACAAAGGGGGTCTGACGAACGACTTTGTCAATTGGCGGGTGAAACCGAGAATCCGTTGGACTTCAGAAGTGCAACCAGCCCCTCATCGCCAACCAGATGCAGCGCACCCACGGCCATGAAGGCTCCGCCCTTGTTCAACAGCGGCTCTGCGCGATCAGCCATGATGTGATTGCGCTGCCGGACAATGCGCTCCTCGAACTCGGCATAGCCTTCGCCATCGGCGCCATCTGCCGCAATCATTTTCAGCATGGGCATGGTCATGCCGATCTCGCCTGAAAGGTAGAGATCGCGCATGGTGGTCGTTACGTCATCCATGCGGGGGCCAAGATCGATCATTTCGATCAGTGATTTGATGTGGAATTCGACAGGGATCGAAGCCATGGCGGAAAGTTGCTCTTCCATAGTCTCCAGGCCCTTCACCGGCACGCCTTTCGAAGCGGCTTCCAGCGCAATCTTCTTGTCAAGGAAGGTTGCGCCCTGTCCCTTCCGGGTCAGCTCACAGGCAGGCAGGGCGAGGAAGCTGGAAAGGAGCCAAGGCTGCATTCGTGATACAGCGGCGAGCGGGATGCCACGCTCCTTAAGAGCAGATGCAAGCTTCTCCTTGCTCTCGGGCGTCAAATATTGCTCGATGGTTTTGCCATCCGGCATCATGTTCAGCTGCGGCTTGGCCAGCATGCCAGCCATGGCCTTCTTCTCATCGAGAATTTCATCCGATTCCACTATCACCACGCTCGCCTTCGACAGGGCGTAAGGTGCACCAGAAGGCATTTTCAGAACGGCCGGATCGGTGACATGCATGGTACCCAACAGATAGGATTTTGGGGTGCCTGGTTTTTCAATCTGCCAGAACAGGCCTCTGCCATTGGCAACCTTTGCGGCCTCTTGCTCAAGCTTTTGATAGGCTGTTGGGTTCTTCCGCTTCAGGTCCTCTACCAGGTTCTGGCCGTTGCAAGCCTGCTCTGCCGCATGGGCTTTGCCTGTCCACCCGAAGGCACTAAGGATGACGATCAGCAAAAAGCTAAGGAAGGCGACAGCATGGAGCGTTGCCAAAAGGCTTAGCACATCAGTCCCAAGGCGGCGGGAGAGCGAAGAATCATTCACGCGTGAGGTCATGATATTTCCTTATCCGCCAGCCATCGACAGAGGCTTAATAGGAATAGTTAAAAACGATTTATGTAGCGCAATTAAGCAGAATCGAGGCTCATGCACGCGGATGCGCCCGGTCGTAAACCTCAATCAGTCTTGCGGCATCTACACCTGTGTACACCTGCGTGGTGGAGAGGCTCGCATGTCCAAGCAGTTCCTGAATCGTCCGCAAATCTCCGCCACCAGCCAGTAAATGAGTAGCAAAGGAATGGCGAAGCGCATGCGGTGTTGCATTTTCCGGCAGGCCGAGCGCGCTTCTCAGCTTTTGCATTTCCCGCTGGATGATGGCTGGCTGCAACGGGCCGCCCCGTGCGCCACGAAACAGCGCCTGATCCTCCGGCAGGGTGTAGGGACAAAGCTTCTGGTATTGCTGGGTCGCTTGCAACACGGAGGGTAGAAGCGGCACAAGCCGTGTTTTGCCGCCTTTGCCCAGCACTCTAACGGAGGTTGCGCCTTCGGGAACATCCAAAGGTGTAAGTCCCAGGGCTTCCGAGATGCGAAGGCCGCAGCCATAGAGCAGCATGAGGATTGCACAGTCGCGCGCCGCAATCCACGGTTCTTCCTGTAATTGCGCTTGCGTACTGACGACTTCCAGCGCCTGACGATCTGTCAAGGGCTTGGGAAGGGATTTTGGCTGGCGTGGCGCACGAATCGCCCCTGCAGCGGCAGCATTCACCAGACCTTTGCGCTCCAGATAGCGCAGGAAGGAACGCAGGCCCGCTAGATGCCGCCCAAGGGAGCGGGGACCGGAACCATCGCGCCGTCTCTGTGCGAGAAAGGCGCGAAGATCAGCAGTTCTCAGCGTGTGGAGATCAGCAAGTTTTGCCGGGCCGCCGAGGTGGCGGGTCAAAAATTGCAGGAACTGGCGCGTGTCACGCTCATAGGCCGTTAGCGTATTGGCAGATAGCCGACGCTCGTTTCCAAGGCTTTCGAGCCAGCGGGCTCGATGCTCAAGGATATCGGGGGCCGCGATGATCAGAATCTCGTTCACGCCAAAAGCATCCGTTGATTTTACAATATCGAATGCCAGATTCACCCGTTGGCGTTACCATTCCATTAAGCATTGCTTGCGGCACGGGAATGTCATAGTTCGATCATACAGCGCTGTAATGATGACAGCCTGTTGGCGGGAGACCTCATGCAACGCCGAGCACCGACATCTACTTTCGGGCAGATTGCCGAGGCAATTGCTCTGGTTTCACAAGGGCAACCGGGACACATCGTCGATACACTGATCGCTGAGCGCGGAACACGAATCGTGAAGCACCCGCTCTGGCCGGTCATGCGCCCTTTTTTGTATTCGCTTCTTCGTTACGGACGGGCTGTCAGGTTCGCCAACGATATCCAGGGCCTTTCTGGCCATCAATCCTTTCAGCATCTCAGCGATATGCTGCATCTCAATATTCACGTGCGCGGAGAAGAGAATATTCCTGCCAAGGGTGGCTTTATCCTCGTCAGCAACCATCCCACCGGGATTGCCGATGGCGTTGCCGTGTTCGATCTGTTGAAGACGCGCCGCCCCGATATGATGTTTTTTGCAAACCGGGATGCCGTGCGCGTCAATCCGCGTTTTTCCGAGATGATCATTCCTGTGGAGTGGCGTGAGGAATATAAAAGCAAGCTCAAGGCGCGTGAGACGTTACGGTTGACCAATCATGCGGTTGAGACGGGCAAGGTCACCGTGCTGTTTCCCTCTGGCCGCATAGCTTACTGGGAAAATGGTTGCCTCAATGAGCGGCCTTGGAAGACTTCAGCAGTCAGCCTCGCTCGAAAATACAATCTGCCGATCCTGCCCATGCATATGAAGGCGCGCAATTCCGGCCTGTTCTACTGGTTTGCCAAATGGTCTACCGAATTGCGGGACATGACTGTGTTCTACGAGCTGCTGAACAAGAAGGGTGATCTTTTCGAATTCACCGTGGGGAAGATGATTTCTCCCGATGAACTGGATGGCGATCCTGCCGAGGTTACCAAGGCATTGGAAAATCACTCCGTTTTCAATCTGGAAAAGGACCCGGCTGCGCGGTTCCAGCCGCTTTTGCCGTGAAGCATTCCAGCCGGGTTCCCTTTTGTTCTCTATCAGGGCATGTTCCGGCTCAATGACCAAAGATTCGGAAAGTCTTTTCGGCGCGTTGTTTGATGCTCCGGCCGCGGTTCGCGTTGTCCCCGTTCTGGTGCCTTTGCCGGTGCCGGAAGCCTATAGCTATGCCGTCCCGGAAGGCATGGCTGTTGAGCCCGGCTCGGTCGTTCAGGTTCCGGTCGGTCCGCGTCAGCACATTGGCGTGGTTTGGGAAGGTGGAGACGCGCATACCATCGATCCGAAGAAACTGCGGCCCATTACACTTGTCTTCGATTGCCCTCCGCTGACTGTGGAGATGCGCAGTTTCATCGAATGGGTGTCGTCCTACACGCTTTCACCTCCGGGTCTCGTAGCGCGGATGGCGATTCGCGCACCGGCGGCGCTGGAGCCGGAGCCGATGGTGGAGGCGTTGCGCTATGTGGGTGGCGAACCTGATCGCGTGACACCAGCGCGAGCACGGGTTCTGGATGTATTGAAGGACGATATTGCCTGGACCCGAAGCGGCCTCGCTCATGCGGCAGGTGTTTCCTTGAGCGTGGTCGATGGGTTGGTGAAGCAAGGTCTGTTCGAAACCGTGTTTCTTCCGCCGCCTCCCTTCGTGGCGCCGCCAGACCCGGATTACACGCTTCCACGTATCGAAGGTCCGCAAAAACAGGCCGCATCGGAAATTGTGGAGACGGTCGAGGCGGGTGTATTCGCCGCATCCTTGATTGATGGCGTGACGGGATCAGGCAAAACGGAGGTCTACTTCGAGGCGATTGCGGAAGCGATCCGGCGTGGCAAGCAGGTATTGATCCTTCTGCCGGAGATTGCACTGACCGCGAGTTTCCTGGAGCGATTCGAGGCACGTTTCGGCGCAAAACCTGCGGAATGGCATTCCGACCTTGCGCCGCGTGCGCGAGAAAAAGTGTGGCGGGGCGTGGTAACCGGCGAGATTCGAGTGGTTGCAGGTGCCCGTTCAGCGCTTTTTCTTCCCTTTGAAGAGCTTGGCCTTATCATCGTGGATGAGGAGCATGATCCAGCCTATAAGCAAGAAGACCGGATATTCTACAATGCGCGGGATATGGCAGTCGTTCGCGCCCGCATTGGCAATTTTCCAGTCGTTCTCGTTTCCGCCACACCCTCCGTCGAAAGTCAGGTGAACGGCCAGTCCGGCCGCTATCATCTCGTGCATCTGCCTACTCGGTATGGTGATGCGGCGATGCCGGATTTGCATCTGGTGGACATGCGCAGGCACGCGCCGGAGCGGGGCGGGTTCCTATCCCCCGTCATGTTGCGGGCAGTTTCCAAGACGATCGAGAAGGGACAGCAGGCGCTGCTTTTCCTGAACCGTAGAGGCTATGCGCCTCTCACCCTCTGCCGTGTGTGCGGCCATCGTTTCCAATGTCCACAATGTTCCAGCTGGCTGGTGGAGCATCGTTTCCGCCATCAGATTCAATGCCATCAATGCGGCTATTCAGAACGCACACCGGAAGCCTGCCCGGAATGCGGCACATTCGATCATCTGGTGGCGTGTGGCCCAGGCGTCGAGCGCATTGCGGAGGAGGTGGAGCGCCACTTCCCGCAGGCCCGCACCATCGTCATGTCTTCCGATCTTCTGGGCGGCGTGAAGCGGATGCGGCTGGAGCTTGAGGCCATTGCCAATGGCGAGGCAGATATCGTCATCGGCACGCAGCTTGTCGCAAAAGGCCATAACTTTCCGCTTATGACGCTCGTCGGCATTGTTGACGCGGATCTTGGTCTTGCCAATGGGGACCCACGAGCAGCTGAACGCACGTTCCAGCTTCTGAGCCAGGTCACGGGCCGTGCCGGGCGAACAGGTTTGAAAAGTCACGGTCTTTTGCAGACCTACCAGCCTCAGCATCCGGTGATGCAGGCTATCGTTTCCGGCGATGCCTCTGCCTTTTATGAGCGGGAAATCGGGGAGCGCGAAAAGGCTCTTTTGCCGCCTTTCGGCCGCCTGGCCTCGCTTATCATATCTGCCGATTCGCGCGCTGACGCGGAGACGCATGCGCGTGGATTGAGAGCGGCGGCTCCGAAGGTTTCCGGTATCAGCGTTCTAGGCCCTGCCGAGGCACCGCTTGCTCTCGTTCGCGGACGGCACAGGTTCCGTCTCTTGGTGCATGGACGCAAAACGAGTGACATGCAGAGCTATTTGCGCACCATGCTGGCGGCAGGCCCCAAGGTACGGGGAAGCGTGCATGTGCAACTGGATGTCGATCCACAAAGCTTTCTTTGAAAAGACAAGCATCTCCTGATATCCCGCTCACCGCATGATTCGCTTGTGAATGAAGAGATTGAGGTGAAGGCCATGGAGCTTTATTTTCCCACCGAATTGCCGGAACAGCTGGCTTATTTCGGAGCGGCGCTCCTCGCGCTTGTCGGGCTGTTTCAGCTTGTTCTGCCTTCCACTGCCTTGCGTTTTGCCGGTTTTTCAGTCGGGCAAATTACGCCCGAAGGCTATGGTGCGACCCGTTCTCACGGTGGCATGCAACTGGGCCTGGCGCTCGCGGCACTTTTTCTGGCGCAGGACTGGACCTATCTGGCGCTCGGCGCATCCGTAGCGGTCGGCCTCTTCGGACGTCTCGTCTCATTTGTTTTTGATCGGGGCCTAACCGTCAGGAACATCGCGTTAGCCGTGCTTCAACTGCTGATCGCGGGGCTGCCGCTGGGCTATGTTCTGGGCTATTTCTGAGAAATTTTCATGCTATTGGCCGCCTCGTCGCATTGCAGCAATTTCTTTAAAAGAGACAAAATCGTTTGAAGGCCTTGGATCACAGGCGATTTGAACCCCTCCGCGTGTTGCGCGTCCCCATCTCCTATGCTAGACGAACCGCGAATTTCGGAGAACGGCGGAGGGGGGCCTCTGGCCGTGTTGAGAAAAAGAAGCAAATTCAAGCGCTTGTCTGAAGTCCGAAATCAGGCTCGTTGCTTGGATAGAAATCAGGGAAATTGTGCCCGTGGCTGACACATCCCATCGGACCTCCGGCGTGGCTGAACGCTACGCAAGTTCGCTCTTTGAGCTCGCGCTTGAAGCTAACGCGATTGATTCCGTGCGCGGAGATCTTGACCGTTTTCAGGCAATGATCAGCGAGAGCGATGACCTCAAGCGTCTGATCGCAAGCCCTGTCTTCTCTTCGGAAGATCAGGCGCGTGCGGTAGCAGCGCTCTGCGCGAAGGCAGGTATTTCCGGTCTCGTTGCAAATTTCCTGAAGGTCGTTGCGGGCAATCGCCGTCTCTTCGCTCTGCCGGGTATGATTAGCGCTTATCGCACCATTGTTGCCCAGCACAAGGGTGAGGTGACTGCAGAGGTTCGCACGGCACATGCGCTTACTTCGGCGCAGGAAGATGAACTGAAATCGACGCTGAAGAGCGTAACGGGCAAGAGCGTCACGCTCGACGTTACGGTTGATGCATCGATCCTGGGTGGCTTGATCGTCAAGGTCGGCTCGCGTCAGATCGATACGTCTCTTCGCACCAAACTTTCCACGCTTAAGCTTGCACTGAAAGAGGTTGGCTGATGGATATCCGCGCCGCGGAAATTTCCGCAATTCTCAAAGATCAAATCAAGAACTTCGGCCAGGAGGCTGAGGTTTCCGAAGTCGGCCAGGTTCTTTCCGTAGGTGACGGTATTGCCCGTGTTTACGGTCTGGACAATGTTCAGGCCGGCGAGATGGTCGAGTTCCCGGGCGGTATCCGCGGTATGGCGCTCAACCTCGAAGCCGATAACGTCGGTGTCGTTATTTTCGGTTCCGACCGCGACATCAAGGAAGGCGATACCGTCAAGCGTACGGGCGCTATCGTGGACGTTCCGGTTGGTCCGGAACTGCTGGGCCGCGTTGTTGACGCACTCGGAAACCCGATCGATGGCAAGGGCCCAATCAATGCATCGCGCCGCTCGCGCGTTGACGTCAAGGCGCCTGGCATCATTCCGCGCAAGTCCGTGCATGAGCCGATGTCGACTGGCCTCAAGGCTATCGACGCCCTGATCCCGGTTGGCCGCGGCCAGCGCGAGCTCGTCATTGGCGACCGCCAGACCGGCAAGACCGCTATCATTCTTGATGCCTTCCTGAACCAGAAGGCCATCCATGATAATGGTCCGGAAAACGACAAGCTTTTCTGCGTCTACGTTGCTATTGGCCAGAAGCGTTCGACCGTTGCACAGTTCGTGAAGGTTCTGGAAGAGCGTGGCGCTCTGCAGTACTCCATCGTCATCGCCGCAACGGCTTCCGATCCGGCTCCAATGCAATACCTCGCTCCATTCGCCGGTTGCGCAATGGGTGAATACTTCCGTGACAACGGCCAGCATGCTTTGATCGCTTATGACGATCTCTCCAAGCAGGCTGTTGCTTACCGCCAGATGTCCCTGTTGCTGCGTCGTCCTCCGGGCCGCGAAGCTTATCCTGGCGACGTTTTCTATCTGCATTCGCGTCTTCTCGAGCGCGCTGCCAAGCTTTCCGACGAGCGGGGCGCTGGCTCCTTGACGGCTCTGCCGGTTATCGAAACGCAGGGTAACGACGTTTCGGCCTTTATTCCGACAAACGTTATCTCGATCACCGACGGTCAGATCTTCCTTGAAACGGACCTGTTCTATCAGGGTATCCGTCCGGCTGTTAACGTCGGTCTGTCGGTTTCCCGCGTTGGTTCTGCCGCTCAGGTCAAGGCGATGAAGCAGGTTGCCGGTTCGATCAAGGGCGAGCTTGCCCAGTATCGTGAAATGGCCGCCTTCGCGCAGTTCGGTTCCGATCTCGATGCCTCCACACAGCGTTTGCTGAACCGTGGTGCGCGTTTGACCGAACTGCTGAAGCAGCCACAGTTCTCGCCGTTGAAGACGGAAGAGCAGGTTGCGGTGATCTTCGCAGGCGTGAACGGCTACCTCGACAAGCTGCCTGTTAGCCAGGTTGGCAAGTACGAGCAGGCTCTGCTCGCTTACCTTCGCAACGACGGCAAGGCTATCCTGGATGCCATCCGCACGGAAAAGCAGCTGTCTGACGATACACGTGCAAAGCTGAAGTCGGCGTTGGATAACTTCGCCAAGACTTTCGCCTGAACGGATAAGCTCAAGGACCGATAACGGATGCCTTCACTTAAGGATCTGAAAAACCGGATCGCCTCCGTCAAGGCGACGCAGAAGATCACCAAGGCGATGAAAATGGTCGCCGCGGCGAAACTGCGCCGTGCGCAAGAGGCAGCCGAAGCGGCTCGCCCTTATGCGGAACGGATGGACCGTGTTCTTGCTGGTCTCAGCGCTGCCTCTGCCAATAGTGCAGAGGCTCCGCTGCTCCTGACCGGTACGGGCAAGGAACAGACCCATCTTCTCATCGTCGCGACCGGCGAACGCGGCTTGGCCGGGGGGTTCAACTCCTCGATCATCCGCTTGGCCCGCGACCATGCGCTGAAGCTTTTGTCGGAAGGCAAGACCGTCAAGATCCTGACCGTTGGCCGCAAGGGCAACGATATCCTGCGCCGCAGCTTCCGCGAAAACATCGTGGATTACATCACGTTCCGCGAAGTCAAGCAGCTTGGCTTTGTTCAGGCAAACGAAGTAGCCCAGAAAGTTCTGGCGCTCTTCAATGCCGGTGAATTTGATGTCGCCACGCTGTTCTACGCACGTTTTGCCTCTGTGATCTCGCAGGTGGCAACGGCGCAGCAGATCATTCCAGCGAAGTTCGATGGGGCAGAAGTGCCTGCAACGGCTGCGCTTTATGAATATGAGCCGAGCGAACAGGAAATCCTGGAAGACCTGCTGCCGCGCAATATTGCGGTGCAGATTTTCCGCGCTCTGCTGGAAAACAACGCTTCCTTCTACGGCGCGCAGATGTCCGCAATGGACAACGCGACACGCAATGCTGGCGACATGATCAACAAGTTGACGCTCTCCTATAACCGTCAGCGTCAGGCCCAGATCACGAAGGAACTTATCGAAATCATTTCGGGCGCGGAAGCGCTCTAAGGAACAAAGAGGGTAAGAATCATGGCTATCGCAACGGGCTCGTCCCACGGCAAGGTGACCCAGGTTATCGGTGCCGTCGTTGACGTCGCATTTGATGGCGACCTTCCGCCAATCCTGAACGCGCTTGAGACCGACAACAACGGCAACCGCCTTGTTTTGGAAGTGGCGCAGCACCTCGGTGAAAACCAGGTCCGCACCATCGCTATGGACTCGACCGAAGGTCTGGTTCGTGGACAGCCGGTCAAGGACATGGGCGCTCCGATTTCAGTGCCGGTTGGTGACCAGACTCTGGGCCGCATCATGAACGTGATCGGTGAGCCGGTTGACGAAGCGGGTCCGCTGGATACGTCCACACTCCGCGCCATCCACCAGGAAGCTCCAGCCTACGTTGAGCAGTCGACGGAAGGCCAGATCCTCGTCACCGGCATCAAGGTTGTTGACCTTCTCGCACCTTACGCTAAGGGCGGTAAGATCGGCCTGTTCGGCGGCGCTGGCGTTGGCAAGACCGTTCTGATCATGGAACTGATCAACAACGTTGCTAAGGCACACGGCGGTTACTCGGTATTCGCTGGCGTTGGTGAGCGTACGCGTGAAGGTAACGATCTTTACCACGAAATGATCGAATCCGGCGTTAACAAGCACGGCGGCGGCGAAGGCTCCAAGGCTGCCCTCGTTTACGGCCAGATGAACGAGCCTCCGGGTGCGCGCGCACGCGTTGCTCTGACGGGTCTGACGATCGCTGAAGACTTCCGTGACAAGGGTCAGGACGTTCTGTTCTTCGTGGACAACATCTTCCGCTTCACGCAGGCTGGTTCCGAAGTGTCGGCTCTGCTCGGCCGTATTCCGTCTGCCGTTGGTTATCAGCCGACGCTCGCAACGGACATGGGCGCGATGCAGGAGCGCATTACGACGACGACCAAGGGTTCGATCACTTCGGTTCAGGCGATCTACGTTCCTGCCGACGACTTGACCGACCCGGCTCCTGCAACTTCGTTCGCCCACTTGGACGCAACGACGGTTCTGTCGCGCTCGATCGCTGAAAAGGGTATCTACCCGGCTGTTGATCCGCTCGACTCTACCTCGCGTATGCTTGACCCGATGATTGTCGGTGAAGAGCACTACGAAGTGGCGCGTAAGGTTCAGACGACTCTGCAGCGCTACAAGTCGCTTCAGGACATCATCGCCATCCTCGGCATGGATGAACTGTCCGAAGAAGACAAGATGACGGTTGCTCGCGCTCGTAAGATCGAACGCTTCCTGTCGCAGCCGTTCTTCGTTGCTGAAGTCTTCACGGGTTCGCCGGGCAAGCTGGTTGCTCTCGAAGACACGATCAAGGGCTTCAAGGGCCTGGTGAACGGCGAGTACGATCACTTGCCTGAAGCTGCCTTCTACATGGTCGGTTCGATCGACGAAGCCATCGAAAAGGCAAAGAAGCTGGCAGCAGCCGCTTAATTCCATTGAGAGTGGGCGCGCGGTTATCGCGCGCCGCTCCCTCCTGCAGAACGCCCAGAGAAGTGGACCGTCATGGCCGACTCTTTCGATTTTGAACTGGTATCGCCCGAGCGCCTTCTCGTTTCCGAAAAGGTGACGGAAGTCATCATTCCGGCGACGCTGGGTGAAATGACCGTGCTGGCGAAGCATGCGCCCACGATGACGACCATCAAGCCAGGTGTCTTGACGGTAAAGCTCGTCTCCGGCGAGACGCGCAAATACGTCGTTTTCGGCGGTTTCGCTGATATTCTCCCGACTGGCTGCACGGTTCTCGCTGAATCTGCTGTGGCCAAGGAAGAAGCAAATCGTGATCTCTTCCAGCAGCGCATTGACGCTCTGCGTGCGGATATCTCGGATGCTCCGACAGATGAGCACCGCACGAAGCTCGAACACATGCTGTCAGAACTGACCCATTTGAACCAGAACATTCTGCCAGGCTGATTTTCTGGCATCTCAAAAGCTCGAAGCGGCGGCCCTTGGGTCGCCGTTTTGCATTGGAGAACCTCGTCGAATGACAGTGCGTTCAAATTCACTTCGGCCATGCCGGATGAAAGGTGGTGCAGTTTGCAACTGCCTGTCATCCGCAGGTAACTTGTTGTACCACGCGCAGCTTAATGATGAAGTTCAGCCACCTTCCTGCTAGAGATTTCATCTTCGAGCGCGTCTACCTCCGCGCGTACCAAGCAATGATGTGTAGCGGCTCTGGCAGCGATGTGTGTACAAATATCTACTCAGAAGGGTGGGTAAAAAACTCGAGCATCGTTCTGCGCTCTAGTTTGATCTGGATCAGTGCTGGCTATACCTTGCTTTCTATGGTCCCTTGAACGGCAGGGGCTCGTAGAGAGGCTGGGCCACCCAGTGCGGATGAGGTTCGGCAGATGAAAGTTGGTATAGTTGGCGCCGGGATGGTCGGAAGCGCTGCCGGTTTTGCATTGGCTCTATCTGGTACCGCTACTGAACTCGTGCTGATTGATGCAAATGAGAAACTCGCCTTCGCACAGGCGCAGGACATCGCGCATGCAACGCCATTTCACTCCGCAACAAAGGTCAGCGCGGGCACCTATAGCGAGCTCAAAGGGGCCGACGTCGTTATCCTTGCTGCAGGTGTAAGTCAAAGGCCCGGTGAGAGCCGATTGGCCCTACTGGAGCGCAACGCCATTGTGTTTCGCAGCGTCGTTTCCTCGGTGCTTGCATCTGCGCCTGATGCAATACTGCTGGTCGCATCAAACCCCGTCGATGTCATGACGGATATCACGACGACAATATCCGGCCTTTCGCCGCACAGAGTGATCGGTTCCGGGACAATTCTGGATACGGCGCGGTTCCGCAGTTTGATCGGGCACCATCTGGGTATTTCGCCACAGTCGGTACATGCTTATGTGCTTGGGGAACATGGCGATAGCGAAGTCTTGGCGTGGTCGAATGCGCGTGCGGGTTCGGTCTCCATCCATGCTTTTGCTGAACAGACCGGTAAACCTATCAATGCGGCAGTGCGTGCGCAGATCGATGATGATGTTCGCAATGCTGCCTACCGCATCATTGAGGGCAAGGGTTCGACTTATTTCGGCATCGGAGGTGGGTTAGCGCGTATGGTCAAAGCGATTGCTCTGGATCAGCAGGCCGTTCTGTCGGTCTCGATGCGCACCGAACGGGTGGAAGAGGTGGCGAATGTGACGCTCTCTCTGCCGCGCGTTGTGGGTAGGGAAGGCGTGGTGGCAACCCTTCATCCCGACCTTGCGCCGGATGAGCGGGCCGGGCTTGCTCTCAGTGCACGTCTCCTGTCGGAAACCGCTTCAGCGGTTCAGCTTTGTGGGTGAGGCAGCCGATCCGTCTCAAGTCGATATCGAAGCCCAGAGGGCTCGAAGCTGATTTTGGCGGTCCCCGCAAAATCATGTGCCACAACCCGCTCGATCAGAGTTGTTCCAAAACCGCGGCGTTGCGGAGAGGAAACTTCAGGTCCTCCTTGCTCGTGCCAGGAAAGCTCGAACGTCTCGCCAGGCGCTCCAGCCCATTGGATAGAAATCCTGCCTCCTTCCTGTGACAAGGCCCCATATTTGATGGCATTGGTCGCCAACTCGTTTATCGCGAGCGACAGGGAAAGCGCTGGCTTTTCTGCCAAGGCGATATCTGGTCCATCGAGAGTCATCCGGCCTGCGCCCGTGCGATGTGGCGCAAGCGCCGCCTCAATGACCTGACGGATCGGAACGCTGCCCTTCTTGGCCTCGGTGACAACGGCATGGGCGCTTGAAAGCGTTCCAATCCGTTGCAGCAGCAAAGCGCGAAGTTCAGCAACTGGTCGTTCAACGCGCATGGTCTGGCTGACGATGGAGTTGACGGTCGCAAACATATTCTTCATGCGATGCTGAAGCTCTGCATTCATCAGTTGCATGCGCCGCTCTGCCTCAACCCGTGCGGTTGTTTCAAAGACGGTATCAAGCATCCCGGCAACCTTGCCGTTGTCATCGAAGAGCGGGCTGTAGCAAAAGGTAAAGAAGGCCTCTTCGGCAAACCCGTTGCGTTCGATTGTCAGGCCGAAATCTTGAATAAATGTCGCCTCACCGGCATAGGCTTTCGCGGCGATTGGCTGGATGCTTGGCCAAACCTCCGCCCAGATTTCAAAAAAGGGCCGTCCCACGGCCTCTGGTTTTTGGCCGAGCAGAGGTCGAAACGCGTCATTGTAAATGGTGGTTAGGCCCTCGCCCCATACCACTGCCGCAGGGAAATGCGAGCTGAGTATATTGGCAACAGCCGTCTTCAGGGAAATTGGCCAGGCATGAATCGGACCGAGCGGAGTCTTTGTCCAGTCAAAATCACGCACCAGTTTGGCTGATTGTCCATCCAGTTCCAGAAAACGAACACTGTCTTGCTCGGCCACCGCTTGCTCCTCTTCCGCTGCGAGGCGCAATGAGAATGCACTGCCTCGCAGTCAAGGATTTAGGGTGGCACTCCAGTTAGGCAATTTCCTGAAGTGCTGTTTCCACACGCGCGCGCTGTTCATCTGAAAGTTTCAGGCCAAGCTTGCTCCTGCGCCAAAGCACATCTTCCGCCGTCTTGGCCCATTCGTGCTGCACCAGATAGCGGAGTTCCGCCATATGGAAGCCAGCGCCGAAATCTTCGCCGAGATCCTCCGCCGATTTGGCAGAGCCCAGGATAGCGCGCGCTTTGGTGCCGTAGGATCGGATCAGGCGGTCGGCCTGTTCTTTGGTGAGGAAGGGATAGTCCGTCTTCAGCCTGCTGATTTCAGCATCACGCCCCTGAACAGCAAAATCACCACCTGGCAGATGGCTCTTTGCCGTCCAGGCCGGTCCTTTCTTGCCAATCGCTTCCTCAATCTTTTCCAGCGCGTGCTCCGCCAAACGGCGATAGGTCGTCAGCTTGCCGCCGAAGATGTTGAGAATTGGTGCTCCGTTTTGCTCCCGCTCCACCTTCAACACGTAATCGCGGGTTGCTTCCTGCGCCTTGGATGCGCCGTCATCATAAAGCGGGCGAACGCCGGAATAGGTCCAGACAATATCCTGCCGCGTGACGGGGCTGGCGAAATATTCGCTTGCGGCGTTGCAGAGGTAATCAATTTCGCCGTCCGTGATCGCCACGTCCTTGGCATCGCCCAGGTAATCTTGATCGGTCGTGCCAATCAGGGTGAAATCATCCTCATAGGGAATGGCAAAGATGATGCGGTTATCCGGGTTTTGGAAGAAGTAGGCCCGTGAACCCTCGAACTTCTTGGCGATCACGATATGACTGCCCTGCACCAGCCGCACGCTGGCGCGGCGATTATCGCCTGTGGACGCAATCACACGGTCAACCCAAGGGCCTGCGGCATTCACCAGCATTCGCGCTTCGCGAACGAGCGTTTTGCCGGAAAGCTGATCGTGCAATTCCACAGTCCAGACACCATCTTCGCGCCGGGCTGAAACCACCTTGTGACGGGGTAGGATCTCCGCACCCTTATCGGCCGCATCGCGGGCGTTCAGCACCACCATGCGGGCATCATCCACCCAGCCATCGGAATATTCGAACGCGGTGGAAAAAAGAGGCTTGAGCGCCTTGCCAGCGGGATCCGTGCGAAGATCAAGAGTTTTCGTCGCCGGCAAAAGTTTACGGCCACCCAGATGATCGTAGAGAAAGAGACCGAGCCTGATCAACCAGGCAGGTCGAATGCCGCCTTTTTGGAAGGGCAGAACAAAACGTAGCGGCCAGATGATGTGCGGTGCCATGGCCCACAGCACTTCGCGCTCCATCAGCGCTTCCCGCACCAAGCGAAATTCATAATGTTCCAGATAGCGAAGGCCGCCATGGATAAGCTTTGTGGCGCGTGAGGATGTGCCGGAGGCGAAGTCGTTCATCTCAGCCAGTGTCACCGAATAGCCGCGTCCTACGGCATCGCGGGCGATACCGCAGCCATTGATGCCGCCGCCAATTACGAGGATGTCCACCGGACTTTCGCCTGCCACGTCTGTCTCCACTCTTCTTGCTGCCGCCGACGCGGCCTGTTTGGGAATGTCATATAGAACAGTTTTCTTGCTTAGTGAAAACTGACGCACCTCATCAAATACGAAAATGGTTTCAAAGGGATCATCGGGGCCTTATCTTTCGCGGCGGCAGTGAAGGGACAGATCATGATCGACAAGCTGGAATTTTTCATCGCGTTGGCAGGCGCTGCTCATTTCGGACGGGCGGCGGAAGAGTGCGGTGTTTCACAGCCGACCCTTTCTGCCGCCATTCGCCAGCTGGAAGACCAGCTAGGCGTGGTCCTTGTCGTGCGTGGCTCGCGATACCAGGGTCTGACGCCAGAGGGCCAGCGTGTTCTGGAATGGGCGCGAAGGATTGTGGGCGATACCCGTACGATGCGGGAGGAAATGAAGGCTGCCCGAAAGGGGCTTGCAGGGCACATTCGCATCGCCGTTATTCCAACGGCCCTCGCCATGGTACCGCGCCTGACAGAGTCGTTTCAGGCGCGTCATCCGGCGGTTACCTTTTCGGTCGCCTCACGCACATCGTTGCAGGTTCTCAGCCAGCTGGAAAATCTCGAGATCGATGCCGGCATTACTTACCTCGATAATGAACCGCTGGGCCGCGTGACAACTGTTCCGCTTTATTCCGAGCGCTATCATCTGATTGCAGCAGCCGGAACACCGCTTGCGGATCAGAAAACCGTGACATGGAAAGAGGTGTCCGGTCTTCGGCTTTGTCTATTGACGTCTGACATGCAGAACCGGCGGATTATCAATAAGCACATGGCGGAAGCGGGTGTCTGGGCCAAGCCAACACTGGAATCTAATTCCATGATCGTGCTTTTCTCTCATATCCGCACAGGCCAATGGGCCTCGATCATGCCGCGCAACGTCGCAGAATCATTCGGCTTTCCTGAGCAGATTCGCATGATACCGATCAGCGAGCCGGATGCGGAGCATCTGGTCGGCTTGGTTGCCACGCACCGTGAGCCACATACACCTTTAGTCTCAGCTCTCCTACATGAGGCGCGGCAACGAGCTGCAGCGCAAGATTTTGATAGAAATTTCCTATCGACCGACGGTACGCCATTATTGACCTGATGCCCTTGTTTTCGCCATGCTTTGAAAAAGGCAAATCTGGCCGACCGGCGGAAGAGGCCTTCTCCGAAAGATGTGGCTTTGCCTGACGGAATATCCGGTCGGTTTGGGAGGACTGGCTCATGAACATTCGTGCGGTTGCCGTGGATGAGGCGACGCGTATCTCCGAAATCGTAGAAGAGTGTCGGCATCTGGAAGGGCCGCTGCTGCCAATCCTGCACCGCGTGCAGGAGGAGTTCGGCTTCATTCCAGAAGGTGGCAAGCAGGTCATTGCCACAGCGCTCAACCTGTCTCGCGCCGAAGTCCATGGGGTCGTTACCTTCTATCATGATTTTCGCGATCATCCCGCCGGGCGGCACTGTCTCAAGCTCTGTCGTGCTGAAGCCTGTCAGTCCATGGGCTCCGATGCGCTGGCAGAGCAGGTGAAAGCAAGCCTTGGTATCGATTGGCATGAAACAACGTCGGATGAGGCCGTTACCCTTGAGCCGATTTTCTGCCTCGGCCTTTGCGCATCTGCCCCCGCAGCCATGCTGGATGGCGAAGTTTATGCGCGTCTCGATAAAGACTGTCTCACCGAAATTCTGGCGGAGGTGCGCAAATGAGCGTTACTGTATTCGTTTCTCGCGATGCCGCCGCACTTGCCGTTGGTGCCGATAAGGTTGCTGCTGCAATTGGACGTGAGGCGCAAGCGCGTGGCCAGGATGTGCGGATTGTTCGCAACGGCTCACGCGGTATGTTGTGGCTTGAAGTTCTGGTCGAAGTCCGCACCGAAAGCGGGCGCATGGCCTACGGGCCGGTGCGGGCTTCAGACGTTCCATCCCTGTTCGAAGCAGGATTTCTGAACGGGGGCGACCATCCTCTCAGGCACGGTCTGACGAAGGAGATCCCATTCCTGAAAGGTCAGACACGGCTTACCTTCGCCCGCTGCGGCGTGACCGATCCGCTGTCGCTGGAAGACTATCGCCACTATCAGGGCCTCAAAGGTCTGGAAAAGACTCTGTCGCTTTCGCCTGCCGAGATCATTGCTCAGGTAACCCATAGCGGCTTGCGCGGTCGCGGCGGTGCTGGTTTCCCCACAGGCATCAAGTGGAAGACGGTAGCGGACGCCAGAGCCGACCAGAAGTACATTGTCTGTAATGCTGATGAAGGCGATAGCGGCACCTTTGCCGACCGCATGATCATGGAAGGCGACCCCTTCGTTCTCATCGAGGGCATGGCGATTGCTGGCATCGCGGTTGGCGCGACCAAGGGGTATGTCTACACGCGCTCAGAATATCCGCATGCGGTTGCCGTGATGCAGGAAGCCATTGAGATTGCCCGTCGAGAAGGCATTCTCGGTACGTCCGTTATGGGCTCTGCCTACGCTTTCGATATGGAAGTGCGGGTCGGGGCGGGCGCCTATGTCTGCGGTGAGGAAACCTCACTTCTGAACAGTCTGGAAGGCAAGCGGGGCGTCGTGCGGGCAAAGCCGCCGTTGCCGGCGCTGGAAGGCCTTTTCGGCAAACCGACTGTCGTCAATAACGTCATGTCGCTGGCGTCCATTCCGGTCATCATGGATCGCGGTGCCGAATTCTATCGCGATTTCGGCGTGGGCCGTTCGCATGGCACAATCCCGATCCAGCTTGCGGGCAATCTGAAGCATGGCGGGCTTTATGAAACCGCCTTTGGCCTGCCTCTCGGTGAGCTTGTGAATGAGATTGGTGGCGGAACGATTTCTGGTCGGCCTGTAAAGGCTGTTCAGGTGGGTGGGCCGCTCGGCGCTTACTTCCCGCCTTCGTTGTTCGATACGATTTTCGATTATGAGGCTTTCACGGCGGCAGGCGGTCTTATCGGCCATGCGGGTGTCGTGGTGTTCGATGACAGCGTAGATATGCTGAAGCAGGCCCGCTTTGCCATGGAGTTCTGCGCGGTCGAAAGCTGTGGCAAGTGCACGCCCTGCCGCATTGGGTCCACCCGTGGCGTCGAGGTCGTGGACAGGATTGCCCGTGGCATCGAGCCGGAAAAGAACAAGGTGCTGCTGGAGGACCTCTGCAACACCATGAAGTTCGGGTCGCTCTGCGCTCTCGGCGGATTCACGCCCTATCCAGTCATGAGCGCCATGACGCATTTCCCGGAAGATTTTGCACCCACCCCACTTGTTGAAGCGGCGGAGTGATAACCATGACCCTTGTTCCTGAAATTGACTTCGGCACACCGGCTTCCAAGTCGCAAGAGCTTGTAACGCTGACCATCGATGGTCGCGAGATCACGGTGCCGGCTGGCACGTCGATCATGCGGGCCTCCATGGAAGCTGGCATACAGGTGCCAAAGCTTTGCGCGACCGATATGGTGGACGCCTTTGGTTCCTGCCGTCTCTGTCTTATCGAGGTGGAGGGGCGAAATGGCACCCCTGCCTCCTGCACGACGCCAGTTGCGCCTGGCCTGGTTGTGCATACGCAGACCGAGCGGTTGAAGGCCATCCGCAAGGGCGTGATGGAGCTTTATATTTCCGATCACCCATTGGACTGCCTGACCTGCGCGGCCAATGGCGATTGCGAGCTGCAGGACATGGCAGGTGCCGTTGGCCTTCGCGATGTGCGCTATGGCTACGAGGGTGATAACCATGTGAAGGCGCGCTCGGCGGTTGGCGAAGTCAACGCCCAGTGGATGCCGAAAGACGAATCGAACCCCTACTTCACCTATGATCCTTCCAAGTGCATCGTCTGCTCCCGCTGCGTGCGGGCCTGCGAGGAGGTGCAAGGCACGTTCGCGCTGACCATTGAAGGCCGCGGGTTCGATAGCCGCGTATCTCCTGGCGCGCATGAAGCGTTTCTTTCCTCCGAATGCGTATCATGCGGTGCTTGCGTTCAGGCCTGCCCCACTGCAACGCTGACGGAAAAATCCGTCATCGAAATCGGCCAGCCGGAACATTCCGTGGTCACAACTTGCGCCTATTGCGGCGTCGGCTGCTCCTTCAAGGCGGAAATGCGCGGCGAAGAGCTGGTGCGCATGGTGCCGTGGAAAGATGGCCAGGCCAATCGCGGCCACTCCTGCGTCAAGGGTCGCTTCGCTTACGGCTATGCAAGCCATAATGACCGCATTTTGAACCCTATGGTTCGCGAGAAGATCACCGATCCATGGCGGGAAGTGAGCTGGGAGGAGGCCTTCTCTCACATCGCTTCCGAGTTCCGTCGCATACAGTACCAGTATGGTCGCGAAGCCATTGGTGGCATCACGTCCTCGCGCTGTACGAATGAGGAAACCTATCTCGTTCAGAAGCTGATCCGTGCTGGCTTTGGCAATAACAATGTCGATACCTGCGCCCGTGTTTGCCATTCGCCGACCGGCTACGGTCTTGGGCAGGCTTTCGGCACTTCGGCAGGCACGCAGAACTTCGATAGTGTGGAAGAAACCGATGTCGTGGTCGTCATTGGAGCGAATCCGACCGATGGCCATCCGGTTTTCGGCTCACGCCTCAAGAAGCGTCTTCGCAAGGGTGCAAAGCTCATTGTTATCGATCCACGTCGCATCGATCTCGTGCGCTCGGCTCATGTTGAAGCATCCTACCACCTGCCGCTGAAGCCCGGCACGAACGTTGCGGTTTTGACTGCTCTTGCCCATGTCATCGTGACGGAGGGCCTGTTTGATGAGCGCTTCATTCGTGAACGTTGCGATTGGTCCGAGTTTGAGGATTGGGCAGCTTTCGTGTCGGAAGCCCAGCATTCGCCAGAGGAAACCGAGAAGTTTACCGGCGTTCCGGCAGAGGAGCTGCGCGGGGCAGCAAGGCTATACGCCAAGGGCGGCAATGGTGCGATCTATTACGGCCTAGGCGTAACAGAGCACAGCCAGGGCTCCACCACTGTCATGGCCATTGCCAACCTTGCCATGGCAACCGGCAATATTGGTCGTCCGGGCGTTGGCGTGAACCCGCTCCGAGGCCAGAACAACGTGCAGGGTTCGTGCGATATGGGTTCGTTCCCGCACGAACTGCCCGGCTACCGTCACATCTCGGATGACGCGACGCGTGAAACTTTCGAGAAGCTTTGGGGCGTGACGCTCAATAACGAGCCGGGACTGCGCATTCCCAACATGTTGGATGCCGCTGTCGATGGTTCGTTCAAGGGCATCTATATTCAGGGCGAGGATATTCTTCAGTCTGATCCGGATACCAAGCATGTGTCGGCCGGTCTCGCTGCCATGGAATGTGTCGTGGTTCACGATCTCTTCCTCAACGAAACGGCAAACTATGCGCATGTCTTCCTGCCCGGTTCGACCTTCCTGGAGAAGGATGGCACCTTTACCAATGCCGAGCGCCGCATCAACCGAGTGCGCAAGGTCATGACGCCGAAGAATGGCTATGCAGACTGGGAAGTGACCCAGAAGCTGGCGCAGGCCATGGGGCTGGACTGGAACTATTCGCATCCGTCGCAAATCATGGATGAGATTGCGCTCTCCACGCCAAGCTTTGCCGGTGTCTCCTATGCCTATCTGGAAGAGAAAGGTTCCGTTCAGTGGCCGTGCAATGAGCAGTTCCCGAACGGGTCGCCCATCATGCACACCGATGGCTTCGTGCGCGGCAAGGGTAAGTTTATACGCACGGAATATGTGCCGACGGATGAACGCACAGGCCCACGCTTCCCGCTGCTGCTGACAACCGGCCGCATCCTGTCTCAGTACAACGTTGGCGCGCAGACCCGGCGTACCGAAAACGTCGTCTGGCATGAGGAAGACCGGCTGGAAATTCATCCGCATGATGCCGAACAACGCGGTATCAAGGATGGCGATTGGGTGAAACTCGCCAGCCGCTCCGGGGATACGACGCTTCGTGCCTTGATTACGGATCGTGTTGCGCCGGGTGTGGTTTACACCACCTTCCACCACCCCGGCACGCAGGCGAACGTCATCACCACCGACTTCTCGGATTGGGCAACGAACTGCCCTGAATACAAGGTGACGGCGGTACAGATTTCGCCTTCCAACGGCCCGACCGAGTGGCAAGAGGATTATGATGAGCTGAGCCGCCGGTCACGCCGGATCGCGGGCAAGCTTGAAGCGGCGGAATAGGCGGGTGAAGAGAACAACCAGCCGCCGCATCAATGAGTTGGCGTTTCGCCAGGGGCAGCTTGCGCCTGGCAGCCGCCTCGTGCCGGAGGAGGTGCCAATCGCCTTCTCCTACGGTGGCTCCACCCATGCCGTGATGATGGGAACGCCTGCTGATTTGATCGACTTTGCTTATGGCTTCTCGCTGGCGGAAGAGATCATCCGCTCCGCTAATGAGATCGTCGAGGTAGAACCCATCGAGGCCGGTGCCGGTATCGATGTTCAGATCACTTTGGCTGATGATAGTGCAGAAGCGCTGGTGTCGCGGCGCAGGCGCATGGCTGGCCCCGTAGGCTGCGGCCTTTGCGGCATCGAGTCTATCGAGCAGGCCGCACGTCAAATCAAAGCGGTTCGCGAGCCCGCCTTTTCACCATCCGCCCGCTTCATTGCCGATGCGATTGCGGAACTCGGTAAGAACCAGGACCTGAACCGGGAGACCCGCGCAGTGCATGGTGCCGGGTTCTATCATTCCCAACGGGGAATGCTGGCGGTGCGCGAAGATGTGGGTCGTCACAATGCGCTCGATAAGCTCGTCGGCAGCCTGCTGCGGGAGAAGATCAACCCGGAGGAGGGGGCGGTGGTCGTCACGAGCCGCCTCTCTGTGGAGATGATCCAGAAGACGGCGCTTCTCGGATGTCCCTTTCTCATTGCAATTTCCGCCCCGACAGCGCTTGCCATTGAGACGGCGGAACAGGCAGGTATGTGTCTGATTGGCATTGCGCGTGGTGAGGAATTCGAAGTGTTTACAAGGCCTGATCGGCTTTCGATCGGAGGAGATCGCTATGTTGCACAGTAACACGGACGACAAGCTTGTCCGCATGGCCAACCAGATTGCGACTTTCTTCCAGTCGCAGCCGGAAGAGGTTCGAGTGGATGGTGTAGCCACTCACATCAACAAGTTCTGGGAGCCGCGCATGCGGCGGCGCTTTTTCGAAATGATCGATGCTGGTATCGGCGGGTTCATGCCGCTGGTGGTTGCCGCTGCGGAGAAGGTGAAGCGACCGGATAGTTCAGAACCAGCTGTTGGTCTTGGTGCAGATGCCGCCAATGGCGCACCCGGCGGGAAGGGGCCTGCTGCGGGTGAATCATTGTCGGAACCAAGCGTTCCAGAACAGACAGCTTAATGAGATGAAGATGCTGGGGCAGCATCTTTCAATAGGCATGGGCCAGACATTGCAAGGGAGGTCGTGGCAATGGCGATAGCAGGAGTGACAGGAGGAGCAGCGCCGCAGGCGGGGCTTCTCGAAAGAGAGCGCATCATTGCGCAACCGGGCTTTAACCGATGGCTTGTGCCGCCGGCAGCCCTTGCCATCCATCTTTGCATTGGCATGGCCTATGGCTTCAGCGTGTTCTGGCTGCCGCTTTCCAAGGCGCTACCAGCCACAGACCCAAGCTGCTCAAGCCTGACGCTGGCGGGTGCCTTGTTCACCACGGCCTGCAATTGGCGTGTGGCGGATCTCGGCTGGATCTACACGCTTTTCTTCGTTCTTCTCGGCTGCTCTGCGGCTATGTGGGGCGGCTGGCTGGAGCGCGTCGGTCCGCGAAAGGCTGGCTTCGTGTCTGCCTGCTGCTGGTGCGGCGGTATTCTCGTTGCAGCGGTCGGCGTCATGACGCACCAATTGTGGCTCATGTGGCTTGGGGCAGGCGTCATTGGCGGCGTGGGCCTGGGCCTTGGCTATATTTCTCCGGTCTCCACCCTGATCAAGTGGTTCCCGGACCGTCGCGGCATGGCAACCGGCATGGCTATCATGGGCTTTGGTGGCGGTGCCATGATTGGGGCACCCCTCGCCAACTTGCTGATGGGCACCTTCAAGACGGATGCATCCGTCGGCGTTTGGCAGACCTTCGTCGTGATGGCCCTCATCTACTTCGTCTTCATGATGGGTGGCGCTTTCGGCTATCGCATTCCGCCAGCGGGTTGGCGTCCTGAGGGTTGGACACCGCCCGCGGCCAAAAGCACGATGATTACGACGCGTCACGTGCATCTGCGCGATGCGCACAAGACCAAGCAGTTCTGGTTGATCTGGGCCGTGCTCTGCCTCAACGTTTCGGCGGGCATTGGCGTAATCGGCATGGCTTCGCCCATGTTGCAGGAAATCTTCGCCGGTTCGTTGATCGGTCAGCCAGGTGTTGCCTTTGCGCAGCTCGATGCGGCTCAAAAGGCGCAGATCGCGGCAATTGCGGCAGGCTTTACGGGGCTTCTATCTCTCTTCAATATTGGTGGCCGCTTCTTCTGGGCTTCCATGTCTGACAAGATTGGCCGCAAGAACACTTACTTCTGCTTCTTCATTCTCGGCATCGTGCTTTATGCACTGGCTCCAACGCTCGCCATGATGGGGTCCAAGGCATTCTTTGTTCTGGCTTTCGGCATCATCCTTTCAATGTATGGCGGTGGTTTCGCAACCATTCCCGCCTATCTGGCGGATATTTTCGGCACGCAATTCGTCGGCGCTATCCACGGTCGCTTGCTCACTGCCTGGGCGACCGCTGGTATTGTTGGTCCGGTCGTCGTCAACTACATCCGCGAAGCACAGATCGCGGCTGGTGTTGCTCCGGGGCCTGAGCTTTACACCAGCACCATGTACATCCTCGCAGGTATGCTGGCGCTCGGTCTTGTTGCAAACGCCTTTGTTCGGCCTCTTTCCGACAAATGGTTCATGTCGGATGAGGAAGTGGCTTCGCTGCAAGCTAAAACGGCTGCTGCCAATGCTGGACCGACTGGATCCTTCGGCATTGGAAAAGGCGGCTTTGATGCCAAGGCCGCTTTGGCCTGGGCTGTGGTGGGTATTCCATTGCTTTGGGGAGTCTGGGTCACGCTGAAGAGCAGCCTGGTGCTCTTCGGGTGACCCCAAAACGCTTTGCTGAAACAGAAAAGGCGGGTCGATTGGCCCGCCTTTTTCGTGTCTGTATGAGATTGCAGAGCGCTTAAAGCAGATGGCCGCTTATCAGCTTCATGCAACGTGCTTCAACTTCTTGTTTTTACGCAAGTCGTCATCGCAAAACCGCTGCACACTTTTGCGCGACATGCTTTAGTTGAGCCAGAGTTTGATCAGCGCTGCCTCTGGCGTATCGTCGCCGCCGTTTTCAACACCCGCTTCCCAAAGGACTGCGCCTGCAGCATAGGAACCTGGAATAATGCCGCCGCCTTCACATTGGCTGACGGCGCGAATGCGCTTGCCATCTTTTACGGCATCCTGAAATGCCTTGAGAACCAACGGGCAGGCCATGACCGTGCCTGCGCCGAAGACGCGCAAAACAGCGCCATCCAATGTCTTCAATGCCGCTTCGTACATTTCGCCCGGTGCGCCAGGGCTCAGTGCCAATATGGCGAGCTTACGATCGTCAAAGTTTCGGAGCTTGGGTTGCGCTAAAGGTGCCTGCGGTTGGGCCCTGAAGGAGATAGGGTCATGACTGTGATGCTTGACCAGTCCCTCAGCGCGCAACAGCTCGCCCGCGAAGGCCAGGAACACGCCTTCACCTTCCTGCTGACTGGCCTCGATGGCCAGCGAAAGATTTGCTTCTGCATCCCCATCCTCGCCAAGAGGAACCATGGAGCCGCAGAGAATGACACGTCTTCCTTCTCCAACAAGCGCCTGCGAGAGTGCAGCTCCGGTGAAGGACATGGTGTCCGTTCCATGCGTAATGATCGTTGGCACACCAGGGTGGGCGCGGATCGCTTCCAACATGGCGTTCCAGTGGGTGGGGCCAACATTCGCGCTGTCCAGCAGCGGATTGAAGACATTGGCAACCAAGGTAATGCCTTCCGGCAACCTGGCGCTCAGCGCGCTTTCCACCAGCCCTTTTAATGGGGCAAGCCCTTCGGGGCTAGGCGCCATTCCAATTGTTCCGCCAGTATGAATAAGAAGCAATCGGGCCACAAAAAAATCCCCTTCAAAACTGTCAGGTTTTTTATCGAAGCTGGCCCCTGAGATCAATATGAGCCCATGAAACATAGATAATGCTAATGTAAAAGGCGGCCCACGACATTGCCGTAGGACCGCCCCTCAAATTTCGTTTTGATAGATCAGGCTGCCAAGTCTTCCAGATCGGAACCCTTGAACATCTTAGACAGGTTCAAGAAGCAGATCATGCCGTTTTCGCTGGCAATGATACCTTCTGAAAATGACTTGTCGAAGGATGCCGAAACTTCAGGAACCGGTTGGATCTGGGTCGAGCTGATGGTGAGAATATCCGAAACCCGGTCCACCAGCATTCCGATGACCATGTTGTGCACTTCGGTCACCACGATTGCTGAACGCTCGTTGGCCACTGTGCTTTTCATGCCCAGCTTAAAGGCCAGATCGATGATCGGAATAACCGAGCCACGCAGGTTCATGACGCCAATGACATCGGCTGGCGCATGTGGGATTGGAGTTGAAGGTGCCCATCCGCGAATTTCGCGGATCGTGGTTGTCTTCACACAAAACTCCTGATCATGCAGACGGAATGCGATGATTTCGAGCGTGTCACCACTGAAACTGTTTGATGTAATTGTCGTAGCCATCAAAATTCTTCCCAACTCTCCGATGCCAAGGCTGCAGCCGCGCCGGAACGCCCGCGTGCAACCGTTACCGCCCTCTGGCGCGGGGATGATGCTGTATGTGTGGCATCAGTTCGCGCAATCGGTTCTACTTTAGCGGAAGTTCGTTTCTCAAAGCTAAATCTCTGAAGCATTTCGCGCAGAGAATTTGCTTCTCCTGCGAGGCTATGGCTGGCCGCTGAGGATTCCTCTACCATGGCGGCATTCTGCTGCGTGTTTTGATCGATGAGGTTGATGGCATTGCTGATTTCGCGAAGGCCGACAGACTGCTCGCGGCTTGCCTCGATGATGGCTTTGACATTGGAATTGATATCATCGACCTCGGTGATGATCGCCTGCAATGCTCGACCGGTCTGATCAACAAGCGAGACGCCCTGCTGAACCTGCGAGGTGGAGGTGTTGATCAACGCTTTGATTTCCTTGGCGGCCTTGGCGGAGCGTTGTGCGAGCTCGCGTACCTCCTGAGCAACCACGGCAAAGCCCTTGCCAGCCTCTCCCGCGCGCGCAGCCTCAACGCCTGCATTGAGCGCAAGCAGATTGGTCTGGAAAGCGATTTCATCAATCACGCCAATGATATTGGAAATTTCGCCAGAGGATTTTTCGATTTGCCCCATGGCCTCGATGGCCGAGGTAACCACTTCGCCGGACCGGGTGGCACCCTTGGTCGTACGTTCCACCAATTGACCGGCTTCCTCTGCGCGCTTGGCGCTTGTGGCAACGGTTTGGGAGACTTGAGTTAACGCAGCTGCTGTTTGCTCAACGGCCGCAGCTTGCCGTTCGGTGCGATGCGCAAGACTGCCAGAGGCTTCACGCACCTGACCCGAACTGGCAGCGATGGCGGACGCATTGTGCGCAACAGCTTCCATGGCGTTTGAAAGCGTTTCAATGGAGGCATTGAAGTCTTGGCGAATTCCATCCAGGCTTGGAATGAACGGGCGCTGCAATCGAACTCTAAGATCGCCCCGTGAAAGCGACATCAGCCCTTCACCAAGCTCATCACATGCGCGTACGCGCTCCGTAATGTCGGTGGCAAATTTCACGACCTTGAAGACGCGGCCATCACTGTCCTGGATCGGATTGTAGGACGCCTGAATCCAAACGACCTTCCCACCCTTGCCAATTCTTTTGTACTCGGCGGAAGAGGCTTCTCCGCCCGCCAAACGTGCCCAGAATTCTTTGTATTCTTTACTTTGTACCCAGGTCGGATCGCAGAACATGCTGTGGTGCCGACCTTGGATCTCTGCCGCAGAGTAACCAAGACAGTTCAGGAAGTTTTCGTTGGCTTGCAAGATTTCGCCGGTCGGAAGAAACTCGATGACAGCTTGCGTGCGGGAAATTGCAGCGATCTTGCCAGCATCTTCCGCAGCTTTCAGCTTCGCCGCAGTAATATCGGTTGCGATCTTCACCACCTTGGTAGGCTTGCCGCCAGACATAACCGGATTGTATGAGGCCTGAATCCAGACTTCGCGTCCACCCTTGCCAATTCGCTTGTATTCGGCTGCCTGAAACTCGCCCTGCTTAAGCCGTGACCAGAATTCTTTGTAGGCAGGTGTGCTTACGTAAGAGGGATCACAGAACATGCTGTGATGGCGCCCCTTAATCTCAGCCAAACTATAACCCAGCGCGTTGCAGAAGTTTTCATTGGCATCCAAAATCTTTCCATCAAGATCAAACTCGATCAGTGCTTGTGATCGACCGATGGCTGTCAGAAGTGATTTGGAATTTGTGAGAGATGTAAGGCTAAAGTTCATGCGACTGTTCCCCATAAGGCACAAAATACGCAACCGCATGGACGCAGGTTCACTTTTATTTGTGTGAGAGGAATAATTAGCAGTGAACTCTTAATAAGAACTAAAAGCAATTCCTGATAAACTGCCTAAACTGCTGTTTTGTATGCAAAAAACTTCTAAAATACGACGTGTTAGGACAACCATTCGATGAGCAGTTTCAAACTCGAATGGAAGAATCCGCACACTAAGTTACATGCATAGTTTCTTATAAGATCGATTTCGGGTGGGAAGTGGAGCGAGCTTGGCTTTCGTCAATACTCTTTCTCGTAAAAAATCCCGGCAGAGCCACCTTCACTGCCAGCTGAACCTTTCAGTTTCACGCCTCGACCTACATCGAGATTGATCGAAGCTTTCGCACCGCTGCTGCCGCCCTGTTCCAGCTGAAAATAGGTCTTGTCGTTCAGGCGGCGACCCACGGATACACTGGTCTGGCCATTGTCATCAGTTTTCAGATCCAGATCATCCACGCCCAGCCGCCCACGAAGGGTCTGGAAGAGAGAGCTATCACCGCCGCCTGCAAGTTGGCTCACCGCGTCTGCCAGTTGCGCAATCTGTAGGGCCGAGAGGCGAGACATGGACTGACCGAAGATCAACCGGGCCAGCACTTCATCCTGCGGCAGGGAAGGGGAGGAACCAAAGGTGATATCCGGGTCGTTAGCCACGCCAGACACATTAATGGTGATCGTGGTCTGGTTGGAGCTTGTTTCCGCCACCATATCAAGCACCGGAATCAAACTGCCGCCGAAGGTGATCTTTCCCGTGGTGAAATCCAGCCGCTTGGTGAGGATGACGATACGACCGCGCCGCATCTCAAATCCGCCAGATACGATGGGTTCTGCGGTGGTGCCACGCACAGTGAGATTGCCGCCCAGCTCCGCATCAATGCCACGACCACGAACGAAGATGCCGTTTGGAGCATTGAGGGTCAGATCAAGACTGAGGCTTCGGCTTGTGCCTTCTCCGCCCTTTGGCGCAAGAGACGCAAGCAGTGCGCGTACGTCCGCAGGTGCATTCTTATGCTTGACGTTGATTTCGGCGAGCGAGGCAGGCAGCTTTGCCGGAACGGTGATGTTGGCTTTGACAAGCGTCACGGTTCCACCAAGGCGTGGGTCTTGAAGCAGCGGGCCAGTCACCGTCAGGTTGCCGTTGACCGTTGCCGTTACCAGAGTGCCATCCACATAGGTCGCATTGTTGAGCGCGATCCGAAGATCAGCGGCAAAGCCATCCGTCAACCCAACAGATCCTTGAGCGCTGATCGTGCCGCCCGTGGAAAGAGCAGCCGTTGCGCTGGAGATTTCCGCGCGGTCTCGGTTGAAATGCACCTGCGCGTTGATTTTGTTGAGCGCGAGGTTTCGGCGCACATCGATCAAACGAGCATCGCTCGTTGAGGCCGTTCCCGTTATCTGAGGTGCGCTCGCCGTGCCGCCAATCGAAACATTTACATTGCCGGTGCCGGAAGGAACGAAGCCTTGTGCTGACAACTGCGTGGCCAGGAGGGCAAAGGGAAGGCCACCGCGAAACTGCAGGTTCAGCGGTCTATCGCCCGCCAGCCCAACCGTGCCGCCGCCGGAAAGGTTCAAACCTCCAGCGCCGCTCAACTCGGTCTGGAAGTTGACCGCATTGTTCTCAAGGCTGCCGTTCACACCAATACGAAAGGATTGGAGCCCGGCGCTTCTGATCTGCGCCAGGGAGGCATCGGCCCAGGTGAGGTTAAAGCGCGCGCCAGCTCCACCCGCACCCGGCAGGGCAGTGACTTTGCCCGAGATAACGCCGGTTGCGCCAAGGCCTGGAACAAAGGCGTTGGCCAGATTGGCGGGAAGGGCTGCGATATCCGCATTCAGATTGGTTGTAGGAAGACCTTTTCCGTCGCTAGGCAAGGTCACATCGCCATTTGCCGTGACAGAAAGGCCATTTGGGCCGCTAAGGCGGGTCTCGCCCAAAGTCAGCTTGCGGTTTTCAAACGACCCTTGGGCTCGCAGGTTCAGCGGTCCAACACCTGCATCACCTCTGCGGCGAATCGAGCCATCGGCCCATTGCAGATCGTAACGAATAGCCGGTGCAGCCGTCGTGCCCGACACTGCAGCCGTGCCAGAAACAATGCCGGAAGCCTGCATGCCGGGAAGAAAGGCATTGGCAAGCGCAGCTGGAAAAGCGTCAAGGGCGGCTTGCAGGTTCAACTCTCGCTCGCCCGTCAGGCCGATGGTACCATTGGCCTTTGCCGATAGGCCAGACGGACCCGTCAAACCGGATTCGGCAATGGTCAAAGCCCCGTTTTCCAGTCTGCCTTTTGCATTAAAAGCCAAGCCTTGAATGCCTGCTGCTCGCGTTTGCGCTGTGGCAGCATCCCTCCAGGCGAGATTGAAATCGGCCACGGGTGCTTCTGCCGTTCCGCTGGATTGAACGGAGCCCGAAATGACCCCGCTTGCGTCAAGTCCGGGTACGAATGCATTCGCCAGTGCAGCCGGCAGTGAGGCGATATTGCCATTGACGTTCAGCACCGGCCCTTGCGGACTATTCAGCAGAACGCGACCTTTTGCCGTGACCGAAAGGCCGGAAGGATCGGTAAGGGACGTATCGTCCAGTGTCAGCGTGTTGTTTTCAAGGCTTCCGAGAGCGCGCAGCGCGATGGCGTTTGCGCCTGCCTGACGGCTTTCTGCTATCGAAAGATCAGAGCCTGAAAGATCGTAGCGCACGACTGGAACCGCAACATTGCCGCCAAGTGTCACACGACCCTTCAACTGCCCCTTCGCATCCAGCCCTGGACGCAACACATCCGCGAGCGACAGGGGCAGATTGACAAGATCCAGGCGCATATTGAGCGCCCTGTCCCCATCAAGGGCCGCCGTGCCGCTGGCTTTCAAGGAAACATTGTCGCCGCCAACAAGCTCTGCTTGGGAAAGTGTCAGGATCTGGTTCTCAACTGTACCGTTGGCGATCAGGTTGAGATTGGGCAGGCCAGCCTTGCGCGTCTGTTCAAAGGAAGCATCCGCCAGCTTGGCCTGGAAGGAGGCCTTAGGAGCAGCCAGCGTACCAGACGCGTTGATAGTGCCGGAAAGGGTGCCGACTGCGCCAAGATCGGGGCGCAACGCATTGGCAAGACTTGCAGGAATGGACGAAAGATCGGCCTGAAGGTTGATGGCCCGGTCATCGGCAAGGTTGAGACTGCCTGTCACGCGTGCGGCGAGATCCTTGCCGCCTTGCAGAACGAATTCATTGACCGTCAGCCTATTGTTCTCAAAGCGGCCATCCAACCGTCCGCGCACCGCCTCGATCCCGCCTGCGCGGGTTTGAACGGTGGAAACTTCCCCAAGAGCCAGTTGAGCAGTTGCGACAGGTGCGCCAACCGTGCCGGTAACCGCTGCTGTGCCTGTTATCTGGCCTTTCGCGTCCAGGTTCGGCACGAAGCTGTTGGCGATGCTGGCCGGAATGGAAGCGATGTCCGCTTTCAGGTTCAAGGTCTGCGGTGTGGTTGTCGAAACGGTACCGTTTGCATGCAAGGAGAGGCCGTCGCGTCCGGTCAGGGCCGCGTCTTCCACCGTCAGCAAGCTGCCTTGCATACGGCCTCGGCTGGAAAGCGTGAAAGCGCCGAGGTTGCGAGTGCGGGTTTCGCCAACCTGGGCACTGTTCCATGCGAGGCTGTAGCGAATAACAGGATCGGACGAACGTCCGGCAAGCGTCGCAGCGCCACCGATTTTACCTTCCGCGCCAAGACCCGGCACAAAGCTATCGGCTATGGCAGCTGGAAGATCACTAACACGCAAGGCGACGTTCAATTGCGGCCCGGCTGTGCCTTCCACTACGACTTTGCCACCGCCCGCATTCAGAGTAATCGTGCCAAGAGCAGCGCTGCCTGAAGCCAAACGAACCCGCGCCGGTTCGGCGAGTGCAATGTCAATGCCATTTGGCTTTGCAGCCAAGCGGTTGATCTCGATTGTGATCTGGTCGGGTGCCGTGCGGTCCACAACGCCCTGCATCACCAGGGGAGCATCGGAATAGCGAGCTTCCAGATCAAGGTTCGTGCGCTTCGCATCGCCCTCAAGCTTGAGATTTACATCCTGAAGCTTTTGCCCCGCGACCGTGATCGCATTGGCGCGAACCGTACCTTGTGCAATCAGCGCCATCACATCCGTGCTGGCCAGATCAATGGCTGGTGCTTCAATTACGCCGCCGTTCGCCACAACCGATTGGCCAGTGGCATTGATGGTCGCGGACATTTTGCCGTTATCATTGCCCAGCGAAAGGGAGCCGCGAAGGTCGCCGCTTGCCTGTTGACCTGCAAGTGAGGCCAGTAGGCCGATGTCGGGCAAATCGAAAGCGAGTTGTCCCTGTGGCAGGAAATTGTTGGAAAGATCGAGAGCGCCGCTAATGCGGTTTGCGCCTGCATCGAGCGCTATGCGAGGCAGCTTATAAAGATCGTTTTCCTGACGAATTTCTGCATCGAGCTTCAGTGGCTTACCATCGACCCTACCTGACACGATGGCCGTGCCTGCTGTTTTGCCACTGCCGACTGTTCCGTCAAACCGGGCGCTGACGGCTTCCAGCATCCGGCCGCTGTAGCGAGCCTCCGCAGCGTTAACCACGGCCTTCACACCGAGGGCCTCCAGTGGGCCGTTGAGTGTCACGTCATAGCCAGCAGCGCCTTTTGCATCCGGGCGGAACTTGGCGATTTCGGCCACACGACCGGCCAAGCGCGCTTCCAGCTTGCCGCCATCGAGAAGCAGGTTGCCGTGTCCCTCCACGACATTGGATTTTACGACCAGGTTTTCCAGGCTCATGCGCCCGCCGATCACGGCATCCACATAGCCTTCGATGCCAACCATGTCCTCAAAGTATTGACTTGCCGCTTCTGGCATACCGCTCGGGTTGAGCGACATGCGGATATTGCCGGTCACCGATTGCTTGGAGGTGTTGTATGCACCGCTGATCGTGCCGGAAAGATTGGCGCTCTCAAAGGTCGATGCATCAAGCCCAATGGCAGGAGGCGCAAGACGAATAGGCGCATCCAGACGGATCGGGCCTTCGATCAGCCGATCAAGATCGGGATTGTCGAAATCTGCCTGAGCAATGCTAAGGCGGGTGCGGATGCTGCCTGTCTTGTCAACAAGGTTGAGATCTTCACTCTCCGCCTGAAGACGGATTTGTCCAAAGGTGGCCCCACTGGCAGACAGGGACTTCAGCGCAGCCGTTGCATTGAAGCGCGAGGATTCCGCCGGTCCCGTCAGCGTAAAATTGAAGTTGTCGATCGAAATCCGTGCAGGCTGTGGATCCATCGGCCATTCAAGGTTGATCGGGCCATTCGTCGCCGTCGCACTGCCGGTCAGGCTGTTGTCGCCAGAGGGATCGAGCGCGCCAGATGCCTGAAGTTTCATCGAACCAGTCGTCAATTCGCCCGTCTTGATCTCAATTCGGCCAGAGGATGCTATCGCAGCGCCGAGGTTGAGGTCGGTGCGATCCGGGAAAAGCGGGCGCAGGCTTGGAGGCAGAAGCGAAGTCAACTCGCCACCGCCACGAAGTTGCACCTGGTGCGCACCTTCTGCACTAAGGCTATGCTGTCCATCCAGGCTGATAACGGGCTTGCCATCTACGGTACCACGCAGCTGACCGGACCAGTTGGAAAGTGGCCCCTGGCCGTCGAGCGCCAGCGCCAGCGAAGGCGATCCGGGCAGATGCAGAAGCCGCGCAAGCAGGCCGCCTTGCGGTTCTGAAACTTGGGCCTGGAGTTTCAACTCGTTCTGTTGAGGCGCAAATACGAGATCAGCCTGGGCAACGGCATTGGGAACATCTTTCCGACGCCCCGAAAATTTCAGACCTACGCGCTCTCCCGTCGCATTGGCCGCACCTTCTGCTTCCAGATCGAAATGACGCCCTGTCAGCGCCGGTTCCAGCGCAACGTTTGGCAGTCGAAAGCTATCGATCTGAACAGCAACGGGCAGGGAAAATCCGTTGCCGGAACTGTCTGTCTGGTTCTGGGCGGGTGTTGTGGAAGCAAGCGGGGCACGTATGGCTTTCAATGCGCCAATTTCGATCCGCTCCGCATGGAAAGTTGCGCGCAGAAGTGAAAGCGGTGACCAGTCAACAGCAATGTTTGAGGCTTCCGCGTAAACGCCATCCCGATCCGCCAGCGTCACAGTGTCAAGCTTGAGGTGACCCGTGAGAAGGCCACGCGGAGGCGAGATGGTGATTGTCTGGTCTAGAGAAGAGATAAGTGAGGAAACAAGGTTTCCGGCTAACCGATTGCCAGCGGCGGTAAAGCCCAGAAACAGCGCCAGTGCCACCACCAGAACAACGGCAAGCGCCACCACGGCAAGCGCGGCGCGCAAAATCCAGTGTGTTCGACGCGGTGATGTCATGAACGCGGGTTCACCTTTGGCAAGCTGTCGGATTCCTTATCCTGAACTACAGTTTTTTGCGACATCAGAATGACTGCCCGATGCCCGCGTAAATACCGTATTGGCTGCCGCCGTCATAGCGATTCAATGGAACAGCGACATCTAACCTTAACGGACCGAACGGAGTTGCATAGCGCAGCCCGATACCGGCGCCCATGCGGATATCGGTAAAATCAGGCACGATTTCGGTGGAAACGCTTCCGACATCAAAAAACGGGACAATTCCAACTTTATCAGTAACTTTGATACGTGCCTCGAGGTTCGCAACAGCGTAGGAGCGTCCGCCCGTTGCCTCATTTGCCGCGTTATAGGGCGAGACTTCCCGGAACGTATAACCACGAATTGACCCCCCGCCACCGGCAAAGAAACGTCTGGTTGTGGGTATATCGGCAAGTTCATCCCCGCCGACGATCGTTCCGGCGGAAAGTTTGCCTGCCAACACGAAGCGATCTTCTTCGCCAAATCCAAGATAGCCCGAGGCCGATCCCTCAAATGAGGAGAAGAATGTGCCGCGATAGGTTTCGTAGCTTGGCTTGGTGGATGCAGTGAAGCGATAACCTTCCGTCGGTTCTAGCTTGTTGTTGCGTGCGTCGCGGTCATAGGTCAGCGGAAGGGAGACGGTAAGATATTCGTTCTTGCCAAAGGCGTCTTCGGCTTGGGTCCATGCCACTTCGCCGCCGCCTGTCACCTTGTCCTGATCGCTCAATTCGTAAGTCAATGTTGTCAGGGCGGTTATCGAATTGGCGGTGTAGACATCCGGCGTTTCACGCTTTGCTTTAAGGCTGGCATCGAGGGTTAGCTCAGGGATCTTGAAGCCCGGTTCCGAATAGATGATGCCTGCCGAATAATCGAAGGTGGTGAGGTCGGTCGTCGCGCCGATACCGGAAACCTGTGCCTCCAGCCGCAGCGATTCAGCCTGTCCAAACAGGTTGCGATGACCCCAATAGCCAGAAAGGCCGGCACCATCGAGCGAGGAATATTCGGCGCCAAAACCGAAGTAGCGGAATTTTCCATCCGATACTTCAATGGTCAATGGCAGCGAACCATCAGCAGCCAGCTTGTCTGCCTCACGAATATTGACGCTGGAAAAGACGCCCAGCTCGCGCAGGCGTTCGCCCGCCTTCTTCAACTGCTCTGGCGAATATGTTTCACGACGGTCAAGGCGAGAGTAGCGGCGGATGAAATTCTCATCGACACCCTGAGAGCCTTTGACGGTGACTGCTCCAAAGGGTGCCACAGGTCCGCTGGTGGCCGAAATCGTCACAGCAACCGTATTCGTTGCGTGGTCGGCGACAACATCGCGCTTGTTGATTTTTGAAAGAGGACGGCCCTGTTTCTTCAGAGCCTGAACCACGCGCTCTCCCGCCTGAATAATGGAAACCGAGCCAGCTTTCTGTCCCGCTTTCAGGCCTACATCGTCCGGCAGAATGGCAGTAGCATCGCCTTCAAAGCGTACTTGCCCGAGCGTGAATTCCGGGCCGGGCTCTACGGTGACGACGACGGGAACGGGCTTGGTGTGATCAAATTGCGGTATAGGTGGCAGGCGGTCTAATTCCTGTCCGTCGATGGTGATGCGCACCACGCCACCATAACGGGCTTCTTCGTAGAGGATGGCGACAAGGCGGTCACGATCTTCACGGGCTTTGATGACCAGTCCCAAATCGCCCGAAACAGGCTGCTCCTCGTCAGATTTCAGCGCGCTGGTATTGTCCAACCGATCCTTCAAGTCACCGGAGGCATTGGTTGTATCGAGGGTGGCAGAGTAGCGAACGGGATCAATGACATCGGCTTTTTCATCCTCATCGCTGCCGAAGAGGTTGATGCCGAACAGTTTGAAAGCGTGTGCTTCGCTTGTGTAACCTGGAATCAATGAGGCTCCCGCGAGCAGGACCGCTACGAGACTCAGCTTCCGGACCGCCTTCATGCGTTCCTGGACGGGCATTTCATTGCTCGTACGCAGTTTGGTATTCCCACCCTTAAGACGCGAGCGTCACTTCTATATTAGCAGTCAATCTAACCGAATTCTCAATCATGCGGTACCATGTTTCTGTCACACAGTCATCAAAAAGCCCCGGCTGTTTTCCCGGGGCTTCGAATTCTCAACGCCTCAAATGGCGGAAATGATCAGTAGCCGCGTGGGCAGGAGTCTACGTAACGGCGACCGTAACGGTCACGGTAGTAGCACTGGCCCGGCTGTTCGGAAACGGAACCGATCACAGCGCCGGACAGACCGCCGATAGCAGCACCCACAGCTGCACCACGAACGTTGCCCGTTGCCAGGCCGCCAATCACTGCGCCTGCGCCTGCGCCAATGCCAGCGCCTCTTTCGGTCTGCGTGCAGCCTGCCATGGTCAGGCCCACCATCAGAAGCATAATCGCCTTCTTCATCACTCTCTCCAAATGTTACGAGCGTGTCCCGGCTCTTCGACCGGTCCCGTATACGCTAAGCCGATCAAACATTAACGCAGCTTGAACGGAAGGATATGACTCTCCAGTGTGAAGTCCAGATGGCTCGGCTAAGAATCTATTGAAGTGAGCCTGCCTCATCTTCTGCGATAACTTGTCGCCACCAAAACTATCTATTGATCGTACATGAAAAAAGACGAATGATGGGCCTTGCGTGTTTGAGGAGACACGCGCCTCGTCTAGGATTTGGAGGAGTTCATGACGAAAGTGACGTTGACGGTCAATGGCCGGACGATGTCGGGCGAGTGCGACGATCGCACGCTGCTCGTTCATTTCATTCGGGACAAACTGGCACTAACGGGAACCCATGTGGGTTGCGATACGACCCAGTGCGGAGCCTGCGTTATCCATATGGATGGAAAATCGGTGAAAAGCTGTTCCGTCTTGGCCGTGCAGGCATCTGGAGCAACCATTACCACCATTGAGGGGCTTGCAGTACAGGGTGAATTGCATCCGGTGCAGGCAGCGTTCAACCAGCATCACGGGCTGCAATGTGGTTTCTGCACGCCCGGCATGGTGATGACGGCGGTCGACATGATCAACCGTCATGGCGGCGAACTGGACGAGGCGACAGTTCGCCAGGAGCTGGAAGGCAATATCTGTCGCTGCACCGGCTACCATAACATCGTGAAGGCTGTGCTTTCCGCCAATGAAGAAATGCACGGCGCCCAGCGCCAAGCGGCCGAATAATCAGGTTTCGAATCCAGCATTCGGCGCACCCGGGAGCTTTAAGATCTCGCCGCGCCGTTGCGCCTATCATTACTGTTCTTTCGCTCTCATCGAGCGCTCTCGGGAGGAGATGACATGGGTATGGAAGGGATTGGTGCGCGCGTTGCCCGCAAGGAGGATAAGCGTTTCCTCACGGGCAAGGGCCGCTACACCGACGACATGGTTGTGCCGGGCATGAAATATGCCTGTTTTGTTCGAAGCCCGCATGCGCATGCCAGGATTAACGGCATTGATGTGTCTGCGGCGAAAGCCATGCCAGGCGTTATTGATGTGTTGGATGGCCGCCAGTTGCTGGCCGATGGCATTGGAAACCTGATTTGCGGCTGGATGATCCATTCCAAGGATGGCTCTCCCATGAAGATGGGCGCATGGCGGCCGCTCGCCGTGGATACGGTGCGCTATGTCGGCGATGCAGTGGCCATTGTTGTCGCCGATTCCGTGGCAGAGGCGCGCGATGCGGCGGAAGCAGTAGTCGTGGATTATGACGAATTGCCTGCCGTAATAACCAGCCTTGCGGCATTGGAAGGCGGCGCTCCTCAGATTCACCCGGAAGCACCCGGCAACCTTATTTTCGACTGGGATATCGGCGATGCCGCCGCGACCGACAAGGCCATTGCTGAGGCTGCGCATGTGACGGAAGTTGAAATCCTCAACAACCGCCTGTCTCCCAATCCGATGGAGCCACGTGCAGCACTTGGTATCTACGATTCTGCCGAAGACCACTACACCTGCTATACCACAAGCCAGAACCCGCATGTGGCGCGACTGGTAATGAGCGCCTTTTATAATGTCGCACCGGAAAACAAACTGCGGGTGATTGCGCCGGATGTCGGCGGTGGTTTTGGTTCCAAGATCTATATCTATCCGGAAGAGATCGTCTGTCTCTGGGCCTCTAAAAAGACCGGCGTGCCGGTGAAATGGACCTCCGACCGCACGGAAGCATTTTTAACGGATGCCCATGGCCGTGACCATGTATCGAAAGTTAAGATGGCTTTCGACAAGGAACATCGCGTCATTGGCCTCAAGGTGGAAACGATTGCCAATCTCGGCGCTTACATGTCGCTCTTCTCCTCGGCTGTACCGACCTATCTTTATGCGACGCTTCTTTCCGGCCAATACGCCATTCCGGCCATCCATGCGAATGTCCGCACCGTCTATACCAACACTGTGCCAGTGGATGCATATCGTGGGGCAGGGCGGCCTGAGGCAACCTATCTGCTTGAACGAACAATGGAAATCGCAGCACGCGAACTGGGTGTTTCGCCAGCGGAACTGCGTCGCAAGAACTTTGTTCGGACCTTCCCCTATCAGACGCCGGTTATCATGAATTACGACGCCGGCGACTATGAGGCTTCTCTCAGTGCTGCCATGGCGGCGGCTGATTGGGATGGTTTTGCGGCCCGCCGTGCTGAGGCCGAAAGCCGTGGCAAGAAGCGCGGCATCGGTATGAGCTGTTACATTGAAGCGTGCGGCATTGCACCGTCTCAGGCCGTCGGTTCGCTCGGTGCCGGTGTCGGCCTGTGGGAATCTGCCGAAGTGCGGGTGAATGCGGTTGGCACCATTGAGGTTCTGACCGGCTCGCACAGCCACGGTCAGGGCCATGAAACCACTTTCGCGCAGTTGGTGGCGGATCGTTTGGGTGTTCCTCTGGCTAGCATCAATATCGTCCACGGCGATACGGATAAGGTGCAGATGGGCATGGGTACCTATGGTTCCCGCTCAGGGGCGGTTGGCATGTCTGCCATCGTGAAGGCTCTCGACAAGGTGGAGATGAAGGCGAAGAAGATCGCCGCACATCTGATGGAAGCCGATGAGAGCGATATCGTCATCGAAAACGGTGAGTTGAAAGTGGCAGGCACGGATAAGACCTTGCCATGGTTCCAGGTGGCATTGGCTGCCTATACCGCCCATAACCTGCCAGCGGGCATGGAGCCGGGATTGAAGGAGACCGCCTTCTACGATCCTTCCAACTTCACCTTCCCGGCTGGCTGCTACATTGCGGAAGTGGAGATCGATCCGGATACGGGCAAGACGGAGATTATCCAGTTCGTGGCAGCTGACGATTTCGGCAACATCATCAATCCGATGATCGTGGAAGGCCAGGTGCATGGTGGTTTGGCGCAAGGCATCGGGCAGGCGCTTCTGGAAGAGGTTCGCTACGATGAGACGAGCGGCCAACTTCTGACGGCGAGCTACATGGATTACGCCATGCCACGCGCCGATGATCTTCCCTCCTTCAAACTGTCGCATCAAAATACCCCGTGCCCCGGCAATCCTTTGGGCATCAAGGGCTGCGGCGAGGCCGGGGCCATCGGTTCGCCTCCGGCACTGATAAATGCGATTACCGACGCAATCGGCATGGAAATCGCCATGCCCGCGACGCCGCTGAAAGTATGGACAGCATTGCAGAATGCGCAGCCGCGCATGGCTGCCGAGTAAGGGAGGGACGGGCTATGTACGAGACCAATTATCATCGTGCCTCCTCCGTCGAGGATGCTGTTAAACTGCGTTCGGCCAATGAAGAAGGCCGCTATCTTTCCGGCGGCATGACGCTGATCGCCACCATGAAGCAGCGGCTGGCCGCGCCTTCGGATCTGGTGGATCTACGGCACATCGAGAGCATGAAGGGTATTACGGTGGAAGGTCGCCGGGTTCGCATCGGGGCGGCAACACCTCATGTGGAAGTGGCGGCTTCGGCGGCGCTGAGAGCCGTTTGCCCCGCCATTTGCGAATTGGCGGGCATGATTGGCGATCCGCATGTGCGGCATATGGGAACCATTGGTGGCTCTGTCGCCAACAATGATCCTGCGGCGGATTATCCTTCCGCTGTTCTCGCTCTCAACGCCACTGTCATCACCGACCGGCGGGAAATTACCGCAGCCGATTACTTTCAGGGCATGTTCGATACGGCGCTGGAGGAGGGCGAACTGATTACCGCCATTTCCTTCGAGGCACCTGAAAAGGCAGGTTATGCCAAGTTCCCGAATCCTGCCTCACGCTATGCGCTGACCGGCGTGTTCGTGGCGAAAACGGCAACCGGGGTTCGTGTTGCCGTAACGGGTGCCGGATCAACCGGTGTTTTCCGGGCAACGGAGATCGAGCAAGCGCTGGCATCCGATTGGTCTGCCGAGGCACTTTCTGCCGTCCGCATTAATCCGTCGATGATGATGGAAGACATGCACGGCACGGCGGAGTATCGCGCCAATCTTGTAAAGGTGATGGCCAAGCGAGCTGTGGCTGCCGCAAAATGACTTTACGTGACAGCAATTTGGGCGGCTTCGGCCGCTCTTTTTTTACCCAGATTGACGTGGATCAATTTTTATTATCGCTTCCTTCGTAAATCTATATTGGAATAATTCAAAGAAATGGGCCAAATGCCGCAGGTGGCAGGGAATCGCCGGTTGCAGGGTTGACGTGTGTCAGACGAGGACCCAAAAGACGGTGGCAGGTTCTGGAGTGAAAGAATGGATTTCGAGGCATTTTTCAAAGGCGAACTGGACAGCCTTCATCAGGAAGGCCGCTACCGCGTGTTCGCCGATCTCGAGCGTCATCGCGGAAGCTTTCCGCGTGCGACGCGCCATACTCCAGAAGGCAAGCGTGACGTAACGGTCTGGTGTTCCAACGATTATCTCGGCATGGGCCAGCATCCGGCAGTGGTTGCGGCAATGCACGAAGCCATTGATCACTGTGGCGCGGGTGCTGGCGGCACCCGGAATATTTCTGGCACCACCCACTACCATGTTCTCTTGGAGCAGGAACTTGCCGATCTGCACGGCAAGGAAGCTGCCCTCATCTTTACGTCAGGCTATGTTTCGAACTGGGCGACGCTTGGAACGCTTGGCGCGAAAATCCCTGGCCTCATCATTTTCTCGGATGCGCTCAACCACGCCTCGATGATCGAAGGCATTCGCTTCGGCAAATGCGAGCGCGTGATCTGGAAGCATAACGATCTCGACGATCTGCGCGCAAAGCTGGCTGCGGCTGATCCGAAGGCTCCGAAGCTGATCGCTTTTGAAAGCGTCTATTCCATGGATGGCGACATCGCGCCGATCAAGGAAATCTGTGATCTCGCCGATGAATTCGGTGCCATGACATATCTCGATGAAGTGCATGCCGTTGGCATGTACGGCCCGCGCGGCGGCGGCATTGCTGAACGCGAAGGCCTGATGGATCGCATCACCATCATCGAAGGCACGCTGGGCAAGGCCTTCGGTGTTATGGGCGGCTATATCACTGGCTCACATGTTGTCTGCGATTTCATTCGCTCTTTCGCATCCGGCTTCATCTTCACCACGGCCATTCCACCAGCTCTGGCTGCCGGTGCTGTTGCCTCTATCCGTCATTTGAAGCACAGCCCGTTTGAACGGGCTCGCCATCAGGATCGCGTGCGCAAACTGCGTGCCTCGCTGGATGCCAATGGCATCCCGCACATGATGAACCCGAGCCATATCGTGCCGGTCATGGTGGGTGATGCTGCCAAGTGCAAGTGGATTTCCGATCTGCTGCTCGACCATTCTGACATCTACGTGCAGCCGATCAACTATCCGACCGTGCCACGCAAGACCGAGCGCCTGCGCATTACGCCGACGCCATTGCATACGGATGGCGATATTGAGCATCTTGTTGGCGCCCTGCACCAGCTGTGGTCGCGTTGCGCTCTTGCTCGCGCTGTCGCGTAAGTTTCCGAGCGAGCGATTAATCCCCAAAGCGGATCGTGGCAACACGGTCCGCTTTTTCTATCTCAAACAATCCTGTACGGCACGATGGAGCGGTTGTCGTGGTCGACAGCCAGCCGACTTTTGAGTGGCGGGACGGCGCGTTGCGGACAGTTATGCCGCTCACAAATGCGGCAGGAAATGCCGATGGGTTCGAAAGCGGCGCGGTTTGTCAGGTCGAGATCATCCGCATAGACGAAGCTGTCGGCATAAGACATCTCGCATCCAAGTGCCAAGGCATAACGCGGCTGGACAGCCCGAAAGCCACCGCTTCCCTTGGTGATCTGGGTGGCGAGGCAGAGATACCGGACGCCATCCGGCGTTTCGGCAAGCTGGCGAATGATGCGCCCCGGCATTTCAAAGGCCTGATGCACATTCCAGAGCGGACAGGCAGCGCCGAAACGGGCAAATTGTAGCTTGGCGGCGCTGTGGCGCTTGGTGATGTTGCCGGCGCGATCCACACGGGCGAAGAATATAGGAATGCCCTTTTGTCCCGGCCTTTGCAGCGTGCTGAGGCGGTGGCAGATCTGCTCCAGGCTCGCCCCGAAATGGGCGGCCAGAAGATCGAGATCGTGGCGCAGTTCGCGAGCTCGCTTCAGGAAGCTTTCGTAAGGAAGCAACAGCGCTCCGGCGAAATAATTTGCCAAGCCGATGCGACAGATTTCCACCGCCTCCGGCGCACGAAAGCCTGCTTCGCGGGCAATCGTGTCGATCACGGATGAGGCGTGAAGCTGCGCGATTTGCAGTGCCATTTGAAAATCGCGGGTGGCCGGCGCGGCGTAGGCGTTCAGCGAAAGTCGCCGGGCAATGGGATCAAAGCTGCGGATCAACTCGTCTTTCAGCGCCGTGCGTTCCACGCGCACGCCGAAGCGATGCAGGAGAAAATGTTGGAGAGCAGCGTGATTATCTCCGCTACCCAGGCCCATTTCACCGGCTAGCCGTTCCGCCATTACGTCAAGTTCGTGGATGTAGTTATCGACGAAGTGAAAGTAGTCCCGCACCTCGTCATAAGGCGTAGCTTCCGTCAAAGCAGCGCGGTCCAGCCGGTCGTCCATGCTGGCAAGCTGTTCGCTGGAGCGACGATAGGCTTGATGGGCGGTAATCAGTGCGTGGGCAAGGCCTGGCGCGTTTTGCGTAACCAGTTTCAGTTCCTGCAAATTTGCGCTGTAACTCTCGAAAAGAGGGTCGGAAAGTGCCTCTGAGAGTGCCGAAAGAAGGCGATCCCCTTCGCCGGAGGAAAGCTCACCAATACCAACGCCAAATTTTTCCGCGAGAGCCAAGAGAACCGCGGCGGAAACGGGACGCTGGTTATTTTCGATCTGGTTCAGGTAACTGGTCGAGATCCCCAGCCTCTCGGCGAATTGCGCCTGCGTAGCTCGTGCTGTGTCACGCACTTCCCGAACTTTACGCCCGATATACAGCTTTCCAATCGCCATGTTTGCAACTTCGCAAAATTCAATTTGCATTTTTATAGATTACACATCGGCACGCGTTCAAGGAAAATCGCTATTTCGTCTATGACTTCAACGCGATAAAACTCATCCAACAAAAAGTGGAGGCGACATGCGCGCAGTCTTGAACGAAGTGGAAGCACGGCGGGCCGAGGCTCGGTTGGGCGGAGGGCAGAAGCGCATCGATGCGCAACATGCCAAGGGCAAGCTGACAGCGCGGGAGCGCATCGAGGTTCTGCTCGATGAAGGCTCCTTCGAAGAATATGACATGTATGTCACTCACCGCTGTGTCGATTTTGGCATGGGTGAGCAGAAAGTGCCAGGCGATGGTGTAGTGACCGGCTGGGGAACCATCAACGGGCGTCAGGTCTATGTGTTCAGCCAGGATTTCACGGTTCTCGGGGGCTCTCTGTCCGAGACCCATGCGCAGAAGATTTGCAAGATCATGGATATGGCCGTGCGCGTTGGTGCGCCAGTGATCGGGCTGAACGATTCGGGCGGCGCGCGTATTCAGGAAGGTGTGGCTTCGCTGGCGGGCTATGCGGAAGTGTTTCGCCGCAATGCGGAAGCCTCCGGCGTTATTCCGCAGATCTCTGTCATTATGGGGCCGTGCGCGGGCGGCGCTGTCTATTCGCCTGCCATGACCGATTTCATCTTCATGGTGCGTGACAGCTCCTACATGTTCGTTACCGGTCCGGATGTGGTGAAGACGGTAACGAATGAAATCGTCACGGCTGAAGAACTGGGCGGGGCTTCGACGCATACGAAGAAATCCTCCGTCGCCGATGCGGCTTACGAGAACGATATCGAGACGCTTGAAGCCGTGCGCCAGCTATTCGACTTCCTGCCGCTCAACAACCGCGAAAAGCCGCCGGTGCGGCCCTTCTTCGATGATCCGGCGCGGGTTGAGATGCGGCTCGACAGCCTGATCCCCGATTCGCCAACCAAACCCTACGACATGAAAGAACTCATCTACGCATTGGCGGATGAGGGTGATTTTTTCGAAATTCAGGAAGCCTTTGCCAAGAACATCGTAACCGGCTTTCTGCGCCTGGAGGGGCAGACGGTGGGCGTCGTCGCCAATCAGCCCATGGTGCTGGCAGGCTGCCTGGATATTGACGCATCACGCAAGGCGGCGCGCTTCGTGCGTTTCTGTGATGCCTTCTCCATTCCCATTCTGACGCTGGTGGATGTCCCGGGCTTCCTGCCGGGCGTGGCGCAGGAATATGGCGGTGTGATCAAGCATGGTGCCAAGCTTCTTTTCGCCTATTCGGAAGCAACCGTGCCGATGGTGACACTCATCACCCGCAAGGCCTATGGCGGTGCCTATGACGTGATGGCTTCCAAGCACATCGGCGCGGATGTGAACTATGCCTGGCCGAGCGCTGAAATCGCCGTCATGGGTGCCAAGGGGGCGACCGAAATTCTCTACCGTTCGGAGCTGGGCGATGCGGAAAAGATCGCGGCACGCACCAAGGAATATGAGGAGCGCTTTGCAAACCCGTTCGTGGCGGCTGAACGCGGCTTTATCGATGAGGTCATCATGCCGCACTCCTCTCGCCGCCGCATTGCGCGGGCATTTGCATCGCTGCGCAACAAGCAAATTACAACGCATTGGAAAAAGCACGATACGATTCCGCTTTGAACCTCGCGTGTTGTTAAACATCGCCTATATCTTGAGGGTCGCGCCAACCTCCCGGCGCTCCCCTTACGAAACAAGGATCTGAATTCCCATGAGCGATTCCAAATTTCCGCCGGAAAAGAACCTGCCCGCAGGCTATGAGCCGCCAAAGGTGTGGACCTGGGAGCCAGGCAATGGCGGCGCTTTTGCCAGCACCAACCGCCCGACCGCTGGTGCCACGCAAGAACAGGCGCTGAGCGTTGGTAACCATCCGCTGCAGCTCTATTCGCTTGGCACGCCAAACGGCCAGAAGGTAACGATCCTGCTGGAAGAACTGCTGGAGGCAGGACATTCCGGTGCGGAATATGATGCTTGGCTCATCAATATCGGCAAGGGTGACCAGTTTGGTTCTGGTTTTGTGGGCGTGAACCCGAATTCCAAGATCCCGGCTTTGATGGACCACCAGCCGAAGGATGGCGGCGCGCCTGTTCGCCTGTTCGAATCCGGTTCCATCCTTGTCTATTTGGCGGAAAAATTCGGGGCTTTCCTGCCTAGCGATTTGCGCGCCCGTACAGAAGCCATGAACTGGCTGTTCTGGCAAATGGGTTCCGCACCCTTCGTGGGTGGCGGTTTCGGCCACTTCTTCGCCTATGCGCCGATGAAGATTCAATACGCCATTGACCGCTATGCGATGGAAGCCAAGCGCCAGATGGATGTGCTGAACCGCCAACTGGCCAACAATGAGTTCGTTTCCGGTAGCGAATACACCATTGCTGATATGGCCATCTGGCCCTGGTATGGCCGACTCGCCTTGAATTCCTCCTATCCGAATGCGGGCGAATTCCTATCCACCAGCGAATATGAGCATGTGGTGCGCTGGGCAAAGCAGTTGGCGGAACGTCCGGGTGTTAAACGCGGCGGTATCGTCAACAAGGCGTCGGGCGATCCTGGTACCTTCCTGCCCGAGCGCCATTCAGCCTCCGATTTCGACGGCCTGAAGATCTAATCGAAAAATATTCTGCCTCTCCTGACCGGGAGGGGCAGACCTGAGACAACCGATGAACTGGAGACTGCCGTGGCCAATCTGCCCGAGATGACAAAACACAGAGGATTTCCGGGTGGCATGCCGGGAACGGGCATTCAGTTCACCATTCGCCGCGCCAACCCGAAGGGCGTGACGCCGCTGAAGGCAATTCCGCGAAAGGCTCGCCCGGGCACCAAGGAACACCGCATCGATGCGGCCTTTCTGCATGCCCTTTGGCATCATTTTGGTGCAGAGCCTTTCGAGCGCGGCAATCTGGATGCAGCACGCTTGAGCCTTCTGTTCGGGCGCGAAGTCGTCCCAGCCGACAAGGACTTCGATCCGCTGTCTTATGAAGCCATGCTGCAAATCAATGAGCGGGTCGCACGGCAGAATTTTCCCGAATCCTTTGACGATGTGTTCGAGGTGTGACGCGTGGTGAGCTTCTTACTGATCGAGAAACAAAGCTGATGGCCAAAACCCCTGAAATGCCGAAGCATCGCGGTTTCCCTTTAGGGCTTCCTGGAACACAGTGGCAGTACACACTGCGCCGCGCTAATTCCAAGGTGACCAAACTTACCGCCATGCCGCGCTATCGCACAATGGACCAGACGGTGGCTCTGGCTGATGAAGGCTTCTTACAGGCGCTCTGGCAGTTCTTCGGGGCCGAACCCTTCGAGCGTGGTAATCTGGATGGGGAGAGGCTTAGCCGTCTTTTCGGGCGTGAGGTGGTCGCCGCAGAGCGCGGTTTCGATCCGGCCTCCTATTTCGCAAAGTTGAAGATCAACGAGGCTGCCGCTCGAAAGAGTTTTCCGGGTGTGTTTGAAGATGTCGTTCAAGGGTGACGTGATGCCAATCCAGAAGATCCTGATTGCCAATCGTGGTGAAATCGCCTGCCGCGTCATCCGCACGGCAAAGAAAATGGGCATCAAGACGGTTGCCGTCTATTCCGATGCGGACGCCAATGCGCTGCATGTGCGCGAGGCCGATGAGGCAGTGCATATCGGACCGGCTCCATCCTCACAGTCCTATATCGTGATCGACAAGATCATGGATGCCATTCGCCAGACGGGAGCGGATGCCGTACATCCGGGCTACGGTTTTCTTTCAGAAAATCCGCTTTTTGCCGAAGCGCTGGAAAAGGCGGGCGTTACCTTCATTGGCCCGCCGGTTGGTGCCATTCAGGCCATGGGTGACAAGATCACCTCCAAGAAGATTGCGGCGGAAGCGGGCGTTTCCACTGTTCCTGGCCACATGGGCTTGATCGAGGATGCGGACGAGGCTGTGAAGATTTCTGCCTCCATCGGCTATCCCGTCATGATCAAGGCATCTGCTGGCGGCGGCGGCAAGGGTATGCGCATTGCATGGAATGACGCGGAAGCGCGCGAAGGTTTCCAGTCGTCCAAAAATGAAGCGAAAAGCTCCTTCGGCGATGACCGTATCTTTATCGAGAAGTTCGTCACGGAGCCGCGCCATATCGAAATTCAGGTTTTGGGCGATAAGCACGGCAACTGCCTCTATCTGGGTGAGCGCGAATGTTCGATCCAACGCCGAAATCAGAAGGTGATCGAAGAAGCGCCATCGCCCTTCCTTGATGAAGCGACCCGCCGCGCCATGGGCGAGCAGGCGGTGGCGCTGGCCAAGGCGGTTGGTTACCACTCGGCTGGCACGGTGGAATTCATCGTCGATGGCAAGGCCAACAAGTTCTATTTCCTGGAGATGAACACCCGTTTGCAGGTGGAGCATCCAGTGACTGAGCTTGTTACGGGCATCGACCTGGTCGAGCAGATGATCCGCGTGGCCTCTGGTGAGACATTGGCACTGAAGCAAGAGGATGTGAAGCTGAACGGCTGGGCTATTGAGAGCCGCCTTTATGCGGAAGATCCGTTCCGCAACTTCCTGCCCTCCATCGGGCGTCTCAGCCGCTATCGGCCGCCCGTCGAAGGCAAGCGGGAAAACGGCACCGTGGTGCGCAACGATACCGGCGTCTATGAGGGCGGCGAGATCTCCATGTATTACGATCCGATGATCGCCAAGCTCTGTACCTGGGGCGAGACACGGGAGGTCGCTATCGACGCCATGGCCGCGGCGTTGGATGATTTCGAGGTGGAAGGCATTGGCCACAACCTTCCATTCCTCTCAGCCGTGATGGGGCAGGAGCGTTTTCGCTCCGGCAGGTTGACCACGGCCTATATTGCCGAGGAGTTTCCGGAAGGCTTTTCAGGCGTTGCGCCCGATGCCGTTTCCTCGCAGAAGCTTGCGGCGATTGCTGCGCTTATCAATGCCAAGCTTCAGGCTCGGGCAGCGCAGATTTCCGGCACGATTGGCAACCACGCCCGCAAGATCGGCAAGGAATGGGTGGTGCAGCTTGGCGATGTTGGCCATGCGGTGTCACTGGATGCAGATGTGGTGCGTTTCGATGAAGCGGGAACCAGTATCACCGTCTCCGGTGAATGGCAGCCGGGTCAAACCCATGCGCATTTCCAGCTGAATGGTGAGAAGCTAGGCGTAAAGGTAGATCTCGTTGGTTCTGCCATTCGCCTTCGCGCCAACGGCATGGATGTCTTGGCCCGTGTGCGCTCTCCCCGCGTCGCGGAACTGGCAAAACTCATGCCGGTCAAGCTGCCACCCGATACATCCAGAATGCTACTTTGCCCTATGCCGGGTGTCATTACAGGCGTTGCGGTGAAGGCGGGCGATACGGTGGAGGCCGGTCAAATGCTTGCCACGGTTGAGGCCATGAAGATGGAAAACGTGTTGAAGGCGGAGCGCAAGGGTGTGGTGAAGCGCGTTGCAGCCAGCGCAGGCCAAAGCCTTGCGGTGGATGAACTGATTATGGAATTCGAATAGTCCGCCGCATTCAGCAGCTAAGTAAAGTCATCAGGGGGAGGCCGTTCCATGTCCAAGAAAACCGTCGCAGACTGGCAGGCGCTGGCCGAAAAGGAGCTGAAAGCTTCACCGGAAAAGCTGGTGTGGAATACGCCGGAAGGCATACCGGTAAAGCCGCTCTATACGGCTGAGGACCTTGAGGGCATGGAGCATCTGGAAAGCCTGCCCGGCTTCAAGCCCTTTGTGCGGGGGCCGCGTGCCACCATGTATGCGGGGCGGCCCTGGACGATCCGGCAATATGCGGGCTTTTCGACGGCGGAAGAGAGCAATGCTTTCTATCGCAAGGCGCTGGCTGCCGGTCAGCAGGGCGTATCCGTTGCATTCGATCTCGCCACCCATCGCGGTTACGATTCCGATCATCCTCGTGTCGTAGGCGATGTCGGCAAGGCGGGCGTTGCGATCGATAGTGTTGAGGACATGAAGATCCTGTTCAACGGCATTCCGTTGCAGGATATCTCGGTTTCCATGACCATGAACGGCGCGGTCATCCCGATCCTTGCCAACTTCATTGTGACGGGGGAGGAGCAGGGCGTTTCGCGCGACCAACTCTCCGGCACCATTCAGAACGATATCCTGAAGGAGTTCATGGTCCGCAACACCTATATCTATCCGCCCGAGCCTTCGATGCGGATCATTGCGGATATCATTGCCTATACGGCAAAGGAGATGCCGCGCTTCAATTCCATCTCGATTTCCGGCTATCACATGCAGGAAGCGGGTGCGACGCTCACGCAAGAACTGGCCTTCACGCTGGCGGATGGCCGTGAATATGTTCGCGCTGCGCTGGCGCGTGGGCTGAACGTGGATGATTTTGCCGGGCGTTTATCCTTCTTCTTTGCCATTGGCATGAACTTCTTCATGGAAGCGGCGAAACTGCGGGCAGCGCGGCTGCTTTGGTCGCGCATTATGGAAGAGTTCGAGCCAAAGAAGCCGGGTTCGCTGATGCTGCGCACGCATTGCCAGACATCCGGCGTCTCGCTTCAGGAGCAGGACCCCTACAACAACGTCATCCGCACGGCTTACGAGGCGCTCTCGGCGGTGCTCGGCGGCACGCAGTCGCTGCACACCAACGCGCTGGATGAGGCCATTGCCCTGCCGACGGAGTTTTCGGCGCGCATTGCCCGCAACACGCAGCTCATTCTCCAGCACGAAACGGGTGTCACGAAAGTCGTCGATCCGCTGGCCGGCTCCTATTATGTCGAGAGCCTCACCAAGGAACTGGCAGACAAGGCCTGGGCCCTGATCGAAGAGGTCGAGGCGCTGGGTGGCATGACCAAGGCTGTGGCGGACGGCCTGCCGAAGCGGCTGATCGAGGAGGCGGCAACGCGGCGACAGGCGCGGGTGGATCGCGGCGAGGAGATCATCGTCGGCGTCAACAAGTACCGGCTCGAGAACGAAGAGCCGATCGACATTCTGGATATCGACAACACCGCAGTGCGCAATTCGCAGATCAAGCGGCTTGAGCAGCTTCGCCGCCAGCGTGATCCGAAGCGCGTGGAGGCAGCACTTGCCGCGCTGACCGAGGTGGCGCAAACGGGCGAAGGAAATCTGCTCGAGGCGGCAGTGGAGGCCGCCCGTGCTCGTGCCAGTGTTGGCGAAATTTCCGATGCCATGCGCTCTGTCTTTGGTGATCATTCGGCCGTGCCGGAAGTGGTGAGCGATATTTACGGGCCTGCCTATGAAGACGATCCCGAATATCAGACGCTGACGAGCCGTCTTTCCACTTACGCGCAAGCGACGGGGATCAAACCCAAAATGCTGGTCGCCAAGCTTGGCCAGGATGGACATGATCGGGGCGCGAAGGTCATCGCCTCTGCTTTCGGCGATATCGGTTTCCAGGTGGTGGCGGGTCCGCTATTCCAAACCCCGGAAGAGGCGGCGAATCTGGCGATTTCGGAAAAGGTGCAGGTGGTTGGTATGTCCTCGCTGGCTGCCGGTCATAAAACGCTCGCACCTCAACTGGTGCAGGCGCTGAAAGCAAAAGGTGCGCAGGATGTGATCGTGGTGGTCGGTGGCGTCATTCCCCGACAGGATTACCAGTTCCTGCTGGATTCCGGTGTTGCCGCCGTGTTTGGCCCCGGCACCAATGTTCTGGATGCCGCCCGTGCCATCCTGGACCTGATGGAAGGACGGCGCAGGAACGCCTGACAGATCAGCTAAGGTGTGCCTTCGCCCGATGGCGCGCTTCGAGATCTGCAGCAAACACATCTTCCATCGTGCTTGCGTGGGGAAGATCTGCGAGTTCTTCCATCACCGCCTCGGTGATTTCCGCCATGGAGAGGAACGAGGTTTCGCCGGCAATGAAGGCCTCCAGCGCCACTTCCTTGGCACCGTTCAGCACGGCCCCTTGCACGCCGCCCCGGGTCATGGCGAGCTTCGCCAACCTCAGCGCCGGGAAACGGTTCTCGTCCGGTGCTTCGAAATCCAGCCGCGCCAATTTGGCAAAATCCAATCGCTCGACTGGCAGTTTACCGCGACGCGGGTAGTGAAGCGCATAGCCGATGGCGTGGCGCATGTCCGGACAGCCAAGCTGAGCCAGCACGGAACCATCCGTATAACCTACCATGGAGTGGATGATCGATTGGGGGTGGACGATCACTTCCACTTGCTCCGGTGATAGGCCGAACAGGTGCTTCGCTTCGATCATTTCCAGCGCCTTGTTGAACATGGAGGCGCTATCGATGGAAATCTTCAGGCCCATCGACCAGTTGGGGTGCGCCCGCGCCGTTTCCATGGTGACGTCAGCCATCTGCGCCTTGCTATAGGTGCGGAAAGGGCCGCCGGAGGCCGTCAGGATAACGCGTTCAATGGCGTGACGTTGATTCTCCTCAAGCACCTGGAAGATGGCATTGTGCTCGCTATCGACAGGCAGCAGACGTCCACCACCTTGGCTAACGGCGGAAACGAAAAGATCACCTGCTGAGACGAGGCATTCCTTGTTGGCAAGTGCAATGTCGGCTCCGCGCTTGGCAGCAGCCAGCGTGGGGCGCAAGCCGGCGGTGCCGACGATAGCTGCCATCACCATATCGGCTTCAGCGGAGGCTGCTTCCAGAAGGCCGTTCTGGCCAGCCGCTACTTGAATGCCGGAGCCGGATAGAAGATCGCGCAGCGCCACATATTGGCTTTCATCGGCAGTCACCGCAAGGCGTGCGCGATGTTGTTTCGCTTGGGCTGCCAGAAGCTCGATATTGCCGGAACCCGTCAGCGCAACCACCTCAAAGGCATCTGCTTCCTCCGCCTGGCTAATCACATCCAGCGTGTTTGTGCCAATAGAGCCGGTGGAGCCGAGAATGCTGATGCTGCGTCTGGTCATGCTGAATGCGTTTCCCTTCTTTGCAAATCGTTTACAGTTGGCTGCAACCGCTCACAAGGCCCATTGCTCGAAGTGCTCATTGAAACGCGTTTCAACCAGTGCCACATGCGCTACAATTGCGGGTGACCGACGGCTTTGGAGAGGCAGTATGGCGGAAACGGAATTGACGACATCCTGCGCGATTGCGGGCGGTGGGCCTGCGGGGATGATGCTGGGTCTACTGCTGGCGCGAGCGGGCGTGGACGTGACCGTTGTTGAAAAGCACGCAGATTTTCTGCGCGATTTTCGTGGGGATACGATCCATCCATCCACCTTGGAAGTCATCCACGAATTGGGGTTGGAGGAAAAGTTTCTTAAACTGCCCCATACCCGTGCGGCCAAGCTTTCAGCCGAGATGGGCGGGCGTACGATTACCATGGCGGATTTCTCTCGTCTCCCAGTGCGCAACCGCTTCATTGCCTTCATGCCTCAATGGGATTTTCTCGACTTCCTGTCCGGTGAGGCAGCGCGCTATCCGAATTTTCGTCTGCTGATGAGCGCAAAGGTGAGCGATGTCCTTGAAACCGGCGGGCGCGTTCGCGGTCTTTGCCTCGAAACGGAAGACGGACCACTGACCCTCCGTGCCGATCTGGTGGTTGCCGCTGATGGTCGCCATTCGGTGGTGCGCGAAAAGGCTGGATTAAAGGTGATGAGCTTCGGAGTCCCGAGCGAAGTGGTGTGGATGAAGTTGTCCAAGCAACCGGGAGACCCGGCGGAAACCATGGGACATGCGGGCCCAAGGCAGGGCTTCGTTCTCATTGATCGCGGCGATTACTGGCAGTGTGGCTTCATTGTTCGACGCGGCACCTTCGAAGAGCTTCAAGCGGGTGAACTGGAAGCCTTTCGCGATCTGGTGCGGCAGGTTTCGCCCCTGCCGCCGGAGCGCATGGCGGAAATTCAAAGCTGGAATGATGTAAGCCTGTTGCAGGTGCGCATCGATCGGCTGGAAAGCTGGTGGAAGCCGGGGCTGCTGGCCATTGGCGACGCCGCTCACGCTATGTCTCCCATTGGTGGGGTAGGGGTAAACCTTGCCATTCAGGATGCGGTGGCCGCGGCCAATATCTTGGCAGAACCGCTGCGGACCGGAACTCTTTTGGACGCACATCTTGCCGCGGTTGAAAAGCGCCGTCTTTTCCCCACAAAGGCAACGCAGAAATTGCAGTTGATGATGCGGTCCAGCCGTCGCAAGGACCAAGCCAGCGCTGAACGCCGAAAAGGACCACCAGCATTTATTCGGGGAATCGCTCGTTTCCCGCTTTTATCCCATCTTGCAGGTCGATTGATTGGTCTCGGCTTCCGGATGGAACATGTCGCAAATCGAACCGATTAATGGCGCCTGGGTAGAAACGAGGCATCTATACATCCGCTGGGTGTAGGTTCCGTACGTCACTGTTCTACAATGAGACGAATAAAACCTAGACATATCAATGCTCTTGGTAGCAGGTTGACTTATTGCGTGTTCGTTGTAGTTATTTTTTCCGAATTTTTTACTTTAAGCTGCCATAACTGGTAATGTCTCAGTTTCACCAGTTTTGGCTCGTGCGGGATGTTTGGCAGAAACGAGGAGGGAGCGATGAAAGGCTTCAACGATGGATCTTCTCTTGGCTCGCATTCTCCATGGCGAGGAATGACCATGAACTCGCAACCGCTTGATGGCGCGCTGGTACGCGAATTGGTGGCCTCCTGCGATTGGAGGAGCGCACTTAATCTTCCAAAACTTCTGTTTTCCTACATCAGTTCCGTACTCGATGCGCGGGAACCGAACGTCTATCTTATTGATCTCGTTCCTTCTTTGAGTGCGACTGCACATTCGTTCCTTATTGGGATAGGTGCATTTAACAGGGCACCCCTACCGGAGCAGGAAGTGGCGCATCGACGCGGGCGACTGTTGGAGTGCCTGGATGCTTTCATCGATGAAGCGCGGTTGAGCCAGCAAAGCAGCCTGTTCCTTGAGGCTCTCAAGTCCAGCGAGCACAATTGAAGCTATTCTGTTAGCGCTAACAAATATCTTTCTCATGCAGGACTGGAAATTCTGCGTGCGGTCCACAATTTAGGTGCATGAAGTTTTTCATAAGTATAGATTTTCGGTTCAAGCCTCAATCCTGCTGTGTTGGGAACTTCCCGGAATGGGAGAGGGCTGAATGCGATGGTTGATCATCATTCGGCCCAGCCCAAAGCTATTTCGCGGATGCTCGATGATCTCGCGTCTCACTGGGCTGGGCGAAAATTCAGTCTCGCTGATCTCTTGAATTCGCTTGGACCTCAAGCAACCGCTTCTATTCTATTGGTCTTCTCTATCCCTGCTATCGTGCCAACACCGGGCATTCCGGCAGGAATGGTTTTCGGGACGGCGCTGGCCATCCTTTCGTTCCAGCTGATCGTGGGAGCCGAGAAATTCTATCTGCCGAAGCGGCTGGCACGGATTGAGCTATCTGACACCCTGTTGAAAGCCATGCAGGTATGGCTTGCGCCGAAGCTGGCATGGTTGGAGGGTTGGCTGCGTCCAAGGCTTGTAGGCCTGACATCAAAGGCCACGATACGTTTGCATGGGCTGTTCGTGCTGGTGATGTCGGTCCTGATTGCGCTGCCTATTCCCTTCGGCAACGTTCTTCCGGGTCTTGCGATATTCTTTGTCGCGCTTGGACTTGCTCAACGCGATGGCGTGGCGATCCTGATCGGCATCGCTTTCGGAATAGGTGCGATCGCCTTCTCAGCATTCATTTTTCTAGGCGGATGGTGGATTATCAGCGGCTGGATGGGCTGGGGCGACGAAGGTAACGCTACCCTGTAAAATGGCGTCCACGAGAGGATTCGAACCTCCGACCCCAGGATTAGGAATCCTGTGCTCTATCCTGCTGAGCTACGTGGACACTCTATCAGCTACATAGCCCAGACCATTCGCCTTGCCAAGATCACACTGGCAGCCGCTGTTCGGCAAGTTTTACCCAGTAGGAAATACCGTAGGCAATCGCCTCATCGTTGAAATCATAGGCAGGGTTATGAAGCGGTGCGCTGTCGCCGTTGCCGATCATGATATAGGCGCCGGGCCGCGCTTGCAGCATGAAGGCGAAATCCTCGCCCGCCATGCTGGGATCGACTTCAGTGTTGACGTGAGGCTCACCCACCACTTCCATGGCGGCACGGGCCGCATGCATGGTTTCTTGCGCGTGGTTGACTGTAACGGGGCAGGCGCGTTCGTATTCCACTTCTGCAATAGCATCGTTCGCTGCGGCAATGCCTTCGGCAATCTGGCGAATGCGCATGTCGGCCATATCACGAACACTCTCATCCAGGCTGCGCACCGTGCCAGCAAGATAGGCTTCTTCGGGAATGATATTGTGTGTCGTGCCTGCGTGAAACTGCGTGATGGACACGACGACCGAACGCAGGGGATTGGCATTGCGCGCGGCAATCAATTGCAGCCCATTTACGATTTGTGCGCCGATTGCAATCGGATCTGCCGTACGATGCGGCTCTGCTGCATGGCCGCCGCGCCCTTTGATGGTAATCGAGAACTTGTCGGGCGCCGCCATGATGCCGCCCTTGCGAATGGCAAAAGTGCCAAGTGCCATGCCCGGCATGTTGTGCATGCCATAGACTTCCTGAATATCGAAGCGCTCCATCAGTCCGTCCTCAACCATGGCCAGCGCGCCCCGGCCACCTTCTTCCGCAGGCTGGAAGATGACGGCGACGGTGCCGGCAAAGTTGCGAGTTTCCGCCAGATAGCGGGCCGCGCCCAACAGCATGGCCGTATGTCCATCATGCCCGCAGGCATGCATCTTTCCCGGAGACAAGGATGCATAGGATTTGCCAGTGATCTCCTGCAATGGCAGCGCATCCATATCCGCCCGAAGACCGATCACCCGGTTGCTTTTTTCGCGGCCATGGATAAGACCAACTACGCCTGTGCGGCCAAGGCCGGTCACAATCTCGTCAACGCCGAAGCTCTTTAACCGCTCTTCCACGAAGGCGGCAGTCTCCTCCACATCATAGAGAATGCCTGGATTTTGATGGATGTGATGCCGCCATTCCATGACTTCCTGCTGCAATTCGGCGGCTCTATTCAAAATCGGCATTGCAATTCCTGACCTGTGACACTGATAGGCGAAGCAATTCGATATTGCGCTGCGGAATTGACGGAATCAATCATCTTTGCCATGTCTACCACTTGAGTTTGCGCCCGCTGCACCTTCTCGCGCGCTATCCAGACGAGGTCTATCCTTGCCATATCGGTTAAATGTCATGCCGTCCGTTCGTCGGTCCATCCAAGTCTTGCTGGCTGCGGCGGTTACCGCATCAGCCCTCGCGCAGACTGCCTCAGCCAACCCGAAAATGGTTGTGGATGTGCAAACGGGCCGCGTTATTGCTCATCAGGAAGCTTTCCGTCGCTGGTATCCCGCCTCGCTCACCAAGCTGATGACCTCATATGTGACCTTCCGCGCCTTGAAGAGCGGACGCGTGACCCTAGACACACCGGTGGTGATGAGCAAGCGTGCGGCCGACCAGCCGCCGAGCAAGATGTTCTTGCGCCCGGGCTCATCCATGACGCTCGACGCGGCCATGAAAATTCTTCTCGTCAAATCCGCCAATGATATTGCGGTTGCAGTTTCAGAAACGGTGGGCGGTTCAACGGAACAGTTCGTGGATATGATGAACGCCGAGGCAGCCCGCCTTGGCATGCGCTCGTCCCACTTCATCAATCCGCACGGTTTGCCCGGCAAGGGGCAATATACGACTGCTCGCGATCTGGCTGTGTTGACCATGCAGTTGAAGCGCGAGTTTCCTGAATATGCCAGTTACTTTTCGCTAGAAGGTGTGACCACCGGCGCAAAGGAATATCCGAATTACAATATGCTGATTGGCCGCTTCGATGGGGCAGACGGAATGAAGACCGGCTTCATCTGCGCCTCCGGCTTCAATCAGGTTTCTTCTGCCACGCGTGATGGCCGCAGCGTCATATCGATTGTCCTCGGATCGGATAGTCTTGGCGGGCGTGCCGATGAATCTGCTGAACTTCTGCAAAAGGGCCTGACTGCTCCTGCCAACCAGGGCCAGCCACTGGCGTCATTGGCCCCTTATGGACCCGATCAGGATCAGGTTGTGGATATCAGCACGCAGATATGCAATCCCAAGGCCGCCAAGGTGCGTAGCGAAGGGCGGGATGATGAAGGCCGCATGGTCCTGCATTCGCCTTACGTGCATGAAATGACGCGTCCGCCGCAGTTTACCTATGCAGGCATTGTAGCTGTGGCTGCGCCAGAAAAACCGGTAAGTGCGGGCGGCCAGCCCTCCAATGTGCCGGTGCCCATTCCACGGCCCGCCACGTTTTGACAAGCACTGGTATATGGTTTCTCTCCTGACTTCGCGTTAAACAGGGCAGCAAAAGCGCTGCCAGGACTGGATTGCCGATGCCAACCATGAGTGACCGTATTCCCGTTTCCATCCTCACGGGCTTCCTGGGGGCGGGAAAGTCGACCCTTCTCAACCGTATTCTTAAAGATCCGGCTGCGCATGATACGGCTGTGATTATCAACGAATTCGGTGAAGTTGGTATTGATAACTTCCTGGTTGAAACGTCCGGCGATACGCTTCTGGAATTGTCCAACGGCTGCCTGTGCTGCACCGTGCGTGGAGAGCTGGTAGAAACGCTGGCCTCTCTGGTGGACCAGATCCAGACCAAGCGGATGAAGCCGATCCGCCGCGTTGTGATTGAAACGACCGGCCTTGCGGACCCGGCCCCTGTCATGCAGGCGGTGATGGGCAATCCCGTCATCGCACAAAGCTTCAGTCTCGATGGCGTCGTGACCGTGGTCGATGCGGTTCACGGGCTTTCCACCATTGCCCGTCACCCGGAAGCGTTAAAGCAGGTGGCGGTCGCTGACCGGTTGGTGTTGAGCAAACAGGGCATGAGTGAGCCGCAGGCCGTTCAGCAACTGATGCAGCGATTGCGCAGCCTCAATCCACATGCACAAATCGTGAATGGTGACAGCGAGGTTGCCCATCAGATCGCCCTGTTGGTCAACGGCCTCTACGATGCCGATACCAAGGTGCCGGACGTGGCGCGTTGGCTGATGCAAGAAGAGGCGCATGACCATCACCACCATGAAGGTCACGGTCACCATGGGCATCATCATGACCATGATCACGAAGACCATGACCATCATGAAGAACACGCCGACCATCACCACCATCACGATGTGAACCGTCATGGTGCTGACATTCGATCCTTCTCCATCATTCACGATCAGCCCATCCACCCTATGGCGGTGGAAATGTTCGTTGATCTGTTGCGCTCTGCCCATGGTGAAAAGCTGCTGCGTATGAAGGCGATCGTGCAGTTGAGCGACGATCCGGACCGCCCGCTGGTTCTGCATGGTGTGCAAAGTATCTTTCATTCGCCGGAGCGCCTGCCACGGTGGCCCGAAGGTTCTGACCACCGCACGCGCATGGTGCTGATCACACAAGGCCTGCCTGAGGAATTTGTACGGGATCTCTTTGCAGCCTTCACGGGTCAGCCGCAGGTGGACAGGCCAGACCGTGCCGCTCTGGAAGATAATCCCCTGGCAGTGCCCGGCATGAAGTTCTGATTGGCAGGAATGGCGGGGCAAGCCTCAAGGCTTGCGTATCACGAACCGGTGGCCGCTCTCGGTTCGCTCAATCTGGACGAGTTCATAGCCGTCTTCGCGGCAGAAGTGCGGGATATCGATACCTGCCAAAGGATCAGTAGTTCTTAATGTAAGTTGAGCGCCTGAGGCGAGGCTGGCCATCTTCTTGCGAGTCTTCAGAACCGGCAACGGGCATTTCAGCCCGCGCAGATCATACTCCTCATCGGAGCGCATAGAGCTTACCAGAGCTTCCAGAACGGCTTCTTCTCATCTTCCACGGGTGCAGATGCAGGCTGAGCGGAGGCGTAAGCAAGCGGATTGTGGGCTGGGACTGGAATGCCGTTGACCACTTGGCCAGCCGCAGCGGGTGCCGCATTGGATGCCATTTGCGATTGTGTGGATGCACCTGGGCGCTTCATATCGCTTGGCGCGGCCATGGCGGTTGTCACCGACATGGTGGAACGGCTGCCAGGAGCCGCGGAGGCAACGGTGGTGGCAGAAACAGTGCCAAGGCGGCCCTGCTTGGCTGCAGCGCCCGGAGCGGCAGAGGCCAGCATCGTGCCGGCAGGTTTCGCCTTATCCAGCCGCGAGGCCATAAGCGCATCAAACTCTTCCTGCTTCACCAGTTTGCCAGCGGCAAGGGAGGTTCCGGTTGGCGCATAGGCCAAATCCTTGCCCTTGCGCTTGCTGGCCACAACGGCCTTGCGCTCTGCCTCGGTCGGCTCGTACCACACCATGCCGCTCAGTTTTTCAACTGCCTTGGCATAGGCCAGATCATACTGCTTTTCGTAGGCGCTGAGGGCTGCTGTCAGGGCCGGCGGCGTAGATGATGGCGGGCAGGCAGCGCCAGGGCCAGAGGCTTGAGACTGCTGGTTAAAAACGTATTTCTTCTCACAAACGCCAACATCCGGCGGACGCTTGGTCACTTCGAAATTGTCGTAGCCAACCTTCAGCATCTTCCAGAAATCATAGTTTTCGCTGGTGCGGTGACGCGCCATGTTTTCCGCGGTCATGCGGAACGGGAAGGCTTGCAGCTGAATGGTGGACTGTCCGCCCTTGAAGGCATCGCGCGCAAAAGCATAGATCTCGAGGATCTGTTCATCCGTCATCGAATAGCAGCCGGATGACGAGCAGGCACCATGGATCATCAGGTTGGAGCCGGAGCGACCGTTCACAGCGTCATAGCGGTTTGGAAAGCCTGTGTTGATGGCCAGGTAGTACTTGGAATTCGGATTGAGGTGCGCAGGCGTGAGGTTATAGAAACCTTCCGGTGCCTGGCGATCGCCTTCCTTCACCTTGGGGCCGAGCTTGCCGGACCAGGCGCAGATGTCATATTCCGCAATCTTGTCGAAACGGTTGTCGGCCTTTGCTTTCCAGATCTCCATCTTGCCTTCTTCCTTGAAGACGCGGATCGAGATGGGGGAATTGCGCGGCATATTCTTTTTCTGCATCTCCGCAACGATGCGGGACGGCAGAGGCTGTTCCACCTTGTTCTTGACCTTCGAGAGGTCAACGGCGGTGTCAATCGTATCGTTGCAGCCAGCGAGCGCGGTTGCCATCAGAAGAATGTAAGCGACGTGTTTTAAGCGCATCGGTACGGTTCACGTATAATCGAGCAACGGTGCAGGCTATCCTGCATAGCCAATTTGTCTGCGATAATAAAGCGGTAAGGTTTACATTCTCTTAACCGCTTGCGCCAGAGGCGCGTAGTTCCGGCATGTCCTATCAAGAAGAGGCCGCTGGCCGATCATCTCTTTCGAGTGACCGGACAGCGCTATAACATCAGAGATTGCGGCCGATGGCCAGAAATTTCTCGCGACGCACTTTACGAACATCGTCTGGCGACAGCTTGCTCAACTCCGCAATGGCAGCGTTGATGACATCGCCTGCCGCGTCGATGGCCGCTTCCGGATCACGATGCGCACCGCCCAGAGGTTCGGGGATAATGTCATCGATGACGCCGAGCGCCTTGAGATCCTGCGCGGTAATTTTCATGGCAGTTGCCGCCTCGCGTGAGCGGGTCGCATCGCGCCAGAGAATGGATGCAGCGCCTTCCGGCGAAATGACCGAATAGATCGCATGCTCGAGCATGTAGACCTTGTTGGCTGCGGCAATGGCAATTGCGCCGCCCGAGCCACCTTCACCGATCACCACGGAGACCATAGGCACCTTGATGCCAAGGCACATTTCGGTCGAGCGCGCGATGGCTTCCGCCTGGCCGCGTTCTTCCGCGCCAACGCCGGGATAGGCGCCTGCGGTATCGACAAGCGAAATCACCGGCAGGCCAAAACGATCCGCCATTTCCATGACGCGGATGGCCTTGCGATAGCCTTCAGGGCGCGGGCTGCCGAAATTGTGCTTGATGCGCGATTTCGTGTCGTTGCCTTTTTCCTGGCCGAGAACCGCAACCGGCTGGCCACGGAACCGTGCAAGGCCTGCCTGAATGGCGGCATCTTCGCCGAAGGAGCGATCACCGGCCAAAGGCGTGAATTCCGTGAACAGACGCTTGGCGTAATCCAGAAAGTGCGGACGGCGGGCCGTGCGGGCCACCATCGTCTTCTGCGCCGGGGTCAGTTTTGAATAAACTTCGCGCGTGGCTTCCAGCAGCCTGCTTTCCAGGCGCTGAATTTCATCAGAAGTATCGATGCTTTCATCTTCCGAGGCGAGTTTCTTCAACTCGTGGATTTTCGCCTCCAGGTCGGAGATGGGCTTTTCGAAGTCGAGATCGTTATGCATGAGCTCCGTTTTCCGATCGTTAGGCGGCCATGCCGCGCTCCGCCCGGGCTCTAATCGGGGTTTTTCTTGCTTTTTGCAAGAGGGTGATGCGTTTCCACCACTTCCCGCAGCCTTTCTTCAAGCACATGTGTGTAGATCTGGGTGGTCGATATATCGGAGTGACCCAATAGTTCCTGCACCACGCGAAGGTCTGCTCCATTCTGTAACAAATGGCTGGCAAAGGCATGGCGAAGCACATGGGGAGAAATTGTGGCGGTGCGAATTCCGGCCCGTGCGGCAAGACCTTTCAGGTCACGCGCGAAGACCTGTCGTGGCAGGAAGCCCTCTTTTCCGCCTGAGGGAAAGAGCCATTGGCTGTCAGGTTCTCCTGCCGCGATTGCAGATTTGCGAGCATCGGCATAATCGGCCAAGGCGCTGACCGCAGAGCGAGAAAGCGGAACCAGCCGCTCCTTGTTGCCCTTGCCACGGATGATGAGAAAGCGCCCTTCCTGATCCAGAACCTTGGCCGGCAGCGACACAAGTTCGCTCACACGCATGCCAGTGGCATAGAGCAGTTCCATCAGAGCCAGCATGCGAAGCCGCATATATCGGCCCGGCCCATCTTCTTTTGCTTCATCCTGTGCCCGTTGAAGCAGTTTGGTCACATCGGCTTCCGTCAGGGTCTTGGGCAGGCTCTGGCGTTTCTTCGGCGCATCCAGAATGGAGGAGGGGTCATCGGTCCTGATCCCTTCGGCATAGAGAAACTTATAGAACTGGCGCATGGCGGAAAGCCGACGGGCCTGGGAGGATGCTGCAAAACCTTGTGCCGAAAGATGGCCCAGATAGGCCGCAAGATCCTCGCTGGTCGCACGGACCAATGTGGTTTTCTTTTCCCGCAGATGGGCGGAAAGATCATCCAGATCACGCTCATAGGACATCAGCGTGTTGGCGGCGGAGCCACGTTCCGCACTCATCATTTCGAGAAATGCCTCCACCTGTGCGTGGGAGAGATCGCTCATGGCTTGGCTGGCGCAGGCTGGGTTGAGGGCTGTGGCGGGTTGAGGCGTTCCGAGGGAATGCGAACGGTAATGTCGCGTTCACGCGGCTCTACCAGCAGTGCCAGTGCGGAGAGGCCTCCATAGATCACTCCGGCAATCACAGCCAGAATGAACAGGAAGCGGAATAGGGTTGGCATGTCTCACTCCGATTCGACCTTCGCTCTTTATGAGGAATGCGGCTGATAAGCGCAAGAAGCGGGAATGTATGCTTTTGCAAGCGCTTTTGCTTGACGCTGGTCGGTCATTTGTCGATAGGGTTCTCAGCATAGACTGCGAGAGGGCCATGCCGAATTCCATGACTGATCTTTTGAAGTCTCCGCCGGCAAGAACACCGCTGGCTGAGCAGGCACGTCTCGCCATCGGGCGGCGTAATCTCGTTTTTGTCGGTCTCATGGGGGCGGGAAAATCGGTGATCGGTCGCATGGTCGCCCAGCAATTGTCTCTGCCTTTCATAGACACGGATGCCGAGATCGAGCGTGTTTCCCGCATGACGATTTCCGAATTGTTTGCCAGTTACGGTGAAGTGGAGTTCCGGGCCCTTGAAACGCGGGTGATGGAGCGTTTGCTGAAGGGCGGGCCGCGTGTCATCTCCACGGGCGGCGGTGCCTTTATCAACGAGCGCACCCGCGCCGCCATCAAGCGTGACAGTGTCTCCGTCTGGTTGCGGGCGGATTTGGAAATCCTGTGGGAGCGCGTCAGCCGCCGCGAGCATCGGCCCTTGCTGAAGACCGAAAACCCGAAGCAGACGCTGGAAAACCTGATGAACCAGCGTTACCCGATTTACGCGGAAGCCGATTTGACGGTGGAATCCCGCGATGTGCGCAAGGAAACGGTGACAGCCGAGGTTCTGGCTGCCATCGCAGCAATGGCCGAGGGGCAGGAAAAGTGAAGTCGACAATTTCTCGTGACAATGAACGCCTTGTCCATGTTCCCTTAGGCGAACGCGCCTATGATATCCTGATCGGGCCTGACCTGATTGCCCATGCAGGCGGAGAAATTACCTCTCGCCTGAAGGTACGCAAGGCCGCCATCATCACGGATGAGAACGTAGCGCCGCTCTATCTCGACCGCCTGGTCGATAGCCTTCAGACAGATGGCGTGGAAACCGTTTCGCTGACGCTTCCGGCGGGTGAAAAGACAAAAAGCCTGGAGCATCTGGCCACCGTTTGCGATCTCGTGCTGTCTGCGCGGATTGAGCGCAATGATGCAGTCATCGCACTTGGTGGCGGTGTTATTGGCGATCTTGCGGGGTTTGCGGCGGGCATCGTTCGCCGAGGCGTGCGGTTCATTCAGGTGCCGACGAGCCTGCTTGCGCAAGTGGATTCGTCTGTCGGCGGCAAAACCGGAATCAACACCCGACATGGCAAGAACCTTCTCGGTGTCTTCCACCAGCCAGATCTCGTGCTGGCGGATACGAGCGCGCTGGATAGTTTAAGCGAGCGTGAATTTCGCGCTGGCTATGCGGAAGTGGCGAAATACGGCCTGATCGACCGGCCCGATTTTTTCGAATGGCTGGAAAAGAACTGGAAAGACGTATTCGCCGGTGGTGCAGCGCGTGCAGAAGCCATTTCCATCAGCTGCCAGTCCAAGGCGGATGTGGTGGTTGAGGATGAGCGCGAGACAGGTCGGCGCGCGCTTCTCAACCTTGGCCACACATTCGGCCATGCGCTGGAAGCAGCCACGCAATATGATAGCCGCCGCCTAGTGCATGGGGAGGGTGTTGCCATTGGAATGGTGCTTGCGCACCGTTTTTCCGCGCGCCTCAACCTGGCAAGCCCGGATGATGCTATCCGTGTGGAAGCACATTTGAAGGCTGTCGGGCTCCCGACCGAAATCTCAGATATTCCAGGTGAGCTGCCGTCAGCTGAGGTTTTGATGGATGCCATCGCGCAGGACAAGAAGGTGAAAAGCGGCAAGCTGACCTTTATCCTGACGCGGGGTATCGGCCAAAGCTTCGTTGCAGACGATGTTGCAACCTCTGAGGTTCAAACCTTCCTCTCGCAAAACCTGGGCTAAGACCTTATTTAGTTACCAGCGGGTCGGCTCGCCCGGTGCCGCTGGTTCCACCGCCAGAGCATGCAATCCGGCATCCAGTTCAGGCTTCAGGAGATCGTTGACAAGACGGTGCCTCTGAAGGCGGCTGAGGCCAGAAAAACGTGCCGAGACCACACGCACCCGCATGTGAGACTCTTCCTGCCCCGTTATCCCGGGTTGATGTCCCGCATGGTGATGGCTTTCGTCTATCACCTCCAGACGTTCTGGTGCGAGGTGTTCGGAAAGCGTCGCTTCGATGCGTGAGCGGACCGTCATGTTCTTGAACTTTCTTTCGTGAAAGGGGAACCCAGAAAGCAGCAAGAATCCGCTTTGTCAATTCTTGTCCTCATTCTGCTGGCACCCCATAATGTGGCTAGATGAAACTCGATTCCAAATATTTCGATCGCATCCGGACGCGCCGGAAACGCGAGCAGGAAGCGCCACCACAGGCGCCGACCTGCCAGTGGGATGGGTGCGACAGGCCGGGCGCCCACCGCGCACCTGTTGGACGCAACGCTGAGGGCCAGTTCTTCCTTTTCTGCTTTGAGCATGTGAAGGATTACAACAAGGGCTACAACTATTTCTCCGGCCTCTCCGATAGCGAAATCGCGCGCTACCAGAAGGAAGCAATTACCGGACACCGCCCCACCTGGACCATTGGCGTCAACAAATCGGCAAAGCAGTCTCCGCTGCATTCCACTGCACGCTCAGGTTCTGCGGCAAGCTTCAACCGGGTGAAGGATCCGTTCGGCTTCGTACGTGAAGGCCAGGGTGCTGCTGGTGGTGCGGCGCAGCCAATGCGCAAAGTAAAGACGTTGGAAGCGAAAGCTTTCGACACAATGGGCTTGACTGCGAGTGCAACCGCAGCCGAAATCAAGAGCCGCTACAAGGAACTGGTCAAGAAGCACCATCCGGACGCGAATGGCGGCGATCGCGGATCGGAAGAACGATTTAGGGCTGTGATACAAGCCTACCAATTGTTAAAGCAGTCAGGTTTCTGCTAAGCCGTTCTGGTGCAAGGCAACATGGCAGTGAGGATTGCGACCGGACCGGGACGCGGTTTGGCGTGGAGTGGTGATGAGCAAAATCGATCTTGATATTTCCAACCTTCCGGACACAACCGTCTCTGTCCGTGACGTTTTCGGCATCGACACGGATTTGAAGGTTCCCGCTTACAGCAACGGCGACCCTTATGTGCCTGAGATGGACCCGGACTACCTGTTTGACCGTGACACGACGCTGGCGATTCTTGCCGGTTTCGCGCACAACCGCCGCGTCATGGTGTCCGGTTATCACGGCACGGGTAAATCCACCCATATCGAGCAGGTTGCAGCGCGCCTGAACTGGCCTTGCGTTCGCGTGAACCTCGATAGCCATGTCAGCCGTATCGATCTCGTCGGCAAGGACGCCATCGTCCTGAAAGACGGCAAGCAGGTGACCGAATTCAAGGATGGCATTCTGCCCTGGGCTTACCAGCACAATGTCGCTCTGGTTTTCGATGAATATGATGCGGGCCGTCCAGACGTGATGTTCGTGATCCAGCGCGTTCTGGAAAGCTCGGGCCGCCTGACGCTGCTCGACCAGAGCCGTGTTATCCGTCCTCACCCAGCCTTCCGCCTGTTCGCGACAGCCAACACGGTTGGCCTTGGCGATACGACGGGTCTTTATCACGGTACGCAGCAGATCAACCAGGCGCAGATGGACCGCTGGTCTATCGTTACAACGCTGAACTATCTGCCGCATGAGAAGGAAGTCGATATCGTTGCCGCGAAGGTGAAGAGCTTCGGTGCAACGTCTGAAGGTCGCGAGACCGTGTCCAAGATGGTGCGCGTGGCCGATATGACTCGCGCCGCCTTCATGAACGGCGACCTTTCGACCGTCATGAGCCCACGTACCGTCATCACATGGGCGGAAAATGCGGCCATCTTCGGCGATGTCGCCTTCGCATTCCGTATCACCTTCCTCAACAAGTGCGATGAGCTGGAACGGACCTTGGTGGCCGAGCAATATCAGCGTGCCTTTGGTGTGGAACTGAAGGAAAGCGCTGCAAACATTGTTCTGGGTGCGTGAGGCTGACAATCAAGGCAAGCACAGGCAGGCAAGCAAGGTAGAAAAACATGGCAGGCCGCGGCGATAATTCCCAGGCAAAAAGTGGTGGTCCGGTGGATACCGAGCCACTACGCCGCGCTATAACCGGCTGCGTTCGTTCCATCGCCGGAAACGGGGAGGTGGAGGTTTCCTTTGCCAATGAGCGCCCAGGCATGGCGGGAGAGCGCATTCGCCTGCCGGAAATTTCCAAGCGTCCGACTGCCCATGAACTGGCCGTGACTCGCGGGCTTGGCGATTCCATGGCGCTGCGCATTGCCTGCCACGATACGAATGTTCATGCCGCCATGTCCCCGCAGGGGACCGATGCCCGCGCTGTATTCGACGCTGTCGAGCAGGCGCGCGTGGAATCGATCGGCTCTCTTCGCATGTCCGGCGTGGCTTCCAATATCAGCAGCATGAACTCGGAAAAATATGCGAAGGCAAATTTTTCCGGCGTGCAGCGGCAGGAAGATGCGCCGATTGGCGAGGCCATGGCCATGCTTGTGCGCGAAAAGCTGACAGGCACTGCACCACCGGCCAGTGCTGGCAAGGTTCTCGATCTCTGGCGTCCCTTCTTTGATGAAAAGATCGGCGGCGACCTGGATAACCTGAGAAGCGTTGTTGAGGATCAGCAGGCTTTCGGCAAGCTCGTTCGCCATATGCTGTCCTCCATGCAGATGGCGGAAGATTACGGCGACGAGGAGAACGAACCGGAAGACGCCGAAAACGAGAACGACGACGAACAGCCACGCAGCAACGAGACCGAGAACGAAGAAGTCGAGGAAGATGCGGGCTCCGATGCCGCTCCGGCAGAGGAAAGTCAGGCTGCTGAGGAGCAGTTGGACGAAGGCGAGATGGATGGTGCGGAAATCTCCGATGACGATATGTCGGATGATGATGACGACCAATCCGAGACCCCCGGTGAAACGCGCCGCCCCAATCTGCCCTTCGATGACTTCAACGAGAAGGTGGATTACAACATCTTCACCCAGGCCTTCGATGAGGAGATCACGGCAGAAGAACTCTGCGACGAGGCAGAGCTTGACCGCCTTCGTGCCTTCCTCGACAAGCAACTTTCGCATTTGCAAGGTGCGGTGGGCCGGCTGGCAAACCGGCTGCAACGCCGCCTGATGGCGCAGCAGAACCGCTCTTGGGACTTCGATCTGGAAGAGGGCTATCTTGACCCGGCTCGCCTCGTGCGTCTGGTGATCGATCCCATGCAGCCGCTCTCCTTCAAGCGCGAGCGCGATACGCAATTCCGCGATACCGTCGTGTCTCTGGTCATCGATAATTCAGGCTCCATGCGCGGACGGCCCATTACGGTTGCCGCAACCTGCGCCGATATTCTGGCGCGTACGTTGGAGCGCTGCGGCGTGAAGGTGGAAATTCTGGGCTTCACGACCAAGGCCTGGAAGGGTGGGCAGAGCCGCGAGCAGTGGCTGGCCAGTGGCAAGCCACCCATGCCGGGCCGTCTCAACGATCTGCGGCACATCATCTACAAATCTGCCGATGCGCCATGGCGGCGGTCGCGCCGCAACCTTGGCCTGATGATGCGCGAAGGCCTGCTGAAAGAAAACATCGACGGCGAAGCGCTGATGTGGGCGCATAATCGCCTGATTGGTCGGCCAGAGCAGCGCAAGATCATGATGATGATTTCCGACGGCGCGCCGGTGGATGATTCGACGCTTTCGGTCAATCCCGGCAACTATCTTGAGCGGCATTTGCGGGCGGTGATCGAGCAGATCGAAACCAAATCGCCGGTCGAGCTTCTGGCAATCGGTATCGGCCATGATGTGACGCGCTATTACCAGCGTGCGGTGACAATCGTGGATGCGGACGAGTTGGCTGGCGCCATGACCGAACAGCTGGCATCGCTGTTTGATGAAAACGCAGGCAAGGGCCGTGTGCGCCGTGCGGGCTGATCGGTCCGCATGAGCATCAAAACCAGCATTTTTCGGTTCACTATTGCGCTCGGGCTATGCGGAGCTTCGGTTCCGGCGTCTGCGGTTGAGACGAGTGTTGCTGCGCCTGTGCAGGTTCTGCCGATTCATACGTTCAAGTCAGGTTCGGATGAGAGCCGTTTCGGGACGTTGCAGTTCGTGGGCGGATTGGAATTCACCTCAAAGGAGCCGCTTCTTGGCTCGCTGTCCGGCATTCGCTTTCGCGCCGATGGTGTGCATTTCGTATCCATACTAGATACCGGCCACTGGCTGACAGGCGAGATCGAGCGCGATGCGCAAGGACGCCTGGCCAATCTGCATGGCCTGACGATTTCCCCCATGCGCGATGCCTCTGGCGAGACGCCGCGTTGGAAGGGGGCCATTGATGCGGAAAGCCTCGCTTTGCGCCGTGGCCAAATCCTCGTCAGCTTTGAGCGGCTTCATCGGGTGGATGTCTATCCAGATCCGGGTTTTGAGACGGCCAAGCCAATCGAGGGGTTGGATATTCTGATCCCGAAGGACGAGTTGCGGGGCAATGGTGGGCTGGAGACGGTTGTGGTTTCGCCCGAAACGAGCCCCCTCAAGGGTGGCGCCTTGACGATTGCGGAAAAGAGCGTGGATACGAATGGCAATCTCTACGCTGCCATTCTCGATGGTCCGCTGAAAGGTCAGTTCAAGGTTCGCAAGAATGACCCTTGGGATGTGACAGATGGTGCCTTTTTGGCCAATGGCGATTTGTTGCTGCTAGAGCGTCGGTTCAACTTTCTCGCCGGTGTCGGAATGCGCATTCGACGGATCGAAGCCGCTTCCATCAAGCCCGGAGCGATCATCGATGGCCCGGTGCAGATTGAGGCGGATGGCAGTTTCCAGATCGACAATATGGAAGGCATAGACATTGTGGTGGGTGCCGATGGCTTACCGCATATCATCCTTGTTTCCGATGATAATCACTCGATCCTTCAACGGAACCTCATGCTGGAGTTTCGGCTGATCGAATAGCGGCATGAGTTCTTTTTCCAGCTCCCGCAAATCTTTGCTTCGTGTTCGGGAATTTTCCGCGTTGAAATAGCCGGACGCTATACCCTGCAGGGTGTGCTTTCGATCCTTGCTGGCGACAAGGATTTTGATGGCAGCGAGAGCAAATGCTGGTGGCACCAGCACCAAAAGCGCCTTGATGGCATCCGGTGAGGCACGGAAGGTCGCGAGCAGATCGGCAAGAAAATTGTAGTCATCCATGACCCTTATGGCTCCCGGTCAGTGCATTCGGCACGGGAATGCGCAACAGCCGAAACCGGCGCTGCCCATCACTACGGAATGCGACACTCAAGAACGGGTTTGGCGCGCCAAAGGCCAGTTGCTTGGATAAGGCCCCTGGCGGCCGGGGAGTAGAAAAATCGCACGTAAACGACCGCCCCGACCTTTAGGTGCAAGCACCTTGAACATGCGTCGGGGCCTCCCCAGCCATAGAGGGTAGGAGAGCCTTATAGGGCAATCACAAGCACTCAGCCACTCTAGAATGGCCGAGGGGGCATCTCATGCGGTGGATGCCAGCCGTCACGTGAGGGGTTTTCTAGGCCCCAGGACAGACCCGTTCAAGCCGGTCCCACAACCACGTTACGTCGCATTGGTTGTGGCATCCACTGCAAGATGTGAGGGATTTTTTCCGTGGATGCGCATAAGAGCGAGTAAACTTTCGACTCGGGGAACTGCGTGTGAAGCTGAAGTTCCGGCAAACTGATTGAGGGACAGATGCGAATTCATATCACCGGCGCAAGTGGATCTGGCACGACCACCCTCGGCGAGGCCCTGAGCCGCAAGCTGCATATTCCGCACTTCGATAGTGATCACTTCTTCTGGAAGCCGACCGATCCCCCTTTTCAGGAGAGGCGGGAGGTGGCGGAGCGTATTGCACTGCTTAAAAGGAAGGCGAAGCCCGACGACAGCTGGGTTCTTTCCGGTTCAGCCATGAAGTGGGGCGAGTTTCTTGAGTCGCACTACGATTTGATCGTATTCCTCACACTCGATCCTGACATCCGCATGGAAAGAATCCGGCAGAGGGAGGCCAAGCGCTATGGCGCGCGCATTCTGCCCGGCGGCGACATGGTTGAGATCAGTGCGGAATTTCTGGCTTGGGCGGCCGCCTATGACACTGCCGGACCTGAACAGAGAAGCCGCGCCCTGCATGAGGCATGGCTTGCCAAACAGCAAACACCTATTCTTCGGCTCGACAGCGCTGTGCCAGTGGTAGAATTGGTGAGCCAGGTTCTGGCTCACCCCGTTATAGGCGTGGTGGATTGATGGCTCACGCCGTCTTGGCGGGTGGCATGGGCTTCAGAATGCTCATCAGCGCGCCGTATGGCAGAAGCATCACGAGGCCCACGATCAATTTGACCGCGAAATCGCCCACGGCCCAGGAAATCCAGCGTGGTGCTTCTGTTGCGAAGATACCGAGAATGGGTGCGGAGCCTATGGCAAAATCATCATTGCCGCCAAGGAAGGCAAAGGCAGGCGCGAAGGAAAGCGAGAAGAACAGCAGCGTATCCAGCGCCGAGCCCAACATGGAGCCAGCCAAAGGTGCCTGCCACCAAGTTTGACGGCGGAGCCTGTTGAACACCGATATATCCAACAGCTGCCCAACCAGAAAGGCCGTGCCGGATGCCATGGCAATGCGGGGCAGCGATGTAAAGATCGAGAGTGTAACGCCGACGACGAAGCCCGCAAACACCACGCGCCGCGCAATATGCGGGCCAAACTGGCGGTTCGTGAGATCGGTCACCAGGAACGCTGCCGGATAGGTGAAGGCACCCCAGGTTAGCAGGTCACTCAGGTTGATGCCGAACAAAGTGCCCGGAATCGGGAACTGCACGAGGAAGTTCGACGAAACGACAACCAGCGTCATCAGCGAAATGTAAATAAAGGTCGCGCGAAGGTACTGCATTTTTTTACCCTGGGTGATGCCACCAGCTAGAGGATAACCAATAGAAAAGGCTTGAACGGTTTTATCCGCCAAGCCTTATCAGAATTCCGAATGCGACGTAAAGATTAAGCGGCTTCAGCCGTCTTCTTCACGATCTGGCGGCGCAGCAGACGAGCGCGCATGGAGAGTTCGCCTTCGCTGGCCTTCAGAAGGAAAGCATCAAGGCCGCCACGGTGCTCAACAGAGCGCAGGGCATGCGCGGAAACGCGCAGACGGTAACGCTGGCCGAGAGCATCGGAAATCAGCGTAACGTGGCACAGGTTCGGGAGGAACCGACGCTTCGTCTTGTTGTTGGCGTGGCTGACATTGTTGCCCGACTGGACGCCCTTACCGGTCAATTCGCAAACACGGGACATGGGTACACCTTTGTTCTTCTCTGCAATCGAATGGGGTTTCGGACAAAGTCCGGCCTGCCGATCCAACTGGTCCTGATTGGAAAGTTGCGGTTCTATAGTCAGTGGGACAGCCCGCGTCAAGCCAAACATGGCTGAAAGACTCGAAAAACCACTGCTATGGGAGGCGCCGCCGCTATTTTGTTGCCACAGTGCGCTCGTTATAAAGTACCGGAAACCTTCATCCAACAGGATAACGCCATGCTCAAGAGAAGCCGCTTGCTTCTTGCCGCCACCCCCATCGCACTCGGGCTTGCCGTTACTCCGGCCATCCCGGCCAGTATTCGCCATGTCAGTGAATACGATATTTCGCTTGGCCTTTTGCCTATCGCGCGAGCCTCTTTCGCTAGCGAATTCAACGGCGGAAGCTACACGATTGCCGGCTCCTTCAAGTCCTCCGGCCTTGTCAATCTCTTCACGCGCGTGTCTGCCGATACCAAGGTCTCTGGCGCGGTCTCGGGCAAGCGCCTGCAAACCAACAGCTATTCGCTGGTGTATACGCAGGGCAAGAAAACCCGCGTCTATGATGTGAGCTATCGCGGCGGCAGCGTGGTTTCAACCACGATCAAACCAGAGCCGGGAACGAGACCGGCAAGCTGGGTGCCGGTGTCGCCGGGTGATCTGCGCTCAGTGATGGACCCGTTATCGGGCCTGATTTTCCCCGAAGGATCGCAGGTCTGCCCAACGCGCCTGCCGATCTATGATGGCGAGTCGCGGCTTGATCTGGTGCTGTCGGCCAAGGGCAGCAAGCCTTTCTCCACGGATGGCTTCAAGGGTGATACGATTGTTTGCGAGGTTCGCTACGAGCCGAAATCCGGCTACAAGAAGGGGCGTAGTGACATTGAATTTCTGAAAAAACAGCGCATGGAAGTCTGGTTCGCCAAGGCGGAAGGCGCCAATGTCTACGCTCCTGTCTATGCCCGTATTCCCACCCGGGTTGGCGACGTGTATGTCACCGCTGTCAAGTATGGTGGCTGAGGGGAAAGCAAACGTGAAAGTTCGGGGAACGCTGATTGGCTTCACAGCCATTTTGATGTGGTCTTTGCTTGCGCTGATGACAGCGGCCTCCGGCAAGATGCCGCCCTTTCAGCTTTCCGCTGTAACCTTCGCAATTGGCAGTCTTCCCGGCCTTATTCTGCTGGCATTGCGCCCGGAACGACTTCGCCTGTTGCGCCAGCCGCCGAAGGTTTGGATCATCGGCATCGGCGGTCTCTTCGGCTATCACTTTCTCTATTTCACAGCACTTCGAAACGCGCCGGCGGTCGAGGCGGGGCTGATTGCTTATCTTTGGCCGCTTTTGATTGTTGTCGGTTCAGCACTTCTGCCCGGTGAACGTCTTCGCTGGTTCCACATTGCTGGCGCGCTGGCGGGCCTTTGCGGAACCTTTGCCATCATTTCCCGTGCGGGCTTGAATTTCGATCAATCTTATCTGGTGGGGTATGGGGCGGCACTCGCCTGTGCCTTCACCTGGTCGGGCTATTCACTGCTGACCCGCCGGTTCGATGCGGTGTCTACGGATGTCGTCACCGGCTTTTGCCTTGGGACCTCGCTTCTTTCGCTGATCTGCCATCTGGCACTGGAGGTGACTATCTGGCCTGAAGGGGCAAGCGAATGGGCGGCGGTGATCGGCCTTGGGCTGCTGCCCGTCGGTGCGGCATTCTATGCCTGGGATTACGGCGTGAAGAACGGCGATATCCAGATCCTTGGTGCGGCAAGCTATGCCGCGCCTTTGCTCTCGACCTTGATCCTGGTTCTGTTTGGTTTTGCCGAGCCGAGCCTCAGGATCGGCCTTGCCTGCCTGTTGATCACGGGCGGTGCGGCGCTCGCCGCCAAAGATATGATCCGGCGCAAGCCGTCTCGCTGATTACCGTCCGGGCTCCCAGCCGGGTTCAGCCATTTCGAAGGACGAGAATTGGAAGCCGGGAGAAACCGTGCAGCCGACAAGGGTAAAGGCGCCCAGCGGTTCTGCCGATTGCCACTCATTGGCCTCTACGATCACCTGCGGTCGCTCACCTTTTGCAAGATCTGTTCCGAGGATGATGTCCCGAGCGGCCTCGCCGTCTTTCGCAAGGCGCAGTTTGAGTGGGGTTCCCGCATAGAAATGCCAGACCTCGACCGCATCCTTCACGCGATGCCAATGCGATCTTTCGCCCTGTTCAAGCAGGTAATAAATGGCAGTTGAATGGCCGCGTCCTCCGCCTGCCTTGTCGCGAAACGTTTCGACATACCACCCGCCTTCCGGGTGGCGCTGCAAATTCAGCTTGGCGATAATCTCTTCCGCGGTCACTTGAAGTTATCCTTGCGCTTGCGCAGCTCGCCAAACACATCCTCATTGGATGCGCCTTCCATCACCAGATGGCGGCGGATATCTGGGTCTGCTACGCGCAGGAAAGGGTTGGTTTCCTTCTCCAGTCCCATCATCGTCGGGATAGTGAAGCGGCCCTCGGCACGAAGCTCGTCGATTTGTTTTGCGCGACGTTGCAGCACCTCATTGCCAGCATCGACACTGAGCGCAAAGCGAGCGTTGGACTGCGTATATTCATGGCCAAAGTAGATGGCCGTCTCATCCGGCAGCACGGCCAGCTTCTGGAATGAGTGCCACATATCCGCCGCCGACCGCTCAAACAGGCGCCCGCAGCCCAAGGCAAACAACGTATCGGCAGAAAACAGGATCTTGTCTTCCGCGAAATGGAAGCAGATGTGGCCTGCCGTATGGCCAGGGGTCTCAAATACGCGAACGGGATGTTCGCCAAACAGAAATTCGTCGCCATCGGCAACTGTACGATCAAGGCCGGGGATGGCGACTGCCTCATTCACAGGACCAATGATTTCGCAGCCAAACTTTTCTTTCAGCGCAAGATTGGCTTCCACATGGTCTGTGTGGTGGTGGGTTGTGAAGATATGCGTGATCTTCCAACCACGTCGATTTGCGGCTTCCAGAATAGGGGCTTCTTCAGGAGCATCGATTGAGGCTGTCAGCCCACTTTCCGGGTCGTGTACCAGTACGCCATAATTATCGCTGCGGCACATAAAGACTTCGATTTCGAGAGGTTTCATTCGCCCAACCTGTCCTTCTGTCATTTTGACGCACAATGTAGGTTGCTACCGCATGAAGTCCAACCTAGCTTGTAGTCATGCACGCCGATATCGTTGACCTGCGCGAATTCTATCACTCACCGCTTGGGCATTTTGCCGAGCACTCCATTGCCATGGCCTTGAGTTCGCTCTGGGAGCGTCTGCCGGATGAGCGGCTGGTGGGCCTGGGCTATGCGGTCCCTTATCTGGATCGCTTCCGTGCGGATACGGAGCGAACCTTCGCCTTCATGCCTGCCGGGCAGGGAGCAGTGAACTGGCCGGTGGGCGAGAAATCCACCACTGCCCTTGTGTTCGACGAGGAACTGCCGCTGCCGGATTCCTCCATAGATCGCGTTCTGATGGTGCATTCGCTGGAGTTTGCGGAAAATCCTCGCGAAACATTGAAGGAGTTATGGCGGGTGCTGGCGCCCGGTGGGCGTCTGGTGATTGTCGTGCCGAACCGCAAGGGCGTGTGGGCGCGCATGGAGCATACGCCCTTCGGCTCCGGTCGGCCCTATTCGCGGCGGCAATTGACCAATCTGCTGCGGGAAACCAACTTCACGCCAGCGGCCAGCGCCGAAGCCCTGTTTTTCCCGCCGTCCAAGGTGCGGGCCATGCTGAAATTGCGGCATGGTTTCGAGCGCATTGGCAGAAGGCTATGGCCCGCTTTTTCCGGCGTGCTGATCTTGGAAGCGCAGAAGCGGCTTTATCAAGGGCTTCCGGTTGCTGCGCGGGCCTCGCGGCGCGTCTTTGTTCCGGTGCTTGGCGCACAAGGTGTTCCGACGACACGAAGCCGCAGTTGAAGGCTTCTGCCCTCGACAAAAGCGGCTGACGGGATTATGGCCGATGGGTCAATCGTTCGAAGGTTCTTGCCCTATGGATACTGCCATGCTGAAGCCCGTTCCCCGCCCCGGAATTATGGATATCGCAGCTTATGTGCCGGGCAAGGAACATGCGCCGGGTGTTGCCCGTGTCTTCAAGCTTTCTTCCAACGAGACGCCGCTTGGTGCAAGCCCGAAGGCACTGGATGCTTTCCGCCAATGCGCCGGTCATCTGGAAATCTATCCTGACGGTCAGGCTATGCAATTGCGCACGGCGATTGCGGAGACCCATGGTCTTAATCCCGCAAACCTGATCTGCGGCAATGGCTCGGATGAGCTTTTGGGCCTGATCTGCCACGTCTATCTTGGCGCTGGTGATGAAGCCATCATCACGGAACACGGCTTCCTCGTTTACAAGATCCAGATCATGGGTGCCGGTGCGACGCCCGTGACGGTGAAGGAAAAGGATTGCCGCGTCGATGTGGATGCCATCCTGGCGGCTGTGACCGACAAGACAAAGCTTGTTTTCATTGCCAATCCGGGCAATCCGACCGGCACCTATGTGCCTGCCTCCGAAATTCGCCGTCTGCATGCCGGTTTGCCCAAGAATGTGATCCTCGTTCTGGATGCGGCCTATGCCGAATATGTGCGCTCGCATGATTTTGAGGCCGGGATTGAATTGGTCTCTTCCAGCCATAACGTTGTGATGTCCCGCACCTTCTCGAAGGCTTACGGGCTTGCGGCACTTCGCATTGGCTGGATGTATGGCCCGGCGGATATTCTGGACGCCCTGAACCGCGTTCGTGGCCCCTTTAACCTCAACGCGCCAGCGATCGCTGCGGGTAGTGCTGCCATTCGGGATCAGGCTTTCATTGCCAAGGCCGTGGAGCATAACAGCGAATGGCGGGTGAAGCTGACCGAGGCTTTCGAGGCACTTGGTCTTAAGGTAACGCCCTCTGTCACCAATTTCGTGCTGATCCACTTCCCGGATGCGGAAGGCAAGCGTGCGCCCGAAGCCGATGATTTCCTCACCAGCCGTGGCTATATCTTGCGGGCGGTAAAGGGCTACGGCTTTCCCAATGCCCTTCGCATGACCGTCGGTTCGCAAGAGGCGAACCTTGGTGTGATAGCCGCTCTGCGGGAATTTATGGGCAAGGCATGACCACGATCCTGTTTAACCGCATCACGCTGATCGGCATTGGTTTGATTGGCTCATCCATCGCGCGTGACATCAAGGCCTTGGGTCTGGCTGGCGAGTTGGTGATTTCCACCCGCAGTGAGGCAACGCTGAAACGTGCGGAAGAACTGGGGCTGGGAGACCGATACACAGTGTCTGCCGCTGAGGCGGTGCGTGATGCCGACCTCATCATCGTCTCGGTTCCGGTTGGTTCATCCGGCACGGTGGCGGAGCAAATCGCGCCCAACCTGAAGCCCGGCGCGATCCTCACCGATGTTGGCTCCACCAAGGCCTCGGTCATTGCGCAAATGGCACCGCATGTGCCTGCGGGCGTTCACTTTATTCCCGGGCATCCGCTAGCGGGAACGGAGAAATCTGGCCCGGATGCGGGTTTTGCTGGGCTTTTCCGTGGGCGGTGGTGCATTTTCACGCCGCTGCCGGAAACGGACGAGACAGCGCTTGGCAAGTTGCGCGATTTCTGGACCGCACTCGGTTCCAAGATCGATGAGATGGACCCGCAGCATCACGATAAGGTGCTGGCCATCGTTTCACATCTGCCGCACATCATCGCCTATAACATCGTTGGCACGGCGGATGACTTGGAGACGGTGACGGAATCGGAAGTGATCAAATATTCGGCTTCAGGCTTCCGCGATTTCACCCGTCTGGCGGCATCCGATCCCACCATGTGGCGGGATGTGTGCCTGCACAACAAGGATGCCATCCTGGAAATGCTGGCGCGTTTTTCGGAAGATCTGGCCTATCTTCAGCGTGCAATTCGCTGGGGCGAAGGCGACAAATTATTCGAGCTATTTGCCCGCACGCGCACAATTCGCCGCTCGATTGTGCAGGCGGGCCAAGATGTCGATGCGCCTGACTTCGGTCGTCACGCGCTCGACAAGTAATCCTTTCGATCAGATCGGCGGAATTTCGCCAACGGCAATGAAGCCGCCGATCAGGATCTTGCCGCGATTGATGGTGAGATCCAGCGTCGCACGATCACCGCCGCCGGTGAGGGCAAAGAGCATTTTTGAACCCGTATCGATGCTCTTTGCCAGTTGCGGCATGGAATTCTTCAACTGGTCGCGCCAAGCGCCAATTTTCTCCACCTCGATGCGCAGCTTGCCGGAAATGCGGCCCTCATCATCAATTGAGAAGGGTCCAGTCAAGTTGACGACTTGGCCATTGCCGAGGTCGAGCGCTAGCTTGCGCATCTCACCTTCGGAGCCGTAAAGGCCGCGGCCTGTATCCTGACCGGCGAGAAGGGCTGCCTTTCCCGCAAGGGTTACATCGCCTGTTGCTGTGAAGCGCGGCATCAACTGCGGCACGCCCTTCTGAACAATATCCGTATCCTTCAAGGTCAGGGCGGCATCGAGATCGTTACCGTTCTGGCGAAGGTGAGCCTCGGTATGGCCGATCTTCACATCGAAGGCCTGATTGGTCTGAGAAGAGATGATGCTGGTTGAGAGGCCCTCAATCACCGTGGAACTGCGATCTAAAGAACGTAGGCTGGTGACGAGGCTGGATTGCAAGGCGTTCCAGGTAGAGGATGCCGTGATGCCAGTGCTTGTGCGGGTTTCGGCCGGTCCATCCAGTTCCCAAACAATGTGGCTGGGCTGGTAAACCGGTGCCGCGGAGCGCAAGGCGCCGAAGCTTGCAGAAACGCCATTGGCGCTGTCATCAATGGTGACTTTTGAGCAGAATAGGCCGATGCGGAAGGGGTAGCCCCGATATTCCGCATCATGGCATTCGGCGGTCACGCCGTGCTGTTTTTGCGCTCCCAGAAGCGCAAGTGTTTTTTCTTTCAGGACGGAGGCTGCATAGAACCAGCCAGCGGTATAGAGACCGATGACGAGGACGATGCCGGCGGCGAGGGCCCAAACCTTTGAACTCACGCCACTTCGGCTTGACGCTGCCATGATGATCTCCAATGGTGCTTTGCGGTTTTATGTATGATTTGGCGTGCGATATGGACGAATTTTGGGTCTTTGGCTACGGCTCCCTGATGTGGAACCCGGGCTTTGCGTTTCAAGAGCGAATGGCGGCCAAGACATTCGGATATCGCCGCTCGTTGTGTATCCGCTCTGTCGTTCATCGCGGTACACCAGAAAGTCCGGGGCTGGTTTTAGGGCTGGATCGCGGCGGTTCCTGCCGTGGGGTGGCTTTCCGCGTCAGCAGCGATGACTGGCCGCGCGTGTTGGACTATCTTCGGGAGAGAGAGCTTCCGACGAACGTTTATCTTGAACGTCAACTTTCGCTGCTGTTGGAAAATGGACGTCAGGTCAAGGCGACAGGCTATGTCGTGGATCGCGCGCATGAGCAATATGCTGGTGCTTTGGACACCGATGAGGCTGCAGCCATCGTACGCACCGCTGTGGGCCAATCCGGCCCCAACGATGGATACGTGGTGAATACGGTCGCGCATCTGCGCGAACTCGGTATTCGTGATCTCTGGCTGGAAAGCGTTGCTGCAAAAGTGAGCTCAGGAAATTAAGCCTGCCGCTCAACCTGCTTGAGTTCAGCGATCCTTTTCTGGGCCGTGGGAGGCAATGGCAGATCTGGATTTGTCGCCGCCGCCTCGAGCAAAAGCTCGTCGCTTGCTTTTTCCAGAACCTCGATCAGGTGCTCGTAAAAGGCATCCGGGTCCATGCCCGGCTGGATGGCGGGAAGAATTTTGACCTTGAAATGGCCGGGATAGCGCATCGTGCTACGGCGCGGCCAGAAGAGGCCGGGATGCATGGCAATGGGAACGACGGGCACCTGAACGTCGCGGTAGATGCGTGCAATACCATAGCGATAATGCGGCTCATCGCCCGGTTGGCGGCGCGTGCCTTCGGGATAGATGATCAACTGGCGGCCATTTTCCATCTCGGCCTTGGTGCGCTTCATGACATCGACCATGACCCTGCCACGCGCACCGCGATCCACGGGGATCATGCGTTGCTTCTTGATGTACCAGCCGAAGAGGGGAATCCAGGTCAGTTCGCGCTTGAGAATATAGACCGGGTCTTCCATCCACGGCAGCAGGGCGTAAGTGTCCCAGAATGACTGGTGTTTTGGCGCGAAGATACAGCCGGTTTTCGGGATGTTTTCCAGTCCCTCAATCTCAAAGGTGGTGCCGACAATCTTTTCCATCAGCCAATGGTTCGATCGCGCCCAAGCTCTCGGCACGGAGTAGGCCTTTTTGCGTGGCACCAGGAAATAATAGGGCGTCAACACGATCATGCGAAGGATCAGGTTGGCGTAAAAGGCAACATTGAAAAGAGTCGAGCGTAGAGCCAGCATCAGGACCAATCCGAAAAGGCGGGATTTCCGGTCCCTACACCATCGCATGGACTAGCGAAAGCCGTTCAGCGTTTTGGATGCGTGCTTTCGCTTTCAATCTGCTCTTCAGATCTCAATCCATCTCCCTGACTGTAGCCGATGACGGCCCTCAGGCTGGCAGCCGCCATCTTCGCATATTCAGCAAGCATCAGCCGTAATACATCCGGCTCTATGAACCAGGCTTTTCTCGACAGATCGGAGTTGATGACAGGGTAGGGTATGAAGTCGGTTCGGTGGTCGCGACGCCGCAGTTCCAGCAGGCTTCGCGGCATATGGTAATTGTTGGTGACGACGAGAACGGTCTTGTAATTGTGGTCGCTGATCCAGCGCGTGATCTCGTTGGCATTGCCGATTGTATCGATTGCCTCGTAGCCAATATCAACGCAGCATCTGAAAAGATCAGGAGATGCCTGCGTTGCCCGGCGAATGGAGCCGGGCGAGGCGGAAGGATGTGCGCCAGAAATCAAAAGTCTTTGGCCCGCGCCATCCCGCAGAAGGCCGATTGCCTGATCTATGCGCTGATAACCGCCGGTCAATACAACAATGGCATCTGCTTTTACGCCATCGGGCGCTTTCAAGGAGGTAACGGCATCGGCAAACCAGAGGAAACCGCCGAACAGCAGAGCCATCAGAAGGATAAGCGACACGCCGATGTAGCGAAGCGCGCGCCGCAAGGGGCCCTTGCGGCGAAACCACCCCTTTTGTGTCGGCTGAAGCGATATCATCTGCCACTATCCGCATTACAACGTCTGGAGAATGTTGAAATTGCTTCCACCGTTCCATCGTCACTCTTTGATGTGGAGTGCGATTCTCTTCATATGTCCATAGCCTGACTTGGGAGCAGTGAACAGACCTCTCCCTATCAGGAACTGGGCACACCATCCGACCGCGCCGGGTCGGAGCGGATAAGGTCGATTTCATCAATGGTCCGCATCACGGTGAAGCGAGCGGTCAGGGTTGTCAGCAGCGCAATTACAATCATGGTGGCCAGGATACCGAGATAGCCTCCGAAACCTATGGTGAAAGTCCCAAAAAGGGCCGTGGCCTGATCGCTTTGCGGCGTGGCCAGCGAATTGCTTTGCCAAAGGCTGGCGGAGGCGAACAGCAAAGCGGCCAGGGCGCCCCCTGTCGCTGATCCCTTCAAGCTGATTTTCAGGAAGTGCTTTTGAAACTCGGTGGCGACGAAACCGCTTTCTGCACCAACGAAGTGAAGCACTTCCACAATATGACGGTTACCGGAAAGCGCACCGCGCGTAGCGAAGATCACAGTCAGAATCATGGCGGTGAACACCAGGATGAGAATACTCATGCCGATCAGGACCGTGGTGTGCGCCATGGAAACAAGCCGATCCACCCAAGTGCGGTGATCATCCAGAATAGCTTGCGGCACTTCGGAGCGGAGCAGTTCACGCATGGCCGTAAAATCAGGCGGATTGCTTTCATCAATAGTGATGATCACCAATCGGGGGACGGGAAGTTCTTTCAGGTCCAGCCCTGCACCCAGCCAAGGTTCCAGCAAGCGTGCTGTCGCCGCATCATCCATGATGGTGCCCTGCTTGGTGCCAACGAAGGTTAGAGCCAGATCACGCGCCTTGCGCAAAGTGGCATCCATATCCAAGCCATCCTGCGGCTTGACCTGAATGGTTACCTCGCGGGAAATCTGGCTTTCCCAGCTGGATGCCGTGGCGCGCACCATGCTGACTGCGCCAAGCGTGAGGCAGGCGAGAAATGACATGATGGCAATGACAACCATCAAGGCATTGCCCTGAATATTGGATGGAGGCAGGATAGGCCCTGTTGGCCGCACGCGCATTTCCGTGCGGCGCGGCTCGCCCGTCTTTGCCTCCACCGGCTGTTTGGGAGGCGTGGATTTTGTCAGGGATTTGCGGGTGGAACGCTTGATCTCACTCATAGATATCAAGCCGCCCTTCGGTCAAAATCATTCGCCTCGCATCCACCTGATCCATCAATGCCAGATCATGGGTCGCGATTACGACAGCCGTTCCCAGCCGGTTGAGTTCCATGAATAGGTTCAGCAATCGTTTCGCCATTGGCGGGTCCACGTTTCCGGTCGGCTCATCCGCCAGCAAAATTTCCGGCCTGTCCATGAGCGCGCGAGCGATGGCTGCGCGCTGCTTCTCACCGCCCGAAAGTACGGGAGGTAACACATTGATCCGTTCGCCGAGGCCCACCCATTTCAAAAGCTCGATCACATCGTTGCGATAGGATGATTCCTCCTTGCCGCGCACCCGCAAGGGAAGGGCAACATTCTCATAGGTCGTCAAATGTTCCAGCAGGCGGAAATCCTGGAAGACAATGCCGACACGGCGACGAAGCATGGGCAGTTCGCCGCGTGGGATCTGCGAAATATCCCGGTCGAACATGCGGATCAGGCCACGGGTTGGCTGCAACGACATGAAGAGAAGGCGCAAAAGCGTAGTCTTGCCTGCGCCCGACGGGCCGGTGAGGAACTGAAAGGAGCGGCTGGGAATATCGAAGGTCAGGTCCCTCAGGATTTCAGGCCCCATGCCATAACGCAGGCCGACATTTTCAAAATGAATCAATGCGTCATCCAGTTCAGTGGATCTTGGTTCGGTAGGTGTTCGTAAACGGCAAGAGTTGACGGAAACTGAATCCGCGCCGCGAATGCCTGTGTTCCATGCAGTGTTTGCAAAACATTAACCATATAAATTTACGACTGAGCGGGATTCGTTTCAATGCCCCCGATTTGCCGATCCGGTGAAGAAGGGCGGGGAGAGAGCCATGAACGCATTTCGCCAGCGGCGCACCAAGCCTGATGCCGGTTACGACATCCTGCCGCCGGACGCCATGGGATCACGTCCCTCCCGTCGCAGTCTTTCGCAAACGCCCGTGGAAGATGCCCATTTCGTGACGCTTCCCATTGATCCGACCTCCCGCGCACCACAACGTTTCGAGAACGACAACCGGATCAAGCAGCCCCCGAGGCCAACCAGGGCACCCGTGACGGGCAAGATCCCTAAACATGGCCTTGTCGAGAGGTTCGAAGCCTCCTTGATGCGTATGTCTGCCGATTTCTTTTCGGCCATCGTGGCCTTCGTTTTCGTCATGGTCTTCGGATTTTCAGGGGGCTTCTCCCTCATCCGCTCGAACGATGAAGCGCCGCCCAAGACATTGGATATTACGCATGTAACACTGGCTCCGCAGGAAGCGGGCGGCATGCCGGTGCTCCAAATCAATGGCATTGTTGAAAATAGAACCGGCGTTGCGCAGAAGGTAAGCCCGATCCGCGCCGAGCTTCTCGTCGATGACCGTATCGTTTTTAGCACGATCATTGATCCGCCTGTCACGCAAATTGGGCAGGATCAAAGCCGCGGTTTCGTCGCGCGAGTTCCCCATCCTGGTGGAAAACGCCCACAATTGCGGCTTTCCTTCACGGAAACGGGTGCCACAACATCCTGATTGTGGTAGTGCGAGTAGAACGGAGCAGGATTGGCGAAGGTCAAGTATGCTCCGATTTTCGTTTTGAAGGCCCCGCTATTTCGTTAGCCCGCCTTTATCAGAGCACAAGCAAGTCCCAGGAGACGCTGATGCCCATCGTTCGCGGCAAAGTGATTGAGCCGCTTTTCACCGCAGAGCAGATTGCCGAGCGCAACCATGTTTTGGCACAGGAAATTGCTGCCGGTCCAACCAAGGATTTGCTGGTCATTGCGATTCTGAAGGGCTCCTTCATCTTCGCGGCAGATTTGCTGCGTGCGCTGCATGATACGGGTCTGGCGCCGGAAGTGGAGTTCATTACTCTCTCCAGCTACGGTGCAGGTACTGTCTCTCAAGGTGTGCGCATTGTGAAGGACATTGATTCCGACGTGAAGGATCGCGATGTTCTTCTCATCGACGACATTCTGGAATCCGGTCGCACGTTGCGTTTTGCAAAGGAGCTTTTGTTCGAACGCGGTGCACGCAACGTAACCATCGCTGTTCTCCTCGACAAGAGCGTGAAGCGCCAGGAAGAACTTGAAGCGGATTATGTGGGCTTTGAATGCCCTGACGATTTCGTTGTCGGCTACGGCATGGATGTGGCCTATGCCTTCCGCGAATTGCCATTTGTTGGCGTCGTGACGGGCGACGCGGACTGATCGAGCCCAGCCCAGGCTGCAGTGAGAAAGTCACGGGGCGTTAACCATATGCGCCCCGTTCATGTTTTTATTTACTCCTCGAAAAGGAAATACAGGTCATCTGGGTCTCGAATTGATGCACGGGAGACCAACAGCAATGGCCAAGATCCTGATCACCGAAGATGAAGATTCGCTACGTTCCTTTGTGGCACGGGCGCTTCGGCTGGATGGGCATGAGACGCAGGAAGCGGCTGATGGTGCCGAGGGTCTTCAGCTTCTGGAAGAGGCCGAATACGATCTTCTTCTATCGGATATTCGTATGCCGGTGATGGATGGCATTGAGCTGGCGCACAAGGCAGCCGACCAGTTTCCACACCTCAAGATCCTTCTGATGACCGGTTATGCCGAGCAGCGCGAGCGCGCTGACGATCTGATGGCGAAAATTATCGATGTGGTGGACAAGCCTTTCGCGCTGCCGGATATCCGCCGCGCGGTGGCGCAGGCTCTGGCCAGCGCACCAAAAGCCGCCTGATCGATCAACGCACAATAAAAAGCCCCGGATGATGTTGCCGCATCATCCGGGGCTTTTGCTTTTTGCGGGAAACAATTCAGCGAGTTTCGAGCAGGCGCTCGAGATATCGGCGCTCCATATCGTTAAGAAGCGGGCTGCCCATCGTGCCTTGGATGGAATCGTTCAGTTTCTCGCGGATTGCATCCAGAATGCGCCGAGCCGCCTGCGCATCGATCTCGTTCGGTATCTTCAATCGCGAATCCGGCAGGCCATCGGCGTTGCCGGTCTCACGGCCCAATGGATCGCGACGGGTCTGGTTGCCTTGTCCGGCCATGCCTTCCCCCTGTTCCTGACCTGGGCCCTGCTGCCCGCGCATGGCCTGCATCATCTGCTGCATCATGTTTTGCGCGCCTTGACGAAGGGCGTTGAGGGCATTGCCTTGTCCCTCGACGGCCTGATCTCCCTGACCTTGACCAAGCGCTTTGCCGGCATTGCCCATTTCCTTCTGAGCTTCCCCAAAGCTTTTGCCTGGGTCCATGCCGAGGTCTTTCAAGCCCTTTTGCAACTGTTCCAGTTTCTGGCCCAAGCCCTGCTGCTGTGCCTGCAATTGTTTCAGAGCATCGCGCAATTGCTGCTCAGTCATCTGGTTCAGCGATTGCTGCCCGTTTTGACCTTGCTGTTGCTGCTGGCCCTGCTGCTGCTGGCCTTGCTGCTGTTCACCCTGCTGCTGGTTCTGGCCTTGATCATAGGGCTGGTCCGTGCCGCGTTGCATGCGGTCGCGCAGGGCTTCGTTCAACCGATGGGTTTGATCCATCAGGCGCTGTTGCTCCTGCATGATCTCGCCCAGCTTGTCGATCTGGTCACGCATCGGGCTATTTTGTTGCTGGCCCTGTTGAGGGCGCTGCATACGCCCTGCCTGAAGGTTGTTCATCATGCGTTGTAGTTCGGACAGCATCTGTTGGGCAGCATCGCGGTTGCCGGAGCGTGCCAGGTTCTCGATCTGGTCCATCATGTTTTGCAGGTCGCGTTGGCGAATAACATTCTGCGCCTGCATACTTTGCTGAGACTGCGGCATGTTCTGCATGCGCTGTGCCATCTCGCTCATGAGGTTCTGCATGGCCTGGCGCAATTCCTGCATCAGCTTGGCAATTTCCTCTTCGGAAGCGTTGTTCTCCAGTGCATCAGACAAAGCTTGCTGTGCATCCCGCAGACGCTTTTGCGCCTGTGACAGGTCTCCATCCTCAATACCAAGAGCGATTTCCCAGAGATAGGACGCTGTATCCTTGAACTGCTCTTCAGTTCTCGCCTGCTTCATGCGGCCAAGTGCGGAGCGGATCAACAGATAATGGCTGAGGTTGGGGATAGTCTCTTCCGGGCGAAGCTCCAATGCCTGATTGAGTGCGATTGAGCGCTTGATCTGGCGTGTATCAAGCGCGAAGACCTGCCTTTGTTCAGCCACGGCGGCTGCCAGCGGATCATTGAAGCGACGGGCCGGAAGCGTCATTTCGACGGGCGCACTGCGGCCTTCCTGACCTGCGCCGTCGGTTGCGACGAGCGTAATACGCACGCGTTTTCCCGCCAGCGGGTGCTCTGTCAGATCGCGGCTGGTCGTGCCGCGCACTTCCTTTTCCGTGCCGCGACGCGGAAGATTCAGCCGGAACTCCGGTGGCGGAAACAAGGGTTTGGCATCCACGGCAGGCGGATCGACGGGTTCGATCAGGGCCTCAGCCTTGGTAATCCCGTAGTCATCCTTGGCAAGCACTGCGATTTCCAAGGCCCCGTTCACCGCGCGGCGCGGCTGTTTGTCGAAGGAGATTTCAGGCGCACGGTCCGCAATCACATCGAACAGCCATTGCTGGCCATTGACGGCCAGATCGCCGCTTTCGGCAATTTTCAGGGTATAGGTGCGAGGCGCGGTGGAGGAGGGGAGTGCCGCTGGCTTCTGCTGCTCCTGCGCTGTCTCCGGCTTGTTGGGTTCATCCTGCAAGGGAACCACGCGCTCAGGCCCGCCCTCGGCAGGAAGGAACTTCACGCTTTCCGAACCTTCGCCCGTAACGCGAACGGTCAACTGAGAGAACTGCGGGATCTGAACCTTGTCCATCGCGCCTGCCTGCGCGCCGGTCAAGAAGATCGGTGCTCGGCCCGTATAGGATGGTGGGGTGACCCAGGCATCGATGCGCAGATCCGGGTTGGCCTCGCCTGCCGGTTTGGCCGGGCTCACCACATCGCTGAGGAAGCCGCCGCCGTTGGAATAGGAGAAGGCAAAAGCAATCACGACGAGGAGGGCTGGAAGAGCACGCAGACCGAAGCGGTCGTGCTTAGCGATATCCGGCTGCGGCAGGCCAGCATCCAGCCGCGCAATCCGTTCCGCCATTCGCGTCTGGTGTTCTTTCCAAAGGGCTCTGGCGAAGGGCGTATCGAAGGCTGGCTCATCCGCCTGCGCCGCCAAGGGCTGGTGACGCAAGCCATTGCGCCGTTCGAGGAACTGATCCGCCTCGGCAATCGCTGGCCAGCGCAGACGTGCAAGCGAAAGAAGGGAGCTTAAAAAAGCAAACAGGAAGAGGAAGACGACGGCCCAGCGCAAAAGGTCCGGCATGTGGCGAAACAGGCCAAACCATGCAGTGGCCAGGAACAGGGCAATGAGAGAGGCGGGCAGAAGAAGCTGCGGCAGAAGCTGTTCCGCAAACAGAACGAAGCGCGCCATCCACCGCTTGGCGGCGATGCGGCGGACCAAGTCAGGGGCCAAATCTGTGGCACCTTTGCGCGGAAAGCTCATGCGGTCCGTCTCCTGTTCGCGGCGGCGTCAACCGGCGTCTTGACCGCAAGGCGCATGTACACCTTGCGCGACGTAACAGCAAAGATACCAAGCTTTGTGGCGAAGACGAGGGGATGCCAGTGCTTTCCAGCCTCTTTCCCCCTTATTCTCCAAAAAGTGAACGAAACCGTCAGGAGAGCCAGGCAGGCACGCTATCGAGACTGATCAATTCCTCATAGGTGCGGCGTGGGCGCACCACATGGAACTTGTCACCGTTCACCAGCACTTCCGGGATGAGAAGCCTGCTGTTGTATGTGCCGGATTGTACCGCGCCATAGGCACCAGCGGAACTCACGGCCAGCAGGTCGCCCGGTTCAGGCCGTGCCATTTCGCGGTCAAGCGCCAGATAATCACCCGTTTCGCACACCGGGCCGACGATATCGCCCTTGATGCGCTCCGCATCTGTCGGCGCCAGAAGGACGGGACGGACGCTGTGATAGGCTTCGTAGAGCGTCGGGCGAATGAGATCGTTCATCGCGCCATCGACGATGACGAAGTGCTTCTCACCGGCATCCTTTACGTAGATCACTTCCGTCACCAGAATCCCGGCGTTGCCGACAATCAGGCGGCCCGGTTCAGTGACGATCTTGCAATTGAGGCTTCTCAACTGCGCCTTGACGATGTCGGCATAGGCATCTGGCAGCGGCGGCGGCTGGTTATCTTCGCGATAAGGAATGCCAAGGCCGCCGCCAATATCGACATGCTCGATGCGGTGACCATCCTGCCTCAAGGTTTCAACCAGTTCCCGCAGCAGACGGAATGCATCCTCGAATGGCTGCAAATCGATGATCTGGCTGCCGATATGCATATCGATACCGGTAACTTCGATGCCTTCCAATGTCGCCGCATGGGCATACACATCACGCGCACGTTGATAGGAAATACCGAACTTGTTTTCTTTCTTGCCGGTCGAAATCTTCGCATGGGTGCGTGCATCGACATCCGGATTGATGCGGAAGGAGACATGCGCCTTGCGGCCCATTTTCACGGCACGGGCATTCAAAACTTCAAGCTCGGGCTCGGATTCGACGTTGAAACAGTAGATGCCGGCGTCGAGGGCCAGATCCATTTCCGCAGCCGTCTTGCCAACGCCCGAAAACATGATGCGGTTGGCGGGTATGCCTGCTGCCAACGCCCGGCGAAGTTCACCGCCCGAAACCACGTCCACACCTGCACCCAAGCGCCCCAGCGTTTTCAGCACAGCCTGGTTGGAATTGGCCTTCATGGCGTAGCACACCATGGCATCCACATCGGCAAAGGCTTGCGAGAACACCTTGTAGTGACGCTCCAGCGTTGCCGTGGAATAGCAATAGAAAGGCGTTCCGACCGCCTTTGCAATTTCAGGAATAGGCACGTTTTCAGCGTGCAAGACGCCGTCGATATACTGGAAATGGTTCACGGATGAAAAACCGAAAAATTAAAGGAGCGGATCGAGAAGGAATGGCTTGTCGGCAACGGGCTCTTTCGCCTGTTCCTTGCCGGTTTTACGCAGGTTCTGCTGCTCAACAGGCGTACTCGGCTTGTCCAGGTTGCCCTTGCGGCCGCAGCCGGTCACAACCAGACCGGCAATGCAAACGGCGACAGAAATGCGGGCGATCATTCGCAGGTTAGCCATTCCTAATCCTTCAAAAACAGCAGGTCGTGCCTGTTCATAGCGAAGTTCGTGCCTCTTGTGCAGTCACTTCTTCGGTTCTCAATTGCGGCCGCGCCACCAGGCAATCTGCTTGCGCACTTCGCTGGGTGCCGTGCCACCAAAGCTGGTGCGGCTGGCGACAGAGGCATCCACGGACAGTACATCGAATACTTTGTCGGTGATCGAGGCATGGATGGATTGCAAGTCTTCCAGGCTCAAATCGGAAAGATCGCAGGATTTTGCTTCTGCCATGGCCACGGCGCGGCCAGTTACGTGATGGGCATCGCGGAAGGGCAGGCCCGCCTCGCGCACAAGCCAATCTGCCAAATCGGTTGCCGTCGAGAAGCCGGAACCGGCAGCGGCGCGCATGCGGTCGGCGCGAACGGTCATATCGCGCACCATGCCTGCCATGGCGGCGATGGCCAGTTCCAGGTTTTCGGCTGCGTCGAACACTTGTTCCTTATCTTCCTGCATATCCTTGGAATAGGCGAGCGGCAGGCCCTTCATGACGGTGAGGAGTGCGACGAGCGAGCCATTGATGCGGCCCGTTTTGGCGCGCACGAGTTCAGCGGCATCCGGGTTCTTCTTTTGTGGCATGATGGAGGAGCCGGTGGAGAAGGCATCGGAAAGGCGGATGAAGCCGAACTGCGGCGTGGACCAGATGACGATTTCTTCCGCAAAGCGCGAGAGGTGAACGGCACAGATGGAAGCAACGGACAGGAATTCCAGCGCAAAATCGCGGTCGGAAACCGTGTCGATGGAATTGCGGGTCGGGCCGCGGAAGCCGAGCGCTTCTGCGGTCATGTGACGGTCGATAGCAAAGCCGGTGCCCGCTAGAGCAGCGGCGCCAATCGGCGATTCGTCCATGTGGTCGATGGCGTGGCGAACGCGCGCGCGGTCACGACCGAACATCTCCACATAGGCCATGCAATGGTGGCCGAATGTAACAGGCTGCGCCGTCTGCAGGTGCGTAAAGCCCGGCATGACGGTATCGGCATGTTCTTCCGCCTTGTTCAATAGGGCGTTGATCAGGTCGGTAAGGGCAGCTTCTGTCTTGCCCATTTCTTCCTTCACCCAGAGACGGAAATCCAGCGCGACTTGATCGTTGCGCGAACGGGCCGTGTGCAGGCGTCCAGCAGCAGGGCCGATCAGGTTTGCCAGTCTCGCCTCGATATTCATGTGAATGTCTTCGAGCTTGCGGGAAAACTCGAAGCGGCCTTCCTGGATTTCTGACAGGATCGTGTTCAGACCTTCGACAATCTTGTCTTTATCTTCGACGGAAATAATGCCTTGTTTCGCCAGCATGGTGGCGTGCGCGATTGAGCCGCGGATATCCTGGGCATAAAGCTTCTTGTCGAAGCCGATGGAGGCATTTATCTCCTCCATGATGGCATCTGGACCTGAGGCGAAACGCCCGCCCCACATCTGGTTGGAGGAACCCGCATCCTTCGTGCCGTCAGCCATGATTACCCGTCCTGGAGTCGCAAATGTCGAACAAGAGACCGCTGGGTCTGCCGTCCGCCCGTCTGGTTACAATTGCCGCCATCGCTGGAGTTCTGGCAGGCGCGGTTGCGGTATACGTGAAGCCTACCCTCTCTGGCAATGCCACAGCGCTGACCGATACGGGCTGTGAAGGCGCAATTCAGGAGGCCAAGACCATCAATGACCTTGCCACTGGTGATCTTGCCGCCTTGAAAGGCGTCGATACGCCCCGCCTGCTTCCCTCGCTTGCCTTCAAAAATGCCGAGGGGAAGGATTTGAAGCTGGCCGATTTTGAAGGGCGCGCGGTTCTGCTCAACCTCTGGGCCACCTGGTGCGTGCCCTGCCGCGAGGAAATGCCGGCGCTGAACAATTTGCAGAAAGCCAAGGGCGGCAATCAGTTTGAAGTAGTGGCCGTCAATATCGATACGGGCAGCGACGAAAAGCCCAAGGTATTTCTGGATGAGACCGGCGTTCACGCGCTTGCCTACTACCGCGATAGCAGCATGGGCGTGTTTAACGCTCTCAAGAAAGAGGGTCTCGCCTTCGGGCTGCCAGTCACTCTTGTGGTGAACAAGAAGGGCTGCATGATCGGTGCCATGAATGGACCTGCGCATTGGGATAGCCAGAATGCACAGGACTTTATTGCAAAGGTAACGGCGTTGTAAGGCGATATAGCTCGATTATCGCGTCGGAACCGGGATTTCGCCGCGATAATCATAAAAGCCGCGACCGGATTTGCGGCCAAGCCAACCAGCTTCGACATATTTGACCAGCAGCGGGCAAGGGCGGTATTTGCTATCGGCTAGCCCATCATACAAAACCTGCATGATTGAGAGGCAGGTATCGAGACCGATGAAGTCCGCAAGTTGCAACGGCCCCATGGGGTGGTTTGCGCCCAGTTTCATGGCCGTATCGATGGCTTCAACGGATCCTACACCTTCATACAGCGTATAGATAGCTTCGTTGATCATCGGCAGCAGGATGCGGTTGACGATGAAGGCCGGAAAATCTTCAGCAACCGTGACCGTCTTATCCAGTGAACTGACAAATTGCTTGGCAGTGGCGAAAGTTGATTCTTCTGTTGCAATGCCACGCACGAGTTCGACCAGCTTCATCACCGGAACCGGGTTCATGAAGTGAATACCCATGAAGCGTTCCGGGCGATCGGTTGCCGATGCCAGGCGTGTGATGGAAAGCGACGAGGTGTTTGTTGCCAGAATGGCATCTGGCTTCAAGGCTGGGCAAATTGTGTTGAAGATCTTGCGCTTGACGGATTCGTCCTCGGTCGCAGCTTCAATCACCAGATCCGCCGAGGCAAAATCATTGGTATTGACCGTGCCTGTGATGCGCGACAACGTGGCTCGACGGTCCTCGTCACTCAATTTTCCGTTGCTGACCTGACGGGCGAGATTGCCGTTGATCGTGGCAAGGCCCGCTTCGATGCGTTCACTCGAGAGGTCGTAGAGCGTGACCTTGTAGCCAGCCAGCGCACATACATGCGCAATGCCGCAACCCATCTGTCCCGCACCGACGATTCCTACGTTCGTGATCATAATGCCCCATTCGGAATTGTGATTTCAACCGGCTTCACGCTTTATCGCGCCTCCGCCTGCTCTTGTAACACACATGGCGTTTTGCTCTGAATAAATTGATAATGCTGCATGCGCGAATTTGCCAGCTTAAATGCGACGCAACCGCGAAGAGATATGATCAGCTGACAGCTGCTGACGCAATTTAAGTCTAATTAAAGCACTTGCAGCTAAGTTCCGGCGGAAATCCGTCAAGAACTGAGCGGTTCGGCCGATCAGCTTTCTGATGTTTCGTTGGAGGTTGTCTTTCATGCGTATTTCCTGGAAACTTCCCGTCTTCGTAACACTGGTAGCCCTGCTTTCCATTGCCGGAGCTAGTGTTGCCAGTTTCATGGAAACGGCGAGTGTCGTTCGGGGGCAGGCAGTTGCCAAGCTGGAAGCGGTTGCGAATGGGCGACAAAGCGAAACGCAGCTATATCTCAAATCTCTCGTGACCAATCTGCATGCGCTGGCTGGAACCCCAACCACGGGCGAAGCCCTTGGCAAATTTCGCCGTGACTGGCGCTACCTCGGCGAAAACCCAAAGGCTACGCTGACGCAGCGCTATATTACCGACAACCCCAATCCTGACGGTAAAAAGGCACTTCTCGATACTGCCCGCGTCGATACCTATGACAGTAATCATGCACTTTATCACCCTCTTCTGCGCGCTTCCCTGCAGCGCTTGAATTACGCGGATGTCTTTCTCATCGACGGCAAGGGCACCATTCTCTACAGCGTCCAGAAGAATAGCGAATATGCCTCTAACCTTGCCGATCCTGCCTTGAAAGATGGCGCACTTGGCACTGTCTTCCGCAAGATGGCGGAGGTTGAGGATCGTGATGCCTTCGCCATGTCGGATTTCGTGGCCTATGGCGCTGGCAAACAGCCGATGCTTTTCATGGCGACGCCGCTTTTTCAGGGCGATGTTAAGGTGGGTGTCCTGGCCGTTGCAGTGGATGCACAGGGACTTAATGCGATTTTCAACAATCGGGTCGGGTTAGGTGAGACGGGTGAGACGCGACTGCTGAACGCCGATGCCAGGTTCATCACCGCCTCCCCTGTTTCGCCGGGCGGTGCTGTTCTGGAAGAAAAACTGGATCAACCTGTGATCAGGGCCGCCTTGGACGGAAAGGCGCAAACTGGTGCAGTGATTGGTGCACAGGGCACAAGATTGGCCGCAGTCATGCCGCTGACCTTCGCTGGCAATCAGTGGGCTATCGCTGCTCTGATGCAGGAATCAGAAGCGCTGAATGCGTTGAGCCATTTGCGCAATGTAATCTTTATCATCACCGCCTGCATGGTGGTGGCTGCTATTGCCGCAGCTGTCTTCTTTTCGCGCACCATCACCAACCCCATCCGCGATCTCGTATCCGCCATGACTGGGCTTGCCGGTGGCGATACCTCTGTGGAATTGAAAGGCGAGGGACGCCGCGACGAATTGGGAGATATGGCCCGCTCTGTTGCCGTTTTCCGGGATGCAGCCATTGAAAAAATGGCACTGCAGAGTGCTGCCGATCGGGATCGACAGACTGCGGAACAGGAGCGCCAGCTTCGTGAAGCCACGCGGACGCAGGAAACGGCTCGCTTGCAGCAGACGGTCGAGATCCTGGGGGAGGGCTTGCGTCGCCTTGCCTCCGGCGATCTGACCGCCAGTATCGACCGACCGTTCATGGAAGGTCTCGACCGCTTGCGGCTGGATTTCAACCAGTCGATCCGCAACCTTTCTGAAATCATGCAACGTGTAGCCGGTAGCACAGGCTCCATCTCTACCACGGCAAACGAGATGATGTCTGCGACAGACGATCTTTCTCGCCGTTCCGAGCAGCAGGCCGCTGCGATTGAGGAAACATCGGCAGTCATTACGCAGATCATGGAGGCCATTCAGGTTTCGGCTGAGCGTGCAGCCTCTGCGCGGCAGATGGTTGCCGATGCGAAACTCTCGACAGAGCGGTCGGGAGAGATCGTCAGCACTGCCGTTGAAGCCATGCAGCGGATTGAGCAGGCGTCGCTTGAGATTTCGAAAATCATCAATGTGATTGACGAGATTGCCTTCCAGACCAACCTATTGGCGCTGAATGCCGGTGTCGAAGCCGCGCGTGCCGGAGAGGCGGGCAAGGGTTTTGCGGTTGTTGCACAGGAAGTGCGAGAACTGGCGCAACGTTCCGCCAATGCTGCCCGCGAAATCAAGGCGCTGATCAGCAAGTCGGGCGATGCGGTCAAAACCGGTGTTGGCCTGGTTGAAAACACTGGCGAAGCCCTTGGTGGCATTGCCGATCAGGTGGCGCGGATCAATGCGCAGATTGCCTCCATCGCCGATGCGGCAGGCGAGCAACAGGAAAGCGTACGTGAAATTTCCTCGGCAATCCGCCAGATGGAAACCACGACCCAGCAAAATTCGCAGATGGCCGAGAAAACCAATGCGGATATGTCCAAGCTGACGCGCGACGCGCAGGACCTGTCTGGCCTTATTTCCGGCTTCCGTCTCGATGAGCGTGCGCCGGTTTCGAGCTTCAAACCGTCTCAGCCGATTGCGCCGGAGCATCGCCCGCTTCCGGTCTCCGTGCCAGCACGTCCAGTTGCCGCGAAGGTGAAGCCGGCAGATACGAAAAGTCGGTCTGCACCGTCTCCAGCCAAGGCGCTGATGAGCAAATTGTCCAGTAGCTTTTCAAGCGCTTCCGCAACAGCCACCAGCAAGGATGCTGACTGGGAAGAATTTTGATCTCTCCCCGTTTCAGAAATGAATAAGGCCGCGCTGGTTTGCCTAGCGCGGCCTTATTTACTGATTGATCTATCGAATTATCAGAGCGACTTCTGTAGCTCCGGAAGAAGTTCGAAAAGATCGCCAACGAGGCCATAATCTGCCACCTGGAAAATCGGCGCTTCCTCATCCTTGTTGATCGCGACGATAACCTTGGAATCCTTCATGCCAGCCAAGTGCTGGATGGCACCGGAAATACCGCAGGCGATGTAAAGATCAGGCGCGACCACCTTACCCGTTTGGCCAACCTGCCAGTCGTTCGGTGCATAACCAGCATCGACAGCTGCACGGGATGCGCCAACGGCGGCACCCAGCTTGTCTGCCAGCGGCAGGATGACTTCCTTGAACTTCTCCGAAGAACCCAGAGCGCGCCCACCGGACACGATGATCTTGGCGGAGGTGAGTTCGGGACGGTCGGACGAAGACAATGCATCGCCAATAAAGGAGGAGACGCCTGGGTTGCCAGCAGCCGAGATGGTTTCAACCGAAGCAGAGCCACCTTCCGCCGTCGCAGCAAAGGCAGCAGTACGAACGGTGACAACCTTCTTGGCATCCGTCGACTGAACAGTCTGGATAGCGTTGCCTGCATAGATTGGACGCTTGAAGGTGTCTGCGGAGACAACCTCGATGATTTCCGAAACCTGCATCACATCCAAGAGGGCTGCAACGCGTGGCATCACGTTCTTGGCTGACGCAGTGGCCGCAGCGATGACAACATCGTAGGAGCCAGCCAGCGAGACGATGAGATCGGCCACCGGCTCTGCCAGATTGTTGGCGTAAGCCGCGTCATCGGCCAGAAGCACCTTGGAAACGCCGGAGAGCTTCGAAGCCGCATCGGCTGCACCCTTGGCATTGGAGCCAGCGACCAGCACATGCACATCGCCACCAATTTTTGCAGCAGCCGTCAGGGCCTTTGCGGTTTGGTCGGAGACGCTTGCGCCATCGTGTTCCGCGAGAAGAAGAATAGCCATTATCGTTATCCCTTTCCTTACAGCACGCCTGCTTCGGTCTTGAGCTTCTCGACCAATTCGGCGACGCTCTTGACCTTGATGCCGGCCTTGCGACCGCCTGGTTCTTCAGTCTTGAGGACCTTGAGGCGTGGTGCCAGATCAACGCCGAAATCGGCCGGTGATTTCTTGTCGAGGGGCTTCTTCTTGGCCTTCATGATATTCGGCAGCGAAGCGTAACGCGGCTCGTTCAGGCGAAGATCGGTCGTGACGATTGCCGGAAGCTTGACCTCGATGGTCTGAAGACCGCCATCCACTTCGCGCGTAACCTTGGCAGAACCGTCACCCAGTTCAACCTTGGATGCGAATGTGGCCTGACCCCACTTGAGAAGGGCAGCGAGCATCTGGCCGGTCTGGTTCGAATCGTCGTCAATGGCCTGCTTGCCGAGGATGACGAGACCTGGATTTTCCGCCTCAACCACGCCCTTCAAGAGCTTTGCCACAGCAAGCGGCTCAACGGTTTCGTCCGTCTCGATCAGGATGCCGCGATCCGCGCCCATAGCAAGCGCTGTACGGATCGTTTCTTCCGACTTGGCCGGGCCAATGGAGACCACGACAATCTCTTCCGCCTTACCGGCTTCCTTCAAGCGAAGGGCCTCTTCCACGGAAATTTCGTCGAAGGGGTTCATCGACATTTTCACGTTGGCAAGCTCAACGCCCGTCCCATCCGCCTTGACGCGGATCTTCACGTTGTAATCAACCACCCGCTTTACAGGCACAAGGATCTTCATGACTTCCTTCCTCAAACTGACCATGGGGAAAATGCGGCCTCTCCCATGCCGCTGATTGTCAATAGGCGACATGGATAGACATTTTTGCACCGAATACAAAGAGTTTTCGGTTTTTGCGGTTGTGCTATTTGGTCATCCCCCCATTCCCTGACGGATAGATCAATCCTTCATTTCGGCGGCACTCGGTGTCACCACGGCACGATCGAAGAGCGGCACGCCACTTCTGCGCAAGATGATGACCAGAAACGCGCCTGCAACAATGCCTCCAACATGCGCGCCCCAGGACACGAAGCCCCGGACATCCAATATCAGCATTAGGAATTGCTGGCCGATCCACAGGGCAAGGGGGATGAAGGCAGGCAGTGGCAAGGGGATGCGGAAGAAAACCAGGGTCCAGAGTCGCACGCGCGGGTGCAGAATGAGATAGGCCGCGACCACGCCGGAAACGGCACCGGAAGCACCAATCAATGGTGCTGCGGAAAACGGATCGAGCAGGCCGTGCAGCAGGGCGCCAGCCACGGCGCAAACAAGATAGAAAACCAGGAAACGAAAGTGGCCGAGCGCATCCTCCACATTATCGCCGAACACCCAGAGAAAGACCATGTTGCTCAGAAGATGCCAGAAATCCACGTGGAGAAAGGCGTAAGTGAGGAAGGATGCCTTATCGGGCAGTAGGCCGAAGATCGGGGGCAGGGTTGCGTAGTCGAAGCTAACGACTGGAATGAAGCCGAGGGCAAGCGTGGCAAAATCCGCCTCGCCGGGCGTCATTGCGCGGGTAACCAACCACACCAAGCAGTTCAAAAGGATGAGCCCGATTGTGACATATTGCAGCCGGATATATTTCAGGCGGTTCACATCATAGATCGGAATGAACATGCAGCGGCTCTCGATTCCGACCGGCTAACGATTCTTGCCGGGAACCCAAAGAATATCCGCCTTGCCGCCATCATTGACGAAGCGGGAGGCGACGAACAGGAAGTCCGACAGGCGGTTGATGTATTTCAACGCAGGTGCGGAAATCACCTCGCCCTCTGACTTCGAAAGCTCAACCATCAGCCTTTCTGCGCGGCGCGAAACGGTGCGTGCGACATGCAGGTGGGCAGCAGCAGGTGCGCCGCCGGGCAGAACGAAGGAGGTCAGTGGATCGAGCGATGCATTCAGTTCATCGATCTCTCGCTCCAGCCGGTCCACCTGAGCCTGTATGATGCGAAGTGGCTCCCATTCGAGTTTCTCGCCGGTATCCGGCGTTGCGAGATCTGCTCCGAGATCAAACAGGTCATTCTGGATGCGCATGAGCATGGCATCCAATTGAAGATGTTCGCCTGTGTGCAGGCGGGCCACGCCAATCACCGCATTCGTCTCGTCAACCGTGCCATAGGCCTCGACCCGCAGATCGTGCTTCAAGCGGCGTGGACCGCAAACGAGACCGGTCGTGCCGTCATCGCCGGTACGTGTATAAATCTTATTCAGCTTTACCAAGGTTTATCGACCTCCGCCCGTCAGCCAGAGCGTGAACATGATGAGTATGATGGCGACGGCCTGCAACAGGACACGCAGTTGCATCAGTTTGTTGGAGCGGTTCGCATCGGTGCCCTTCACCATGTTGAAGAGTCCTTTGATGAGAACGAGAACAACCAGACCCATGACGATCAGCGTCAGGATCGTCGTGAAACTTGACATGATGTCTTAACCTTTCCCCCGGAGGTGCCGTTCGGTATCAATCCATTTTACGCAAGAGCTTGTAGAGCAGATCTGCCGGAAGCAGACGCTTTGCCAATACGCCTTTTTTGGCTGGTGTGGTGACTATGTAATGTGGCCGCGGGCGCGGAGCGGTCAAGGCGTGTTTTAACACGTCGTAGACCGCGTCTGGACCAAGTTTATGTTTGTTAGCTGGGCCTGTGCCATCCAGTCGCGCCAGTTGTCGGCGATATTCTTCCCGATGCGCTGAATTTTCCACATCGATATGCGCGTTAACGGCGGCAAGCGCGTTGGCTGTAAATCGCGATTCGATGGGTCCCGGCTCAATGAGGCTCACAAAGATGCCGCTTCCGTCCAGCTCCATTCGTAACGTCACGCTCAAGCCTTCGATCGCGTGCTTCGAGGCATTATAGGCTCCGCGATAGCGATATGGCACGAGCCCGAGGATGGACGAGCACTGGACGATGCGGCCCGAGCCTTGGGCTCGCATGAAGGGGATGATTTGTCGCGTCAGTTCATGCCAGCCAAACACATTGGTTTCAAATTGCAGGCGCAGGACATCGGTTGAAAGATCTTCCACTGCGCCGGGCTGGCCATAGGCACCATTGTTGAACAGCGCATCGATCTGTCCTCCCGTGCGGGAAGCGACCTCCTGAACCAGGGAATCAATGGTTTCCTGGCGTGTGTAATCCATCATCAACGCTTCGAAACCATCGGCCTGAAGTGGTCCAAGATCAGCTTCACGGCGTACTGTAGCAAAGACCCGCCACCCATCCCGCTGCAACGCGCGGGCGCAATAGGCACCTATGCCCGAGGAGCATCCTGTGATGATGATGCTTTTTTGCCGCGACATCCTTGCTCCCTTACAATTTCAACCGCATTTCCCATATTCTGGAAGCAGTGACAACGGAGTTCCCATTGGCAGACGACGTGGCGCAAATCCGGTGGCATCGGCTTGCCTTCAAGGTTTTATACGATGCCTATTGGCACTTCAACGATGACGACGGTTGGGCCATGGCAAGCCATGTGGCGCTTTCCGGTTTGCTTGCGCTGTTTCCTTTTCTGATTTTTGGTACTGCCTTGGCAGGTTTTTTGGGCGCAAGCACCTTCTCGGCCACGGCGGTCCACCTGCTTTTCGATACATGGCCCACCGATATTGCCGAACCTCTGGCAGCGGAGGTCAACCGTGTGCTGGAGATACCGCGTGGCGGCCTGCTGACGATTTCGGTTCTGGCTGCCGCCTATTTCGCCTCCAATGGCGTGGAAGCGCTGCGCATCTCGCTTAACCGGGCTTACCGCGTGGCCGAGAACAGGGCATGGTATGTGACGCGCCTGACGAGCCTTGGCTATGTTATCGTCGCCGTCGTTATTTTCGCGGCGATCAGCATCGTCCTCGTAGCAATTCCCATTGCCATTCGCATTGCCGGAACGCGCTTTCCTTGGCTGCAGGATGAGCTTTCCGCAGTTTCAAACTTTGGCGTCCTTGGCACTGTGATCGTTCTGCTTGCAGGGCTGATCGTGTGCCACAAATTCCTGCCCGCCGGAAACCGCCGTATCATCGACATCCTGCCCGGAATCCTGCTGACGCTGTTGTGCTGGACAGGCTTTGCCTTTGCCTTTGCCTCCTACCTTTCCACCTTTGCCAACTATGCGGCGACCTATGCGGGCCTCGCCTCTGTCATGGTGGTGCTGGTGTTTCTCTATATGGTCGGTGTCATCTTCATGCTGGGCGCGGAAGTGAACGCAGCTTTGATGAAATACCGTGTCTATTCGGCGCTCAAACATGCACGGCAAGGGCAGCAACCCATCGAAAGCACGATTCGTTCAAAAGCCAAGGAGGCGGCGGATATTCATCGCTGATTGTCCGTCATCCCGCAAAGCCGACAGCCCGGTTGCCTGCTCGCTTTTGGAAAGCTTGCGCCCATCCTCACCGATGATCAGCCTGTGATGGTGGTAGACAGGTTCTGGCAGGTCGAGCAATCGCTGAAGTAAACGATGGACTGCTGTTGCCTTGAAGAGATCAAGCCCGCGAACCACGTTCGTCACGCCTTGCGCTGCATCATCAACCACGACGGATAGGTGATAGCTGGATGGTGCATCCGAGCGTGACAGGATCACATCTCCCCATTCGCACGGATTGGCTTCAATCGCTCCACGAGCGTCTTCGCCTGTCTCATGCCAGCTCAAGCCAGCCCCTGCCAGTTCGACAGCCTTTGCCATATCAAGCCGCAGAGCATAGCGCTTACCGCTATCTATAAGCTCCTGCCGCTCCACGGAGCTTCGGTGCCGGTCATCGTCTGGATAATGCGGCGCGCCATCCGGGTCACGCGGCCAGGTTTGCCCTTCGACTTCCCAGGCGGCAACCCGCTGCTTCACCTCCCCGCGGGTCAGGAAGGCGGGATAGATGAGGCCCTGTTGTTCAAGTCTCTGAAGGGCAGAAGCATACGCTGCCAGATGATCCGACTGCCGTCGTACGGGCTCTTCCCACTGGAAGCCGATCCAGGCAAGGTCACGATAAATGTACTCTTCCAGTTCAGGGCGGCAGCGCGTCTGGTCGATATCCTCGATCCGTAACAGCAGCCTGCCGCCGCTCTCCATTGCCATTTTCTGGTTCAACAAGGCGGAATAGGCATGGCCTAGATGCAAAAGCCCGTTAGGACTGGGTGCAAAGCGGAAAACGGGATGACGCGCATTTAAGGACATGCTCCCTTCTGCCATGAAATGGAGACAAACACGATGGCTCTGATTGCCAGCGAACAGGATCTGGAAATTGGATTGAACGAGTTGATGATGCTCGACACCCGGCTTTTTCCTATCGTGGCGGCGGCAGGGCCCTTGCCGTTGCGCTTGCTTTCTCCGGGCTTTGAAGGGCTCGCCAACATCATCGTTTCACAGGTCATCTCCAAGGCTGCGGCCTCGGCCATCTGGAGGCGGATGGAAGCGGCGGGCGCAATCTCGGCCCATGGCTTTCTTGGATGTTCGCCCGAAAAGGTGTCTGGCTTCGGCCTTTCCCGCGCCAAGCTCGCCACGCTTTTAGGCGTTGCGGAGGCAGTGACGAGCGGCAAACTCGATCTTGCGGGCTTTTCTGCGCTCACGCCGTCTAAGGCACTCAGCGAACTGATGCAGCTGAAAGGCGTCGGCCTCTGGACGGCAGAGGTTTATCTCATGTTCTGCGAAGGCCACGCGGATATCTTTCCGGCTGGCGATGTTGCTCTGCGTGCGGCCGTCGGCCATGGGTTGAAGCTGGAAGCGCGGCCAACGATTGCCGATACCGCCAATATCGCTTCAGCGTGGCAGCCGTGGCGCTCCATCGCCGCCCGTCTTTTCTGGGCCTATTACGCCAACTTCATGGGAAGAACTGGAGCGCCGATAGACTGATTCGCGAATCATTCGGCTGCGACATCAAAGGGGCTTCACATTCCTGTAACAACGGACCTAATATAGAAGGAACAAAGCCCGAATCGGTGAGGAGCGTCCGTTGACGATTGCAGTCTCCCCGCAGGCCCTGCCGGCGCTCGTTTTGAACGCTGACTACCGGCCGCTGAGTTATTATCCCTTGTCGCTCTGGTCCTGGCAGGACGCGATCAAGGCGGTTTTCCTCGACCGTGTGAACATCATAGCGGAATATGATCACTCGGTTTCTTCTCCCACCTTCTCGATGCGATTACCAAGCGTCGTCAGTCTGAAAACCTACATACAACCCACTCGAAACCCGGCCTTTACCCGCTTCAACGTTTTTCTTCGTGATAAATTCGAGTGCCAATATTGCGGCTCTCACGATGATCTAACCTTCGATCACGTCATACCCCGAGCCCATGGCGGGGAAACAACCTGGGAAAATGTGGTGGCTGCCTGCTCCCCCTGCAATCTGAAAAAAGGCAGCAAGCTTCCCAAGCAAGCAGGCATGTTCCCGGCGCAGAAGCCCTATCCGCCCACCGTGCAGGATCTTCACAACAACGGCCGCCTGTTTCCACCCAACTATCTGCATGAAAGCTGGATGGACTATCTCTACTGGGATACCGAGCTACAGCCCTGATGATCAGGTGCGCTTGAAAACGGCGCGAAAGGCAATTCCCGCCAGGATCACGCTGGCGATGACATTCCATCCAGCAAAGGAAAGACCTAGCACGCGAAGGGCAGCTTCGGTGCAGGATGGGCCGTGGACGCTGTTCAGATCACCGAGCAGGTTGCCGGCGTTGGTCGTCATGCCATTGGCAGTGGTCGAGCACGTAGCCGGACCTGCCCAGAAATGCCATTCCACACCGGCGTGATAGACACCCATCCCAGCGCCAACCAGCATCATGATGCCCACGAGTCCCAGAAGAACACGCGTAACGGCTGGCGGAAGGCGAAAAGCTGCTGTGACCAGAGCACCCAGAGCGACAGGAATGGCCCAATAATAGGGTTCACGCTGCAGAAGGCAGAGTGCGCAGGGGATGTAGCCGCCGATATGCTGGAAACCCAGTGCAGTGCCGACAGTTGCTGCCATGCCAAGCGCAAGGATGAGCGAATGGCCCATCAGGAAGCGACGGGTCTCAGTGGATGGTGCAGCGCTCATGCCAAGTCTCTCCGGGAGGACCAAATCTTTGCCATCTGATTAGGTGAGACGAGGGCGCCTGTAAATGAGAACTCTTTACTTCTCCGGGACTGACACACCAAAAAAACGTGAGCGGCTTCAGCACGAAGTCTTGGCAAATGGCTTGCGCTTTCCATTCGGGCTGTGCTAGAGGCCTCTCACCATTTTCGAAGCCCCGTTGGCGGAATTGGTAGACGCGCCTGACTCAAAATCAGGTTCCGAAAGGAGTGCTGGTTCGATTCCGGCACGGGGCACCACTGTTTTGGAAAATGCTTAAAGTGTTTTCGAGTTTTATCATCTAAGGCTTCGAAATCGCGGGATTACGATCCAAAATCTTTCCGTCTTCACTAATAATAATAGTTGAGCCTTCGACCATTCGAATTTGATATTCGAATGTGGCGCTCCCTCGGGAAGACTTGTTGCGCTTTGGATCGGATACCATCCAATCGTAGACGCCGGTCACTCTGCATAGCTCTTCACTGCATTGTGTACTTACGGTGCCAGGTCGCGTAATGCTTGAACGAACGGGCCACCGATCTGCGTATTTTGCTTTGTCCTGTAGAACTTCCCGCTTTGTTAATTGCCGACCGTAAAAGGCTACATTTTCACCGTAGATGTGATTTGAAACTTTTAAGAGTTCGCTTTTCGGGAGGGAGCCGGACGCGGTAATCAAGGTCAAGATGAATTTCTGGGCTTCTTCCTGTAATTCCAGCTTCCCTGCCGGATTGGATGGCGAAAGCGATGTCGGAGATGACGCTTCCTCTCCCAGCTTATAATCTGGCCGCGACGTATCCCTATGCTCTTGCTCTTTTCGGTTAATTCCGAAGTCGATCACTTCTTGTTTGGAAAATACGTACATTGACTCAGGCGGGGTACGCAGCATCCTAGTTATAACACTTTGCCTCACGTCATACTTATCTAAAGTTTCGAGTATATCCGACAAATTAAGTTGGGCATCCTTGAGGTCGCTGCCGCCTGAAATCTGATGCACCCCTAGGCTTCCCGTAGCTAATCTAGCGTCTCCTGCCAAAAAGATAAAAGCGCAGGCAGACATACAATTAGCTCCCGGTGGAATGATGGTAGCTATTTTACGTTCGTGAATTTCTTCGGCTATCAGTAACGCCGCTTGAACGGATCCGCCTGCGCTGTTCAAAAAAATAGCCTTTACATCTTTGCGTGCCGTGAGAATACGGCGAAAGGCCAATGGCGCGCGGAAATCTATGATGCCATTGAGAGCTATGATGTGCTCAGACTCATCAATTAGGCGGAAAGGAGCGTAGTCTATGGTATCTTGAGCCGCACTATTGTACGCCGACAACAGATACACCATTATACCGACGATGGACCAAGCTTTCATGCTCCAACTTCTCCTTTTCCTAGTTGTGGCACAGGCTCTGGTAGTAGAAAAGATAGATTCATGCTGAAAGAACGCGGAAGTGGATTGAATTACATCCTGCTCTGACCGTCACTTTATAAGGTTTTTCAGCGCCTTGCCTGCCTGCAGGAAACATTATCCAGCATCAGCCATCTCGTCCGGCAAGTCCCAGGATCTTTTGCCGCAGAATGCGGGCCATGTTGCGCGTGTTGCGGTAGAGGTGAAGCTGTGTGCCGACTTGGCGAACATCGCGGTCGCTTGTTTCAGATAGTCCGATGACGAGCGTTCCCATATCCTCCCGCTCCATCCAGAAGCGGCTCATGATCGGGTGGTCAGGCACGGCGCAGGAATCCGAGCGCTGAATATTCAGGTCGTCCAGATGCCATTCCGTCAGCTTCATCATCAAAAGCTTTCCTGGCGAAAAACGGGCATAGGCTTCGTTATAAGCTGTCTTCCAGGTATAGGCCTCTCCGCCCATCACGAAGACCACCAGAGAGGCAATCGCCTTGCCGTTGAGATCTATCGTATGAATGCGAACAGCATCCGCCTCTGAAAGGTTGGAAATGGCTTCGCGAGCAAAGGCGGCACGAAAACGGTCGCTGATCAGCGCGGAGCGCTTGCGGCCCTTCCAGCCGCTGGCTTCCAAGCTCAGGAATTCTTCGGTGCGACGGCGGATGTCTGCTGGCTGGCGGGCAACTTCATACGTCAGCGTGCCTTGGGCCTCCAGCTGTCGCCATTGTCTGCGCATTTCTCGCACGTGATGAGGTGTGATGGCTTGGCGAAGATAGGTTTCTCCATCCAGATCGCTTTTAAGTATAGGCCGCTGGAAAGTATTGGTGGTCGTGATGGGAAGGTTTCGACCCACGGCGACCGCGCGCATCAATTGGGCAAACCGGCCGTTCAATTTAAGGTCTGGCAGCACCAATATGTTGGGCAAGCGCAAATCTCTGCGGGAAAGTGCTTCCAGCATATTATCCAGCGTCTGCGCGGCATCTTCTGCATCCAGAAGCGGTGTCCCCAATGGGCCGAAGGGGTTTGCCCAGGCGCGAATAATGGACGCGCCAATGGCAAAACCTGGTTTCTCGGTGGTGAACGGCATCAAGAGCCGCATACGGCTGGAACGCTCCGTGACATCGCGAATGAGAGCGAGTTGAACCTGCTTATCCTCGACGCGCGGCATAGCGGGGGCCAGCAGGCGCCCGGCAAAAAAGACATTCGGTTCAAGAGCGCGGTTGGAAAGGAAATCCAGCTCCTCTTGCAGGTCATAACCCATGGCCGCTGGATAGATGGACAGCGTTCTGCCATCCCTGCCGACCTGTGCCTTCAGTGGCGCATCGGGAATGGCGGGTCGCACCGGCTTTGGCTTTATCTCTAGCTCAGTCAGGAAAGGGCTTGGTGTTGGCATCTCAACCATTGTGATCCTGCCCTTCATGTCTGGAGGACCCCATGGCGGGGGATGCGAAGGCAAATAGCTTTATGCCCAGAGTTCGACGGACAGCAATATGGAGCAAAATTGCTTCAATCACCATTGCGCCTGCTGTCGCACTTGCCGCACCGTAAAGACCATAAAGCGGAATGAGCGTGACGTTGAGGCAGATATTCGCGGCGAGAATGCAAGCATAGAGCGTAACGCATAGTTTCTGCTTACCCGCCATGTTCAGCAGCACTTCGCCGGGTCCGACGGATGCTTTTGCAAGAATGCCGAGGAACAGGATTGCCATGAGGGAATGGCCGCTTGTGAAGCCAGCGCCGAAAAAGCCGAGCAGCACATGACCGAGAGCGAGCACGCAAAGACCGACGCCAAGTGCTGGCCAGAACGACCACCTTGCTGCTTCGCCCGCAAACGTGGCGAGTTCCTGCGAATCATCTCTTGCCATGATGGCGGAAAAGCGTGGAGCGGCGGCAGCTTTCACCGAAAAATAAACGAACTGAACCAGCGCAATTGTCTTGGCTGCGGCAAAATAGACCGCGACTTGATCTGGCGGCAGGTAGAGGCCGACGACGACGACATCCGAATTGGTGAGCAGGAAACCAATCCCATCCACCAGAAAGAGCGGCAGCGAGAACCGCAGCCACGGAGAAAGGGTATGGGCCATGGGTCCCGCGCCGAAGCGCGTATGCAGCCGAATCTTGACCCGAATGAACTGCATGACGGACGTGAGATAGGTCGCTGCCAGCGCTGCAACCATGGCTGTGCGGGCTGAGCGATCTTCTCCAAGCCATACCGCTAGCAACATGAAGCCAAGAATAAGCACTGGCCGAATAATGAAAGTCGGAGTGAGGGCCGTGAAGATCCAGCCATTGGCTCTGGCTGTTCCATCCAGCACATCGCCGAGGGCAATCATCGGCAGCGTGAACAGGCCAAGGAATAGCGGCACCAACCAGTAGTCAGGCACGATATGATTGAAGAATTTAAGAAACAGGAGACCAAGAACGGCCAGAATGGTGGCCGAAGCCATCGCAATAACCCGAGCGGACCAATGCAGGCCACGCACCAGTTCCTGTTCGCCCCGATTGTGATGCTGTGGCAGGAAGCGGATAACGGCCGTGTGAAAACCCAGACAGGATAAATTGCCAAAGACGACGACGAGAACCCAGACGAAGGCAAAAATGCCATACTCAAACTCGCCCATGAGGCGGGCCTGGATGATCTGGGCAAGGAAAGCTATCCCCGCGCTGACGATACGAATGACGAAGGCGATCAGCGCCATGCGCTGTGCCACACTTGCCTCATCGCTCCCATGCAGCATCGGTCCCAGCCGCCGCAACTTCGGAATGAGCCGAAGCCTGACGCTGAGCGGAAGCAATCTCTCCGCTGTTTCGATGACCGTCATGGGTGGGCGATGCTCACGGTAAGCTATCAGATCTAGCCAAATTTGCATGACGGACAGTTAAGGAAGCGTATGCCAAGGCAGTAAAAAGGGGATGTTCAAGCGAACATCCCCTTTTTGGAATCAATATTCAGTTGCAGCTGTTTAAGCCTGCTCGAATGCGCCGTGGCAGTGCTTGTACTTTTTGCCGGAACCGCAGGGGCACGGCTCGTTGCGGCCAACGCGACCCCATGTCTGCGGATCGTTCGGATCGCGGTTTTCCGGCGCGGCAACTGCCTGATAACCAGCCGAAGCAAACTCATCTTCGCCTGTGGTGGCATTGATATGGTGCGCCTCCATCACAGGAGGCTCTGGCGTCTGCGCACTATCCTGCACCAACTCCACACGCATCAATTGTGCGGTGACGCCTTCTCGCAGATTTGCAAGCAAGGCTTGGAACAGTTCAAAGGCTTCAGCCTTGTATTCCTGCAAAGGATCGCGCTGGGCGTAACCCCGGAAGCCAACAACAGACCGAAGATGGTCGAGATTGACGATGTGTTCGCGCCACAGATGATCGAGCGTCTGAAGCAGGACCGAGCGCTCGACATATGTCATGATCTCGGGGCCAAACCGTTCGGCGCGATCCTTGGCGGCGGCATCAGCTGCCTGCATTATGCGCTCGCGAATATCGTCTTCCGCAATGCCTTCTTCCTGCACCCAGGCTTCGATGGGCAGGTCGAGGTTGAGTAGCTGTTCGACAGCAGTCTTCAGGCCAGCCGCATCCCACTGCTCCGCATAGGCGCGCTCAGGAATATGCTTGGTCACCAGCATTTCCACCACTTCGTGGCGCATGTCTTCAACCGTCTCGCTGAGATCGGTTGCATCCATCAATTCGATGCGCTGTTCAAAGATGACCTTACGCTGGTCATTGGTCACGTCATCATATTTAAGAAGATTCTTGCGGGTGTCGAAATTGCGGGCTTCGACCTTCTTCTGGGCGCGCTCAAGCGCCTTGTTGATCCACGGATGAACAATGGCCTCGCCTTCTTTCAGGCCCAGCTTTTGCAGCATTCCATCCATTCGGTCTGAACCGAAGATGCGCATCAGGTCATCCTGAAGCGACAGGTAGAATTTCGAGCGACCCGGGTCACCCTGACGGCCTGAGCGGCCGCGCAACTGATTGTCGATACGGCGGCTTTCGTGACGTTCGGTGGCAAGAACGAAAAGACCACCAGCGGCAAGCGCCTTCTGCTTCAGTTCCTTCACTTCCGCACGAATGGCTGCTTCCTTTGCATCGCGCTCAGGACCCGGCTCCATGCCCTCCAGCTCGCGCTCGAGACGCATCTCGATATTGCCACCGAGCTGGATATCGGTACCGCGGCCGGCCATGTTGGTGGCGATGGTCACCGCACCCGGTACACCAGCCTGGCTGACGATATAGGCTTCCTGCTCGTGATAGCGGGCGTTCAACACATTGAAGTTCGTGAAGCCTGCCTGCTTCATCATGGCTGCAAGCAGTTCCGACTTTTCAATCGAAGTTGTGCCAACGAGAACAGGCTGGCCACGATCCTGGGCCGTGCGAATCTCTTCGATGATCGCCTTGTACTTCTCTTCGACTGTGCGGTAGACCTCATCATCCTCGTCAATGCGCTGGATGGGCAGATTTGTCGGAACTTCGACGACGTCGAGGCCGTAAATATTGGCGAATTCTTCCGCTTCCGTCGAAGCCGTACCGGTCATGCCGGCCAGCTTTTCATACATACGGAAGTAGTTCTGGAACGTGATTGAAGCAAGGGTCTGGTTTTCCGGCTGGATCTGAACCTTTTCCTTGGCTTCAAGTGCCTGATGTTGGCCTTCCGAATAACGGCGGCCTGGCATCATGCGGCCCGTGAATTCGTCGATGATGACGATTTCGTCGTTGCGGACGATGTAGTCCTTGTCACGCTGGAACAGCTTGTGGGCCTTGAGCGCGTTGTTGATGTGGTGAACGATTGCAACGTTCTCCACGTCATAAAGCGATTCACCCTTGAGGAGGCCTGCCTGACGGAGAAGGTTTTCCAGCTTCTCGGTTCCAACTTCAGAGAAGTTCGCCGAGCGCTGCTTTTCGTCGATTTCGTAGTCTTCCGCCGACAGCATGGGAATGAAGCCATCGATCGTGGTGTAAAGATCGGAGCGGTCGTCCAGCGGTCCAGAAATGATCAGCGGCGTACGTGCTTCGTCGATGAGGATCGAATCCACTTCGTCGACGATGGCGAAGTAATGGCCGCGCTGCACCATCTGGCCGCGATCGTACTTCATGTTGTCGCGCAGATAATCGAAGCCTAGCTCGTTGTTCGTGGCATAGGTAATATCGCAGGCGTAAGCCGCACGGCGCTGCTCATCGTCCAGACCGTGGACGATAACACCTGTGGTCAGGCCGAGAAAGCCGTAGAGCTTGCTCATGATCCCGGCATCGCGGCTGGCCAGATAATCGTTGACTGTGACCACGTGGACGCCGCGTCCAGTCAGGGCATTCAGGTAGACCGGCAGCGTAGCAACCAGCGTTTTACCTTCGCCTGTTTTCATTTCGGCGATGGCACCCTGGGTCAGGATCATGCCGCCTGTCAGCTGCACATCGAAGGGCCGCATACCAAGAACGCGCCGCGCCGCTTCCCGCACCACGGCGAAAGCAGGGATCAGAAGATCATCCACCGTCTTGCCATCTGCAAGCTGCTGGCGAAACTCAACCGTCTTTGCGGCAAGCTGTTCGTCGCTCAGCGCCTTGATGCTTTCCTCAAGGGCGCCGATGGCTTCCACGCGCGAACGATAGCCCTTTACCCGGCGGTCGTTGGCGGAGCCGAAAAATTTGCGTGCGATAGCACCGAAGCTGACCATTCAAATGGTCCTTTCTAAAGATAAGGCATCAGGCGACCGGCTTGGGTTTACTGTGACATCTGTTCTGGTTTTTCACAGACAAATTACAGTGCCCGCCCGGAAACTGTTCTGGACGCGAAGTAGCGTGACAGATAAGAGGGGGGTTGAATGATGTCAACGGTTCTGGCCGATACAGAATGGCCACAATCCGGTGTTTGTGAAGGTGTTATGGCCGGAATCGGACAGACTGAGACCGGTGTTAAACTCAAGAGGTCGTACCTTATGTTTCGTTCCAAATTCGTCGCCGCCGTGACTCTGGCTGCAGCGTTTACCTTCCACACGCCGCTGTTTGCTCAGGACGATGCTGTCGTGGCAAAGGTTGGTGGCGTGGAAATTCACCAGTCAGACCTGGATACTGCGATGGCCAACCTGAGCCCGCAATACCAGCAGCTGCCGGAAGACCAGAAGAAGGTTGCCGCACTTTCGCAGGTTATCGACATCAAGCTCGTTGCCAAGAAAGCCGAAGCGGCTGGCTTGCAGAACAGCGACGATTTCAAGAAGCGCATGGCCTTCCTGCAGGAGCGTGAGCTGCACAATGCCTACCTGCGCGACCAGTTCGACAAGCTGAAGCCGGAAGAAGTTAAGGCTCGCTACGACAAGGAAGTCGCAGCCATGCCGAAGGAAGAAGAAATTCACGCGCGTCACATCCTGGTCAAGACAGAAGACGAAGCGAAAGACATCATCAAGCAGCTCGACGCTGGCAAGGACTTCACGGAGCTGGCCAAGGAAAAGTCCGAGGATTCCAGCAAGTCTGACGGCGGAGATCTCGGTTACTTCACGAAGGGCCGCATGGTGCCTGAGTTCGAACAGGCTGCATTCGCGCTTGAAAAGGGTGCTTACACGAAGACCCCTGTGAAGTCTCAGTTTGGCTATCATGTCATCAAGTTGGAAGATAAGCGTGATGCGCAGCCTCCGGCATTCGATCAGGTCGAGCCACAGGTTCGCCAGATCGTCATGCAGGAGAAGTATTCTTCCATCATCGACGAAGCCAAGAAGGATCAGAAGGTCGAAATCACCGATGAAAACCTTCGCAAGGGCTATGACGAGCTGACCAAGAGCGAGTAATAGCGTTCAAAAGCCAATCCCGGCCCGCTTCTGCGGGCCTTTTCTTGTCCGGAACCCGAAATCATGTCTGCAGCCGTTTCTCCACTTGCTCCTAAATCCTATCCTGAAATGCCGGTCGTTGAAGGCGTGCGCATGGCGACAGCCGCAGCCGGTATCAAGTATAAGAACCGAACAGACGTGTTGCTGATGGTGTTCGATGAGCCTGCTTCTGTGGCGGGTGTTTTCACGCGCTCCAAATGCCCTTCGGCTCCGGTGGATTTCTGCCGTGCGAACCTCTCGAACGGCAAGGCGAGAGCGGTTGTCGTCAACTCCGGCAATGCGAATGCATTCACCGGCAAGAAGGGCCGTGCCGCCACGGAACTCACCGCTGATTCGGCTTCCAAGGCTGTGGGCTGCGCTACCAACGAGGTTTATCTCGCCTCAACAGGCGTTATTGGCGAACCGCTTGATGCGACGAAATTTGCAGGCGTGCTGGGCGATATGCATTCCAGCGCAAAGGGTGATTTCTGGCTAGAAGCAGCCAAGGCCATCATGACCACGGACACTTATCCGAAGGTAGCAACCCGCACCGCAGAGATTGGCGGCGTGACGGTTACGCTGAACGGTATCGCCAAGGGTGCAGGCATGATTGCGCCGGACATGGCGACCATGCTTTCCTTTGTGGTAACAGATGCGGCGATTGCGCCAGCGGTTCTGCAAACACTGCTTTCCGACGGCGTAGGTCCGACATTCAATTCAGTGACTGTGGATAGCGACACCTCCACCTCCGATACGCTTCTCCTGTTTGCAACGGGGAAGGCTGCGGGCCAGGCCGAAGTGACTGATGCTGCCGATTCCCGTCTGGCCTCTTTCCGGGAAGCGCTGAACGATCTGCTCAAGGATCTGGCGTTGCAAGTGGTGCGTGATGGCGAGGGCGCCCGCAAGATGGTGGCGGTTACGGTAACGGGTGCTGAAAGCGATGCCGCTGCCAAGCGCATTGCTCTTTCGATTGCCAACTCACCCTTGGTGAAGACGGCTGTTGCTGGCGAGGACGCCAACTGGGGCCGGGTGGTCATGGCCGTTGGCAAATCCGGTGAGATGGCGGACCGCGACCGTCTGGCAATCTGGTTCGGTGACGTACGCGTGGCCGTTGAGGGTGAGCGCGACCCCGAATATTCCGAAGCTGCGGCAACCGCCGTCATGCAAAAGGAAGATATTCCGGTGCGCGTCGATATCGGGCTGGGCCAAGGCACGGCAACCGTCTGGACATGCGACCTCACGAAGGAATATGTCGCCATCAATGGCGATTACCGGAGCTGATGGATTGATGCAGGCAAGTTCTCCCCATGGAAATCTGCCGCTGGTAAGGCGTCTGGAGGCCGTTGGCTTCCGGGCATGGCCTGCGGCTTCCGTGGTTTATGATGGCAGCTGGCAGGTTCGCCTGACCGGCGCTCATCCCTCCAAGCGTTTAAATTGCGTGGTTCCGCTTGATCCTTCGGATTATCGCGATGCGGATATCCGTATCGAGAAGGCGCGCAAACGCTTTGAGCACTATGGTCGTCAATTGTTGGTTCGAGAGACGCCGCTTGCGCCGCAGCCTTTGCTTGAAGGTCTGGCGCGAGCTGGTTGGACGCGTTTCGAAACAGTGCTGGTAATGACTGCGGACCTGACCGGCCTGGAACTGCCTGATACGCTGGATCATATCCCGACGCACGATATTGGCCGGTTCATTGATGTCTATCTGACCGTGCAGCAGGAAGATCCTGGCTTAAAGCCCGCAATGGCGGAAATTTTGTCGACTATCAAACCAGCCTGCGGCTTTTTTACCGCTGAACATCTGGACGAGGGGCCGATGGCAGCAGCCCTTTGCGTGCAGGATAATGATCTGGCTGGTATTTTGTCTTTCGCGGTGATCGAGCGTATGCGCCGTCAAGGTTTCGGAACGGAGCTCTTGACGGCTGCATTGCGTTGGGCCCGAATTAACGGAGCGCGCACGGCCTGGCTTCAGGTTGAAGCGACAAATGCGCCTGCCGTGGCCCTCTACACCAAGTTCGGCTTCCGGCGCGCCTACGACTATCATTACTGGGCTCTCGATAAGGACGTCTCATGACGCAAGTCTCACGCCGAATCGTCCTTGTCGCTGCCTGTGCTTTGGTCGATGCCGATGGCCGAATCCTGCTGGCGCAGCGTCCAGAGGGCAAAAGCCTTGCGGGGCTCTGGGAATTTCCGGGCGGCAAGGTGGAGGCGGGCGAGACGCCGGAAGAGACACTGATCCGCGAACTGGAAGAAGAGCTAGGCATTCAAACGAAGATTCCTTGCCTTGCGCCTTTGACCTTCGCCAGCCACACCTATGACGATTTTCATCTCTTGATGCCGCTTTATGTGTGCCGTCGTTTTGAAGGCATTCCGTCAGGTCGCGAAGGTCAGGCGATCAAGTGGGTGCGCACATCGCAGTTGCGGGATTACCCAATGCCGCCTGCGGATGAGCCTCTGATCCCCTTCCTGCAAGATCTTCTCTGATTCCGATGGCCTTCCTGTCAGTTTGAAGAGCAGGCTGACTTACCGGATAGTTTTTATTTTCGTTAAATTATCCACAATCTTTGTCTGATAATGCGCGCCGGACCCAACGGCGTTAACAGATCCTTTAACGGATTCAGACAAAATGACGCTTCCTTTAATGATCTTGCATGAGGCTTTGATGGAAGAGGAATTCTGGAAGACTGTTCGTGCCCAGCAGAGGGCATCGACCAGGTCTGGCAAGACCGGCGTTCTGAACATTGCGCTTCTTTTCGGCACGGCAGCGATTGCCTTGTCATTGATTGTGACACCCATGCTGGCAAACCGGCAGGATACGCGCAAACTCGCCCACGTGCAGGAAGAGTTCGATCAGATCACGACCGGTTCGATCAGCACGGAAGAGAAGGCGCCGAAGCACTATACGATTCGGCGCAGTGTATTGCAGGAGACCCCCGGGTCGGTCTGCATCGTTCAGGGTTACGGCGCATCATCGCCGTGCTGATAAAGAACTCATTTCCTCGCTTTGAAGCATTGTCTATGAGGAAATGTTAACGCAGTTGTGCGTATAAGTTGAGAAACGGCCAAGCCGGAGCGATCTGTTCGCTTCGGCTTTCGCTCTTTACTTCTCGACTCCCTGAACCGCGCCGAAGCAGGATTGCGAATGTCTCTGATACGCAAGCTTTACAAAGACGAACAAGGTGCGACCGCAGTGGAATACGGCCTGCTCGCGGCCATTATCGGCGGCGTGATGATCGTCGCCTTCCAATTGCTGTCCGATAAGCTTCAGGCGGTCTTTGAGCTTCTTGCCAGCTATCTGACCGGCTGACCTGCTCATTGTTCCTCGGGCGCAATCTTTAAAGCATCGGCCAGACGCATTTTTGCGGAGCCTGGCTTGAGAGGCTTCTGCTGGCTCTCATGCGGTGCCCAACCTGAGGCGTAGACGATTGAAAACGTCGCTCTGATACGGCCATCGGGGTCCGCGAATCGTTCCGCATAAATTTGAGCGGCGCGCAGGAAGAATTGGCGCGTCAATGGCTTGCGGCTGCGATTGACGAGAGGGTTTGTCATGCCCATGGCGCGCAAATCGCGCATTAAGGCAAAGAGGTTGTCGTAGCGAACAGTATAGGCTTCGGCATCGACAACAGGAAGCGCAAAGCCAGCCCGCTGCATCAAGGCACCGACATCCCGCACATCGGCAAAGGGAATGACGCGGGGGCTGGCACCCCCAAGCATTTCGGCCTCAGTCGCAAGGAGAACCTCCCGCAGCTCCTGTAGCGTCCCGGCACCTGGGATGGCTGCCAGAAGCAACCCATCCGGCTTCAAGGCTCGCTTGATGCGGATGAGCATGCCAGGGGTATCATTGGTCAGGTGCAGGGTGAGCGGCGAAAGGATGAGATTGACGGATTGTTCCTCTAAAGGAACATCCTCCAGCGCACCCACCAGGACATCAGAGCCGAAGGTCTGGCTGGTCTCAATTCTCTGCATGGAGCCGACACGGCCCGTTTGGGCGACAAGGCGGGCTGTGGAGCCTGTTGCACCATGCAACTCCACGGCCTTTTCGAACTGTCTTTCCACGACGGACAGGCGATCAGCCAATTCCTGCGCCACGATGTCCAGCAGAAAGTCTCCGCCTGATTCAGGATTTCCCGCCGCCTTTTCCCGGCGGGCCGTGGCGAGATTAAGGTCGAAAAGGATATCCATAATATGATCCTGCAAAATCCAAAGCCAATCGCGACTGTTTTGATTCGCGATCTGCGCTTCAATTCCCTGTTCTGGCGCATGTCGTTGCTGCAAAACTGCTGAACAGTTTGCACGAGATGCTTTAGTCGCTCGCATGGGGCGGTTTAAGGCGGTAATGTCAAGAAGATGGGATGGGTTTCAGAAAAAATCGAGGGTGGTGGTTTGCGAACGGGAGCAGCTCAGCTGGTGCGTCCGCTGTTGGACACTCTTTATCCTCCGGCCTGTTCAGTTTGCGGCGTCTACACACAGCGCCACTTTGCCATCTGCCCGGACTGCTGGAGCCGCATGCGGTTCATTGAGCGGCCTTACTGCGAAATTCTGGGTATTCCGTTCAAGGAGGACCAAGGCGTTGGCGCGCTTTCTGCCGAGGCAATCGCTGAGCCTCCGATTTTCGACAGGCTACGCTCCGTCGCGCTGCATGAAGGCCCTGCACGAAGTCTTGTTCATTCGCTAAAATATAGGGACCGAACGGACCTTGCTCGCATGATGGCGCAATGGATGGCGCGGGCAGGTGCGGTCGAGCTTAAAGAATGCGACGCTATTATCCCCATTCCTCTGCATTGGACGAGATTGTTCTGGCGTCGTTTCAACCAGTCGGCGGAACTGGGGCGGCATCTCTCGAAGATCGCGGACAAGCCCATGCTGGCGACGACTCTTCGTCGCGCAAAACGCACGAGACGGCAGGTGGGCCTGACAGCAAACAGGCGCGAAGATAATCTGCGCGCCGCCTTTCGCATTGTCTCGGGTCATGAGAACGATGTCTTCGGCAAGAGGATCATTTTGGTCGATGATGTGTTTACCACTGGTGCGACGGTATCATCCGCAGCACAAACTTTAAGGCGGGCAGGCGCTGCGGACATCACTGTTTTGAGCTTTGCAATGGCCTTGCCAGATCCTATATGACGGCGATAACAGCGAACGCTGAAAGCATTGGCGTTCCAGGAGATGATGATGGCTGAAGTCGTAATCTATACCAGGCAGATGTGCGGTTATTGCGCACGGGCAAAATCCCTTCTTCAATCGAAAGGGGTGGATTTTACTGAGCATGACGCAACCTTCTCGCAGGAACTGCGCCAGGAAATGATTGAGAAGGCAAACGGCAAATCCACCTTCCCGCAGATCTTTATTAATGGTCAGCATGTTGGCGGTTGCGACGATATTCATGCGCTAGACCGTGATGGAAAGCTGGACCCGCTTCTGGCCGCTTGAGGTTCTGACATGACAAAGCTGGCAGTGGTGCAGATGTGCTCTGGCACATCTGTGGAGCGCAACGCGGATGCGATGGAACGTCTTGTTCGGGATGCAGCTGCGCAAGGAGCCATCTATGTGCAGACGCCAGAAATGACGGGCGCTCTTCAACGGGATCGCATGGCTCTGCGCGCCGCCCTGCGCGACGAGGAGAGTGATCTCGTCATCGCACGCGCTAAGGTTTTGGCTGCCGAACTCGGTATCTATGTCCATGTGGGCTCCACCGCCATATCCCGGCCGGACGGCAAGATTGCCAACCGTGGATTTCTGTCTGCACCCGATGGGTCCAAGATTTGTGCCTATGACAAGATCCATATGTTCGATGTGGATTTGGACAATGGCGAAAGCTGGCGTGAAAGCTCTGCTTATGAGGCGGGCACAGAGGCTCGTGTCGAGGTGCTGCCTTTTGGCAAGCTTGGTTTTGCAATCTGCTACGACGTGCGTTTTCCGCAGCTCTTTCGTTCCGAAGCCTTGGCCGGTGCTGAAATCCTAACGGTACCTGCGGCGTTTACGCGGCAAACCGGCGAAGCGCATTGGGAAATCCTGCTTCGTGCTCGCGCCATCGAGAACGGGGCTTTCCTTTTGGCTGCCGCACAAGGGGGAACGCATGAGGACGGTCGCGAGACTTATGGTCACTCCATGATCATCGATCCGTGGGGGCGCATTCTGGCTGAAGCAGGTGGTGAGGGTGAGGCCGTTCTGGTGGCAGATGTGGATGTGAGCGAGGTCCACGCCGCGCGCCGTAAAATCCCGAACCTGAAAAATGCGCGTGAGTTTCGCTTGAGCGAAGGCCCGAACCTGGCGGGAGGCAACCTCGCTTGATCCGCTATTCTCTCCACTGCGATAAGGGCCATGAATTTGAGGGCTGGTTCTCAACGAGTGCCGACTATGAGATGCAATTGTCAGCAGGTTTTCTGAGTTGTCCCACCTGTGGTTCGACGTCGATCCATAAAGCCCTGATGGCACCTGCCGTTTCGACGTCGCGTGTTCAAGAGAAACGTCAGCAGGTTGCCATGGATACAGTTCGACGCGAGGCAATGGCCAAGTTGAAAGAAGCTGTCCAAGCCATCCGGGAAAGTTCAGAGGATGTCGGCGAGCGCTTTCCCGAAGAGGCGCGAAAAATCCACTACGGCGAAACGGATGCACGCGGCATCATTGGCCAAGCCAGTGCGGACGAGGTTCGCGAACTGATTGACGAGGGAATTGAGGTGGCACCGCTGCCGGTGTTGCCGGACGATACCAACTAAAGCGCCCTATTCGTTCAGGCTGGGCGCTTCGACAGCAGCATGTAGTTGACGTCCATATCGCGGGACAGGTTCCAGCGATCCTGCAAGACATTGTAGAAGACGCCGGTACGGTCGATCACGTCCAGGCCGCTACGCTGCAGGGGACGTTCAAGTTCTTCCGGGCGAACCAGCTTGTCATAGGAGTGTGTCCCCTTCGGCAGCCAGCGCAAAATATTCTCTGCTGCGAAAATGGCGAGCGCATTGGCTTTGAATGTGCGGTTGATGGTGGCGATGAACATCAGGCCGCCGGGGCGCACCATTGAAGCGCAACTGCTGATAAAGAGGTCGACATCTGAAACATGCTCCACAACTTCCATGTTGAGGATGACATCGAAGGTTTCTCCAGCTTCAGCAAGGGTTTCGGCAGGCACAGCGCGATAATCAACCGTGACACCGCTTTCTGCCGCATGGGTCTGGGCAATGCGGATGTTCTTTTCCGAGGCGTCCGCGCCCACCACTTCTGCGCCCATTCGCGCCATCGGCTCAGACAGGAGCCCGCCACCGCAGCCGATATCGAGAAAACGAAGGCCTTCGAACGGACGGGCGCTGCGGGGGTCGCGGCCAAAATTCTCGCACACCCTATCGCGAATGAATGCAAGGCGCACCGGGTTGAACTTGTGCAGCGGTTTGAATTTGCCGGTCGGATTCCACCATTCCGCAGCCATTGCGGAAAAACGATCCACTTCACTCTGGTCGATCGTTGTGGCGGTGTCGGTCATCGGTCGGCTCCTTCATCTGTCGACAATTGAAGTCGGTTGCGGCGGCCCACTTGTCAAGTCCGTCGTTACGCCGCAGATGATATCTCGTGTCCATCCAGTTCCATCTGCTCCTGCTAACTCATCTTGCGGCTGCGCGAGACTTAAAAAAACCAAAATCAAATTGGCCTTTGGCGGCAGAAGGGACGTTGAGCATGACAAAAATGTTTTCCCCAGGAGGAAACCTGTGAAACGTCAAATTTGGAAGGCTCTGGCAATCACCGCCTTCTGCGCTTTGCCAGCCGTTGCATCGGCGGCAACCAGCGGCATTGCCACCGCCAATGTGAACATGCGGTCTGGCCCCAGCACTCGTTACCCAGCCGTTGTGGTCATTCCCGCCGGGGCACCAATCACGGTCAATGGGTGCCTGAGCAACGTTAACTGGTGCGATGTGACATTCGCCCGCGGTCGCGGCTGGGTTTCTGGAAACTATATCCAGACGACCTATCGTCAAAACCGCGTCTATGTCGCGCCCAATTACTATCGCTCGCTCGGTATCCCGACGATCACCTTCGATGTGGACACCTATTGGGGCCGCTACTACCGCGACCGCGATTTCTACCGCGAGCGGGATCGATGGAGAAGCTGGGATTATCGCCGCGATCTGCCGCCTCCACCGCCTCCGGGCTGGCGTGAGCCCGACCGTGATTGGGGCAGAGATCGTTACCGGGACGAGCAGCGTTGGCGGGAAGAACAACGTTATCGTGACGACCGCCGCTTTGAGGAAGAGCGCAGATGGCGTGACCAGAACCGCGAGTGGCGCGATGGCCGTCCAGATGATGGAAACTGGCGTGACCGCCGCGCTCCCGACTATGAGCGTCGCGCACCACCGCCGCCGCGAGGTGATGATGGTGGCTACAGAACGGCACCTGACCTCGACCGGAATCTAGGCGGTTGTGTTCCAGGTGGCGCACCTTGTTCGCTTCCGCGCGATTGAGGTTACAAACCGCTCCCGCCACGGGCGGGAGCGATACCCGTTGGGAAACGCCTTTTCATTTGTTGCGTAGACGCTTTAGCGATAGCAACAAAGCGCTTTTCCATTGCGTGCAATTCCGCTTTTCGCTAATAGGACGCCGCAAGCCAAAGGGGCTTTGGGCACCTGAGGGTGGCGGAATGTAAAGCCATGTCCGTTTGGGGCATGAAAAGGTGGTTTTGATTAGCGATGGCACGCATTGTCATGAAGTTCGGCGGCACTTCGGTCGCCAATCTCGAGCGCATCCATAATGTCGCGCGCCATGTGAAACGTGAAGTCGATGCTGGCCATGAAGTGGCCGTTGTCGTTTCCGCGATGTCTGGCAAAACCAATGAATTGGTGGGCTGGGTGCAGGATACGCCGAAAGTGGCGGCTGCTAGCTCACCTTTTTACGATGCGCGCGAGTATGATGCTGTTGTTGCGTCGGGCGAGCAGGTGACTTCCGGTCTGCTGGCCATTGCGCTTCAATCCATGGGTATCAACGCCCGGTCCTGGCAGGGTTGGCAGATCCCGATCCGCACCGACAACGCACATGGCGCAGCCCGCATTCTCGATATCGACGGTAGCGAGATCATCCGCCGCATGGGTGAGGGGCAAGTGGCTGTGGTCGCAGGCTTCCAGGGCCTTGGCCCTGATAACCGTATCGCAACGCTTGGCCGTGGTGGTTCCGATACCTCTGCCGTTGCCATTGCTGCCGCTGTGAAGGCAGACCGTTGCGACATCTACACGGATGTCGATGGCGTTTACACGACCGATCCGCGCATCGTGCCAAAGGCCCGACGCATGAAGAAAATTTCCTTCGAGGAAATGCTGGAAATGGCATCCCTCGGCGCAAAGGTGCTGCAGGTTCGCTCCGTCGAGCTTGCCATGGTGCACAAGGTGCGCACCTTTGTTCGCTCCAGTTTCGAGGACCCCGACGCGCCGGGCATGGGCGACCTCATCAATCCACCCGGTACATTGATTTGCGACGAGGAAGAAATCGTGGAACAGGAAGTCGTAACCGGCATCGCCTATGCCAAGGATGAAGCGCAAATTTCTCTGCGACGCGTGGCAGATCGCCCCGGTGTTTCCGCCGCTATCTTCGGCCCATTGGCTGAAGCGCACATCAATGTCGACATGATCGTGCAGAACATTTCCGAAGATGGCTCCAAGACGGACATGACGTTCACGGTCCCATCCGGCGACGTTGAAAAAGCAATGCAGGTTCTTGACCAGAACAAGGGCACCATTGGTTTTGACGTTGTTCAGAACGAAACCGGCATGTGCAAGGTATCCGTTGTTGGTATCGGCATGCGCAGCCACGCCGGTGTTGCCGCCACAGCTTTCAAGGCCTTGGCTGATAAGGGCATCAATATTCGCGCTATTACCACGTCCGAGATCAAGATTTCCATTCTCATCGACGGCGCCTATTCGGAATTGGCAGTTCGCACTTTGCATTCTGCTTACGGTCTCGATAAGAGTTGAAAATCAACCGGCACGGTTGCGTCGCTCTTGCGGGCGGCGCATCATCTTCCGGATTATGGTGATTTTAGATTCGGGAGTATGAATGCCGATGAGAGACCTGTCGGCAGGCCCGCGCGTCCTGCTTAAGCGATTGCGGGAATTGATGGCCGAACCGCTGGAGCCGCAGGAGCGGCTTGACCGGATTGTCCGTCAAATTGCCAGCAATATGGTGGCCGAGGTTTGCTCGGTCTATGTGTTGCGTTCCGATGGCGTGCTGGAGCTATACGCGACTGAAGGTCTCAATAAAGACGCAGTTCACCTTGCGCAGCTGAAAATGGGGCAAGGTCTTGTCGGCACCATTGCCGCTTCGGCCCAACCGCTCAATCTTTCCGATGCTCAGGCGCATCCCGCCTTCCGCTATCTCCCTGAAACTGGTGAAGAAATTTATCACTCGTTCCTTGGTGTGCCGATATTGCGCGCTGGTCGCACTTTGGGCGTTCTGGTCGTCCAGAACAAGGCGCAACGCAACTACCGCGAAGACGAGGTAGAGGCGATGGAAACCACCGCAATGGTGATCGCCGAAATGATTGCGACCGGAGAATTGAAGAAGATTACCCAACCGGGTCTGGAGCTTGACCTCACCCGCGCCATTACACTGGATGCCGACGGCTACAACGAAGGAATAGGTCTGGGCCACGTTGTTCTGCACGAACCTCGCGTGGTGGTGACCAATCTTTTGAACGAAGATGCCGACAAGGAAATCGAGCGCCTGGCAGAGGCGATCGGCTCCTTGCGCCTGTCGATCGATGATATGCTTTCCCGCCGCGAAGTGTCGCAGGAGGGTGAGCACCGCGAGGTTCTGGAAACCTACCGCATGTTTGCGCACGACCAGGGCTGGGTGCGCCGCATGGAGGAAGCCATTCGCAACGGCCTGACCGCCGAAGCAGCAGTGGAGAAGGTGCAGAGCGACACCAAGGCGCGCATGATGCGCCTGACAGATCCTTATCTGCGCGAGCGGATGCATGATTTCGACGACCTCGCGAACAGGCTACTGCGCCAGCTGACAGGCTTTTCAGGCCGTGCGATGGATCAGGGCTTTCCGACGGATGCCATTGTCTTTGCCCGCGCCATGGGAGCGGCGGAACTTCTGGATTACCCACGCGTCAACTTGCGTGGATTGGTTTTGGAAGACGGTGCCGTAACCAGCCACGTCGTTATCGTTGCGCGAGCCATGGGAATTCCTGTTATCGGCCAGGCCGCAGGCGTTGTGGCGCTGGCGGAGAACGGTGATTCGGTCATTATCGATGGCGATGAGGGACAGGTTCATCTTCGCCCAATGGCCGATCTCGTCAAAGCCTACGAGGAAAAGGTCAAGCTGCGCGCTCGCCGCCAGGAGCAGTTCCGGGCGCTGCGTGATGTCGATCCCGTGACACGTGACGGCAAGCGAATCACGCTTCTCATGAATGCCGGGCTGATGGTTGATTTGCCGCAGCTTGCCGAATCAGGTGCGGATGGGATTGGCCTGTTCCGGACAGAGCTGCAGTTCATGATTGCCTCGCAAATGCCAAAGCTTGAAGAGCAGGAGGCGTTTTACCGCAACGTTTTGCGGCAGGCGGCAGGGCATCCCGTCACTTTCCGCACGCTCGATATCGGTGGCGACAAGGTTGTTTCCTACTTCCGCGCTCAAGAGGAAGAAAATCCAGCGCTTGGATGGCGGGCTATCCGCCTCTCTCTTGATCGTCCCGGTCTGCTGCGGACCCAGATGCGGGCGCTGCTACGAGCAGCATCTGGTTCTGAGTTGAAAATGATGCTGCCGATGGTGACGGAAGTATCGGAGATCCGCGCCGTGCGCGACTTGATGCAGAAGGAAGTTCAGCACCTTTCCAAATTTGGACACGGATTGCCACGCAAGCTGCAATTCGGTGCCATGTTGGAAGTGCCTGCCTTGATGTGGCAGCTGGACGAACTGATGACGGAAGTTGACTTTGTATCGGTCGGGTCCAACGATCTCTTCCAGTTTTCCATGGCTGCGGATCGTGGCAATGCGCGCGTGTCGGATCGCTTCGATATTCTCGGCAAGCCTTTCCTTCGCATCCTTCGTGATATCGTGCGTGCAGCCGATCGCAACAAGACCTCGCTGACGCTTTGCGGTGAGATGGCCGGTAAGCCGCTTTCGGCCATGGCGCTTTTGGCAATCGGCTTTCGCTCTGTTTCAATGACCCCCACTGCTATCGGACCGGTCAAGGCGATGTTGCTGGGGCTTGATGTGGATTTGCTGGCCGAAGAACTCAATCAGGTGCTGGATGACACGCGCTCGGATGTTTCCGTTCGCGAATTGCTGACCAGTTTTGCCACCGCGCATAATATTCCGCTTTGAGGTCATGCTGCAAAGCCAGCGCGGCCGTTCGGAACCGTTACAAAATGGAATAATTCACGAGAGCGCCTGCCGGGCATGGATCGTCCGCATGGCGCTCTTGAACATGAAAATGTGGAGTTAAGTAAGGTGGCGAAGCTTCCTGTCGAAAAGATGCGCGAGTTGGAGCGCCGCTTCAGCGAGATTGAAGCGCGCATGGCTGAGGGCCCTGCCGCGGATGTGTATGTAAAACTGGCTTCGGAATATTCGGAATTGCAGCCTGTTGTGGTGAAAATTCGTGATTATCAGAAGGCGGTGGCGGAAGAGGCTGACCTGCGAACTCTTTTGGCCGACAAGGCAACCGATCGAGAGATGCGTGAACTGGCGGAACTGGAACTGCCGGATGCGCAAGAGCGCGTTGAGACGCTTGAAAAGGATATGCAAATTCTCTTGCTGCCAAAGGATGCAGCCGATGAGAAGAGCGCTATTCTAGAAATCCGTGCGGGCACCGGTGGTTCCGAGGCGGCACTTTTTGCGGGCGACCTGTTTCGTATGTACGAGCGCTTTTCCAGCACAAAGGGCTGGAAGGTCGAAGTTCTTTCTTCCAGTGAAGGCGAAGCAGGTGGCTTCAAGGAAATCATTGCGACCGTGACCGGGCGGGGTGCCTTCGCCAAGCTGAAATTTGAATCGGGTGTTCATCGTGTTCAGCGTGTGCCTGAAACGGAAGCGGGCGGACGTATCCACACCTCTGCTGCAACCGTTGCGGTTTTGCCGGAGGCGGAAGATATCGACATCGAAATTCGGCCTGAGGATATACGAATCGATACGATGCGGTCTTCCGGCGCTGGCGGCCAGCACGTCAACACGACGGATTCTGCTGTGCGAATCACCCACTTGCCGACCGGTCTGATCGTGACGAGTTCTGAGAAATCGCAGCACCAGAACCGCGCGAAAGCCATGCAGGTTCTTCGTTCGCGCCTCTATGATATCGAGCGACAAAAGGCGGATAGTGAACGCTCTGCCGACCGCAAAAGCCAGGTCGGTTCAGGCGACCGATCCGAGCGCATTCGCACTTACAATTTTCCGCAAGGGCGCGTGACAGACCACCGCATTAACCTCACGCTTTATAAGCTGGACCGCATGATAGAAGGGGAAATCGATGAAATGGTCGATGCGCTGATTTCCGATTATCAGGCGGGTCAGCTCGCACAATTGGGCGAGCAAACTTGACGCAGAGCCTGGCGCAACTCCTGGCGGAATGCCGAAGTGAACTTGCTGCGGCCGGAATTGCCGATAGTGCGACCGATGCGAGAACCCTTGTGCTTGGTCTTCTTCAACTGACACCCACGGATCTGGTGTTGAACCCCGATAGCGTAGTGGATGCAGAGAAACGACGGAAGGTGCATGATGCCATCCAACGGCGCAAATTGCGCGAGCCGGTTCACCGCATTTTGGGTGCGCGTGAATTTTATGGCCTAACGCTCGAACTCTCGCCGGAAACGCTGGAGCCGAGGCCGGACACGGAAGTTCTGGTGGATGCGCTGATTGCCCATGGCAAGCGCATTGCACAAAGAAAAGAGCGCCCTCTGCTGTTAGACCTTGGTACGGGAACAGGTGCCATCGCGCTCGCGCTTTTACATGAGTTGCCGCCTTTCTCAGGGCTTGGCGTTGATATATCTGCGGATGCCCTTGAAACGGCGAGGCACAATGCCGATCTCAATGGGATAGGCGAACGCTTTGAAACGCAACAAAGCGACTGGTTTGCTAATATTTGCGGTTCCTTTGACATAATCGTGTCAAACCCGCCCTATATCAGAACGAGTGTAATCGACACTTTGGAGCCGGAAGTCAGGGATTTTGATCCTTTGGCGGCACTTGATGGTGGCCCGGATGGGCTGCAGCCTTATCGTATCATCGCCCGCGATTGTGATGCCTTCCTGGCGGAAGGTGGCGTTCTTGCGGTGGAGATGGGTTACGATCAAAAGCAATCCGTAACGGATATATTTAGCAAGCATGGATATACTTTGCTTCAGGAAATTTCCGATCTCGCGGGGAATGACCGGGCATTGCTTTTCAAGCGAAAAAGCGATGATTTTGCCACTCCTTAGCAGTGTTTTGCACACGCGAAAGAAAAGGCTTGGAATCGGCGATGAAGCGGGATAGTTTGCGGGCACGCGCTGGGCGGCTGGGAATGGACGGAGATTCGTTCAGGTTAAGCTCAATCGCAAAGCTACTCTTTTGATAGAGTGCTTACCGGGTTGAACAATACCTAGTGCGTGCATCAGATAAACTGACTTCCACTAGCAGCAGGATGGATGATCCCCCTGCTTGCGGCACGTGAAGGCTTGTTTCGGCATGGCCGTACAGTCGCGTGGCCCTTAATCAGCAAAAGTACAGAGAATTCAGGTGAAAGATCGATGAGGCCAGGACAGCAGCAGAATAAGCGTGGTCGGGGGCGCGGCAACAACAATAATAACAATGGCGGCGGTGGCGGCGGTGGAAACAATTTCAACCGCAAGGGCTCTAACCCGCTGACCCGGACCTATGATAGCTCCGGCCCGGACATCAAAATTCGTGGCACAGCCCAACATATTGCTGAAAAATACGCAACGCTTGCACGTGACGCGCAGAGCTCTGGTGATCGGGTCATGGCAGAAAACTATCTGCAGCACGCCGAACATTACAACCGCATCATTGCATCGGCCCAAGCTCAGATGCAGGAACGCTTCCAGCGCGATGAGCGGAATGATTATCATGAGCGTGACCAGGATGATTCCGATAATGTGGAACAGGATGATGCGGCTGTAGCGCCTGCACCTGTGGCGCATGTTGCTCCGGCTCCGGCTCCGGCTCCTGCCCCTGCTCCAACGCGTGTTGTGGAAGCGGCACCTGTAGTGGATGGCAGCGGCCCTCAACCCGTCATTGATGGAACGCCCGCAGAAGTGGCTCTTGAGGAAGAAGGCGCAAGCACCGCCGCACAGCCACGCGAGCGTCAGCCGCGCCGGCGTGCTCCGGGCAGCCGTCCGCGTCGTCCTCGTCGTTCCGCTGAAGGCGGTGAGGGTGAAGCAACCGGTGGTGACGCACCAACTCTTGCGGATGTTGCCTCCGAGTAATGGCATAACCGTTTGAGGCAGGACTGCTTTCGAGTTCAACCCCGGTGCTTGCACCGGGGTTTTTCGTTTGCGCCGTCTTTAAACTCAAAAAATCACCTCCCATATTTATCCTGAAAGTGGCTGTGACGGTAAAATCGGATGCAGCGGGCTCGCCTTTTGAGGGAGCTCAAACCCAACCGTCGGCCTGTGCCTTATAAGGGCAGGGCGACTCATGGAGGTCTTGTTATGAATATCGAGAAATATTCCGAGCGCGTTCGCGGATTTCTTCAATCTGCGCAAACTCATGCTCTTTCGGAAGGGCACCAGCAATTCACGCCTGAACATGTTTTGAAGGTCTTGCTGGATGATGATCAGGGTATGGCATCCTCCCTGATTGAACGGGCTGGTGGCAATGCCAAGGAAGCCCGTCTCGCCAATGATGCAGCGCTTGCTAAACTGCCTAAGGTCTCTGGCGGCAATGGCCAGGTTTATCTGTCGCAACCCTTGGCTCGTGTGTTTTCCACGGCGGAAGATGCTGCGAAAAAAGCTGGCGACAGTTTCGTTACGGTGGAGCGGCTTTTACTGGCACTCGCCATTGAAGGCACAGCCTCAACCTCTTCAACCTTGAAGAAGGCAGGCGTTTCCGCCCAAGCGCTCAATCAAGTGATCAACGATATTCGGAAAGGCCGAACCGCCGACTCTGCCAATGCGGAACAAGGCTTCGATGCGCTTAAGAAGTTCGCGCGCGACCTGACGCAGGAGGCACGCGAGGGCAGGCTTGATCCGGTGATCGGACGTGACGATGAAATTCGCCGCACCATTCAGGTTCTTTCCCGCCGCACCAAGAACAACCCAGTTCTGATCGGTGAGCCAGGTGTCGGCAAAACCGCGATCGCGGAAGGCTTGGCGCTCCGCATCGTCAACGGCGACGTTCCGGAAAGCCTGAAGGACAAGCGGCTTATGGCCCTGGATATGGGGGCCTTGATTGCCGGTGCAAAATATCGCGGCGAGTTCGAGGAACGCTTGAAGAGCGTGCTGTCCGAAGTGCAGTCGGAAAACGGTGAAATCATTCTCTTCATCGATGAGATGCACACCTTGGTTGGCGCAGGCAAGGCCGATGGAGCCATGGATGCCTCCAACCTGCTGAAGCCTGCCCTTGCGCGGGGTGAATTGCACTGCGTGGGTGCAACGACACTCGATGAGTACCGCAAGCATGTTGAAAAAGATCCGGCTCTTGCCCGTCGTTTCCAGCCTGTCGTGGTTGATGAGCCGACGGTGGAGGATACGATCTCGATCCTTCGCGGCTTGAAGGAGAAATATGAGCAGCACCATAAGGTTCGGATTTCCGACTCTGCTCTTGTTGCCGCTGCAACCCTCTCCAACAGATACATTACCGATCGGTTTTTACCGGATAAAGCAATCGACCTCATGGACGAGGCGGCTTCCCGCCTGCGCATGCAGGTTGATTCTAAGCCGGAAGAATTGGATGAGCTGGATCGGCGAATCATTCAGCTGAAGATTGAGCGGGAAGCCTTGAAGAAGGAGACAGACACGGCTTCTGCTGATCGTTTGTCGCGTCTGGAAACGGAACTCACTGGTCTTGAAGAACAGGCGGATGCCTTGACGGCGCGTTGGCAGGCGGAAAAGCAGAAGCTTGGCCTTGCCGCGGATCTGAAGCGCCAGCTTGATGAAGCTCGCAATGATCTGGCCATTGCCCAGCGAAAAGGCGAGTACCAACGTGCGGGTGAACTGACTTACGGTGTTATTCCTGATCTCGAGAAAGAGTTGAAGGAAGCGGAAGAACGCGATGCCAGCGGTACATCTATGGTTCAAGAGGTGGTAACGCCCGATGCGATTGCCCATGTGGTTTCGCGCTGGACGGGTATCCCTGTTGACAAGATGTTGGAAGGCGAACGCGACAAACTGCTTCGCATGGAAGACGAGCTTGCGAAATCTGTTGTCGGGCAGGGGGATGCTGTTCAAGCCGTTTCGCGCGCGGTTCGACGCTCAAGGGCTGGCTTGCAGGACCCAAACCGTCCGATAGGCTCCTTCATCTTCCTCGGTCCCACGGGCGTTGGCAAAACAGAACTGACCAAATCACTGGCGCGCTTCCTCTTCGATGATGAAACCGCGATGGTTCGTCTGGATATGTCGGAATATATGGAGAAGCACTCCGTATCTCGTCTGATCGGCGCACCTCCTGGCTATGTAGGCTATGATGAGGGCGGCGCTCTGACGGAGGCAATTCGACGCAAGCCTTACCAGGTTGTTCTTTTTGATGAGATCGAAAAGGCGCATCCGGATGTCTTCAACGTGCTTCTGCAGGTTCTCGATGATGGCCGCCTGACCGATGGTCAGGGCCGCACGGTGGACTTCAAAAACACGATCATCATCATGACCTCCAATCTGGGTGCGGAATATCTCACCAATTTGGGAGAGCATCAGGATGTGGATAGCGTTCGCGAACAGGTGATGGATGTCGTGAAGGCCTCGTTCCGTCCGGAATTCCTCAACCGTGTGGACGAAATCATTCTGTTCCACCGCCTGGCACGTAGTGAAATGGGCGCCATCGTGGATATCCAGATGAAGCGGCTTCTGTCCCTGCTGGCTGAGCGAAAGATTGCGATCGAGCTTGGCGAAGATGCTCGCGAATGGTTGGCGGATAAGGGATACGACCCAGTTTACGGCGCTCGTCCCCTGAAGCGCGTCATTCAGAAATACGTGCAAGACCCGCTGGCCGAACAGATACTGGGCGGTCAGGTTCCGGATGGTTCCCGAGTCAAGGTATCGTCAGGTTCCGACAGGCTGTTGTTCAATGTTCGAAAGGCTGTTGCTGAAGCAGCTTAAAAAGCGAAAGGGCCGCTTCATCAGGCGGCCCTTTCACTATCGATCTGAATGTTCAGCGGCTTGCGACCTGTTCGCCATTGTTCGAGACGAGTAGAGCATCAATACGTTTGCGCTCATCCTCAAATTTCGCCAGCGATTGCCCGTTAAGGGATTTGCCACCCGGCAGACGAACCTTCATCGCGTCAACCTTCGTGCCATTTACGATGAGCTCGTAATGCAGGTGGGCGCCAGTGGAAGATCCTGTGGACCCCACATAACCTATGACTTGCCCTTGGGTAATGCGTGCACCTTCACGCACGCCTTTCGCAATGGCGCTTTGGTGATTGTACGATGTCTCGTAACCATTGGTATGGCGAATGATGGTCTGGTTTCCATAACCTGAAGCCCATCCAGATTTTTCGACTACGCCGTTGCCCGTTGCAATAATCGGGGTGCCGCGTGGGGCTGCCCAGTCCGTACCAGTATGCATGCGGGAATAACCGAGAATGGGGTGGCGGCGCATGCCAAAACCAGAGGTCAAGCGTCCATTTGGTACTGGGTTGCGAAGCAGAAATTGCCGAATGCTCTTTCCGTCCTGATCGAAATAATCAACCGAATTGTCTTCCGGGTTCTGGAAGCGATAGAAACGCGTGAGAGTGTCACCAAACTTTGCACTAACGTAGAGTAGCTCGGAGTTTGGTCCGGCACTTCCTTTGCTGTCGGCCGCCGAGAAAAATGCTTCGATCGTATCGCTTGGTTTCAACTGCGCCTGCAAATCGACAGAGCTTGCCAACAGTTTCACCAACAGCGAAGTCATATCCTGAGTCATGCCATAGGATAGGGCGGCACGATAAATTCCATCATAGACGCTGGGTAGATCCCGACCGGACAGGATAACCGGCGTATCGCTGGAAAATGCACTGTCCACGGCGTCCAAATGCGTCGGCTCAGTGCCTGTCGTGTAGCGGCCTTTGTCATCGAGGGCGATCGTGGCGACATGTCGGCCACCTCTGTACAGACTGGTTCGCACAACGGACACCATCTCTCCTTCCTGAATCAGGCCGACGCGAAGAACGTCACCCTGTTCCAGATCTGGCTTTGAAAGCTGCGCCGCAAGCTGTGTTGAAACCTCTGAGGCTTTCTCCTTCGGATAGCCGACATTCATCAATGCGTCCGCAATTGTAGTGGGCCGGCGGATGGGGATAACGTCATCCGCGTAATCGCGTGTATTTTTGGTGACCGGCTCTGGCTCGGAAACTGTCATATTCTGTTCGACGATACGTGCCGAAAGCTGGGAGCCAAGCGAAAGAACGTCCTCGTCCCCATCAAATCGCTGCGGATCGACGTAATACATTGCCGCAATCTGCGAAGTGCCATCCGTTAGGATCGAACCGTTTGACCGCACATTTTCCTCAACCTCTTCCGTCGTCATGCCCGGGGCAAAGTCAAGGCTCGCTTTGGCAGTCGGGAAGGGGAGTGATTGAAGGCTCACTTCTGACTCCACTTGGGAACCATAGATGACACCGGTGCTTGCGCCGCTTGCCTCCTTCTCACCGGTCGAGAAGATCGTCAAAGGGTCGAAGGAGGGATAGTCTTCCTGTGCGACGTGGTTTGCGGCAAGAACCATGCGGACGTGGGAAAATGGCTGTCGGCGAACGACCTCCTTATTGCCCTCTTTCACCATGGTCGAAACTTCCATGACCTTCCGGTCTGTCGGCATGGCAATAACATTATTGCCCAGGAGCCGTTTACCGCGCGTGACGGCTTCGTTGATGTGCGAGGGAATGGAAGCGAACGCCTCTGCAGGGATAGCAAGCTGTTGCCTGCCATCAAGTGCAGCAAACAGGGCGACCCCCATTAAGATTGAAGAGGTGATACCGGTCAGGAATGTACCGGATAGCCACCGCAACGAAATCTCACGCCGATCAGGTGCGCGGCGACCGTCTGCCAGGATCGGTGCATCGTTCCCCAGCGTCGGTGCCATGTTACGAGGCGGAGTCATTGATGTTGAACTATCCCCAGTTACCAAGCCGTCTATCGCGGCAGTTTCAGTGGTGTGCCAAATTCCCGGCCTTCTGTCAAAAAAAGCGGCTGCGGCATATGTGAGGACTGCCCCGGTACGGGCCGAATGTGGAGATTGTGAGGATGAGTCCGTGATGAGCGTTCCTGACCCATTTCAATCCTCCTACAGCCTGCTGCTCTATAAGGATTGATCGGCGCCTTGTGGTGTTTTCCCCCTTGTGACGTTTGTGTGTCTGAATTTTGTGTTTCTTTTCAATATGTTGTATGATTTTCTGATTTTTTGTATTTTGGGGAGTTGACGGTTTACGGGGTGGTGCGTATAAGTCCGCTCACTGACGAGGGCGGCGGCGCTGCTAGCGACGAAGCTTCTCGTTCTAGAGAAATCT
>NZ_CDRNXD010000007.1:0-2500 GCF_977018625.1 Affinirhizobium capsici | reverse complement strand
GATCTGGAGGCTTCCAGGTCTGGATTTATAATCCAGGTCCGAGCCCATTCCTGATGATCCTTATGAAGGTCTAGCCGACCTGAATTTGGGGAAGGGGTGGATGTAGGAAGGAAGCTTGTCACTCTGGTCGTTTGTTGTTGGCAACGTTGTTGCCTCTGATGAATAACTGATGATCGTTGCCTGACCGCGCGATCCCGGATTTAATCTCGAGAAGCTGGTCTTAAAGATCTGGCACAAGCGAGCTGCTCGGCGTAGCTCCAATAAAGTGACCGGATCGAACACGTCGATGGCATTATTGATCTGACTGGGTTGTAAAAGGTAACCCGGTCTGTTGGCTGTTCTGAAGAATGGTTGGCTGAATGATGAGCATTGGCAATGAGAACGATTAAGTGTCGTAAGGGCATTTGGTGGATGCCTTGGCATGCACAGGCGAAGAAGGACGTGATACGCTGCGAAAAGCCGTGGGGAGCTGCGAATGAGCTTTGATCCATGGATATCCGAATGGGGAAACCCACCTTAAATGCTTAGAAAATCCAAACTGTCAGCGATGACGGCTTGGGTTTCTAAGCATTGTTTATAAGGTATCTTATCTTGAATACATAGGGGTAAGAAGCGAACGCAGGGAACTGAAACATCTAAGTACCTGCAGGAAAGGACATCAACCGAGACTCCGCAAGTAGTGGCGAGCGAACGCGGACCAGGCCAGTGGCAATAGGAAGAAAAGTCGAACGATTTGGAAAGGTCGGCCGTAGCGGGTGATAGCCCCGTAGACGTAAGTTGACCTATTGTCCTTGAGTAAGGCGGGACACGTGAAATCCTGTCTGAACATGGGGAGACCACTCTCCAAGCCTAAGTACTCGTGCATGACCGATAGCGAACAAGTACCGTGAGGGAAAGGTGAAAAGCACCCCGACAAGGGGAGTGAAATAGAACCTGAAACCGGATGCCTACAAGCAGTCGGAGGCCGCAAGGCTGACGGCGTACCTTTTGTATAATGGGTCAACGACTTAGTGTAACTAGCAAGCTTAAGCCGGTAGGTGTAGGCGCAGCGAAAGCGAGTCTGAATAGGGCGATTTAGTTAGTTGCATTAGACCCGAAACCGAGTGATCTAGCCATGAGCAGGCTGAAGGTTGGGTAACACCAACTGGAGGGCCGAACCCGCATCTGTTGCAATAGATTGGGATGACTTGTGGCTAGGGGTGAAAGGCCAATCAAACTCGGAGATAGCTGGTTCTCCGCGAAATCTATTTAGGTAGAGCGTCGACCGAATACCCTCGGGGGTAGAGCACTGGATGGGCTATGGGGACTCACCGTCTTACTGATCCTAACCAAACTCCGAATACCGAGGAGTACTAGTCGGCAGACACACGGCGGGTGCTAACGTCCGTCGTGAAGAGGGCAACAACCCTGACCTCCAGCTAAGGTCCCCAAGTCATGGCTAAGTGGGAAAGGATGTGAGGATCCCAAAACAACCAGGATGTTGGCTTAGAAGCAGCCATCATTTAAAGAAAGCGTAACAGCTCACTGGTCTAAATAAGGGTCTTTGCGCCGAAAATGTAACGGGGCTAAAGCCATGCACCGAAGCTGAGGATGTGGATTTATCCACGTGGTAGCGGAGCGTTCCGTAGGCCTGTGAAGGAGGACCCGTGAGGGCCTCTGGAGGTATCGGAAGTGCGAATGTTGACATGAGTAACGATAAAGGGAGTGAGAGACTCCCTCGCCGAAAGACCAAGGGTTCCTGCTTAAAGTTAATCTGAGCAGGGTTAGCCGGCCCCTAAGACGAGGCGGACACGCGTAGTCGATGGGAACCACGTTAATATTCGTGGGCCTGGTGGTAAGTGACGGATTGCGTAACTTGTACATTCTTATTGGATTGAGTGTGCGGGGAAGCGGTCCCAGGAAATAGCTCCACCATTATAGACCGTACCCCAAACCGACACAGGTGGTCAGGTAGAGTATACCAAGGCGCTTGAGAGAACTATGTTGAAGGAACTCGGCAAATTGCACGCGTAACTTCGGAAGAAGCGTGACCCCTTTTACGCAAGTAGGAAGGGGTGGCACAGACCAGGGGGTAGCGACTGTTTATCAAAAACACAGGGCTCTGCGAAGTCGATAAGACGACGTATAGGGTCTGACGCCTGCCCGGTGCCTGGAAGGTTAAGAGGAGGGGTGCAAGCTCTGAATCGAAGCCCCAGTAAACGGCGGCCGTAACTATAACGGTCCTAAGGTTAACGAAATTCCTTGTCGGGTAAGTTCCGACCTGCACGAATGGCGTAACGACTATCCCCGCTGTCTCCAACATAGACTCAGTGAAATTGAATTCCCCGTGAAGATGCGGGGTTCCTGCGGTCAGACGGAAAGACCCCGTGCACCTTTACTATAGCTTTAGCACTGGCATTCGTGTCGGCATGTGTAGGATAGGTGGTAGGCTTTGAAGCGGGGACGCCAGTCTTCGTGGAGCCATCCTTGAAATACCGCCCTTATCGTCATGGATGTCTAA
>NZ_CDRNXD010000006.1:5000-170000 GCF_977018625.1 Affinirhizobium capsici | reverse complement strand
CTCTATCGCCCATATTGCGCAGGCGCTCGGGATGTCGCCTGCTAACGTGTTTAAACATTTCCATTCCAAGGTGACATTAGCGGACGCGATTTGCGACCGTCACATTACGAAGATGGTGGAGCGCCTACAGGAACTAGAAACAGACGCACCCGCACCGGAGCGCCTGGGGGTTGTGGTGCGCCAACTCATGAACATTCACCTCGAGGCACTGCGTGAAACGCCCTTCATCTTCGAACTTATCCTGATGTTTGCTGAGACAAAGATTGAAAGCGGCAAACATTATGACGAGATGCTGCAGAGTTTATTCTGCGCGCTTATCGAAAATGGCGTTGCGGCCGGGGTTTATCACTGCAAAGATCCTGTTCAGCGGGGCCGTGCGGTTTCAGCAGCATTTGCTAGCGTTCTTCATCCAGTTTTCCTGGTAAATGAACCTCCAGAGGAACTTCAGGAACGTTGCGACGAGATTGTCGAACTCGTGAATATTGCGTTGCAAAATCCTCTTGCTAAGTGACGATTATTGAATTACGTCACTTGCAAGATTTTCGAAAGTTTTAGAACCGTGCATTGATGTAGCACGTAGCTCTCACTTGCTAGTTTTGAAACTTAAACCATGATTGCCATCGTGATGCGCTAGGTGCGCTGCCACGCTTATCCGGATTTCGCTATGAAAACACGTCGATACGTTCTCCCACTTATGCTGTCTCTAGTCTTGGTTGGATGCAGTGAACAGGGCAATTCCAAAGGCGGCGCTGCCGCGGGCGGAGGTGAGCAGCAACAACGTCCTCCTTCCAAGGTCAGCGTCGTGACAATGAAACAGGCGGAGCAGCCGGTAACGCGGATTCTGCCCGGTCGTGCTGTGGCGTTTCAAACAGCGGATATTCGCCCACGGGTAAACGGCTTGATTGAAAAGATAACCTTTAAAGAAGGTAGTGAGGTCAAGGCGGGAGATCTGCTCTATAAGATTGACGACGACACATATAACGCCGCGTTGCAGGAAGCCCAGGCTTCCCTTGCCAAGGCGGAGGCCAGCGTTCCAAGCGCACAGGCCAATTTTGATCGCTACCAACGCCTGGTCAACAGCGGTGCTACCCAGATCGAATATGAAAACGCCAGAGTAACCCTGCTTCAGGCGCAGGCTGATGTCGCGCAGGCAAAAGCGGCACTTCAATCGGCGCAGATCAATATTGGTTACACGGAGATCCGTGCACCATTTGATGGCATCACAACCATTTCGAATGTCAGCATTGGCAACATTGTCACTGCCAATCAGACCACAGCACTGACAACATTGCGCAAGATTGACCCCATCTACGTCGATCTGACGGATTCCAGCTCGAACCTGCTGGAACTCAGGTCTGCTATCGCCGCTGGTAGATTGAAGGGCAATCCCACCCAGGCCGATATCCGGCTGACGCTTGAAGATGGTACGAAATACAATAAGACCGGCAAGCTTGACATGGCTGAAATGGCCGTGAGTGAAACGACAGGCACGTATCAGATCCGCGCCGTGTTCGATAACCCGGACAACATCATCCTTCCTGGAACCTATCTCCGCGCTACCGTAATTGTAGGCTACGAGAATGGTTTCCTCATCCCCCAGCGTGCCGCAACGCGCAGCGCCACCGGTGTGTTAACTGCAAAGTTTATCGGAGCAGAAAACAAAGTTGAATCGCGTACTTTCGAGCATGCCCAGCTTTCCGGGAATAGCTGGCTCGTGACAGATAACATCAAGGATGGCGAAAAACTGATCGTGGATGGTTTCCAGTGGATCGCCGACGGCGCGCCTGTTGCCCCGGTTGATGCGACCTTGGATGAAAATGGCTTCGTGGTTGAAACTCCAACTGCAGCCCCAACAGAAACCCCTGCTGCAAAGCCATAATCGGGCCCTCGGCAAGGAACTTCAGGCTTCAGGGGATAACCAATGGCCAACTTTTTTATTCATCGACCTATCTTCGCATGGGTTATTGCGATCATTATCATGCTGGGTGGCGCGCTCGCGATCACCACACTATCGATCGCGCAGTATCCTGAAATCGCACCAACAACGGTTCGCATTTCTGCCACCTATACGGGGGCAAGTGCGGAGACTGTCGAAAAATCCGTCACCACGATCATCGAAGACGGTATGACCGGCCTCGATGACCTGACATACATGACGTCCTCATCCAGTACAGGTCAGGCAACAGTCACACTGACCTTCGGCAACAGCATCAATCCCGATATTGCCCAGGTGCAGGTGCAGAATAAGCTGCAGCTCGTTCAGTCGCAGCTGCCTGACGTCGTGCAGACCACAGGTCTTTCCGTCACACGCTCTACCTCCAGTATTCTGCTTGTCGGCGCACTCGTGTCTACGGATGCAAAGCGCAAGCCGGTAGAACTGGGCGATATCTTCAGCACTCAAATTGAAGATCAGATTAAGCGTCTTGAAGGTGTAGGCAGCGTCCAAGTTTTCGGCACGGGCTATGCCATGCGCATTTGGCTGGACCCCTTCAAGCTCAACAAATTCCAACTGACACCAACTGACGTCACCTCGGCTATTCAGGCACAGAACCAGCAGGTATCTGTCGGTTCTCTAGGTGGCCAGCCAGTGGTGAAAGGGCAGGAAATCAACGTCACTGTTACGGCTCAAAGCCAGTTGCAAACTGTCGATGAATTCAAATCAATCATCCTGAAGACCGAAACAGGCGGTGCAACGGTCCGCTTGAGCGATGTCGCCCGCATTGAAATCGGCCAGGAAAGCTACCAGACCAACTCTCGGTCAAACCGTAATCCAGCCACAGGCTTTGCCGTTAACCTGGCAACAGGCGCAAACGCCCTGGATACAGCCGCTCGCGTGAAGGCTGCTCTCAGCAGCGTCGCGCCGTCCCTGCCGCAAAACGTTGTTATCACCTACCCTTACGACACCTCTCCTTTCGTGCAGTTGTCGATTGAGAAGGTGGTTCACACCCTTATCGAAGCCATCGTTCTTGTCTTCGTGGTTCTGCTGATCTTCCTTCAGAACCTGCGCGCAACCTTCATTCCCATGATTGCGGTCCCCGTGGTCTTGCTCGGAACCTTTGGGATATTGGCGCTGACAGGCTATTCCATCAACACCTTGACAATGTTTGCCATGGTCCTTGCCATTGGCCTTCTCGTTGATGACGCCATCGTGGTGGTTGAGAACGTTGAACGCATTATGACGGAAGAGGGTCTCTCGCCCCTTGAAGCCACCGAAAAGTCGATGGGTGAAATCACAGGCGCCATCGTCGGCATCGCTCTGGTGCTGACAGCGGTGTTTATTCCGATGGCTTTCTTTGGCGGCTCGACTGGCATTATCTATCGCCAGTTCTCCATCACCATCGTTTCGGCTATGCTTCTGTCCGCGCTGGTCGCGATCGTGTTGACGCCTGCCCTGTGCGCAACCATCCTCAAGCCTGCAAAGCACGGCGAAAAACGGGGAATTTCTGGCTGGTTCAACCGCAACTTCGACCGCACCACGCATGGTTATACCTCGAGCGTTGGCTATCTCCTGAAGCGTCCGCTGCGTGTCATGCTGCTGTTCGCGATCGTAATCGGCGGATGCGCCTGGTCCTTCACAAGGTTGCCAACCTCGTTCCTTCCTCAGGAAGATCAGGGCGTCCTGTTGACAATCGTCCAGCTTCCGAACGGTGCCACGCAAGCCCGTACGGAGGAAGTGATCAAAAATATCGAGAATTACTACCTTGAGAAGGAAAAAGACGCGATTCAGGACGTATTCGCTGTTTCCGGCTTCTCATTCACTGGCTCCGGTCAGAATTATGGACTGGTTTTTGCAAAGCTGAAGGATTTCGATCTTCGAAAAGATCCAAAACTTGCGGCTGCTTCCGTCGTTCAGCGGGCCATGGGTTACTTCTTCACGCTTCGCGATGCTCAGGTGTTTCCGCTTCAGCCGCCAGCCATTCCAGGCCTTGGTACATCAAGCGGCTTCTCCATGTATCTCGTCGATAGCGGAAAGACTGGAACGCAGGCTCTTACGGCTGCATCGAACAAGCTGATCCAGCAGGGTAATTCCAACCCGAACGTCAGTTCGCTTCGCTCCAACAACCCACCCGCTGAAACACAGCTGAAGTTCCTGCTGGATCAAGAGAAAATGGGTGCGATGGGGCTCGATATCAGCACCGTCAACTCCATGCTTTCCGTGATCTTTGCAGGACGTGACGTGAACGACTTCACTCTGAATAACGAATTGAAGAAGGTTTACGTACAAGGCGACGCCCCATACCGCATGCAGGCGGATGCCATCAACAGCTGGTATGCGCGTAATTCCAAGGGTGAAATGGTTCCCTTTTCGTCTTTCGTGAAGACGGAATGGAATAGCGGAGCACCAACACTGAGCCGTTTTAACGGTGTCAGCGCGATCTCGCTGGAAGGTTCAGCTGGTGCGGGCGTAAGCTCGGGCACGGCCATGAATACTATGGAGCAGCTAACCTCAGAACTGGGCAGCGGCTACACTGTGGCATGGCAGGGCATATCCTATCAGGAACGTCTTTCCGGCTCGCAAGCGCCAATGCTATATGCGCTATCGGTCCTGATCGTGTTCCTGTGCCTTGCGGCCCTCTACGAAAGCTGGTCGATTCCCTTCTCCGTCATCATGGCGGTTCCGGTAGGCGTTCTCGGTGCCTTGGCCGCTGCGCTCCTGTTCGGGCAATCGAACGACGTTTACTTCAAGGTCGGTCTGTTGACGACGATTGGTCTAGCGGCCAAAAACGCCATCCTGATCGTGGAATTCGCAAAAGACAGGCAAGCAGCAGGCGTAGACCTCGTACAGGCTACTCTTGAGGCTGCAAGGCTGCGCCTTCGTCCGATCATCATGACGTCGCTGGCGTTTATTCTCGGCGTCGTTCCGCTCGCAATTGCTACCGGAGCAGGTTCTGCTGCGCAGAATTCAATCGGTATTGGTGTGCTTGGGGGTATGCTTTCTGCAACACTGCTTGGAATTTTCTTTGTACCGTCATTTTTTGTGGTGGTGCGGAAGCTTTCTGGCGGTAAAAAATCCTCAAATTAACCTTTGGTCCACCGAATCGTTAACACCACCGATTCGGGTGTGAGCCGTGTCCTGACTTTTTAGGGCGCGGCTCCGGCATCAGAGGCGGTTCAGCTTTGTTCAAACCAGGATGTTCATATGACCTCCATACGCGCAGCAGCTCCTCTCGTATTGCTTCTGCTGTCCAGCTGCGTCCTCGGACCAGACCAAAAGGCACCAGAGATCGCTCTTCCGGCAAAGTTCAAGGAAGGTGGCGTGAAGAGTAATGGCGATGTTTCGCAACAAGCTTGGTGGACAGCGTTCCGTGATCGCCGGTTGGATAACTACATTCAACAAGGCGTGAACCAGAACCTTAGCATCCTTCAGGCTTTGGAGCGTATCAACCAAGCTCAGGCACAGGTCACGATTTCAGGTGCTGGCGCTCTTCCGAGCCTCACCCTGTCCGCGCAAGAGCAGCGCAGTGGTGTGAAGGGTTATCGAGGGACGCCGGTTCAGACCCCACCGTCCACGACTGTGGGCGCGAATATCGACGCGTCTTGGTTCCTTGATCTCTTTGGTCGCTATCGCCGCGCCAAGGAAGGCGCATTGGCAGACCTCGATGCAGCCTATGCCAATGTTGATGTAGCACGTCTTTCACTTCTGTCTTCAGTCGCGGGTGCCTATATCGATGCTCGCTACTTCCAGCAGCGCATAGCGCTCGCCCAGCAGGACGTAAAGTCTCGCCGCGAGACGCTGGATTTGACGAAACTACAGCTGCAGGCTGGCGCTGCCTCGCGTCTGGACGTTGTTCAGGCTGAAGGTTTGGTCAACACCAGTATCGCGCAGATCCCTGGGTTTGAGACACAATTCCGTCAAGCCGCACACCGCATCTCCACACTGCTTGGCCTGCCTGCATCGTCGCTGGTCGATGAATTGCAGCGTGGGGCATCGCAACCAGTGGCGCGTGTGAACGTCACGACTGGCGTACCGGCAGACCTCATTCGTAATCGCCCGGATATCCGTGCAGCAGAACGTCAGTTGGCATCTGCGACCGCCCGTATTGGCGTTGCAGAAGCGCAGCTTTATCCGTCCATCAGCCTCGGTGGTTCAATTTCACCAAGCTATGCACGCTTCGTAGGCGGTTCGGATACGCATCGTGTTTCCTGGGCCTTCGGACCAACGCTCAACCTGCCAATCTTCGACGGCGGTCAATTGCGTGCAAACTTGAGCGCCAGCGAATCCGCAGCGCGTGAAGCCTACCTTGCCTGGAAGCAGACGGTTCTGAACGGTGTTCAGGAAGTGGAAAACGCACTTGCTGCCGTACAACGCGACGGACGTACTGTGTCGGCTCTGCGCAATACTGTGAATTCCTATCAGGAAGCCCTTCAGCTCGCGACCGCAAGCTATCGTGACGGCGCATCCTCGCTGCTCGACGTCCTCGACGCTCAGCGTCAGGTGTCTACGGCCAAGGCAAGCCTTGCACAGGCAATCCAGCAGCAGGCACAGGATTACGTATCTCTGAATGTTGCTCTCGGTGGCGGCTATTCCTGGGGTGCCGTTCCGCAAAAGGGCCCGACAGTTGTCGCCGCAGCCGCACGTTCGGCGAAGGCGCAGTAAAACAGCATTTTTTCCTTATCAATTAACAAACCCGGAGGCCCGAAAGCCTCCGGGTTTTTCTTTGCGCTCTTATTTCTCGCGAACGTTGGGCAAAAAAAGAGGCGGGTCAAAGCCCGCCTCCAGAACCTGTTTCTGAGCTGTTAAGGATCAGTCCTTGGCGCGCTCAACGTAGGAATTGTCTTCCGTTGCGATCACAACGCGGGTGCCCGCATCGATGTGCGGAGGAACCAGAGTGCGCAGGCCGTTCGAAAGAATAGCTGGCTTATAAGAAGAAGAGGCCGTCTGACCCTTTACGACCGGCTCGGTCTCAACAATTTCCAGTGTGACGTGACGCGGCAGTTCGATAGCAAGCGCCACACCTTCGTGCATGGAGAGGATGCAGGTCATGCCTTCCTGGAGGTAAGCCTTCTGGTCGCCAACGGTGTCCGGAGTCACCACAACCTGATCATAGCTTTCCGGGTTCATGAAGTGGAAGCCTTCGCCATCTTCGTAGAGGAACTGGAAGTTCACGTCTTCCACAAAGGCGCGCTCAACCTGTTCGGTTGTGCGCCAGCGCTCGGAAACCTTAACACCGTCAACAATGCGGCGCATATCAACCTGCGTAACAGGGGTACCCTTGCCGGGGTGGAAGTTCTGCGCGGTCAAAACCACATAGAGCTTGCCGTCAACTTCGAGAACATTGCCCTTGCGGACGGAGGAGGCGATAATCTTGACCATAGGGTTTCCTTGTGACTGCCTTGGCTTGTCAGTGCCGCGAATGCGTCGTAGAGGACCAGCACTTCGCCGGACCGGAGACGCTTGATCTATATTCAAGGCGCGCAACTACCTTAAATCGGCGGAAAGTGGAAGCCTTCAAGGCAGAGCCAACGAAGAAACCCTTAAAGGACAGAGCGTGTCGCACAAAGATCCGCATAAGCCCTCCTCCTGGTGGCAGCCAGATGTTCATGCAGACCGCAGACCCTTCCTGCTGGGTCGCAACAAAATTCAGGCAGCTTTCCGTCAGTTCTTTGCTGAGCGGGATTTTATTGAGGTCGATACGGCAACGCTTCAGGTTTCTCCCGGCAATGAAGCGCATCTGCACGCCTTCTCCACGATAGCGCTGGCGGCAGATGGTTCGAGCTTTCCTCTCCATCTGCACACATCGCCGGAATTTGCCTGCAAGAAGCTATTGGCAGCCGGCGAAACACGTATTTCCTGCTTTGCACATGTCTACCGCAACCGCGAACGTGGCCCCCTGCATCACCCAGAATTCACAATGCTGGAATGGTACCGGGCAGGCGAAAGCTATACCCAACTGATGCAGGATTGCGCGGATTTGCTCGCGCTGGCCGCTAAAACAGCAGGCAGCACCCGCTTTACCCATCGGAACATGGTGTGCAATCCGTTCCTGGAACCGGAACGTCTGAGTGTTGCTGAAGCGTTTTGGCGTTTCGCCGATATTGATCTGCTCGCATCGGTGCATACCGACGGCAGCACGGATCGAAACAGGCTTGCGGCTGAACTGAAACGGGTCGGCATACGCTATGCGGACGACGATACTTGGACCGACCTCTATTCACGTGTTCTGGTTGGGCTTGTCGAGCCGCATCTGGGAGAGGGCCGCGCCACGATACTGGATCGATATCCGGTGTGCGAAGCAGCACTCGCAAGACCCGCACAGGATGATCCTCGCGTGGCGGAGCGGTTCGAACTTTATGCCTGCGGCGTCGAACTCGCCAATGCCTTCGGCGAACTGACCGATCCTAATGAACAGCGTATTCGCTTCGAAGCAGAGATGGCCGAAAAGCAACGAGTTTACGGCGAAACCTATCCGCTCGACGAAGACTTTCTGGACGCCTTGGGCCTCATGCCCGACGCCAGCGGCATCGCGCTTGGTTTTGATCGTCTTGTGATGTTGGCGACGGGAGCACCGAGGATTGACCAAGTGATGTGGGCACCTGTGGCAGAACAATCATGAGTGCCAAAACCCTAAAAACGGTTGAGGCACTGGTGGATGCCAGCCTGCTCAGCCCAGAAGATGCGCCAGCCATTGAAACGGTCGCGGAGCGCTATGCGGTGGCAATCACACCGACCATGGCAAACCTGATCGATCCCGCCGATCCTCATGATCCGATTGCACAGCAATTCATTCCCTCGATAGCCGAACTGCTAACGACGCCGGAAGAACGGGATGACCCAATTGGCGATGCCGCCCACAGCCCGGTTAAAGGCTTGGTGCACCGTTATCCAGATCGGGTTTTGCTTAAGGCCGTGCATGTCTGTCCGGTATACTGCCGTTTTTGCTTTCGCCGGGAAATGGTGGGGCCGACAGGTGATGGCACTTTGTCCGGCCCAGAACTTGAAGCGGCTTTGGCTTACATCCAATCGAGGCCCGAAATCTGGGAGGTCATCCTGACCGGCGGAGACCCGCTCATTTTGTCTCCGCGTCGGTTGGAGCAGATCCTTGCCGGACTGAAAAACTTCGATCACCTCAAGATCATTCGCTTTCACACGCGTGTTCCAGTGGTCGATCCTGCTCACATTGATGCGGCCTTGGTCGATGCTTTGAAAAGCAGCGGCAAGACCGTCTATGTCGCCATTCACGCCAATCATCCGCGTGAACTGACTGAAGAGGCGAGAAATGCCTGTGCGCGACTGGCTGATGCTGGAATTGCGCTCGTCAGTCAGACTGTATTGCTGAATGGCATCAATAACGACCCGAACGTTCTAGCCGAACTCATGCGGTCATTCGTGGAGTGCCGCATCAAGCCATATTATTTGCATCACCCTGATCTTGCCCCAGGAACCAGTCACTTCCGTCTGGATATCGAGGAAGGGCAAAAGATTGTAGCAGCTCTGCGCGGCCAGCTCTCGGGTCTATGCCAGCCGACCTACGTGCTGGATATTCCGGGCGGCCATGGGAAAGCCCCCCTCGGCACAAACGCAGTTCGACGGACGGAAGACGGCTGCTACTCCGTCAGCGATTATCGTGGTCAGGATCACCTCTATCCTCCTGCGCGATAAAGCGTAGGGCGGTTAATCACACTCATTCCGTGAGTCAACAGGTTCAGACAAGCCACATCGCCTAGGCCTCAGCAATATGTGCGGAAATCTGCCGAGCGGCATAGCGTGCCGCTGCTCATCCCATGATGGGACGATTGGCAATATTTCCCCGGTCCGAGGGTAAGGGAACTGATCGTATGACTTCAATCGTTTCATCGTTGAGCGCCAACCAGATCAAAACTCTCTCCACCCAATCGGTGGCGGCTTGGTCAACGGAAGATGTTGCTTCGTTGACGACTGGCCAGATCGCCGCACTCAGTTCTGCACAAATCGCGGCGCTGGATACGGCTGATGTCAACATCCTCTCCTCACAACAACTGCGGGCTATTTCTGCAAACGCCATGGTTGGTCTGTCGCTGGATCAACTTGCCGTTCTTGATCAGATGGATATTTCCTCGCTGGGCGAAAATCAGATTGCCGCAATGTCGGCGGCTCAGATCAAGGGGCTTTCGACCGCCCAGACCGAAGCACTAACCTCTTCGCAAGTGGGCGCGCTGACACCTTCCCAGCTGGCAGCCCTTGAGCCTGAGGATATTGCCACTTTCTCGACAGACGACATTGCCGCGATATCCAGCTGGTCGATTACTGCGCTAAAGCCGCAAACAGTCGCTGCCCTCTCGGCTACTCAGCTTTCCGCTATCAATCCAGCGGTTCTTCGGGCCATGAACCCGGCTCAAATTGCAGGAATGAAGCCAGCACAGGTGGCAAGCTTCAGCACAGCCCAAATGGAGGCGTTGAAGCCTGCCCAGGTGGAAGCTTTGGGAACGGGCCTGCTGGTAGCGCTTTCCTCCACTCAGGTGGGCGCGATGAGCTATATTGGTGTAACCGGCCTCACACGCACGCAGATGGCATCCCTTTCCACCAGCCAAGCCGAGGCACTGACACCTGCTCAGATCGGAATGCTGAATAGCGCGCAGATCGCTGGCCTATCCAGCCAGGCAATTGCTGCGTTTTCTCCTGAAGACATCGCCGCCATAAGCCCGAGAGCTATGGCTGGCCTATCGAACACAGCCGTCGGCGCTCTCTCGACAGCACAGATTGGCGCCCTGTCACCTTCCCAGATGGGCGCTCTTAATGCGAGTCAGGTGACCGAGCTGAACAGCGTACAGATCGGCGCGTTGTCCGCCGCACAGATCGCCGCCATCAGCGCTATGACCTTTTCTACCTTCTCAGCGGCCCAGATCAGCGCATTGAGCACCGCCCAGGCGGAGGCATTGACCATCAATCATGTCCGCGCACTCTCGGCAACGCAGGTCGCTGCCCTTGGAGCAGACGATCTCGCCACGTTCGAAGCCCCGGAGATGGCTGCCCTTTCCAGCGCAGCCGTGGCGGCAATCAACACCTCTACGCTGGCGCAACTTGCACCGTCGCAAATCGCCGCCTTGTCGTCAGCGGCGATTGCAAACTTGAGAACCGACCAGATTGCCGCACTTGGCACTGCGCAGGTCGAAGCCTTGACACCGAGCCAAGCAAGAGCGCTGAACGGTCGACAGCTGGCTGCGATGTCCACCGCAGCGCTTGCTACCTTCTCAACTGAAGATGTGGCAGCTATTACCGGCGAAGCGATATGGGGCCTTCAATCCACGCATCTGGCTGCGCTTAGCACCGCACAATTTTCTGCATTCAGCGCCTCTGCCATTTCCGGTTTAACCACGACGCAGATTACCGCCCTGACCGCGCAACAGATGGGCCTGTTTGGTCCTGCCCAAATGCGGGCGCTGACGGTTGATCAGGCGCGCGTCTTCTCATCGACGCAGCTTGCCGGTATTTCTCCGGAATCATTGAAATCCCTTTCCACCTCTGCTGTCAGCGTTTTGCCGACGGCCAGTCTCGCGGGTTTATCCAGCGATCAGATGGTCGCACTGGTTCCGTTCCAGATTGCCGCCTTAATGCCAGCCCAAATCGCCACCCTTTCGACCAGCCAAATCGAGGCTTTAAGTTCCGACCAGATCGCCGTTCTCTCGTCAGCCCAGCTTTCTGCGTTCGATCTGAATGACATTGCGACCTTCACGCAAGAAGAGCTGGCGGCCATTACTGGCAGAGCAATTTCTGGCTTGAGCACGACACTGGCCGCTCAACTCACCAGCGGGCAGCTTTCTGCCTTGTCACTCAATGCCATCACAGGACTGACAACCGCCCAACTTTCGGCCATGACCGCAGGCCAAATCGCGGCTCTACAACCCGACCAACTCAAAGGCTTGAATGCAACGCAACTCTCCGCGCTGGCATCCGAAGATTTTGCCGGGTTTAACAGCAGCCAGATTGCAGCGCTTCAAGAGCGCGGCTTGCCGGGTCTATCCACTGAAATTCTTGCAGGCCTCAGCAGCAACCAAATCTCCGCCTTTACCACCAACCAGATTGCCGCTCTTAGCAGCGGACAGATTGCAGGCTTGCCAACAGACCTCGTCGCCCGTCTGACAACCTCGCAGGTCGCGGCCCTGTCTACTTCGGCAATTGCGAGCCTGACGGAGGCGCAGATCGATGCGCTCTCTACATCCCAAGTGGAAGCACTGACGCCAAACCAGATCAGATCCCTCAGTTCGGCACAAATATCGATCCTCGGTGCAGACGACATCGCGACCTTCTCGACGGATGATTTTGCAGCGCTCACCAATCGCGGCATAACTGGCCTGACAACTGATGCCATTGCCGCCCTGACAAGTGCGAAGATTTCGGCATTACTGCCCAGCACGCTGGCTGGCATGACCGCAGAACAATTTGCCGCTCTGGGAACAGCCCATTTTGCAGCGCTTTCCAATGATCAGTTGGCGGCAATAACAGCGGACCAAGCGGTTGAGATAACGCCTAGCGAAATCGCGGTTCTCACCACCGGACAAATCTCGGCCTTCAACCCAAAGGCATTTGCCGCTCTTCCTGCTAACACGGTCGCAGCCCTCACCACAGCACAAGTGGCTGCCATTGCAACAGGCACGATCCCAGCGCTCGTCACCGAGCAGATTGAAAAACTGACCAGCAGCCAGATCGATGCGCTGACCTCGCAACAGATTACCAATCTGACGTCGCGCCAGCTTGCTGCATTCACCGCAGAGGATGTGGCCCTTTTTACCCCCGCCGAAATTGCGGCCATCTCTCCGGGCAGCGCTTCCGGCCTGACCTTGGACGCCCTGAAAGGGCTCAGCAGCCAGCAAATTGCCGCTCTGACCACAGCCACGATCGCCGCCCTTTCCACCAGTCAGATTGCAGCCCTAACCCCTTCGCAAGTCAGTGCGCTTTCAAAGAACCAGATCAAGACCCTGAGCGCCGCGCAAATTGGCGCGCTTGACAGCGATATCGGACAGCTGACCTCTGATCAAATCACCGCAATCAGCCTCTCCTCGATTGCGGGCATGACGACCCAGCAGATCGCAGCCTTGAGCAGCGGACAGTTCGACGCACTGACGAACAGCCAATTCGCGGCGCTAACGGCCACACAGATGGAAGCGCTCAGCGCATCCGAAATAGCCTCGCTCTCCACTGCACGTCTGGCTTCCTTGAGCCCTGCCGCAATTGCCGGTTTTTCTTCCACGCAGATTGCAGCGCTGACGACGGAGCAAGTTGCAAGCCTGTCGACACGCCAGATGGCGGCCCTGACCTCGGATCAGACGATAGCACTCACAACAGCGAGCATTGGCACCCTCTCCACGACGCAAATCGCAGCTCTGAGCGGCAGTGGCATCAAGGGCCTGACGACACAGCAAATCGGTACCATGACAACCGCACAGACGGAGGCGCTGACCTCTGCGCAGGTTGCCGCCCTCTCCTCGTCGCAGGTTGCTGTGCTCGGTCCTAACGAGATTGCCACCTTCTCCACAAAGGATGTGGCTGCTCTAACCTCAAGTTCAGTGCAGGGTCTGACCACTGCAGCATTGGCTGCCATGTCGACGGCACAGGTAGCGGCACTCAGCGCATCCGGCATTTCCGGGCTGACAACAGCGCAATTAGCCGCCTTAACAACAGCACAAGCCAGCGCTCTCACCAGCGATCAGATTGCCGTTCTGTCGTCGACACAGATTGCAGCACTTGGTGCCGACGATATCGCGACCTTCTCCACCCGAGAGATCGCGACCCTCGGCTCTGCCGTCATCGGCGGCCTGACAACAGATATCATCGCCACGCTTTCCACGGATCAGGTGGCGGCCCTTAGCGCCAGCGCCATCTCAGGTTTGTCCACCCGCCAGATTGCTGCGCTTTCCTCGGGGCAGGTCGCCGCTTTGACGAGCACACAGATCGGCGCGTTGAGTTCAACCCAACTTTCCGCTTTCAGCGCTGAGGGGATAGCAACATTCACACCGCGTGAAATCACGGCCATTCGCTCCGATGCTATTGGCGGCCTGCCCACATTGGCACTCGCAGGCCTCAGCACAGAGCAAATTGCCGCGATCAGCCCTGATGGGGTATCTGGCCTTTCCACGCGTCAGATCGCAGCTCTTTCCAGTGATCAGATCACGGCGCTTGGGACCGCACAAATCAAAGCTCTCAATTCATCTCAATTGGCAGCACTCGAGAGCGGCGATATCGCCGTCTTCACGCCAGATGAAATCGCTGCCATTACTCCAGACGCTATTGCAGGGCTGAGCACTGCGGTAATAACAGCCTTGACGCTGGATCAGACGCGCTCACTCACGAGTGCCCAGGTTGCGGCATTCGATTCCAAGCAAATTTCAGCTTTGAAAAGTGAGCAGCTGGCTACCTTCTCGACTGCGGATCTCGCAGCCATCGGATCGACTGCGATTACGGGCCTTTCCTCAGCAACGCTGGCTGCGCTTTCAGCCGCCCAGATTTCCGCGCTTGGGACAGATGCTGTCTCTGGCATGACAACCATGCAGATCGAGGCTCTGACGCCAGCGCAGCTTGAATCCTTCTCTACCCTTCAGGTTGCAGCGCTCGGTTCAGCGCAAATTTCGAGATTGGGAACAGATGATCTCGCTATCCTCTCACCCAGGCAGATTGCAGCTCTATCCAGCAATGGCATTGCTGGTCTTTCCTCCACACAGATCGCAGCCTTGTCACCCACCCAGGCAGAAGCTCTTGTCAGCGCGCAGGTAGCAGCACTCCAGTCATCACAGGTCGGTGGCTTTAATTCGAGCCAATTGGACGGCTTTACGAGATCAGAACTCGCAGCATTCACATCCAGCGCAATTGCCGGACTTTCAACGGCGGTTCTCGCTGCTCTGACGCCCAGCCAGATTTCAGCGCTCAGCCCGGCCGCTATCTCGGGCTTGACGACAGCACAAATCGCAGCACTCACCTCATCGCAAATCGATGCGCTGACAACGGCGCAGGTTGCAGCCTTCGGTTCTCGCCAGCTCGGTGCCTTGAATTCCGATAATCTTGCAGCCTTGCGGCCCTCACAGATTGCTGCCTTGAGTGGCAATGCCATCACAGGCCTGTCATCGTCACAGATCGCTGCTTTGCGCACCGACCAGACGCAGGCCCTGACAACCAATCAAGTGGCCGCTCTGAGTTCCAGGCAGCTTGCTGCCTTGGGCGTTGATGATCTGCAAGCCTTCTCGCCCGAGGAATTGGCCGCAATCAGTTCCAACGCAATCGAAGGCCTTTCCACCTCAACACTTGCAGCCTTCACCACAGCTCAAATTGCGGCACTTGGCGCCAACACGGTGTCCGGTCTTTCCACCGAGCAGATTGCCTCGCTGACGACGGCACAGGTTGAAGCGTTGAATACGGCCCAGATACGTTCTCTCAGCTCGCGCCAATTGGCTGCCCTCGGCGCAGATGACCTTGCCACATTCACAACGGCCGAATTCGCAGCCATCAGCGCGACAGCGATGCCCGGCCTTTCGACGGCTATCCTCTCGTCGCTGACGACAGTGCAGGTTTCGGTTCTGAGCCCTTCAGGTATTTCGGGCCTGTCCACCAGCCAAATCGCAGCCTTAAGCTCGAACCAGATCGAGGCTTTGACAAGCGACCAAGTTCGCGCTCTAGGCTCTCGCCAGATTGCCGCCCTCGGCACGGATCGGATTGCAGGCCTGGGAACAGCGCAGGTCGCAGCACTCGGCACAGCCGGTATCGCGGGCCTTACCGCAGCCCAGGTAGGGGCGATGAGCTTTGAACAACTGCATTCTCTTACCTCCACGCAGATTTCGGCCCTAAGCGCGAATGCGCTTTCCGGTTTCTCGATGGAAGCATTGCGCGATATGTCGGCATCGGACTTGGCAGCCATCAGCTCGGGCGCCATCAAGGGACTGCCTACCGCCTATCTCGCAGGCCTTTCGCTGAATGAATTTGCCTCCCTTACACCTGCGGCGATTTCGGGCCTCAGCAGCGCACAGATCGGATCTCTGACACCAGACCAGTTGGATGCCCTCTCTACTGATCAGATTGCAGCGCTCAGCATGTCCGGTCTTGCAGGCATCACGACGGCCCAGTTTGCTACTTTCTCAACTGCGGAACTGGCGGCGATCAATGCCAATGCAATTCGTGGTCTGTCATTCGATGTCATGGCATCGCTTTCAACTGAAAGCATAGCAGCACTCACCACCGGGCAGGTCTCCTCGCTCGGATATGGGCAGGTCCTTGCTATGAGTTCCGCGCAATTGGCAGCACTCACCACCGCGCAAACATCCGCGTTGACCGCAACGCAGACCGCAGCTCTGGGGACTGATGATCTTTCCGCCTTCACGCTGGATGAAATCGTGGGACTGAGCACCAACGCAGTCACCGGCCTCAGCACAGCCGTGCTTGCCGCGCTGTCGCCCACTTACGCACAATCCTTCACAGCAGCTCAGGTTAACGCCATGTCCACCGCACAGGTCAGTGCGCTCCGTTCTGCAATGGACCGTAGCGTATAAAGTGTAACGTTGTTCAGCCTAGGATTGGCGCGATCCAATCTGTTAAGACTTGGTAAATGGAACCTGATTCGCGCCGATGCGTCAGGTCCCATTTGAAGAGTTTAGGTGAGGACGCAAAAGACCATGGATACCAGCACTCCTGCCGCACCTGTGCCAGATCGCGCCTTTGCGGACGGAATGCTGCGAGCACGCATGAGGGCCATGCCGGTTACGGACCTGTTCCAGCTCGCCGAAACCCTTTCGCGAAAAGGCATGCGCACAGAGGCAGCCGCTCTTTATAAAGAGTGGCTCGCCTATAATGGTGACAGCCCATTCCTGCATCTCGTCTACTTCAATTATTCCATTGCGGTTCGCCAGGCGGGAGATCTTGCAGGCTCAATCCATGCCCTTCGTGCCTGCGTTCAGGCGCAGCCGGGGTTTGGGCCGGGCCATATCAACCTCGGTCGCGCTTACGAAGATGGTGGGCAAGCTGTCCTTGCCGTCCAGCAATGGCGCCTGCTGATTGAACAGACCAAGGAAAGCACCCCGGATCAGGTAACGCACCGCCATGGTGCCTTGCAGCACGTGGGCCGCGTCATGGAGAACGCCAGCCTGCTTGAGGATGCGGAGGCTTCGCTTTGGCAGGCAATGGAGTTGAGACCTGAAAAACCGGAAGCCGGGCAGCATTGGATTGCACTTCGCCAGCGGCAATGCAAATGGCCACTTCTGACACCCTCGGACCACGTTTCGCTACGCCATCTCGTGGATTCCATGTCGCCGCTCTCCCTCGGCTGCTTTAGCGACGATCCGCTTTTCCAGCTGGCCAAGGCCTATCGTTACAATCAATCTCTCGTGGGCCGGCCCGACACCCGCGCCTTTCCCCACAAGATAGTTAAACCCAAAGTCAGAGGACAGGATCGGCTTCGCATCGGCTACGTCTCCTCGGATCTTCGCGATCATGCGGTGGGTTTCGCCTTGCGCGAAGTGTTTGAACTGCACGATAAGCAGGACGTAGAGATTTACGCCTATTATTGCGGTGACAAGCCATCCACGGACGAGACCCAGACCCGTATCAAGGCAGCAGTGGATAGTTGGCAGGATCTTTCCGCACTGGATGATGTTCAGGCCGCAAAGCTGATCGCAGGGGACGATATCGATGTTCTGCTGGATGTGAACGGCTATACCAAGCTTGCTCGCACCCGCATTTTTGCCTTCCGTCCCGCACCCATCGTCGTTAATTTTTGCGGTTATCCGGGAACGATGGCGAGCCCTTTTCATCACTACATCATCGCGGATGAGCAGATCATTCCGCCTGAGCATGAGCTGTATTACACCGAAAAAGTTCTGCGCATCACCTGTAACCAGCCCTTGGACCGCAAGCGCGAAATTGCAGAAACGCCGACGCGCACTGACGCTGGGTTGCCGGAAGATGCTTTCGTTTTCGCCTGTTTCAACGGTATGCAAAAAATCACCGGCCCCTGCTTTGACCGTTGGATGCAGATTTTGAAGAGCGTCCCAAACAGCGTACTTTGGCTTCTCGCAGGCGATGAAAGCGTTAACGCGCGCCTCATCAAGCTGGCGGAAGATGCTGGGATATCTCCAAACCGTCTCATCTTCGCCGCCAAAGCGCCAAATCCGAAGCATCTGGCACGCATCGCGCTGGCGGATCTGTTCTTGGATACCTTCCCCTATGGAGCCCATTCCACGGGGTCGGACGCTATCACTATGGGCCTGCCAATCCTGACGATCAGGGGAAAAAGCTTTGCTTCGCGATTCTGCGCCAGCATCGTGCGTGCCGCAGGGGTAACTGAAACTATTTGTGAAACAGCAGATGACTATGTGGCAAAGGCGATCTCCTTTGCGCGCAATCCAGCAGGCCTACAGGCTATCCGCAAGCGCATGCAGGCAGAACGCGAAACCAGCCTGCTGCGTGACATTCCCGCTTATACACGCCGCCTTGAAGATCTTTGCTGGCAAATGCACGAGGATGGACAACGCGGAGAGGTGCCCGTGCCAGACCTCACCAATCTCGATGTTTATTATGAGATAGGCGCCGAACTCGTCACCCAGATTACAGATGTGGAAGATGAACAGTCCTATCGGCGAAGATACCTTGACAGGTTGGAAGCCTGGGATGATTTCTCGCCGCTGCCCGCGGACAAACGGCTGTGGATTGTCAGACAATAGGGCGGGTTGAAATGACAGTTCAAAATATCGCGATTGCTGGAGCAGGGCTGTCCGGCGCAGTCATTGCACGCGAACTCGCAGATGCTGGCTACCGCATCACTGTATTCGAAAGCCGAGACCATATTGGTGGTAATTGCTACACTGAGCGCGATGCCGAAACCGGCGTTCTCATTCATGTTCATGGTCCGCACATTTTCCATACGAATGATCGCGAAGTATGGAACTACGTGAACGGATTTGCACGCTTTCTGCCCTATCAGAACCGCGTGAAGACAACGAGCCAGGGCAAAGTCTACTCCCTTCCCATTAATCTGCTCACCATCAACCAGTTCTTCGGTAAAACCTTAAGTCCGGACGAAGCAAAAGAGTTCATTGCATCCCGCGCTGACACCTCGATCACGGAACCCATCAGCTTCGAGGATCAAGCTCTGCGGTTTGTCGGGCCGGAACTCTATGGGGCCTTCTTCAAAGGCTACACAGAGAAGCAGTGGGGTTGTTCACCCAAAGATTTGCCCGCATCGATCCTCAAGCGGCTGCCCGTGCGTTTCAATTATGATGATAACTACTTCTTCCATGCGTTTCAGGGCATGCCTGAGGATGGCTACACGGCCATGATCGGGCAAATTTTCGATCATGAAAACATCACCGTACACCTCTCCACGCCGTTTGAGCGGCAATGGAAGCAAGACTATGCCCATCTCTTCTATTCCGGCCCGCTGGATGCCTATTTCAATCATGAATTTGGCCGGCTCGGCTACCGCACGCTCGATTTCGAACGTTTCACCTATGATGGAGATTACCAGGGCTGTGCGGTGATGAACTACGGTGACGCGGCTGTTCCCTACACCCGCATTACAGAGCATAAGCATTTCGCACCATGGGAACATCATCAGCAGTCTGTCTGCTATCGCGAGTTCTCGCGGGAATGCGGACCTGACGATATCCCCTACTACCCCATCCGGCTGGTGAAAGAAAAAGAACAACTGGCAGCCTATGAAGAGCGCGCGCGGAAGGAGGCTGGCGTCACCTTTGTAGGACGGCTCGGCACCTATCGCTATCTTGACATGGATGTGACAATTCGCGAAGCGCTCGATCACGCTCGCGCATTCCTGGCCAACAATCAGCTGAAAAGCGCCTGATTAGGCACCGCTTCTCAGCCATGCCATGACCTCTTCAGCATTTCGCTCCGGCTCAGCGATAGGATAGAACACGTGCCGGATTCGTCCATTCTCGATAATGAATGTCATTCGCCGCAATAGCGTTTCCTGCCCCGCCCTGAATGTTGGCAGATCAAGAGCATTTGCGAAATTCAAATCACCATCTGACAGCAAAGGAAATGGCAGATGAAGCCGGTCAGCGGCCTCACGCTGATAAGCCGTATCCTGGGTCGAGAGACCGAAAAGACTTTGAACTCCTAAGGCCTTAAGCTCGGCGAAGTGATCGCGAAATACGCAGGACTGAGGAGTGCATCCTCTTGCACCGGGAATAACGTCCCAATCCGGCAATGTTGTGCCCTTCGCAGGGCTTGTGCGAGGGTAGATGTAGACAATGCTGATACCCATCAGAGCGGAGAGATCAACTGTCTCCCCATTGGTCGTAGACAATATGATTGAGGGCAACCGCAGGCCCTGCAGCCGAAAAACCATGTCTTCCGTCTGAACATCCATGAATCAACCTCAATACAGTCCCACTGCACCCTGCAGGCGCTGCGCGTTCGCCGCACCCACAGCGGACTGACCATCCAGGTTTCGCTTAAGAAGATCAACCATTTCCCGGTCACGCGCCTTATCGGTTGGATAACCAAGCACGACACCCACATATCGGCGGCCGTTTTTCTGCACAGATGTCACCAGATTGTACCCGGACGCGCTGGTGTAGCCGGTCTTCAAGCCATCAGCGCCGGGATACATGTCCAAGACATAGTTATGTCCTTTCAGAACTTTGCCGCGAAAGACTGTGGTTCGCATCGCAAACATCGGAAACTGGCGGGGGAAATGATGCATCAGAGCCATTCCAAGCACAGCCATGTCGCGTGCCGTGGTGAACTGGCCATCTGCGGTCAAGCCGGTTGCTGTCGCAAACGTGGTCGAGGTCATGTTTAACTGACGCGCCTTTGCTGTCATCATGGCCGCAAAGCCTCTTTCCGTCTTTCCGATACGTTCCCCAAGCGCAATAGCCGCATCGTTAGCGGAAATAACGATGATGCCATTAATCGCTTCTCTAACGGTGATCGTTCCGCCCGCGGGTATCCCAAGTTTATAAGGAACAGTACCTGCCGCGTTTTTCGAGATCGGTATCTGTTCATCCCATTGCAGCCTGCCTTTGCCCAAGGCCTCGAATGCAAGATACAACGTCATCATCTTGGTCAACGAAGCTGGGCGAATGCGCGTGTCGGCGTTGTTTGCCTCGAGAACGCGATGGTTGTTGGCATCCACCACGATTTCCGCTTCAGCAGCAAAGGCCGACGCATTTTCAATCATGAGAAACAAGCTGAGCGTCAAAAGAAGTTTTGTCATCGGGATGGTCCGGTCTTTCCCCTATTCTTGAGGAGAGGAAATAGGGCATATCCGACAATTTTCCCATTGAACCTAGCGACCTAATCGATTGCTTTGCACAGCGGTTGAGAAAATGATTCACGTGAAAACATAGTTAACATCCACTCGCCGCCCCCGCAGCAAGCCATAAGGTTGGACCGTTCTGCCTTGAATTGATGCTTCTCAATAACTCAGCTATGGACGCGGAGGCCAATCGCGCTATTCTCCTTTGAAAACAACGGCCTTCCGGGGGATATGCGATGGCTGAGAACGAATCCGGCGTTACGCCTGAGAGCGCAGACACTCGCGTTAACGAGACTGTGTGGCCAGAAGCAGACGAATTCGTAGCAGAACATTACGGCCTTGCCGGTGAAATCTCCGTCTATCGGGATGAGCCGCCAAGCTATTTCGTGCGGTATGAAGAGGTCGTTTGCAGATTGGATTTCGGCTCTACGCCAGAAGAACTGCGTCGATTTCACCATGAGCAGGATTTGCTGCAGCACATTCGCTCCGCAGTCGGGAGGGTCGATGCGCCTGAAGTTCTGGCCTCACAGCAGGGGCCAGAACTGATCGCATTCGATGGAACGCTTGCCGAAGGTGATCAACCCTTTGCGCGGCTCTTTGCCTTGCCGCCCGGCGTTCTCATGCCCGATGCGGAGACATTGACTAAACAGGAGCTGCAACGATTGGGCGCGTTCGGTGCGCAATTGGTGCGAGATCTTTCTGCCGCAGATGAGCGCGAAAATTCTGATGAGCCTACGGTTCCTCTTTTGGTGGAGGAGGACCTTCGTCAGGCTGGACCCCAGGTCGTCCAGTGCCTTCGCATGATGAGCGATCAAGCCGTTCGCGATCCCATTGCCAAAGCCACGGTCGTTGCGTTGCGCAAGGTGCAATCGCTTGGCGAACAGTTACGTTCGCAGTTGATCCACCATCATCCTGTGGGGGATAGTCTCGTTGGCATCGTGACCGACGAGGGTTGGGTGCCAACCGGTTTCAGCGACCCCGATGCTCTGGGCGAGGGTTGGATCGTTGCCGCGCTTGCGGCCATTTGCGGCGATGTTTTGGGAGCAGGATATGGTGAAATTGCAGACATACTGCCGGTTATCACTGCCTTCCACGCCGAAGTTCCGTTGAATGCAGCAGAGCTTTCAGCCCTATGGCCGCTAACTCTTGCTCGCATCGCGCTGAAGCGTGCACAGCTGGAGTTGGATGCAAGAGACGTCGATCCGCAAGAACTTCGCCTTGCCCGCCACCAGTTTGACATCGCGGCCGCTGCTGATCCCGTCCTTGTGGAGGCGCAAATTCATGAAGCGCTGGATTGGCCGCTTCCGCCCGTGCCGGAGTTCTCAAAGCTTTTGCCGGAGATTGATCTAGACGATGTGCGGCTGGTCGATCTTTCGCCATCCAGCCCACTTTTTGCAGAGGGTAACTGGAACGATGCAGAGATAGATTGGCGACTTCTGGCGCGTATTGCCTGGGATACCAAGATGGGAGCTACCCGCTTTGGCGAACATCGCCTGTCGCGTGGCGGAAGCGAAGAGACTGAAAACCTTGCACTTCACGTGGATTTTTGCTTGCCGGCAGGGGTTACTGTCGCAGCTCCCTTTGGCGGCACCGTGAGCCAGGTGAGTGGACCACTCATCCTCACATCCAAGGACGCAACCGTCTATCTGGAAGGCGTGGAAACCGTGCTGGCAGAAGGCACCATGCTGTTTCCGGGCGATAGAATTGGTTGCGTGGCAGGTGCCGAAGGGTCAGTAGGAGGCTTGCGCATCCGGCTTTCGCGCCATGCGGAAATCGATCCACCTCTATTTACCAACGCAAATAAAGCAGGTTTGTGGGAACGTATCGTCATCTCTCCCTCTGCAATTCTTGGGCTGGATGTCGATGCTCCGAGCGAAGAGAGCAGGGAATTTGTCAGGGGCTGGAAGGAATATCTTTATGATGCCCATGGCAGGCGTTATGTCGATTTGACCGGGGGTCCCGGACTTCTAGGCTATGGCCACACGGAAATAGCAAGCTCCGCCTATCGCCAATGGCTTCTTCTTGGCGGCATTCCAGGCACGGGTCTAGAGCGGGAATATCAGGCAGCCTTGCTACAAGATATGCCGGGCCATCTGGATACGATCATTGCCCTCACCGATGAAGTTCAAGCGATGGAAATCGCACGGCAACTGGCTGATCGCCTTTTCGATCAGGAGGAGGGTGCCATTATCGCGGATGAGCGACGATCAGGTTTCTGGCGCAGTGGCCAGAATTTCTGGAGCTTCCAAAACGAAGAAACCGTTCCGGACATCGTGGTCACTGGCTCGCCTGTTCCACAGGAACGGTTGGCTGCTGTTATTCTCAGCCGGAACGTACTGCCGGAAGGGCTGGAACTGCCGCAACCTGACGCCAGCACAGTTGGTTGCCGAATGGGCCTCACGGTTCTCGATGCGCTGGAAGATACATCTTTACGAGAACATGCAACACAAATGGGAGAAATGCTCCAGACGCACCTTGCAGATCTGAAGACGAAGCACCCTGCGATCGTAGATATTCGCGGCAGAGGGCTGTCGGTGGATTTACAACTTGCAGAAGTTGATGCCCAAGCGGTTGTCGAAGCATTGGAAAGACGGTCGATTCTGCTGGCTCCTCCTATCGCCAAAGACAAGATCTCTATCACCGCACCCTTGTGCATCTCGCCGGAAGCAATTGAACATCTCATCCTGTCGCTTTCCCGGCTCTTCCCTCTAGGCGAGAATGAGCAAGAGGAGGACGTGTTGCGATCGGAGACACAGAGCCTCACGATTTCGTCAAATGGGATGACAGATCCCTTGTCTGCGGAAGACGCCAGACCTATCTAGCCGCTGCCCGATTGGCGGCAGCAATGCGAACAATTTTTCACATCGCTGCCGCAATCCTGTCATCAAACAGAAAAAAAATCTAGGTAAACACGAATCCGATTGAACTTCAGCTACGACTCGCTTATGGTCATCTTACCTGAGACGAGCCTTGGCGGTTCTGTCCGGAGAAGCGCAACTTTATGAGGGAGAGTGATTATGATGCACCTGATCCGCAATGCTCTTCTTGGCTGCGCGCATGATGTGAAACGCGTGGGCGATTTCTCCACCCCACGCTGTCGAATGTGACCTTCACCCCCACAGTGATCTGAAAAAGTCAAATTCGTCATCGCTGCGTCACGCAGCCACACTAGGAGTATGACCATGCAAAAGCAGGTTATTGAATATGGCGGCGAGCCCGTTGGTATCGTTGTTCCCGACAACGATCGGTTGAAATTTATTGCCGTGAAGTTTCACGTCATCGATCTGGATGAACAACGTTTTGCATCCGCCGATGAGGTGCGTCTTGCGATCCGCAACCACGTTCGCGGCCAAGGCCTGCCAGAACGTCGAGCAGTCGCTTAATCTATGTGCGATTTAGATATTTAAGCCGCTCCTGCATCTGCAGCGGGCGGCTTTTTATTGCTGAAGCACGTTACGGCTTATCAGCCTCATGCAGCGTGCTTTAACTTTTTGTATTTCCGCATGTTGTTATCGCAAAACCGCTGAACACTTTTGCGCAACATGCTTCAGAAGGCGGTAAATGTCAGCGTCGTGAGGGACCGTTCAATACCGGGAATGGACGCAATCTTCTCATTCACAAATTTACCAATCTCCTCCCCTTCTGCGATATAGATCTTGAGGAGAAGGTCCCAATCGCCACTAGTGGAATAGAGTTCTGAGACCAGCTCGGTCTTGTAAATGGCATCTGCCACTTCATAGGTTTTTCCAGGCGCACAACGCAGCTGGACGAAAATCGGCTTCATGGCACTTCCCGCAGCAGGGCCGCAAGCGCGGCCGATGATGAACATGAGCCTGACTATTGGCCGAAGCCGTGGTTCGGCGCAACCCGTTGCGAACCAATCTCGTGCAGCAACCAGTCGCGAAACACGGCAAGGGGCGGGTAGGAAGCTCTCTCTGGCGGATAGGCAAGAAAATATCGTCCGCTATCCATAGTGGCGCTTGGCACGACGGGCACCAGTGTCCCGGTGCTGAGTTCCCGTTCGATCAGAAAGCTGGGAAGAAGGGCTACACCCATTCCTGCAATGGCTGCTTCAAGCATCGTCATAAACTGGTCAAACAGCATTCCATGCAATGCATCGAACTCGATCTGACGCATCTTGAACCAAGCTTCCCAGGCATCGGGCCGCGTGTTGAGATGAAGCAAGGGCAGCGCCAACACATCTTCATCACGCATGACCTTGTGACGGGAAGCGAAATCCGGGCTGCAAACCGCAATGGCTTGCTCCTCCAGCAGGAAGGTCAAGGCTGCACCGGGCCAACGGGGAGCACCGAAGTGAATGGCCGCATCCAACGTGTCGAAGCGAAAGTCGAACGGCTCCAGCCGCGTAATCAGGTTAACGACGATGCCTGGATGATCGGCTATAAAGCGCGGCATTCGTGGTGTCAGCCAGCGGGAGCCGAAGAAGGGCAAAATTGCAAGGTTCAGCGTGCCACCAGCAGGATTTGCGCGAAGGTTGAGAGACGCATTGGAAATACGGCGCAGCGCCTCCCTGACTTCTCTCGCATAGGTATCACCTGCGATAGTCAGCCGTATTGTTTGCCGCTGCCGCAGGAAGAGCGCGACGCCCAGCTGACGCTCAAGGGCTGCGATCTGGCGGCTCACCGCACTTTGCGTCAGCCCTAGCTCTTTTGCCGCAGCCGTCACGCTTCCCGTGCGCGCTGCCGCCTCAAAGGCAGCCAAGAGAGAGAAGGAGGGAAGGAAACGGCGAGGTGGCAACATGAGATGTCATTCCCTGATAGAATGAACTGTTGAGAAGAATTCGATATCTACTGCATCACCCGCTCTGTAAAGATGGATTTCTCACTCCTTCTGGATGGCTGACATGCTTGATGATCCACGCTCTCATGGTCTTTGGGAAAAGACAGCACCGCCAGCACCCGCTACCACGCACTTGGCGGGCGATCATTCGGCTGAAGTCGTCATCATTGGCGGTGGATATACGGGCCTTTCCGCCGCACTGCATCTGGCGGAAGCTGGACGAAGCGTCATTTTGCTAGAGGCTAAAGAAATTGGCTTTGGCGGGGCCGGTCGCAATGTTGGCCTGATCAATGCCGGCATGTGGGTCATGCCAGATGATCTGCCAGGAGAATTGGGCCAGGTTCACGGCGAGCGGCTTCTTGATCTCCTTGGCAACGGTCCACGAACGGTTATGAACCTCATTGAACGCCACAACATCGAATGCGAGTTGACGCAGACGGGAACGCTGCATTGCGCTGTGGGCGATGAGGGTTTGAAAGAAATCGAGGAACGCGCCCGCCAATGGCAGAAGCGAGGCGCTGCGGTGGAACTGCTGGATAGTGCAGAGACTGAGCGGCGCATAGGCACCAAAGTCTATCGTGGCGCTCTTCTCGACCGGCGCGCAGGCACGCTTCAGCCGCTTGCCTATGTTCGCGGACTTGCCCATGCTGCAGCAAGGGCTGGTGCGGTTCTCTACACATCAAGTCCCGTAATCGCCTGGCAGGAAAAGCAGAAACGCCATGTCGTATCCACCGGCAGGGGCAGCGTGACCGCCGATTGGGTTCTGGTCGCAACCGATGCCTATACGACTGGGCCCTTTGAGACTGTACGGCGAGAGCAGGTCTATCTGCCCTACTTCAACCTTGCGACGACACCGCTCTCCGATAATCTGCGACGCTCCATACTGCCTCAACGTGAAGGTTGTTGGGATACCAGGGAAATCCTGTCGTCCTTTCGGATGGATGCAAGAGGTCGTCTCGTTTTCGGGTCCGTTGGCGCATTGCGCGGAACGGGAACTGCGATCCACAAAGCCTGGGCACAGCGCGCCTTGGCGCGCATCTTCCCGCAACTGCAGGATATTACCTTCGAAGCAGAATGGTATGGCCAGATCGGCATGACGAATAATGCCCTGCCCCGCTTCCATAAATTTGCAGATCGCGTGCTTGGATTTTCGGGCTATAACGGGCGGGGAATTTCACCGGGTACCGTCTTTGGAAAGGTCCTGGCAGAGCTCGTTACAGGCCAAATCGATGAAGCGGTACTGCCGTTGCCGATCACCGACCCAAAGGAGCCACCGCTTCGCCGATTGAAGGAAGCCTATTACGAACTGGGCGCACAAATCGCGCACTTGGGCGGCGATCGCTTCTGAATATCGAACACCATAGCACATTTAAGAGATGAGAAGGACCACGATGAGCCTCGCAAATCTGAACCTTGCCGCTGAAGCGGATGCCATTCTTGCCCGCCTTGGCGTGGAAAACTCTGCCTATCGCGGCGGCTCGCTAACAGTTCGCTCTCCCATCTCGGGGGAAGAACTGGGCAAGCTACCGGAAATGGATGCTGCAGGTACCAAGCAGGCAATTGACGCCGCTCACCAGGCCTTTCTGGAATGGCGTCTCGTGCCCGCTCCAAAGCGTGGCGAACTCATTCGGCTTCTGGGTGAAGAGCTGAGGGCAGCCAAGGCTGATCTTGGACGTCTGGTGTCCATCGAGGTCGGCAAGATTACCTCTGAAGGTCTCGGTGAAGTGCAGGAAATGATCGACATTTGCGATTTCGCAGTTGGTCTTTCTCGTCAGCTTTACGGCCTTACCATCGCGACAGAACGCTCCGAGCACCGCATGATGGAAACCTGGCATCCACTTGGTGTTGTCGGCATTATTTCTGCCTTCAACTTCCCTGTGGCTGTTTGGTCGTGGAATGCAGCACTTGCATTGGTCTGCGGCAACGCGACTGTTTGGAAGCCATCGGAAAAAACACCTCTCACTGCTCTTGCAACGCAGGCGATCTTTGAGAAGGCGTTGAAGCGCTACATCGCAGAAGGCGGCACCGCACCGAAGAACCTCTCGACGCTGATCATTGGTGGTCGTGACATGGGTGAAGTCATGGTGGACCATCCAAAAGTGCCATTGGTTTCCGCTACAGGCTCCACAGCCATGGGCCGTGCCGTCGGTCCGCGCCTTGCTCAGCGTTTTGCTCGCGCCATTCTTGAACTTGGCGGCAACAATGCGGCCATAGTAACGCCAACGGCTGATCTGGATCTGACGCTGCGAGGCGTTGCCTTCTCAGCCATGGGAACAGCCGGCCAACGCTGCACCACTCTTCGCCGCCTTTTCGTGCATGAAAGCGTTTATGACAAGCTCGTGCCGCGTCTTCAGAAAGCCTATCAGTCTGTCACGATCGGCAACCCCATGGTCGACGGCAACCTCGTCGGCCCGCTGATCGACAAGGCATCCTTCGAGCGCATGCAGAAGGCGCTTTCCGCTGCAAAGGCCGAGGGTGGACAGGTGACAGGCGGTGAGCGCGTGCTGGAAGATCAGGCAGCCGATGCCTATTATGTTCGTCCGGCCATCGTGGAAATGCCGTCGCAAAGTGGACCTGTGGTGGAAGAAACCTTCGCACCCATCCTCTATGTCATCAAATACAGCGATTTCGATGCCGTGCTTGATCTGCACAATGGTGTGCCGCAGGGCCTTTCGTCGTCCATCTTCACGAACGATATCCGGGAAGCAGAAACCTTCGTTTCGGATCGCGGCTCCGATTGCGGTATCGCCAACGTCAATATCGGCCCATCTGGCGCTGAAATCGGCGGTGCATTCGGCGGCGAAAAAGAAACCGGTGGCGGGCGTGAATCCGGCTCAGACTCATGGAAGGCCTATATGCGCCGCGCCACCAACACCGTGAACTACGGACGCACCTTACCGCTTGCACAGGGCGTGAAGTTCGATATCGCCTGATCAGGCTTTCATAATTAAACGATCCTTGTAGGCTGCACCTTAACGTTCAGCCTGCAAGGATAGCGCGATGACCTCCGGCATGAATCTCCTGACCGATATTGACGGTCTCAGCGTCGGCCACGCGACCGATCTTTCTCTCGGGTCCGGCGTGACAGTCGTGGTATTCGATGAGCCGCCTATCGCGTCCGGCATTGTTCTGGGCGGTGCGCCCGGCGGGCGGGATACCGCTCTTCTTGATCCTTCCATGACAGTCAGCACGGTAGATGCACTGGTGCTTTCTGGTGGCTCGGCCTTTGGACTGGATGCAGCAGGCGGCGTTCAGACGGGCTTGCGGGAGATAGGGCGTGGGCTTCACGTTGGCTCCGCACGAGTGCCAATCGTGCCGCAGGCCATTCTGATGGATCTTCTCAATGGTGGCGGGAAGGATTGGAGTCCCCACTCGCCTTGCGGCAGCACCCCTTACCGCTTCCTCGGCGATTACGCCATCGTAGTGTGGCGCACCACCTGCCGCCAGCTCGGTGCAGAACTGCTGACCTCGGATGCCCTAAAGAAGATATGCATGCCGGGAACCGATGCGCCTATCAGCATGCATAATATTTAAACAATATTAATCAACGATTTAACGGGTAACAATTTATATTTTCCAAATTAGATCGATAAATACTTCTTTGGATCTTCAAGATATCTTCTTAGGAGAGCGACACTTCTCAAATTATCAAATTTTTTTTCACTAATTTCATGATCTGTAAATTCATATATAGTCGAGCCTGGCATGCCTAATAATATAGGCGAGTGCGTAGATATTATAAACTGCGCACCATTTTCCGATTTTTCTTTTATAAACGACGCTAACTTAATTTGATTATAAACAGAAAGGGGACTTTCAGGTTCATCTAAAAAATAAATACCTGTGCCACGCGTCTTTTTATCAAGTATTTCTAAAAAATATTCCCCATGCGATTTATTGTTCAGTTCGTTTGAATTAATTATCGATGTATATTCAATTTTTTCATTTATTTCAGATAACTCTTCGTGTCTTTTGAACTGTGTTTCTCTTAGTCGCTCTTCGTTAGTGGCGCGTATGTAACCTAGCGCATCCTCTGCCCGCATATACATCTTGATATTAGGCTTTTTAATGCGCGAAAAATAGTAAAATTTGGATAAATTGTTAGCGTGATTTAAATATAAATCACTTGATATATGACCTGAAAAACCAACGGCATAAGCTTCCATTCCAGCAGCGATCGTTGCAAGCATTGTTGATTTTCCTGTACCGTTCTCTCCAGTAAAAAACGTAATAGACTCTTCGAATATTATTTTATGTGTGGATTTTATACTTCCCACATTAAATGGATATTTTTCTGGCAAATCTTGATCCGAGCGACGATAAACGGATTTCAGGTAGATCATATCACACTCACAAAAAAGTTGGCACAATGTGCACCAACTTCTATAGTTAAGTCACAACATTATAATATTTTACATGTCTTTAGGAGACGTGTAGTGCCCTTTATCTTCATTCCAAGATTTTCCACCATTTTTACTAGAGCAATCGTCGCAGACGGCACGTCCTGTATCTACATCTCTTATCGAACCTGTTTGCCCTCGAGCGCCGCATAGGCTACAACTTTCCCCTCTCGATTTTCTGGCAGCAAAGGCTTCATGCTGCATTATTAAGACTGAAGAAATCAATATTATACTTACAAATATCTTTTTCATAACTACTTCCAAATTCATATATGTTGACAGTTAAAGCTCCCTACGGAAAATGTCTTTTTTGAGGCTTTTAGAAGGCATCATCGCGCAATTTTTTTCACAAAACGTTCTATGCATTCTTCTGGATATCCTAAAAGAAATCCATCTATTTGATGAAGATCAGTAGGCTCGAAAATAGGTGGCAGATTATCCGATGTAAGTTGCTGATATAGGAATTTTGCGAGTTTACCTCGCCATTCGTGGCCTTTCAGGCAATACCATCGTTTTTCCAACACAGGCGGTAAGGCTTCTGAGGTAAATTTTACGAAAAGCCCCTGTTCAACATAAGGCTCAAACGCCTCACCTGTGTAATGCGGGTCCATGTCAGGCTCCACCGAGAAAGTGGCCATTGGCTTGAGGCCTTTTAGCATGAGTTCAAGCTCGATGTCTTCGTGCGGCCCAATGAGAGGAAAACCATCTTTTCCAATTTCCTTCTCGTACATAACGTATTTCTCCTTTCCTATCGTGAGATACGGGTTATCAAGTCTTCTCACCTGCAATCAAGCGCGAATTTCCCTGCTGGAACGCTGAGGGCTGCGACCACGGCTACGTTCAAAGGCGGCCTTGGCTCTGTAAATGCGGTCACCGCAAAGCGTCCCAAGGTTGTACCGCTTGTTGCCGTGAAAGCCTTCACGAGTCAGCCGCCTGCCTTATCAAGGTGCGCAGAAGGCGTGGCGAGATCGCCACGCCTGATCATAAGTCGGCGTCTATGCTGGTTGAGCAACAGCCTTCATGACCCTAACGGTTACGAACCAGAGCACAATACCGAGCGCGAGCAGAATGCCGGCAATGGCATATTGAACCGGGTCGCGACCCGTCCAGGGACCAGCGAGGAAGATACAGGTGACCGCACCGAGAACGGGCACTACGGTTGGTGTGCGGAAATGCTTATGCTCAACCTTGTCTTTTCTCAGAACCAGAACAGCCACATTGACCACCGCGAAAACGCATAGCAGCAACAGCGCCGTTGTGCCGCCCAAGGCTGGCACAGCGCCCACAAAACCGATCAGCGCCATCGCAATGAGTGTCGTGAAGACAATGGCGATATAGGGCGTTTTACGTTTGGCATGAACGCGTCCTAGAGCAGCCGGCAAAACCTTTTCTTGCGCCATTCCATATATCAGGCGGCTGGCCATCATCATGTTGATCAGGGCAGAGTTTGCGACCGCGAACATGGTGATAATACCGAAGATGCCGACAGGAAAATCCGGTGCACCCGCCTGGATAACCTTGAGGAGCGGTGTATCGCCCTCACCAAGTTCATTGGCGGGAACAAGAGTGATAGCGGAAATGGCGACGAGAACATAGATAACGCCGGTAATGATAAGTCCTGCCAATAGCACCTTCGGGAAAATCCGGCTTGGCTCCTTGCATTCCTCAGCCATGTTGACGGAATCTTCAAAGCCTACCATCGCGAAAAATGCCAGCGTAGTGGCTGCGATGACTGGCCAGAACACTCCTTGCTCTGGCGCTGCTCCAAAGGTGAAGGCGCGCGAAACATCGCCCTGACCGCCGAAAATCGCCCAACAACCGACACCGATGATCAGTAGCAGGCCGGAGAGTTCCACCAGCGTCAGCAGCACGTTAACCCGGACGCTTTCTCCAACACCTCGAAAATTCACCGCGGCCACCAGCGCAATGAAGCCAAGAGCGATCAAGGTGACGATCAGCCCGCCGGAAGGCAGACCTGTCGTCGCGGCAAAGTTGGCTGCAAAAGCGCGGGACGCTGTAGAAGCGGAGGTGATGCCCGACGACATAACCGCGAAAGCAATCAGGAAGGTTAGAAAATGGATACCAAACGCCTTATGCGTATAAAGGGCAGCTCCGGCAGCTTTCGGATATTTGGTAACCAGTTCCAGATAGCTGAAGGCTGTAAGCAGCGCCACGGCAAAGGCAACCAGAAACGGCAGCCACACCATTCCGCCCACTTGTGCTGCCACCTGTCCGGTGAGTGCATAGATGCCTGTTCCCAGAATATCGCCAACGATAAAGAGCAGTAGGAGGCCCGGGCCCATGACCCGCTTTAATTCGTGCTTCTCTCCCAAATGCTCAGCCATTTGATTTTCTTGCATGTTCCCTCCCACGCGTCATGACGCGACAACGCATGGATACTCAAACTGGTTCCTTTGACAGCGTGAGGAAGCGAATGAAGTCACCTCAAGAAAATTCGAATTAAAGCATCAAATCCAATAGCTTGCGGGGTTTACACTAAAAATTCGTCTAATACGATTGCAATAACAACTATTTGGCGAATACTCATTAACCAAGGTGGTTAACCAAAAGTTAATATCGCACCTGCGAAAGCACGTTTACTCTGATAGTGTGTCGGCAATCGATTAAAGAGGATGTCGCAGATGACGGAAGTGACGGACTACGAGCGGATGGTCTTTCAGGCAATGAAGGGCACCGCTCCGATAGCTATGGGGTCCGATCAACAAACCCGCTCTCTCCCTGCGAGCACTGACCTACCGCCGGAGCTGGGCTTCAGCATAAAGCAGTGGGACAATCTTGAAACGCGGATGGATCCCGCACTTCGCACACTCTGGTACTACATGAAGCCAGAAACGGCACCGAGCTTTACGCCGGCCCTTTTGGCGGATCTCATCGATTTTAGAAACACCATCCAATCTGTCTACCACCGCACCCCCCAAGATCAAAAGCTGCTCTACCTGATCAGCGGGTCAGCACTTCCCGGCATTTACAATCTGGGAGGTGATCTTGGCTATTTCTCGCAGCATATCCGGTCACGGGACCGCGAACGTCTGCGCCGCTATGCACATGATTGCATCGAACTGATGTATTCCTGCTCCAGCAGCCTTGGGCTTCCCATCATCCTCATTTCGCTGGTTCAGGGTGATGCATTGGGTGGTGGCTTCGAGGTCGCGCTCTCCTCCGATGTTATTATCGCAGAACGCTCTGCCAAGTTCGGCCTGCCAGAAATCCTGTTCAATCTTTTCCCCGGTATGGGAGCCTACAGCTTCCTTTCCCGCAAGCTCGATCCTGCCCGTGCGACACGGATGATCATGAGCGGCAAGGTCTACACGGCCGACGAACTGCACGAGATGGGTCTTGTCGATGTTGTGGTGGAAGATGGCAAGGGCGAGGATGGCGTGCGTGATTACATTGCGCGCAACACCAAGAAGCACGCCATTCACCGCACCATTCGTGATGTGCGCCGCCGCGTGAATGGCCTCACTTACGAGGAACTGCGCGATATCGTAGATCTTTGGGTCGATGCTGCCATGAATCTCGATGAGCAGGATCTTCGCCGCATTGAACGCCTGCGGTCTGCTCAGGCAAAACGTATCGGTTTGACCTGAGGCTTTTCTTCAGGAAGCCAGCTTGCGACGAGCATTCAGCTCGTCGCGGAACCTCTCCAGTTCCGTATTCAGCTCATGGAGGCGGAACTCGCCATTCTGGCTAAGATCACGGTCGGCAATCTCGCGCCAGTCGAGGCACATTTGGTAGATGCGCATGGCCCCCACATTGGCAGCAGCGCTCCGCAGAGCATGGGCGGAATTTCGGAACTCACCCACATCCTCATCAGCGACCGCATGGGCAAGTGCCTTCATCGCACTGGCGGAATCATTGATGAATTGACCTAAAAGCGCATCGACAAAATCTTCTCCGCCAAGTTTGGCAAGCGCCTCGGTCGTGGATTCATCAATGACCGGCTGCTCGTCCGTGTCGTCTGCCAGGTGACCCGAAGCGACCTTAACCTCCGCTACGGTTTCCTTACCTTCCAGCAACCGGTCGATTTCTTCCAGCAGGCGCTTTGGCTCAATCGGCTTGGTCAGGCATTCCACCATGCCTGCCTCCAGGCAACGCTCCCGCGCCTCACCTGTCGCGTCAGCCGTGAAGCCAACAACCGGTATTTGCGGGCCGCCAAGCGAAGCGAAGAGGTAAAACTTCGTGGCATCAATGCCGTTCATAACCGGCATATTCACATCCATGAGCACCAGATCGAAGCTGCCTTGCAGCATGCGATCAACCGCGTCTTCCCCATTCTCGACAATTTCAAAGCTGTGGCCACCGCTTTCCAGTGTTTTTGCCACGACCATCTGGTTGGTCTTGTTGTCGTCCGCAATCAAAATGCGGAAGCTACGGCCCGGCTTATCGCTTGAATCGACGACGATGGAAGATGTTCCGCTGAAAACGGCAAGTTGTTCAAGCGCCCGTGTATCAACATTTCGAAGGGAGGAGAGAAAATATTCTTTCTCTTCTGACGTCAGAGTTTTCTCCGCATTAATCAGCACAAGAGCAGGCTCGTCCGCATCACCGCAAACAGCCAAAGCCTCTTCAGCCTCGCGAGCCAAGGGCTCTGTCAAGGCAGAATCGATCAGAATAACCGGGCGGGCAATGCCTTCGGCCTGAAGCGCAGCGACCCGTGTCTTCGCGCCATCGATGCTACTTGTCGCATATACCGTCGACAGTGCCGGATTATCTTGATGGCGTTGGGAGAAAAGAATCACACTCTTCAGGTTATGTGACGCTTCCTTATTTGTCTCTGCCACTTCAACCGGCAGATGGAAGGCGAAAACGCTACCCTGGCCCAAATTACTGCTGACGGAGATGTCACCACCCATGGCACGCACAAGTTGGCGAACAATGGCAAGGCCCAATCCAGTTCCGCCAAACCTGTCCATGATGCTGCCATCGGCCTGGGTAAAGCGTTCGAAAATCTTGGAATGCGCCGCCGGATCAATACCGATCCCCGTATCAGCAACTTCAACCGTCAGATCGCCATGCCTGTCTCCAATAGAGCGGAAACCCACCTCAAGCCGCACATGCCCCTTCTCGGTGAACTTGACGGCATTGCTGGCGAGATTGAGCATGATCTCTTCCAGATGACGGCGATCAGCCATCACGACATCAGGCGTGCCTTCTTTCAGATGCAGGGTTATGCGTAACCCTTTTTTGCGTGCGGCAACGTTGATAATGGCACGCACGTCGCGCATCAGCCCTGCGACTTCGACCTTATCGGTTCTAATGGTCATTTGCCCGGCTTCAATCCGGGAAAAGTCGAGAACCGTTTCGATCAGAGACAAGAGCGAGCGGCCGGAACGGCCAATGACGCGCACCATTTCGTGATGCTCAGACTTCAGGCGTGCCTCGCCCAAGAGATCGGTCAGACCGATGATCGCGTTCAGCGGTGTGCGCAGTTCATGGCTCATACTTGCCAGGAATAAGCTTTTGGCTCGGCTCGCCTCTTCCGCTTCCTGCTTGGCTTCTGAAAGCTTGCGGATCAACTTTGAGGTATAGGCAGGAATGACAATGAGCGCGAGCGCCAGTCCGACGGAGAAGCTCAGCTGCGTCTGCCAGTAGGGCGTAGTAAGATAGACGACACCAAAGCAGAATAGCGCGGTGACCGCTGCAATGACCAGATACGTCACCCCGAACCGGAAACCGTTGCCTAGCACCGCCCAGAAATAGACGAGAATAAATGCGCCGCCAGCCTCGCCACTGATGTGCAGACCAAAGGAAAAAAGTCCAAGATCAGCAAATATGCCAATTAGGCGTCGGGCATGGGAAACACCCGGAAACATTAAAAGATGCAAGAAAAGACCACCCGCCATGGCTTCGAAGGCAAGCGCGGGAAGGGCAGAGATTTCCAGAGCACTCGTGGCCGATTCCGAGCCAAACAGATGCGCCACAACAAGATAGATCAGAAAGGTGGATGACAGAATCAACCGATTGGCCGTCAACTCGTGTTCGGTGTCAGGCCGCTGCTTCAATAGCGCCCGCATGTCGTAGACGGATTGCGAAATCGGCTGACGAAGCAATCGCGCGAAATCGTAAGGTCGGGGGCTTGTCATGCGGTTAATCCAATGCGCGGGCTGGCGCTTACCAATGACGTGAATTCTTGCGATGGCATGGGCTTGCCATACAGATAACCCTGCATCACATCGCAACCGTCCGCTTTTAGCAGGTCGGCTTGAGCCTCTGTCTCGACGCCTTCAGCAACGACTGTTAGGCCGAGGCTATGTCCGAGATTGGCAACCGTGCGAACAATGGTGTGGTCACTGGGATTTTCGACCATATTGCGCACGAAGCACTGGTCGATCTTGATTCTGTCGAGCGGAAATTTCTTGATGTAGTTCAGCGACGAGTAGCCGGTGCCAAAATCATCGACGGAGATAGAAACACCAAGATCGACAATCTGCTGCAAGGCGGCGATAACAGCGTCGCTATCTTCCAGTACAATATTTTCAGTGATCTCGAGATCGAGACAGCGCGGGTCGAGCTCCGTCGCACTCAAGGCTTTCACCACCAAAGCGGCCACATTGACACGTTGGAACTGGACCGGCGAAAGGTTCACGCTCATCTTGAGATGGCTAAGGCCCAGCCTGTGCCATGCCTTTGCCTCTCGGCAGGCTTCCATCAGAACCCATTCATTGATGGGAACGATCATGCCGTTTTCTTCAGCGCGGGGCAAAAATTCTCCCGGTGAAACAAAGCCACGATCGGGGCTTCGCCAACGCAATAGAGCTTCCGCCCCGATGATCTGGCCGGTGCTGGCTGCGACTTGCGGCTGGTAAAACAAAACGAATTCGTTGCGCTCTACAGCCAATCGAAGCTGGCTATCGAGAGCGGCATGATTTCTCGTTCGCTCAGCCATATTGGTTTCGAACAGACGGATTTGGTTGCCGCCGCCAGCTTTGGCCTGCTTCAGCGCGAGTTCGGCATTTTGAACGAGACGGTCGCTATCGGTCCCATCCATCGGATAGAGCGTGACACCAATGCTTGCGCCACAGGCTGCATCCTTGCCTGCAAAATGGAAAGGCGCACCAATGGCAGCAACAATACGCTCTGCCATATCTTTTGCAGAGGCATCGGAGTTGGGCAGCACCTGCAAGAATGTGAAGTCATCCGCACCAACGCGCGCGACCATATCTTCTGCGCCAGCAAGCGTCTGCAGGCGCTGCGCGACCTCCTTCAGGAAAGCGTCGCCGGCATCATGCCCGAACAATTCATTGATACTCTTGAACTCATCGATGTCGATTGAGTGCAAGGCAAACGCCCGGTCTCCGCGACGCGCCCGCGCAACTTCGCGGCGCAGGCGATCCTGCATGTAATTTCGGTTCGGCAGGTTGGTGACAGGATCATGTTGCAGTGCGTGAAGCAAATGCTCTTCAGCGCGCTTGCGATCGGTAATATCGAGCGCGCTGGTCACGACGCCAACGATCACGTCCGAGGAATCCTTCAATGGACTTTTGGTGGTCAAGAAAACGCGGGTTTCACCCGCGGCATTGGTCAGTTCCCGCTCAAAACTGCTGAGAACCTGGCCGCTGCGGGCAACTTTGCGATCCAGTAACCGGTTGGGCGCAACCAGATCGGCATCAACCAGAACATCACTGCTTTTGCCGACGAGGTCCGATGGCTCGCAGCCAAAGAAGACGCCAACAAGCTGATTGGCAAAGAGAATACGGCCTTCCAGATCGCTGGCGCTGACCATGGCTGGCACCGTATCGATAACCTGCGCCAGCCGCTCGCTGGAATCGCGGAGCGCTGCTTCTCTGCTTTCCTCGCTCGATGCAAGTTCCTGCGCCAGCACTTCCGCACGCGATTCCAGCAAAAGCTGTTGCTTGCGAAGCTTCAGGAGATTGCGCGCGCGTGTCACGAACTCCTGGTGATCGACAGGGCTTTGCAGAAAATCGGTCGCGCCTGCTTCAAGCGCACGCATGCGGAAGCTGCGTTCCTCATAGACGGTGATGACAATGACTGGAATTTCCGCAAAACCCGAGAGCGAACGAAGCGAACGAATAAAGCCTTCGCCATCCATCACCGGCATTTTATAATCTGTGACGATAAGATCAGGTGTCAGACCGGCTTCAAACTCTTGCAAAGCCAGGGAAGGATCACCGAACAAGCGGATGATCATGCCGTCTTCGATAGAGGAGGCTAGCCTCTCGAAGATGCGTCGGTTGGTTTCCTGGTCATCAAGAATGGCGATCAGTGGCATTCTGAATCCGATATCATCTCGGCGCGTTCATCGGCACGCCGACGAGGCAGCCACGTGCAGTTTCCGGTTCATCAAAAAACCCGGCAATCCGTTAAAGATTTAACCGGGGGGACATTAAGATTTTGCTAACGAGCTTATCAAGCGAATCAAAACAGGACGGCCGCGCTCAAGTTGCAGGCGCTTATGGCACATTAGTTGCCGCGAAACAACAGAGCCCCACGTTCCACTCTAGCGAGCAGTTGCGACTTTGACCCGTAATGATGCTGCTCTTAAGGTGTCATCAGGCGCAGCGGGATCGAGACAATGGTATTTTCCTCTTTTGACACACTCGATTCAGAAGACCTTTCCATTCTCCGTCAGGTTCTGGAGGAGGTGTGTCACGAACGCTCAATCCCCATTGATGGAGCGGAAGCGGCGGAGATCGCTCGCTCACTCGTCAATTGGTATTTGTTTGGCGTGAAAGAGAAGGCGGCTCTCAAGCAGATGCTGGAACCGCTTTCCGGACAAGATGCCCAGATCGAGTGATACTCGTTTGCAGAACATGGCTGTGGTAGACGCGATATTGAAGCGGAGCGCCATATGTCAAAAAAAAACAAGAGAGATACACTCTCCAAATTGCTCAAGCATTGGGCAAGAGCAACGCCTGATGAGCAAGGCCGTTTCCTCACACTGATTGACGAAACATTCGTAGACAGAGGAAAGAAGCCTACCGATAGTTCCGTCGTTGATTTGATTGCGAACGGTCGCTATCTTCTGCCTGAAACCGTCAAGCGCATTGAAACCATCATGATTTCGCGCGGCATCGGCCCTACCGAAGTTGCGTCAGAACTAGGCTTCCCAGGCGAAGGCCATACTCTCACAAGAGCACTGGTCAAACGATGCAGCCTTCGACTGTCCATCATTGCCGCTCTCAATAGATGGCTTAGCGAGAACGAGGCTGGTCTCTCCTGATACTAGAAATCAATGGCGCGACCATTGATTTCCCAATCCCCAAAGCGGGCAGGATCTGCGCCTCCGCGTCCGCCATGCTCTGGCGGCATGTCCTGTGTCTGCTGGGCGCGGCGCCGCTCTTCAGCCTCTTGAAGCGCTCTTTGCGCTGCTGGAGACAGCACCTTCACCTCCGATTGCTCAGACCTGTCAGGATTTATGTTATCGTTGTCCGGGGTCTGCACGATCTTGTCATCCTGCATATGCATAGCCCTTTTCCGAAAACTGTTGAAATGGATGGTTCATTCACCACATCATTTAGGCGAACAGACGTCAGGTTGAAAGAACTTGGCGCAGATTTCCGGAGGCGATTGCAATGAACACGATGCGGACAGCCATGCTGCTTGCTTTCATGACGGCCCTTTTCATGGGCGTCGGCTTCCTCATCGGTGGCCGCGGCGGCATGATGATTGCATTCCTTATCGCAGCGGGCATGAACCTGTTTTCCTATTGGAACTCAGACAAGATGGTGCTGTCTGCCTATCGCGCCCAGCCGGTGGACGAGCACAACGCGCCGGAATTCTACTATATGATCCGCGACCTCTCGGCCAATGCGGGGCTGCCTATGCCGAAGGTTTACGTGTATGACAGCCCGCAGCCCAATGCATTTGCGACAGGCCGTAACCCGGAGAATGCCGCTGTTGCAGCCTCGACCGGCCTTCTGCAGCAGTTGACGCCGAACGAAGTGGCAGGTGTCATGGCCCATGAGCTCGCACATATCCAGAACCGCGATACGTTGACCATGACAATCACCGCAACGCTGGCCGGTGCCATTTCCATGCTCGGAAATTTTGCGTTCTTCTTCGGCGGCAATCGAGACAATAATAATCCCCTCGGCTTCATTGGCGTACTTGTCGCGATGATTGTAGCGCCCTTTGCAGCCATGCTGGTGCAGATGGCCATTAGCCGAACGCGCGAATATTCTGCGGACAGGCGGGGAGCGGAAATCTGCGGCAATCCGCTTTGGCTTGCCTCAGCACTTGGCAAGATTGCCGGTGCCGCGCACGTCATCCATAATCAGGATGCGGAGCGCAACCCGGCAACAGCACATATGTTCATCATCAATCCGCTCTCTGGTGAGCGCATGGACAATCTGTTCTCGACGCACCCCAACACGGAGAACCGCATCGCAGCTCTCCATTCCCTGGCAGCCGAATTCGGCACCGCTTACTCGACCGCGCCTTCTTCAGCTGCTAGAGCCACGCGAACTGCCCGCACCGTTCCCTCGACAGGTCCATCGCGGGGTATTGATGAACCTCGCAAAGGTCCTTGGTCTTGACGCTCAACGACAGTAAGAAGAAGAACAAAAAGCCTGCTCGCAAGCCACCGGTGGAAAGGGGTGCTTCCGCCATGGAGGCAAAGCCCGGTCTTGATGTTCGCATGGCTGCGTCCAAGATCCTCGCAGCGGTGGTGGACAAGCGAACACCACTGGATGGAATGCTGGATGCCGGTCACGGTAACCCTGCCTACCGCGCCCTCAGCGATGCAGACCGAGCCCTTTGCCGCGCTATCCTCAATGCCACACTTCGCCATCTTCCACGGATTGACGCTGCCCTGTCTTCCATGCTCGATACGCCGCTTCCGGAAGGGGCGCGGGCCCTTCAGCATGTTTTGACCACGGCAGCTGCTCAGATCCTCTATTTGGACATCCCCTCACATGCCGCTGTGGATCTGGCCGTTGAACAGGCCAATCGTGATCCGCGCAATCGCCGTTTCGCCAAACTCGTCAACGCACTTTTGCGCCGCATGGTGCGCGAGCGAGACACTATTCTTGAACAGAGCGCGGACGTTTCGCCGGTGCCGCAATGGTTCCTCAAGCGGCTTGCAGCCGCCTATGGGAAAGACAATGCGCTGCGTATGGCGGAGGCCCAGCTTGAACCGGCCCCTATCGATCTTACAGTCAAATCCAACCCCGAAGAGTGGGCGAAGCGCCTCAATGCGCGCCTTCTTCCGACAGGAAGCCTGCGGCTATCCACTTTCGACGGCACCATTCCCTCCCTGGACGGCTTTTCCGAAGGGGAATGGTGGGTTCAGGATGCGGCAGCCAGCATTCCTGCAAAGCTGTTCGGCGACCTGAAAGGCAAACGAATTGCCGATCTGTGCGCGGCACCGGGCGGTAAGACCGCCCAGTTGGCGGCCATGGGAGCTGAGGTCATCGCCGTTGAGCAATCCGCGAACCGTGCAAAAAGACTGCGTGAAAATCTGGAGCGGCTTCAGCTTTCCGCCGAAGTTGTAGAGACCGATCTCTTCACCTTCGAACCAAGCACCCCTCTTGATGGCATTCTCCTTGATGCTCCATGCTCTTCCACCGGAACAACGAGACGCCATCCGGATGTCCTCTTCACCAAGGGGGTTTCCGACATTGAGAAACTCGCTGGTCTGCAAGCGCGCATGGTGCGCCATGCACTGACTCTGGTGAAATCCGGGGGCGTGGTTGTCTTTTCCAACTGTTCACTTGATCCTCTGGAAGGTGAAAAGCTTATTGACGAGCTGCTGAAGGAAAAAAAAGACGTCGAGAGAGTAGCCATCGACCCTGCCAATTGGCCGGGGCTGGAATCTGCCATCAATCCCGAAGGCGAGTTCCGCACTACGCCCGCCATGTTACCGGCCACAGATGGTTATGCAGGCGGCATGGATGGCTTCTTTGCGTGCATCCTGCGCAAAAAGTAAGGGATTCTTTACCATAAAAGACCAGAGTTGACCGTTATGGTGAGCCGTTTGCTCGCATAGTCAGCATTCGCTGGCGCGAGCGCGGCTTCAAGACATTCCGGTATTCATCATGCAACTGGCCGAGCGCCGAATACGAGTATCTCTGGGCCTTACAGAGGCACGTCGTCGCCTTTGCAAGCGGCTGACCAGCTTTGCCATGCTGGCTCTGCACGCCAATCACAGAGCGCCCGAACGGCTGATTGTCGCGCCCACGGACCTGCGTGCCGTCGATCCTTTCATCGCAGAAGAAATCATGGCCGGCCGTTTCCCTTTGGCGGGACGACTTCTGGAAGTGGGCAACGAATCTCCGTTTACGGAGGTACTTCCTTCCAAGGCTTTCGCTGGGCGTCTTCACTCGTTCGCCTGGCTTCGGCATATGCGTGCGATTAAGACGGCGCAGGCTCGCAATCACGCACGTAGCATCGTCAGCTCCTGGCTGGCTATCCATGGACGCAAGACCACCGGCATTGCCTGGGAGCCGCAAGTGGCAGCGGAGCGGATGATAGCCTGGCTCTCACACTCTCCCGTCGTTCTAACAGGGGCAGAAGCGGGCTTTTATCGCCGCTTTATGAAAAGCCTTGCCTTCCACCGCCAGTTCCTTCGCAAGGTTCTGAAATGCGTCAGCGAGGACGAGGCGCGGCTCAAGGTCCATATCGCCCTTGCCATGGCATCGCTTGCCATTCCCTCTTCTACGCGGCAGGTGGCCAAGGAAGGTCAAAGGCTAGACCGTGCGTTAGAGCGGCAAATTCTCACAGATGGCGGCCATGCTTCGAGAAATCCAAAAGCGGCACTGGAAGCCTTGCTGGATCTCCTGCCCCTGCGGCAAACTTATATCAATCTCGGTCAAGACGTTCCGTCAAAGCTGATACCGACGATAGACCGCATCTATCCCGCTCTGCGCTTCTTCCGGCATCAGGACGGCGACCTGGCCCTTTTCAACGGTGCCACTGCCACGCCTGCGGCAGAGCTTATGGCTGCCCTTCGATATGATGAAACAGGTGGTAAACCCTTCAAGGCCCTGCCACACAGCCAGTATCACCGCCTGACAGCAGGGGAGACGACGATATTGGTCGATACCGGAAAGCCACAGAGCCCCGGCCTTTCGCAAACCGCCCACGCCGGGTGCCTCTCTTTTGAAATGTCCGCAGGACGGAGCCGATTCATCGTCAATGCAGGCTTGCCGAAGTTTGCCAGCCGCAGCTATCGATCGATGGCGAGGTCCACGGCAGCCCATTCAACGGTCACGCTGGGTGAAACCTCCTCCGCCCGCATCTTACAATCCAATCTGCTTGGCCCTCTCATGCTGGATGGCATTGAGGATCTACATGCAGAGCGTTGGGAGGATGCTTACGGCAACGACTGGCTGAAAGCGCATCATGATGGCTATGTCGCGCCTTTTGGCTATGTCCATCAACGCGAGATTGGCCTTTCCGCCAAAGGCAACAAGATCAAAGGTCACGATCATTTCTTCATCCCTGGAGAAGATGTCGACCTCACCAAGGCCAAAGAGGTGCTGGCCACGGCGCGCTTCCACGTGCATCCATCGATCATCCTCACCCAGATCCACGAGGATACCGTTTCCCTGGAAGCGCCAGATGGAGAGGTCTGGTATTTCTGTGCGCCTGCGCAGCCAGTCCACGTAGAGGAAGACATCTTTTTTGCCGATGTCTCCGGCAGCTGCCCCAGCCAGCAGTTGGTGGTCGAATTCATGCTTCCAGCCACCACAGATCTTCGCTGGATGCTAAAGAAACAAGGCTGACCTCAAAGAACATTCCATCGCGGCCCAAGCTGTGCTAGGCGGCGCGCATGAAAAATGCGCCCGCTGGATGAGCGCATCCCCCGAACGGAGTGACCGATGGCCGTTGTTTCCAAGATGATCCCCGCCCCTGACAAAGTGAAGATCCGTACGGCGCTGCTTTCGGTGTCGGACAAAACCGGCGTTGTCGAGCTTGCCCAGGCATTAGCAAGTCACGGTGTGCGTCTGCTTTCCACCGGCGGCACCTACAAGGCATTGGCAGCAGCCAGGTTGGACGTAACCGACGTTTCGGATGTCACGGGCTTTCCCGAAATCATGGATGGGCGCGTGAAGACGCTGCATCCGGGAGTCCACGGAGGACTTCTGGCCATTCGCGACGATGCCGAGCATGTCAAGGCGATGGAGGCACACCAGATCGGAGCAATCGATCTGGCTGTCATTAATCTCTACCCGTTCGAAGAAGTCCGCGCCGCAGGCGGCGACTATCCAACCACCGTCGAAAACATCGATATCGGTGGCCCGGCCATGATCCGCGCTGCTGCCAAGAACCATGCCTATGTGACCGTCGTCGTCGACCCTCAGGATTATCCGCAGCTCATCCAGGCCCTGGGTTCTGAAGAAGGACAGACGGCCTACAGCTTCCGCCAGAAAATGGCTGCCAAGGCATATGCCCGTACCGCTGCCTATGACACCATGATTTCGAACTGGTTCACGGAGGCGCTGGACATCGAAATGCCGCGCTACCGCACACTCGGAGGCCTTCTTTCGCAGGAAATGCGTTACGGTGAAAATCCGCACCAGTCCGCGGGCTTCTACCTGACCGGTGAAAAGCGTCCTGGCGTTGCGACGGCGAGCCTCATTCAAGGCAAGCAGCTTTCCTACAACAACATCAATGACACGGATGCAGCCTATGAGCTGGTATCCGAGTTCCCGGCGGACAGCGGTCCCGCCTGCGCCATCATCAAGCACGCCAACCCCTGTGGCGTCGCAATTGGCGCTTCTCTGGTGGAAGCCTACAAGCGTGCTCTCGCCTGCGATTCTACCTCAGCCTTTGGAGGCATCATTGCGCTGAACCAGGTGCTGGATGCTGCGACAGCTGAAGAAATCGTCAAGCTGTTTACGGAAGTCATTATCGCACCGGATGTGACGGATGAGGCAAAGGCTATTATCGCCAAGAAACCGAACCTGCGCCTTCTGGCTGCTGGCGGCCTGCCAGACCCTCGCTCCCGTGGCCTGACGGCCAAGACCGTTTCCGGCGGCTTGCTTGTTCAGACCCGCGATAACGGAATGGTGGAAGATCTCGACCTTCGCGTTGTGACCAAGCGTGCGCCGACGGAGCAGGAATTGATCGACATGAAGTTCGCCTTCAAGGTCGGCAAGCATGTGAAGTCCAATGCGGTCGTTTATGCCAAGAATGGACAAACCGCAGGCATCGGCGCAGGCCAGATGAGCCGCGTCGATTCTGCCCGTATCGCAGGCTTGAAGGCGGAAGAAGCTGCAAAGGCCATGGGCTGGGCAGAGCCAATGACGCGCGGCTCCGCCGTTGCCTCGGAGGCCTTCCTGCCCTTCGCTGATGGACTGCTTTCCATGATTGCGGCAGGCGCGACCGCGGTTATCCAGCCCGGTGGCTCAATGCGCGACGAGGAAGTCATTGCTGCGGCGGATGAGCATGGCGTGGCCATGGTCTTCACAGGCATGCGCCACTTCCGTCACTGATGAGAATTGTCTGAGCGACCTTGCAGCCCTTCTCCCACAGGAGTGAGAAGGGCTGTTTTCATTAGCGCGCCAGCTCTCGTGCCGGATAAGGCGTGTTGATCAAGAGAAAAAGCCCGGACACGAAGAAGACCAACAGGCTTGCCATCCCAAGCCTCGAAGACCCAGTTGCGTAGGTCACGACGGAAAAGGAAAGTGTTGCCATGAAGCTGGTGGCGCGGCCCGACAACGCATAAATACCGAAGTAGCGACCAGCCTCCTCCAAATCCACGCTTCTAGCGAGATAGGAGCGTGACGAAGCCTGCACGGGACCGAAGGCGGCACCGATGAGAACGCCAAAAAACAGATAGGCTTTCTCTGCCGAAGTAGCGAAGAGACCGGCTGCATCCGTCGCTGGCAATGAAATCAAGCCGAACAGAATTGAATCCTTGGTAACGGAAATGATGCCAATGGCGGCAAGGATCAAAAGCACCAGACTGAGGATTACGACTACCTTCGATCCCATGAACCGATCAATCCGGCTTGCCAGTAAGCAGCCGAAGATGGCCACGATATTGATCAGAATGCCGAACAGACCAATTTCCAGCGTCGCCCAGCCGAAAAGCCCGGCAGCATAGGCACCGCCTAGGATCAGAAGTCCCGTAACGCCATCCTGATATAGCATTCGGGCAATCAGAAATCGCAGCACCAAGCGGCGATGGCTGAACAACTCCGCTAGCGTTGCTCGAAGCTCCACCAGCCCTGCCGTGACAGCCTGTGCGATGGGTTTCCTTTTGGGGCTATCGGGTGTGAAGATGAACATGGGCAGGATAAACACGAAATACCAAACTGCCGCCAGTGGACCGGTGATCCGCGCATCCTCGCCCGCCGCCGGATCAAGGCCGAAAAGCGGAGGAAGGCCAAGCAATGTTTTTCCCGTCTTCGGATCGCCTGCCAGAAAGCCCACCACGAAGATCAACACAATCATTCCGCCGAGGTAACCAAGCCCCCAGGCAGCATTGGAGATGCGGCCCACATCCTTTTCCGGCACAAGCCGTGACATCATGGAATCATTGAATACGATGGAAAATTCGGCCGCAATCGACGCAAACACCATGAAGGTCACTGCCCAGATCAAAGGTGAACCGGGAGCGGCGAACCAAAGCATGGAGAGTGACAGAATCTTGATGCAGGCAAAGAATGCAATCCAAGGCTTCCGGGCCCCTGATTGATCGGCAATCGATCCAAGAATGGGTGACAATATCGCCACTAGAATGGAGGAAATTGTCGCCATGTTGCTCCACATCGCCTGAGCAGAGGTGGGGTCAGTCGTCAGCCTTGCGACGAAATAGGGACCAAAAACAAAGGTGGTGACCACAGTAAAAAAAGGCTGGGCTGCCCAATCGAACAGCATCCAGCCCCAAATTCCGCGAGAAGATGCACGCGTCATCCCCTCTTCATTCTGTATCGACAAGTGCGGCTCCACCCTTTGCGACGACCGGAGCCGGTTTTCCGTTTGAAGCACAAACCCACCAGCCCATCGAAGCGCGACCTTGGAAAGCCCGCGCTCCTCGAACTGTTATAGGATCACCGAACTTCTGTCTGGGCAAGATCGGTAAACAGGCTTGCTGCCACCATCATCTTGGCCAGCGTGGTTTCTCCACCTTCACTGAGAGCCAACAACTCACTGCTGATGCGGTTGAGACGCAGCCGATCACTAGCAAGCCATGCATCCAGAGGCTTCTTTTCCGTGCCGTAGGAGGCCAGCGCTGCCGATACGATATTCCGACGCGCTGCTGCAATCTGCTGGAGACTGCGAACAAGGGCCAGATTTTCGTAGTGATCGGCTGGACCGAAACGATCTCCGGCATCGAGGAAACGATTCACCCGGAATGCATCGGTCACTGTAAAATAGACTTCCGTTGCACGAGCCAGAGGCGCACCGCTACGCTCGGAAATCAACATGATTTCTGGCACCAGAACGAGGTTTGGCAACAAGTCCAACTCACTCGCCAGATCGGCAGGCACACCTTCCGGCCATTCAGTCACATCGATAGCCGTCTTTGCAATGGCGGATCGCAAGCTCTTCAAGCCGCCACGAATGTTCTGCACCGCCTCTTCCACCGATAGGCTGGTAACACCCGTCTGGAGAATAAAGATGGTGGCACCGGCAAAGATTTCCGCAATGCGCTCATAGAGGTCGTTTTGTACTTCGCCATCAAGCTGGCCATCAAGGGCATCGACAGCCGCCCAAAGCTTCGGAAGATCAAATGCATCGCGTGCAATGAATGCTGCCTTGACCGCATCAACCAGACCGCGACCGCTGATATCGCTCATCATCTGTGCGAAGCCAGGACCACCACGATTGATGACTTCGTTTGCAAGGATGGTTGCGACGATTTCTCGGCTCAGACGGTGGTTTGCAATATCTTCCGCAAAGGTCTTCTGCATACCCTTCGGGAAATAGCCCGTCAGGACTGAACCAAAATAGGGGTCATCCGGCAACTGGCTTGCCACCAGCGCATCGAACAACACGATCTTGGAGTAGGACAGAAGCACACCTACTTCCGGACGTGTCAGCGGCTTGCCGGATGCGTAGCGATCCGCAAGTTCCGCATCATCCGGCAGTGTTTCCACCTTGCGGTTCAACTCACCACGCGCTTCCAGCGCCGACATCAGGCGGGAGAGTTCCTCGCGATTGCGCAAGCCACGGCGCGTCGTCAGCGAGATCGCCAAGGATTGCAGGTAGTTGTTGCGCAGAACGAGATGGCCGACATCTTCCGTCATCGAAGCAAGAAGCTTGTCGCGCTTTTCACGCGGCAGGCGACCGTCTTGCATGGCCGGGCTCAGTGCAATCTTGATGTTCACTTCAACGTCGGAGGAATTCACGCCCGCCGAGTTGTCGATGGCATCCGAGTTGCAACGTCCACCATTCAACGCATAGGCGATACGGCCCTTCTGGGTGACGCCAAGGTTTGCACCTTCGCCAATCACCTTGGCACGCACTTCACCGGCAGCAATACGGATGGGATCATTTGCACGATCACCAACTTCCGCATCCGTTTCGGATGGAGCCTTGATGTAAGTACCGATACCGCCGAACCAGAGCAGGTCGACCGGGCTCTTCAGGATCGCTGTCATGATTTCGAACGGCGTCGCGACATCCCTGTCCAGATCGATGGCTGCTTTCGCCTGTGGCGTCAGTTTTACCGATTTCTCCGAACGGGAGATGATCATCCCGCCTTCCGAAAGAATTGACTTATCGAAATCCTGCCAACTGGAACGTGGCAGGGCGAACATACGCTCGCGTTCTGCAAATGTCTTTTCAATATCCGGGTTCGGATCAATGAAGATGTCGCGATGATCAAAGGCTGCAAGCAGCCGGATCTTGCGCGATAGCAGCATTCCGTTGCCGAAAACGTCGCCGGACATGTCGCCAACACCGGCCACGGTGAATGGCGTCGTCTGGATATCCGTATTCATCTCACGGAAGTGACGCTTCACGGCTTCCCATGCGCCACGCGCCGTGATGCCCATTTTCTTGTGGTCGTAACCAGCGGAACCACCAGAGGCAAAGGCATCATCTAGCCAGAAGCCAGCCTCTTGCGCCAGCCCGTTCGCCGTATCTGAGAAGGTCGCCGTGCCCTTGTCGGCAGCAACGACGAAATAAGGGTCGTCTCCATCCAGACGCAGCGTATTTGCTGGGCCAATCACGTCACCGCCCTGGATGTTGTCCGTAATGGAAAGCATGGTGCGGATGAAGGTCTTGTAGGCTTCCCGACCCGCATTGAAGAAGGCGTCGCGCTGTGCGGGCGATGGAAGCTTCTTCGGGAAGTAGCCGCCCTTTGCGCCGACCGGCACAATCACGGCATTCTTCACCTGCTGCGCCTTCACAAGACCCAGCACTTCTGTGCGGTAATCCTCGCCGCGATCCGACCAGCGTAGGCCGCCGCGTGCGACCTTGCCGAAACGAAGATGAACACCTTCGACTTCCGTACCATAGACGAAGATTTCGCGGAACGGCAGGGGCTGCGGCAGTCCTTCCAGACGGCTCGGGTCCAGCTTGAATGCCAGGATCGGCTTTGGCTGACCGTCCGCTCCCTTTTGGAAATAGTTGGTACGCAACGTTCCATCAATGACGTTAACATAGCGGCGAAGCGTGCGGTCATCATCCAGGTTGGGAACAGCAGAGAGCGCTTCTTCGATGGCAGCATGATGCTCTGCCAGTTTCTTCTCACGCGCCTTATCCGCAATCGACGGATCGAAACTATCACGGAACAGTTCGAACAGGCGCCGGCTGATTTGCGGGTAGCGTGCCAACGTATCGGCAATATGGGCTTGCGAATAAACGATTCCCGTCTGACGCAGATAACGCGCATAGGCGCGCAGCACATTGGTTTCCCGTACCGAAAGGCCGGTCAGCAGTACCAGCCTGTTGAAGCTGTCATTGTCCACGGCACCAGAGAAGGCAGCCAGGAATGCCTCTTCCAGAAGCGGCGCTTCGCGGGTCATATCCACGCCACGACCATCCGGCAGCTCAAGCTCCATATCGTGAACGACAACGCGCTTGCCGCCATCCTTCAACATGAGGTCGAAGGTACGCTCACTGACCACCTGGAAACCAAGATTTTCCAACAGGGGCACACGGCGTGATAGAGCCAGATGATCGTTCGCATGGAAAATCTTCAGCGAAAGAACCTTGCGGTCTTCGCCTGCCAGCTTGCGGTGGTAAAGCGCGATGCGAATAGATTCGCCCTCTCCGCAAGCCACAAGATGCGGCAGATCCTTGACGGTCTCTTCTGGCGTGAAGGCTTCCTGGAAAGCATTGGAGGTTTCCAGGAGCGGCGCATGTGGACCTGCAAGGGCCGTGAACTGCTCGTCCCAAGGGGTCGAGACATCGCGGATCATCTCCTCAAGCTTTGCCTGGGAGATGCGAGGCGTCTTGCCGTTCCGTCGCCCGATAATAAAGTGAACACGCGCTGTGCCGCCTTCCGGGAAGGCCGGATAATAGGCCGACACATGACCTTCGAAGATTTCAGCCAGGTAATGGCCGATCTTTTCGCGCACAAGCGAGTCGTAGTTTTCACGTGGAACATAGACCAGGATAGACACGAAGCGGTCGAAATGGTCGATACGAGCAAGCGCCCGCACGCGCGGACGCTCTGCCAATTCCATGATCTGTTCGCAGTAGCGCGCCAGCAGATCGGCATCGATCTGGAATAGATCGTCACGCGGATAGGATTCCAGCGTGTTTTTCAGCATGCGGCCGGAATGGCTGAGCGGGTCAAAACCGAAATGCTCTTCGACACGGGCCACCTTGGCGCGGAGCAACGGAATGTCTACCACCGAATGCGTATAGGCCGTTGCAGTGAACAGACCGACGATACGAAGTTCACCCGTGACCTTACCATTCGCATCGAAGCGTTTGACGCCGACATAATCCATATAGGCACGGCGGTGGACGACCGATTTCACATTGGCCTTGGTGACGATAAGATATTCCGGCCCCTGCAGGAATTGCAGGATTTCCGGCGTTGTTGTCACCGCGTCCGGACCTTGGCGCAGCACAAGCACATCCGGATCAGACAAAATGCCAAGACCACGGCCCTTGCCGCGCTCGACTGTCGCGCTTTCACCTTCACCGGAGTAGATATATTCCCGCATACCGAGGAAGATGAAATTGCCATCCCGCAGCCAGGAGAGGAAGCTCAATGCTTCATCATGCTGCGTCTTGCGGCCTCGCTCGGAGCCTTCTGGCAGCTCTTTCATGGCGGCGTCGAGAAGATCGAGCATCGGACGCCAGTCGCTAATGGCGGAATGCACACGATCCAGGACCTGACGCAGACGTTCAATCAGGCTGTTTGCTTGCTCATCCGTCAGCGGTGCGAGATGAATTTGGATAAAGCTCACGTGGCGAGCATTGGCCTGGCTTCGCTCATGCGAATAAAGTGTTGGCTTGGAGCCTGGCTCGAAATCCAGAATGGGGTGAACCGCAAGTGAAATGTCGCGGTGAGTGCTGGTCACTTCCCCCATGACGGAATCGAACAGGAACGGCATGTCGCGATCAATAATTGTCAGAATCGATGCCGGTTGACCCGTAGGGTTCACCTCCTGCAGCGCACGAATAGTGATCCGTGCTGATTCTCCCGTCCATTCTCTCAGTTCCTGCCCGGCATACATTGCCGAGGCCGCAAGCATCTCAGGGGTGTAGGCTGCAATGTCATCATTGCTCGCCCGCCCGAATAGGATTGCCGGATCGAGAAGGCCACCACCTTGGCCAGAGAGCGCAGCTTGCGCCAACTCGATCTGCTTTTCCCGCTTCGGATTTTGCCTTGCGGCCATGATTTCCTCCCATGGAGTTGTTTTTGAATGCGTAAACAAGAAAAATCTTCAACAATTCGGCCCGAAACAGGGCCTTTGGCAGCCATCTGACATGTTTTGCCAGATTTCAATAAGGATTGTTGACATGAAGACCCTTAAAATCGATTCAACTCTCAAAAACGGAGTCAAATTCGATGAATGAGAGCCAAAAAAGTGTGATTTCGATCTCAAGTCACGTGATTCGGGGCTCAGTTGGCAATAGAGCAGCCGTTTTTGCCTTGGAAACGCTCGGCTACCCAGTTTGGTCTCTGCCCACCGTCATCATGCCCTGGCACCCTGGCCACGGACCTTCCACCCGCATGGCTATACCCCAAGACGTCTTCAACCAGATGATCGACGATTTGATCCGCGCACCTTGGCTTGGCGAGGTGAAAGCCGTGATGACGGGTTATTTCGGCCATCCAGACCAAACCGAAGCCGTTTCCCGGCTTATACAGGCTTTGCGACGGCACAATCCCGATCTCGTATATCTCTGCGATCCAGTTATGGGCGATAAGGCCGGGCTTTATATCCCTGAGGCGACGGCCTCAGGGATACGTGATCATTTGCTGCCACTTGCTACAATTGCAACGCCAAACCGCTATGAATTGGAATGGTTATCCGGTGCGCCGCTTGAAACCAACGCAGCCATCATGGATGCGGCACTTGCGCTTGGGCCAAAGCTGATGCTGGTGACATCCGCCATTGCCATGATGTCGAATAGCATTGGTAATCTTCTACTCAGCAGTCAGCACGCATTTCTGGCAGAACACAGATCCATTGACCGCGCACCCAATGGCTTGGGTGACTTGTTGTCAGCCATTTTTCTGGCACGTCTGCTGTCTGGCATGTCGGAGGAAAAGGCACTCCAAACGACAACGGCAGCCGTATTCGAAATTCTTGCACGCACAGTCAAGCGTGAAAGCGATGAGCTAATGCTTGAAACCGATGCTTCCAGCCTCGCAACACCCATGGCAATGGTGCAAGTCCGCCACCTTTTGCACCCTTCGCGCGCCAGCAGAGGCTGAACGATGTGCGCATAAAGAATGTTGAAGGTGATTCGCACTCCACAAATCATAAAATTGTTGAGCAAGTTCACCTGGCAGTTTAAGCGGTGACATCGAGTTCAGCCCAAAGGACAAGCAGAACATGACTGAATTCCCCGCTTCCCTGCTCAAGGGCTACGCTGATTTCATGAGTGGTCGCTATGTTGAGGAGCGCGAGCGCTATCAAACGCTTGCCGAGACTGGCCAGAAACCTCATACACTTATGATCGCCTGTTGCGACTCCCGATCCGCGCCGGAATCGATCTTCAATTGCGGACCAGGCGAACTTTTCGTTGTCCGCAATGTTGCGAACCTCGTTCCTCCTTACGAGCCGGATGGCCAGTTCCACGCCACATCGGCCGCACTGGAATATGCTGTTCAGGTACTGAAAATTCGCGACATCGTCGTTATGGGCCATGGCCGCTGTGGCGGCATTCAAGCAGCGCTTGATCCTATGGATGAACCCCTTTCTCCCGGCGACTTTATTGGAAAATGGATGGGGATGCTGCGCTCCACGGCCAGTCAAATCCCCAGCACCGATATCATGACGCAAGCGGAGCGGCAGACGGCGCTGGAGCGTGTTTCCATTCGCAATTCCATTGCCAACCTACGCACCTTCCCCTGCATTCGTATCTTGGAAGAAAAGGGAAGCATGCGCCTTCATGGTGCCTGGTTTGATATTTCGACCGGGGAGCTTTGGGTGATGGATACCGCAACTGGCGATTTCGTTCGCCCAAAGGTTACTCCGCAAGAAAATGCGTTGGAACAGGAAGCATCCTGACCCGGTTCACGAAAATCATAGAAAAGGCCAGAAATCCAAGCCGGATTTCTGGCCTTCGATTTCATACAAGAATAAACCTATTGGCCGTCGATCTGCTTGCCGATATAGGCGATAGCCTGCTGGTAGACCGTCGCTGCGTTCCAACCCTCGATAGCCTGGAAATTGGGCTGGCCCTGCTGATAACCCTGGCCACGTTGCCAACCATGACCAACGAGGAAGTTTGCGGTTGATGCCAAGGCATCGGCACGCGAGCGGACCATATCGATATGGCCATCGCCATCGCCATCTGCACCGTAACGCAGAACGTTCAGAGGCAGAAATTGGGTTTGGCCGATTTCACCGTGAGCCGCACCCTTTGCGGACGGTGAAAGATCGCCACGTGCCACAAGCTTCAATGCTGCATAGAGTTGCTCTGTAAAGTATTGCGAGCGGCGGCAGTCATAGGCAAGAGTCGTCACTGCCGAAAGCGTGTGCTGGTCACCCATATAGTTGCCGAAGCCGGTTTCCATGCCCCAGATTGCCAGAAGCGGTCCAGCCGGCACTCCGTAGCGCCGTTCAATGTTTGCAAACAGCGAGGCATTAGCCGCCTTCATGCTTTTGCCGCGCGAAATGATTGCCGCGCCACCGCGCTTCTTCATGAATTCATCGAAGGAAAGCTTGAAGCTTTTCTGGCCGCGGTCAGCACGAATAGTCGGGCGGTTATACTGAACATTGGCAAAAGCCGTCTGCAAAACGGAAGGCGAGATGCCGTTGGCCGGTGCCTGACGCTTGAAATCTTCAACCCAGGCGGAGAAACCCGACGCATCATTCCCACAGGCCGCTGCATGCGCCGCACTGACACTGAACAGCATCGTTATGGCGGCTGCACCGCCCACTATTGTCTTCAACATCATCAATCCCGTTTGTTGTTCGAGGTGCGGCGAGAGGCGCGCGCAAATTCCGATCCTGTTGGGTTATGTCGGGCAGGGCCTTTCGCGGCAACTCATTCGTTCATGAAAAAGTCGTGATATGCAAAAGAAAAGCCTCGCTCCAGAAAGCGAGGCTTAGCGGAACATAGTTACCAAAGTGTATTAGGCAACCTTGCCGCGTGGCTTGATCAGGCCGCGATTGGCCAGAAGCTCAGCAATCTGCACTGCATTGAGGGCTGCACCCTTGCGCAGGTTATCGGACACGACCCAAAGGTTAAGACCATTTTCGACCGTTGCATCTTCGCGGATACGAGAAATATAGGTCGCATCTTCGCCAGCGCATTCGATAGGAGTGACATAACCGCCGTCTTCACGCTTATCGATGACGAGGCAGCCTGGTGCATCACGCAGAATATCGCGTGCCTGGTCCGCAGTGATCTCGTTTTCGAACTCGATGTTGACGGATTCGGAATGGCCGATGAAGACCGGGACGCGCACGGCCGTGCAGGTTACCTTGATCTTCGGGTCCAGCATCTTCTTGGTTTCTGCCAGCACCTTCCACTCTTCCTTTGTGTATCCATCTTCCATGAACACATCGATGTGCGGGATGACGTTGAAGGCAATGCGCTTGGTGAACTTCTTGGACTCAACCGGATCGGCAACAAAGACCGCCCGTGTCTGCGTAAAAAGCTCGTCCATCCCTTCCTTACCGGCACCGGAAACGGACTGGTAGGTCGATATGACCACGCGCTTGATCTTGGCAAAATCATGCAAAGGCTTCAGGGCAACAACTAGCTGTGCTGTCGAGCAATTCGGGTTTGCAATAATGTTCTTTTTCGAAAAACCCGAAATCGCATCGGGATTCACTTCGGGAACGATGAGAGGAACCTCGGAGTCATATCGCCAAGCCGAAGAATTATCGATAACCACGCAACCCTGAGCACCGATCTTGGGAGACCACTTCTGCGAAATCGTGCCGCCAGCAGACATCAGGCAGATGTCGGTGTCCGAGAAATCGTAATGCTCCAGATTAGAAACCTTCAGCGTCTTGTCACCGAAGGAGACTTCCGTTCCCTGGCTCCGAGCAGAGGCCAGCGCCACCACTTCCGATGCCGGAAAACCGCGCTCTGCCAGGATGTTCAACATTTCCCGGCCAACATTGCCGGTCGCGCCGGCAACTGCAATCTTGAAACCCATAAGTACTGCTCTCTTTCTCTTCTCTCCTCGGGGTCTGGGAGGGGGAACCACACCGGCAAGCGGCATGCTGTTCCTTGTCCCCGGCCATACCGGGGAGAGAGCGGTGGGCCAGAGACGTCAGACGGTTTTCGTCGTCGTTTTGGCCATGGTTTTTGAGGATGCGTAGAGAAGCTCTCCGGCAGATGATGCCAGATTGACGTAAGCGGCGATATGGATGTCGGCGCAAAACATTCTTGCTTCCTTTCGGGAGAACTCATTAGAAGATTTCGCCATGAAGTCAAGGCCGAACGCATCCTCTGTGTCTGGACAGGGCGGCCATCAGCTTCTAACAAGCCTTTTAGCGACGGACAGCTGGGTTTCATGAAGAGACCTATAAAACAAAGGTCGATTGGAGACGATGTAGCGTGCAGGAAAAATGGTTTCTATTGCCCGCAGCAGCTATGATAAGCGGCTTTATTGTCTACCTGATCATCCGGTTTGCCGAAAAGCTGAAGCTTGTCCAGGCTCCCATTGCCCGCTCATCTCATGTCAAACCGACACCGACGGGCGGAGGGATCGGCATCGTGATTGCTGCAACGGTCATCGCCTGTTTCCTGCCCTCTGAACCTTCTGTCTCTTGGCTCATTCCAGCTCTTGGTTTTCTGATTGCCTTTGTCGGGTTGATCGATGATCGCCACCCGCTGCCTGCCAGTCTCAGGCTACCGGTTCAGGCCGCAGTTGTTGCTTTGACACTCATCGTTACGAACGCGACAGCTGCGCTGGCGGGAGATGCTGGTCCCTTCCTCCATATTCTTGCCGGTTTGGTGCTGATTGTGGGTGGCGTTTGGTGGATAAACCTCTTCAACTTTATGGACGGAATTGATGGAATTGCGGGGCAGCAGGCAATCATGATGCTGAGTTCAGCAATGATCATCAGTCTCCACGCCTCACCAGAAGCTGCGGCATCCTGGACGTTGTGGATGATGGCTGTGGTTGCAGCCTCAACATTTGGATTTCTGATCTTCAATTGGCCTCCCGCCAAGATCTTCATGGGCGATGCCGGAAGCACATTTCTTGGCTTCATTATTGTTGCCCTGGCATTCCTGAGCCTCGCTATGGGTTGGATGAGCGTGCAGCAATGGCTTTTGCTGGCCTTGCTTTTCGCCTCCGACGCGACAATCACGCTCATCATCCGTTTCCTGGCCAAAGATAGGTTATCGCAAGCGCATCGGTCGCATGCTTATCAGCGCCTATCGCGCCGCTTCGGCGGCGCAAGGCCTGTTTCCACCTGCGCCTGGCTTATCAATCTCCTGATTGTTCTGCCGCTCACGCTATACCTGCCGCAAGGTCTGTTAGGCATAGGCATCGTTATAATTGCCTACATCCTGGCTGTCGGCGTCATTATCTGGGCTGGAGCTGGCTTGGCTGATGCGACAACGAGCTCAATCTCCAACTACCGCGCACGCTTGGTTCGCCTGAGCCGGGAGAACATATCGTGATATTGGTAACGGGCTCATCCGGCTTCGTAGGCCGCCATCTCTGTAGGGATCTAGATAACCGCCAAATAGCATTCAGGCCCGCTGCACGAAGCAGTTCCCAGGGTCATTTTGCCGTTGGCACAATTGATCCAAATACGGATTGGTCAGGAGCCCTTACAGGAATTCGCATTGTTGTGCATCTGGCAGCGCGCGTTCATGTGATGAACGAGACGCAAGCCGATCCGCTCGCCAGCTTTCGTGCGATGAATGTTGAGGCAACCATTAACCTGGCGCGACAAGCCGCCCATGCGGGTGCCACACGCTTTGTCTTTGTCAGCTCGATCAAAGTTAATGGCGAACATACGCTTCCGGGACAACACTTTTCTGCAAACGACGCACCCGCACCACAAGACCCGTACGGCATATCGAAAGCGGAGGCGGAAAAGGCACTCTTGGAGTTGGGCAAAGAAACCGGCATGGAGATTGCCATCATTCGCCCGCCACTGATCTATGGAAAGGGGGTCGGCGCAAACTTTCACCTTCTCCAGCGATGGGCAGGCAGTGGTATCCCGTCTCCCTTCGGGATGTGCAGAAATCGCCGCTCCCTTGTCTTCGTTGGCAATCTGATCGATCTCATCATTCGAGCTTGCAAACATCCTTCCGCAGCCAACCAGATTTTTTTGGCAAGCGATGGAAATGACCTTTCCACGCAGGAACTTTTCTCGCTTCTTGCACGCGCGCAAGGACGGGCTGGCGTCAATATTCCCGTTCCTGAATGGATTTTACGATCAACTGCTCAATGCCTTGGGAAGAAGAAGTACACGGATCGGTTGCTCAACAGTCTCCAGCTGGATATAGCAAAGACGAGAGATCTATTGTCCTGGGACCCACCTTTCTCCGTCGAGGCGGGAATAAGGGCAACCGTCGCACAACAATCAGATAGCAGGCGATTGATATGAAAAGGCCTGTTAGAAACAATAGGCGGCGCATCCGTTCGATCCGTTTTATGCGGGAATACCAATGATCCTGTTTTTGCGTAATGTCATTGACCACATGCCAAGGCTTTGGAAACGGATCATATTGATCGGTTTCGATACGGGGGCCTTGATCGTGGCCATCTGGGCCGCCTATGCGCTTCGCTACAGCGTGTGGCTCCCCGTCGTTACGCATGAGCGAATGTTTCTCGCCTTCATGGCACCTGTTATTGCCGTGCCGATTTTCATTCGCCTTGGTCTCTACCGTGCCGTTCTGCGCTATCTTCCCGATACTGCCATCTGGACGATCCTACGTGCGATGGCCATAGCAACGGTCGTATGGGTCCTGCTGGTCTTCACGATGGAGATGTCGGGGAGAGGCGTCGTTCCGCGCTCGGTTCCCTTCTTTTACTTTGCGATTGGTACCACGCTGGTTGGCGGTTTTCGCTTCGCCGTCAAAATCATTCTCAGCCAGGGCACGGGCATGCGGCGGGATGAGCAGCCCGTGTTCATCTACGGTGCCAATGCCTCTTCCGTACAGATAGCAACCGCATTGCGTGGGAACGGAAATCGCTATGTGGTTGGCCTTCTGGATGATAATCCACTTCATCATGGCAGAGATGTCGGCGGATACCGCGTCTACAACCCTGCAAATCTTCCGCGACTGATCGAGCAATACGGGATTGAAGAAATCATTCTTTCCCTCTCTTCACTTTCTGCCGATCATAGGAAGAACGCGATCCAGAATATCAGCGGATTGGGCGTCAAGATCCGCACCGTTCCCGATATGGCCGATCTGGTTGACGGTCGCTATCTCGCAAATCAAATCCGCGAAATCGAAATCGACGAATTGCTTGGACGCTCATTTGTGCCGCCGGATTCGCAATTGGTGGATGCGATCCTGCAGGACCGCGTGATCATGGTAACGGGTGCTGGCGGTTCGATTGGCTCTGAACTCTGTCGAATGATCGTGCAGTGCAAGCCGAAAGCGCTGATACTCTTTGAAGCAAACGAATTTGCGCTTTACAGCATCGATCAGGAACTTCAGGCTCAATCACACGCCCCCGTCATTCCCGTTCTTGGTTCCATCCTGAACGAGGGCCGCATTCGCGACACCATTCGCAAGCACGGCGTGGAAGTCGTTTATCATGCAGCCGCCCATAAGCACGTTCCGCTGCTCGAAATGAATTCGATCGAAGGCATCGAAAACAACGTTTTCGGCACAGCTACTGTAACCCGCATTGCCTTCGAAGAGAAGGTCCGAGATTTCGTTCTGATCTCATCAGACAAGGCAGTTCGTCCAACGAATGTGATGGGCGCGACAAAGCGCTGGGCCGAATTGATCGTGCGCCAGATGGCGTTGAAAGCCAGAGACGAGGGTAGCCCTCAGAAATTCTGTGCGGTGCGATTTGGCAATGTTTTGGGTTCCAACGGTTCAGTCGTACCTCTCTTCAAACGACAGATCGCCAATGGCGGACCTGTTACCGTCACGAACCCCGATATGCGCCGCTACTTTATGTCTATTCCGGAAGCGGCGGAGCTCATCGTGCAAGCCAGCGCACTTTCGCAAGGCGGTGATATCTTCCTGCTGGATATGGGCGAACCCGTGCGTATTGGCGATTTGGCGGAAAACATGATCCGTCTGGCTGGCTTTACGGTTCGGGATGAGAGGAATCCCACGGGTGGCATTGAAATCAAGGTAACGGGCAGTAGACCGGGTGAGAAATTGTTCGAGGAGCTGTTCTATGACATGGCCAATGCCATGCAGACACAGCATCCGAAAATCATGCGTGCTGACGCCACTGCCATTGCGCACCTCTCCATGGATGAGGTTCTCCAAAAATTGTTCATTGCAATACGAGCAAGAGACGAACAGCAAGCGCGAGACATCCTCTTTTCCTTTATCGGCGTGGATGAAGAGCAGATGGCGCTCCTGACATCGAAATAAGATTAGGCAGGCTGCCGGCTTTGCAGTCCGATGCTGTTTGCGCTGACGAAACGCAACAAGGTTGGCTTGGCTCGACAGGTCCGAAGCCTGCGACGCAAGGAAGGCACGCCTCCCGCATTCTCTTTGAACAACAGCCCGCCCCTCGCCATCAGGGTCGCGATAACGATCGATGACCAGGCACCGAGGGTTAAGCCAGCAATCACATCGCTTGGATAGTGCACACCGATCATCACCCTTGAGAAACCAAACCAGAGTGCAAGCATGAGACAGAGAAGCTTGCGCGAGGGCGCAAGCAGGGCAACAGCCATCATGATCGCGCCAATGGTGGTGGCATGTCCCGATGGGAAGCTCATATGCTGATAGCCGCTTTGAAAGGGCGATAAATTAAATAGCCAGCTCCCTTCATGAAACGCAGGTCGCGCACGGCCAACTGCATGTTTGATAATATTGGCCATGATGCCGGACATGCTAACGGTTGAGATCAGGAATACAGCGAGCTTAGCGAGAAAGTATGCGTTAAACCGCATAGAGCGTGTCGTTGCCATGCGGTAATGACGCAGCGCTTCCAGCAAAAGAACCGCGCTACCGATCAGTATCCAGGCTGAGTTTCCCGTCTCTGTGATGGAAGCGCCAATCCGCTTCCAAAGAGAATCGCTCTTCAGAAAATAATCGGACACGGGGTGATCAAACAAAAAGACCGATAAGAGCAAAAAATTTGCCCCGATAAAAAGCCAGTTGAGGTGCAGGTTCAAGGGCGCGTGACTGTAACGCAAAGAGCGACGCTTCAATGCCTGCAACATGCCTGTTCTCCTCGAAAGCTGAACAAGCATAGACGATCAAGATGACAGTTTTTTCGAATGCTACAAAAGCAAAACGCTCTGCCGATCCAAAGGTCGGCAGAGCGTATTTTTGACTCAGCAAATGTAATCAGGCCGAGAGCGACTTGAACTCATCCAGAATAGCGTCACCCATCGCAGTCGTGCCGACCTGCGTGCAGCCTTCAGCCATGATGTCTCCGGTACGGATGCCCTTGTCGAGAACGTTGGCAATAGCCTTTTCGAGAAGATCAGCCTCAGCGACCATGTTGAACGAGTAACGCAGGCACATTGCAAAAGATGCGATCATGGCAATCGGGTTTGCGACGCCCTTACCGGCGATATCCGGAGCAGAACCATGAACAGGCTCATAAAGCGCCTTGCGCTTGCCGGTCTTGGCATCCGGTGCACCGAGCGATGCAGATGGCAGCATGCCGAGCGACCCGGTGAGCATGGCGGCAACGTCTGACAGCATATCGCCAAAAAGGTTGTCGGTGACGATCACGTCGAACTGCTTGGGCGCACGCACCAGCTGCATACCGCCCGCATCGGCCAGCATATGCTCCAGCTTCACATCCGAGAACTTGGCCTTGTGCGTTTCCGTTACCACCTGATTCCAGAGTACGCCGGATTTCATGACGTTGCGCTTTTCCATGGAGCATACGGCGTTCTTGCGCGTACGGGCCAGTTCGAAGGCGACGGAGGAAATACGCTCGATTTCGTAAGTGTCATAGACCTGCGTATCGATGGCGCGCTTTTGACCATTGCCGAGATCGGTGATCGTCTTCGGTTCACCGAAGTACACGCCACCCGTCAGCTCGCGCACGATGAGGATGTCGAGACCTTCCACTAGCTCAGGCTTCAACGAAGAAGCATTGGCAAGCGCCGGATAGCAGATGGCAGGGCGCAGGTTGGCGAACAGCTCGAGATCCTTGCGCAAGCGAAGAAGGCCTGCTTCCGGGCGAACTTCATAAGGAACGCTATCCCACTTGGGGCCGCCGACAGCACCGAAGAGAACGGCATCCGCTGCCATGGCCTTGGCCATGTCACCTTCCGAGATTGCCGCGCCATGCGCATCATAAGCGCATCCGCCCACCAAGCCTTCTTCCGTCTCGAAACCAGCGTTCTTCGCGGTATTCAAATAGTCGATGATCTTGCGAACTTCGGCCATGGCTTCCGGGCCAATTCCGTCGCCTGGAAGAAGAAAGAGCTTGTGAGACATTGGGGTTTCCTTGGGCAAGGCAGGCTCATCATTCATGCACCATTGCTGATGCTCTCCCATACCCCGCCGAACCTGCCGCAAAGGCGAGGGAAAAGAAAAGACCTGACGCCAATAACATCAGGTCTTGAAACTTGTATGTGACTAGAGCCAGGGACGCTCGGTCTGCAGCTTGCTTTCGAAGCTTGCAATGGCACCGTCGCTTTTCAGTGTCGTTGCGATATCGTCCAGACCTTCGAGCATGATGTGCTTGCGGGCAGGATCGATATCGAACTGGATCTTGCCGCCATCGGGACCGGAAATTTCCTGCGCTTCCAGATCGACAGTCAAAACAGCGTTCGCGCCGCGCGAGGCATCGTCCATCAGTTTATCGAGGTCATCCTGCGAGACCACGATAGGCAGAATGCCGTTCTTGAAACAGTTATTGTAGAAAATATCGGCGAAAGAGGTGGAGATGACGCAACGAATACCGAAATCCAGAAGCGCCCATGGCGCGTGTTCGCGCGAAGAGCCACAGCCGAAGTTGTCACCTGCAACAAGGATCTTCGCATTTTCGTATTGCGGCTTGTTCAGCACGAAATCTGTGTTCAGCGAACCATCGTCGTTGTAGCGCGCTTCTGCAAAAAGACCCTTGCCAAGGCCTGTGCGCTTGATCGTCTTCAGATAATCCTTCGGGATGATCATGTCGGTGTCGATATTGACGACCGGCAACGGCGCGGCAACGCCGGTGAGCTTGACGAATTTTTCCATGATCTGCCTCCGCGAGACTGAAAGCGGATCGCGGTCTTTCAGACGCACTTTTCACGCTTTCAATATTTGTGTGACGCTTGTCGTTCCCGCAAAACCGCTACACACTTTTGCGCGACAGGCTTTAGAATTTCGGAAGCTGCAATAGACCAAATTCGCGAAGATTTGAAGCCCGCTTTAGCGCCAAACGGTACGCCAGAAAGGGCGTTTTCGCCCTCTCTACGGGTAACATCTGCTATTAAAGGTCGATGATCGTGCCACGTCCATCGTTCCAGACCCGCATCTCTTGGCTCTGGCCAGGAGCGCGAGCCCGAACTGGCTGAGGCTTGGGGCGCGGCGTAAGCGCCTTGATCACGGTGAATACGGCCAGCATTCCGGCAAAGGCCAGCGTAATCGACGCTGTCAGCACGACCAAGGTTCCGATCGCTGCGATGCCGATGAGTCCGTAGAGGAATGCGCGAATGTTCTGCATGATTTCAACAGCCTTTCTTCTGTGGGAAATGTGGGCTCTTATCTTGCGTCTTGCAAGAGCTTTTGCATTGCTGCGGTCTTGCATCGCATCACAAAGCTTGTCACAAAGTCGCGATGTCTGATCCCAAGCCTCCATTTCAGCCACTCTATCGGTCGCTCCTCAGCGTTCCGGCTATCAACCAGCGCGCCTTGGAAAAAGCGATTGCGCTTGAATGTGATGGTCTAATCCTCGATTTGGAGGATTCGGTGGCCGCGGAAAAGAAACAGGAAGCACGCGACAATTTGCGTTACTTCTTTTTAAAGCCCCGATCAGGGGCTCAACGTATTTTCATCCGCATCAATGCCCTCGATACCGGATTTGCTGAAGAAGATATGGCGCTCGTGTTGGCGCTTCAGCCGCATGGTGTGGTGCTTCCCAAGGTGGAAGGCGTCGCCAATCTGGAAAAGGCATCATCCTTTTTACAGTCAGCGCCGGCAGATCTTCAGCTATGGGCCATGATGGAAACGGCGCGCGGTGTGTTAAACTCGGGCTCCATCGCAGCGGCCAGAGACGATGTCGCCCCTCGCCTTTCCGGCTTCATCGTGGGTCTCAACGATCTTCGCAAGGAAACCCGTGTACTGCCAAAACCGGGTCGCACCTATCTCGTTTCCTGGCTGATGCAGGTGGTGCTTGCCGCACGCGCATATGGTCTTTCCGTCATCGATAGCGTGTTCAACGATTTTCGTGATGAAGAGACATTCGAGCAGGAATGCCTTCAAGGGCGAGAGATGGGATTTGACGGTAAGATGCTGATCCATCCGGCCCAGATCGAACCCGCAAACCGGCATTTCGGCCCTTCCGAAGCAGAGATTTTAGAAGCACATGCGATTGCCTCGGCCTTTGCGAAACCTGAACACGCCCATCTGAATGTCATAAATCTCGATGGCAAAATGATAGAACGCCTGCATCTGGAAGAAGCCGAAAAGCTTCTCGTCCAAGTGCAGCAGATTGAAAACAGAAAGACGAGCTCATGAAAATCTATCGCTTCATCACCGGCCCAGATGATTCCAGCTTTTGCCATCGTGTTACCGATGCCTTGAACAAGGGTTGGGAATTGCACGGCTCCCCGAGCCACACGTTTAATCAAGCGGAGAACAAGCTTTACTGCGGTCAGGCCGTGGTGAAGACTGTGCATGGCAAGGACTACGATCCGAGCATGAAGCTGGGCGAGCAGTAACACACATGTTCAAATGCTGGATGCGCATCGCAGAATCTGCGCATCCACTTAAGACCATCTCATTTTTCAAAGGTTGCATATGCCGGATATTTTGGCGCTGTCTACCTTTGCATTGATCGCTCTGGGCATGGTGCTCACACCAGGCCCCAACATGGTCTATCTAATTTCCAGATCCATCTGCCAAGGCCCGCTTGCAGGTCTTATCTCCCTGGGTGGAGTGGCCCTTGGCTTTGTCTTCTATATGCTCTGCGCCGCATTCGGCATTACCGCCATCGTGATGGCCGTGCCTTATGCCTATGACGCCTTGCGAATGGGTGGTGCGATTTATCTGCTTTATCTTGCCTGGCAGGCTGTAAAGCCCGGCGGAAAATCACCATTTCAGGTGAAGGAACTGCCGCAGGATAGCCCAGTCAAACTTTTCACCATGGGTTTCGTCACCAATCTTCTCAATCCGAAGATTGCCGTCATGTACCTATCCTTGCTGCCGCAATTCGTGCAGCCGGATCATGGCAGCGTGCTTGCTCAATCATTGGCGCTTGGCATGGTACAGATCATCATTAGCGTCAGTGTGAATGCTGCGATTGCGCTGACGGCAGGTTCCATCGCAGGCTTTCTATCGCGTCGCCCGGCCTGGATCACAGTTCAACGCTGGCTGATGGGTACTGTTCTGGCAGGTCTTGCCATTCGCATGGCAACAGAAGCCCGACGCTAAGAATGATAAAGGCGGCTGATCAACCTGTGCGATCCGCCGCTTCATCCGCGCTTTCCTCGATCCGCTCCATGTCGTCATCGCTGAGGCCGAAGTGATGGCCGATCTCATGGATCAGCACATGGGTGATAATGTCACCCAGCGTCTCTTCGTTTTCAGCCCAATAATCAAGGATGGGGCGCCGGTAGAGGCGAATACGGTTTGGCAGCTCGCCGGTTTCCATGGTGAAGCGTTCGGAAATGCCGCGCCCTTCAAACAGGCCCAGGAGATCGAAAGGCGTTTCCAGCGCCATATCCTCAAACACTTCGTCATCGGGAAAATCCTCGACTTCGATGGTAAGGTTCGCTGTTAGTGCACGAAATTCTTCCGGGAGATTGCCATAGGCCTCGATTGCCAACGATTCAAACGTACTGATAGTCGGGGCGTGGCGATCACGCCAATCATCTGTCTGGTCAACACGGGCCATATCTGCTCCTTTTCTGGAACCCATATAAGGTTTTCCAAAAAAATTTTCGAGAGTGGATTCAATCACCCGCTCGATGAGTCGTTGAAACTGGTTACTGCCCCGGTTGACTCTTTTCTCCACCTCTGGAATCCATAAGAACATAACATGAACATATAGCCCGATTGCGCGTTAGTGTGATGGGACCACAAAGCGATGGAGCTGACGTCATGGCGAAGACCGCCTTGGCGCAGGAGACTGTTTTTGCCCTGCGCGAAACGATTGCCCGGCTGGAAGGTAAATCCCTTCCAACGCTGGCCGCCGCAAAGGCGAATGAGACTGGAAAGAGCCTAAGAGACGAAGGCTTGATCGCGCCGACAGGTATAGGCCTTCTGGACGAGGCTCTGGAAGGAGGCTTGCCACACGATGGATTGACGGAATTGCGCAGCATTGGTCTTCGCCATGCAGGCGCATTGTCGGGCTTTGCCATGGCCTTGTCTTGCCTATACCAACAGAAAGATCAGCGACCGCTTTTCTGGATCTCAGACAGGATGGCAGCAAGCGATGCAGGCCTGCCCTACCCTCTTGGCCTGAAGCGCTTTGGTCTCTCCATTCACCGAATGCTGCATGCGGCACCGGCACGATTGGAAGATGCTCTTTGGCTTGCGGAAGCGGCTCTCTCCAGCGGCATCTTTGCTGCAATTTTGCTGGAGGTACGCGGAAACCCGGCAAACTTTGGTTTAACGGAAAGCCGGAGGTTGAGCCTGCGAGCCAAGGCTTCCTCAAGACCCCTTCTCATTTTACGCCACGGAGGCGAAGAGGAGGCATCCAGCGCCCTCTTTCGGTTTCACGTGGAACCTGCGCTCGCCGCAGCCCGTCGCCTGCCTGATGGATCGATGCTTGGCGGTAGCATCGGCTCATCCGCTTTCCGTCTCACTTTGGAGAAGAGCCGTAACCCGGCCCCCCTCTCCCTGAATCTGGAGTGGAACCACCATGACCGCCGTTTCTCGATTGCCGAACCCGCAGAACAAGCTGTTCAACAGCAGCCGCCAGCGCATTTTGGCGCTCCACTTTCCAAGGCTTTCGACGGATCGGATTCTTCGCCGCCGCTGGGGGCTATCCTGGCGTTTGACCGGGCGTCCTGAGGATCTTGCTTTCGTTTGCGCCGGAAAGCGCGACAATGCCATCCGTCTGACCGCTCTGGATAGCCATGCCCAGAGCCTTGGCCTCAAACTTGGTCAGGGCTTGGCAGAAGCACGCGCCATTTACCCTGCCCTCGAAGTCATCGAGGAGGATCAAGCGGCAGATAAGCGGTTTCTGGAAGCGCTGGCGGATTGGTGCGATCGGTATACCCCGCTTGTCGCCACAGAAGAAGGCAATGGCCTTTTTCTGGACATAACGGGCTGTGCCCATTTGTTTGGCGGCGAAGCAGCGATGTTGAGCGAGATCCTCACCCGGCTGGAGCAGATCGGCATGGAGGTGCGCGGGGCTATTTCCGGCGCACCCGGCCTCTCCTCCGCCATTGCCCGCTTCGATACCAGTCGCATCGTTGTAGAAGACGAACAGGAAGCAGCCCTTGCGCCGCTTCCCATTGCCTGTCTTCGTTTGGATGACACCACGGTTCAGGCTCTCGCCAAAGTGGGCCTTAAACAGGTTGGCGATCTTCTGGAAGCACCCCGCGCGCCCCTTGCCCGCCGCTTTGGTTCGCAGCTGCTGCTGCGGCTGGATCAGGCATTAGGGCTGGATGAGGAAGCCATTTCCCCGCGTCGCGCCATAGCCCATCTTTCAGCGGAACGACGACTGGCAGACCCCATCCAGGCGGAAGAGGATATTCTGGAGCTCGCCGGACAGGTTGCCCAATCCTTAAAGCCAGGTTTGGAAGCCCGCGGTGCGGGTGGGCGCGTGTTCGAGCTTGTTCTGTTTCGGGTGGATGGAAAGGTTTTCCGGTTGAAGGCAGGTGCGTCCCGGCCTCTGAGAGATGCCATACGCATTGCCAAGTTGTTTGCCGAACGATTGAAGGGCGTTCACGACGAGCTGGATGCCGGTTTTGGCTTCGAAGTGCTGCGCCTGAATGTGCTGCATCATGAACCTTTCGATCATACCCAGAGCGATTTCGAAGGCGATGACCAGAAGCATATGTCTCTGGCAGATTTTGTCGATCAGGTTTCGGCTCGCTTCGGACCCGATTGTCTGACCACCTATCAATTGCGAGAGAGCCATCTACCAGAGCGAGCTTTTCTGACCGTTCCAGCACTTGGCCATATCTTCAAACCCGTGCCAATCCCTGAGGCGGCACCGCTGATGGAGACGGCTCTTGCTGGCAAGGAAAGGCCGCTTCGCTTGTTTCGTCATCCGGAACCGCTGGAGGCCTATGCCGTGGATGTGCCGGATGGCCCGCCTATTCGTTTTCGCTGGCGGCGTTTGACGCACCGAGTTTGCCGGGCGGAGGGGCCGGAACGGATTGCTGCCGAATGGTGGCTGGATGGTGAAGACGCGCCAACGCGGGATTACTTCCGGCTGGAATGCGAAACAGGGCAGCGCTTCTGGGTCTACCGGCAAGGGCTTTACGACCAGGTGGAAAATCCCAGCTGGTATATGCACGGCATATTCGCATGAGACCGGCAGCGCCTGCTTTTTATGAAATCGGTGCACGTACCAATTTCTCTTTCCTGGAAGGGGCTTCTCACCCGGAGGAGATGGTGCAAATGGCCGCCGACCTTGCGCGGAATGGAGAGGTTCTGGGCCTTGGCATCGCTGATCGCAACACCGTAGCAGGGGTTGTCAAAGCCCATGCCCAATTGCGGGACCTGAAAGAGGATAGCCCGTTGAAGGTGCAGCCGGGCGCACAGCTGGTGTTTTGCGATGCCACGCCGGATGTTCTGGCCTACCCCATCAATCGCAAGGGATGGGGTCATCTTTGCCGCCTGCTGAGCCAGGGCAATCTTCGAACCCGCAAAGGCCAATGCGAGCTTTATCTGGAGGATCTGCTGGAATGGGGGGATGATATTATGCTGGCCATCCTTCCAGAACGATCTCTTCTGGAAACGAGGGAAAGTAAGACCTTCCCTGCTCTGCTTGACCGCCTGAAAACCAGGTTTGGCACCCGTATCTATTTGGCTCTCGTGCCGGAATATGATGGACGCGACAACTTTGCCTTTGCCAGCCTTGCCCAATGGGGCGAACGCGCACGTATTCCCCTGATCGCGACCAATCGACCGCTTTATCATCACCCAAGCCGCCGTCCGCTGGCCGATGTTGTCACCGCCATCCGAGAGCATGTTACGGTTCAGGAAGCAGGATTTCGTTTTGCCGCCAATGCCGAACGCTATCTGAAAGGCGGCAGGCAGATGGCTGCCATCTTCAAGCGCTACCCGGATGCCGTTTCCAATAGCTTGCGATTTTTCTCTGCCCTGCGGTTCTCACTCCGAGAATTGCAGCACAATTATCCTGAGGAGGAGATTGAAGGGGAAACCTCGGCTGAGACCTTGGAACGGCTGACCTATGCAGGTGCTCGAGAGCGCTTTGGCGGCATCATCCCGGCCAAGATAGAGCGCCAGATACGGGAAGAGCTTCAACTCATCAGCGAAAAGAAATATGCACCCTACTTCCTAACAGTTCGTCGCATCATGGAATTTGCCCGTTCGCAAAAAATCCTCTGCCAGGGTCGAGGTTCGGCTGCCAATTCCACAGTCTGCTATTGTTTGAAGATCACGGATGTTGATCCCGATCAGAACAAGCTTCTCTTTGCCCGTTTCCTTTCGACGGAAAGAGATGAGCCACCGGATATCGACGTGGATTTCGAACATGCACGCCGCGAAGAGGTTATCCAGTTCATCTACCGCACCTATGGGAAAGAGCATGCTGGACTGGCCGCTGCCGTTACCAGCTATCGTACCCGCTCATCCGGTCGGGAGGTCGCCAAGACATTCGGCCTTTCGGAAGATGTACAATCGGCACTTTCCAGCACAGTTTGGGGCTGGTCTACGGATGGATTATCAGAGCGGGAAGCCCGCAATGCTGGCCTCAATGCGGAAGACCCGCTGACAAAGCGGGTTCTCGGCTATGCAAAAGAACTCATGAATTTTCCGCGCCACCTTACTCAGCATGTCGGCGGCTTCGTGATGACGCGGGATCGGCTGGATGAAGTGGTGCCGATCATGCCGACAGCCATGCCGGATCGCTACATGATTGAGTGGAACAAGGACGATCTGGATACACTGGGCATTCTAAAGGTGGATGTTCTGGCGCTTGGCATGTTGACCTGCCTTGCAAAAGCTTTTCGGCTTCTGGAAACCCATTATGGCCAGGCACTCGATCTGGCTCGCATTCTGAAGGACCATAGGGATGAGGTCTACGACATGATTTGCCGTGCAGACACGATCGGCGTTTTCCAGATCGAAAGTCGTGCGCAGATGAGCATGTTGCCGCGCCTGCGCCCTCGTGAATTTTACGATCTGGTGATTGAGGTCGCCATCGTGCGCCCCGGCCCCATTCAGGGCGATATGGTGCATCCCTACCTCAAGCGGCGACAGGAGCGGCTGGACAAAAAGCAGATCGACTATCCAAGTGAAGAGTTAAAAGAGGTCCTGGAGCGAACGCTGGGTGTGCCACTGTTTCAGGAGCAGGCCATGCAGATTGCCATCGTAGCCGCTGAATTCACGCCCAGTGAAGCCGACAAGCTACGCCGCGCCATGGCCACCTTCCGCCGTACGGGAACCATCCACCATTTCCGCGACAAGATGGTGAAGAACATGATTGCCCGTGGTTACGATCCGAGTTTTGCGGAGCGCTGTTTCAGCCAGATCGAAGGCTTTGGCGAATACGGTTTCCCCGAAAGTCACGCCGCCTCCTTCGCCCTTCTTGTCTATGTCTCCTGCTGGTTCAAGGCGCTTTATCCGGACGTCTTTCTGGCGGCGATACTGAATTCGCAGCCCATGGGCTTCTATGCTCCAGCGCAACTGGTTCGTGACGCTCGCGAGCACGGCATTACGGTTCTGCCGGTCGATGTGAATTTCTCCGACTGGGATAGCTTGCTGGAAGAAGGAAAAGGCTTCGATGCTCGAAACCTTAGCCCCCACCACAGGGAGATGCGCAACGTAATTCAATCGCGGAAAAGCGTGCGGCTTGGTTTCCGGTTAATCAAAGGGCTTTCCGAGAAGGAAATCATCGAAAAGCTAATGCCGAACCGAGGATCAGGTTACCGCTCCATTCGCGATCTCTGGCTACGCTCAGGCATGAACCGCGCCAGTATTGAACGGCTGGCAGAAGCAGATGCCTTCCGCTCCATGGGGCTTGATCGAAGGCGTGCTCTTTGGGAAGTACGCGCCCTTGATGCCCGCAATGCCAGCGAAAGCCTGCCACTTTTCGACCATGCTATTCGTCAGAGCACGCTCAAGAACGATGACCTGCAACAGGAACCGGAGATTGAACTGCCGGACATGCCAGAAGGTGAGCAGGTTATTGAGGATTACCGCAGCCTCACCCTTTCGCTAAAGGCGCATCCCCTCTCCTTCCTCCGCGAGCAGCTTTCAAAGCGCGGCATGATCCAGATGCAAAAGCTTCACACTGCGCCGAAAAATCGCCGCGTCGAGATTGCGGGTCTCGTGTTGATCCGCCAGCGGCCGGGCACGGCCAAGGTGATTTTCATGACATTGGAAGATGAGACAGGCGTGGCCAACGCCATTGTGAAACCGAAGATTTTCCAAACCTTCCGTTCCGTGGTCATGGCCGCGCGTCTGGTGAGAATTCGAGGGCTTCTACAACGGGAAAGCGGCATCATTCATGTTATTGTGGATGAAATCGAAGATATGACGCCTATGCTAGGGCTATTACAGGCGGAAACTCGCCGCTTTGGGGTCTGCGAGAGAGCAGATGAGGTTCTACGGGCAACCATGGATCATCGAGAGAGACAGGCGCGTCGCAAAAGCCTCGGCAAAACATCTGCTCAAACGCCTTCAGACAATCCTATTTATCGTGGAGACGTGCTGCCAAAGGGTCGAAATTTTCATTAGGAAAGCTACACAGGGATGTGAGCGGCTTTTTTCTTGACATTCGCCATCCTCTTTATCAAAAAGAAGACATCGAATATCATGTTTGATGGCTGATACAGATGCTGGTTTGCAGTTGCAATTACATCACCGACAAAGAAATCAAGGACGTCATCAATGGCCTCCTTGATGAAGACTGTTGGCAGTTGATCGTTCCTGCCAAAGTCTATCATGCCATGCAGAAGCGTGGCCGTTGCTGCGGCTGCTTCCCTAATGTGGTAGATCTCATCATTCGCACGACAGAAGAATATCATGCGCTTCGCCACTCGACGGAAGCCGATGTAATAGATTATATGTCCCGCCTGAAACAATTCCATGAAGAAAACAGGAGAGCGGACATTGAAAGGCGACAAAAGAGTCATCGAGCGGCTTAACGAAGCCCTTTTTCTCGAACTTGGCGCAGTAAATCAGTATTGGCTACATTATCGTCTCTTGGAAGACTGGGGCTATACTAAGCTTGCCAAAAAAGAACGCGCCGAATCCATCGAAGAAATGCAGCATGCCGACAAGATCGTCGAACGCATCATCTTCCTGGAAGGCCACCCAAACCTCCAGACCCTTGCTCCGCTGCGCATTGGCCAGAACGTCAAGGAAGTCCTTGAGGCTGACCTGGCTGGCGAATATGACGCTCGCACCTCTTACAAGGCATCACGCGATATCTGTAACGAAGCCGGAGATTATGTCTCCATGAAGCTGTTTGAGCAGTTGCTGATGGATGAAGAAGGCCACATCGACTTTCTCGAAACCCAGCTCGAGCTTCTCGGCAAGATCGGTGAAGAGAAGTATGGTCTGCTGAACGCCGAATCCGCAGACTCGGCTGAGTAAGCCCTCCTGCACTGAACGGTCAAAGCCGGGGTGTCATTGCCCCGGCTCTTCTTTTTCATGGCATCAAGGCAGTAGCACAGCACTGCCGAGAATTCGCCCTGCCTCCAACATGTGGTGAGCCTTTACGACATCCTGTAAGGCATAGCAATCACTGGGGCCATTGATCACGCCCTCCTCCATTTTGCGCAGCACTTCTGTGACGGCAGGCTCATATCGCAACTTTTCTGTGGTGAAGGCCATGACGCTCGGTCGGGAAAGAGCGTTCGAGCGCAGAGCCGCGAAGGGAAGCGACAAAGGAGCACCGGCAATCTGGCCGACACTGACGGTCATACCAAAGGGGCGCACGCAAGCCATGGTCTGTGTCAGCGTATCTCCACCAATGCCGTTGATGGCCAGATGAACGCCTTTACCGCCCGTGAGAGCTGCCACCTCATTCTCCAGATCGAGATCCCTGCCCACCAGAACATGATCCGCGCCGTTTGCACGCGCGATCATGGCCTTTTCCGTGCCACTTACCTGACCGATTACCTCAGCCCCGAGTGACTTGGCCCACCGCGTCAAGACACTACCAAGACCACCCGCCGCGCCATGAACAAGAATGGTCATGCCCGCTTCAACTGGGTAAACCCGCGTGAGCAGCATGTAGACCGTGAGCCCGCGCAACATGCCGCTTCCTGCAATCTCGAACGAAAGACCATCCGGTATTTTGTGCGCGCGCCAAGCGGGCAACAGGCGCAAATCTGCATAGGCTCCCACGGCACCGCCATAGGCAACGCGATCTCCCCGTCGCACATGGGTCACGCCCTCGCCTACAGCCTCTACCACGCCAGCACCTTCCACGCCGGTGACCGCTGGAGGAGCAAGGGGGTAAAGACCCCTTCTGTGGTAAACGTCGATGAAATTCAATCCGACCGCCATTTGCCTCAACAGGATCTCATCTGCCTGCGGCTGAGGCACCTCACATTCCGCCTTTTGCAAAACCTCCGGTTCCCCCGTGGCGGCAAACTGCATGGCATAGGGCATGGTACTCTCCTTTGCACAACGTGGCTTCCGTTCCGCAGCCACTATGCCGACCTCAGAAACTGTGAGAAATTCCCCATCATGACGCAATCGATGTGAGAAAATTCACATGAACTGGGATGACCTGCGCTATTTCGCAGCCTTCCACCAGCAGGGAAGCCTGCTGGCGGCAGCCCGCACACTAAAGACGGAACACGCCACGGTGGCCCGGCGCATAGATGCCTTGGAGAAAGCCCTAGGTCTCAAGCTGATAGACCGGCGCGGACGCAAACTTTTGCTCACGCTGGATGGCGAGCGGATCGCCGCCTTGGCAAGGCGTATGGAAGACGAGGCTGATACGATTGACCGGATTGTAAATGGCGCTCGGCTGGAGGTGACAGGTGCCGTCAGCCTCTCTGTGCCACCATCGTTAGGGGCGGCCATCATAGCCCCTGCGCTGGCATCTCTCTCCTACCGTCACCCGAGCCTTACCCTGCGACTGTGCGCGGAAACACGAGAAGCCTCACTGCAACGGCGGGAGGCAGACATCGCGATCCGTCTCACTCGCCCGAACAAGGGAGACCTGACGATGTCGAAATTGATGGATGTTCGGTTTCAGCCGTACAGGCATCCTGCTATTCCCGATGCCTCCCCCCTTATCGGATCTGATGGTGACATGCGGGAATCGCCGCAACAGCAGGAACTGGCCCGCCTTTTCCCAGAGCGACACTACGCTTTCCGCTCCACCGATGTCGGCATCCAGATGGCTCTGGCACAGGCGGGAAGCGGGATCGCCATGCTGCCACATTTTCTGAAACCGGAAGAAAATGGTCTTATCCAGGTCTTTCCGGATCATCCGCCGCTGGTTCGAGAAGCATGGCTTGTCGTCCACAGCGATCTGCGCACCGCTGCCCCGGTGCGTGCGGTCATAGACCACCTACGTCGAAGCCTGACCTCAGTAGATGCCGACTAAGCCTCTACCCTTTCGTCCCTGCCAAATGCTTGAAAGCGGCCACAACCTGCTCGTACGCATCCTTCTTGAAAGACACGATCAGCGACGGCAGCTCATCCATTGATTTCCAATCCCAGGCGCTAAACTCCTGATGCTGGCCTTCCGGGGGATGGTCGATATTGATTTCGCTCTCATCGCCTTCAAAGCGGAAGGCAAACCAGCGTTGTTTTTGACCGCGATATTTACCCTTGAGACCAATGCCAATGAGGTGCGCTGGCAGGTCGTAGTAGATCCAGTCCGGTGCCTCTTCGATCAAAGAGACGGATTTGATGCCGGTTTCTTCAAAGAGTTCGCGATAAGCGGCAGCACGCGGATCTTCACCCTCGTCAATACCGCCCTGTGGCATTTGCCAAAGCTGCGGCGTCCCATCCGACTCGCTATTGCCATCGGACAGGCGCTGGCCAACCCAGACAAGCCCATCCTTGTTGAGCACCATGACACCAACGCAGAGGCGATAGGGTAGATCGTCTGGCGAATGCTTCTTGTTCACTGTGCTCTCCTACTCATTTCCATCTGTCACCAGCGAGGCAACGCCAACGATCTCAACGCCCCTGCCCTGCGCTTCCTTCACCCACTCTGCCACCGCATCCACCGTCTCATCGAAAGCAGAGCCAATGCCGATAGCCGTCCCTTTGCGTTGCGCAAGTCGCTCAAGATCATCCAGCTTTCGCAAGATGGCCTGGCGATCCAACTGGGCGTCAATGGTCATATCCCCGAAAGTGTGCGGAGCGTTGACTGCCTTGGCAATCGTGGCGGTGGTGGACTGGGCCGTGCTCCCATCGTCCAGAAACAGCAGTCCCCGTTCCTCGATATCACGAAGAACAGGCTCAAGCGCATCAGGGTTCGTCAGGTAGCGGCCACCGAGATAATTCATGATGCCGGTGTAGTTGGTGATCTTGCCCATAGCTTCGTGCAGACGCTTCAGATTTTCCTTCGGTGAAGCCTTCGAAACAAGCGTCAGTGGGCCGGGGTCATTGTCCGGATAATCAATGGGCTCCATAGGCATCTGGATCAGCAATTCATGCCCGTCGCGTCGTGCCTCCTGCATCCAGCGTTGAAGGCTATTTCCACTGGCTGCAAATGCCAATGTCACCTCGCCGGGAAGCGTGTGAATGGCCTTCTGCGTTCCGGTTTGACTCAAGCCCAACCCACCAATCACAATCGCAATTCGATTGCCGCGTGCACCCGACCAAGGGCGGGCATATTGCTCCATGGCGCGAAGACCGTCCGGTCCTTTGACCGGCAAATGTCCGAAAGGGCTGTCTTCCAGCAGGTCTTCGTTCGGCAAGGTCGCCATTCGCGGATCTTGACCGAAACGCTGGGCATTAATGATCAGAGGCCCTTCGCCATCCCGCTGCCGAGGGGAATACTTCGTCACGACGGTCCCATCATCCATCACCGTTCGCTGGACGTCTGACCCTGATTGACCGTTGGCTTGCAAAGCTTTCTGGTCACGCGGAGCGGAAGGTGTCTTGCTGCTGACGGGCGGAACAGCAACCGTGACTTCTGGCGCTGGCGCTTTCTCCAACCTGTCAGGAGAGCGCATGGCATAGAAGGAAATCCCCAAGAGGCCTGCGCCCGCCACCATGCCGATGGCCGCCAAAACAGAAGGCCGGCGCTTAGGCCGGTCTTGCTTCTTTCGGTTCTGCCCAAGAGGAGCGCGAAGATCAGTCCCCACCGGAGGGCCCCGCGTTTGCAATGACTATTGAAATTCCACCCGGCCCATGCGAGCCGGGTGGTTGAAAGTTGCCTATCAGGGCTTTGCAGGTTCAGCGGGTTTCGCTGGCTCAGCAGGCTTGGCATCGGAAGCTGGTTTGGCTTCTGCGGCCTTTTGCGGCTGAGGCGGGAAGGATGGGTCAGTCTTGTTGCCACGCAAAAGATCCATTGCATAGTTCAGCTGAACGTCGTCCTTGGCTTCCGGCGGCACATAAGCGGCGGAACCAGAGCCTTCCTGCGTTTCACTCTGGCCCTGGATATGGCCCGGAAGGCTGGATTCTCCCTCGGCACGCAACTTGCCCTGCAATTCAGCAGGAAGCGGCTGCTCGACCTTGATATCCGGCTGGATACCCGTGCCCTGAATAGATTTGCCGGACGGCGTGTAATAGAGCGCCGTGGTCAAACGAAGCGCACCGGCATCACCCATCGGAATGATGGTCTGAACAGAGCCCTTACCGAATGAGCGTGTACCGACAACCGTTGCACGCTTCAAATCCTGAAGAGCACCAGCCACGATTTCCGAAGCGGATGCCGAACCACCATTGACCAGAACGATGACTGGCTTGCCATCGGTCAAGTCGCCAGGGCCGGCATTGAAGCGGCGAGTTTCTTCCGGATTACGGCCACGCGTAGAGACCACTTCGCCACGCTCCAGGAAGGCATCCGACACATTGATCGCCTGATCGAGCAGACCGCCTGGATTCAGGCGAAGGTCAAGCACATAGCCCTTCAACTGGTCGGCAGGCACCTGAGCCTTGATCTTCTTGATTGCCTTTTCGAGATCGTCATAGGTCTTTTCCGTGAAGGAAATGACGCGCAGATAGCCGATATTGCCGCCTTCGATGCGAGACTTGACGGCCTGAACTGCAATAATATCGCGAACAACGGTCAGTTCGATCGGCTTGTCCGCACCCTTACGCAGGATCGTCAGCTTGATCGGCGTATTGACCTTGCCGCGCATTTTTTCAACGGCATCTTCCAGCTTCAAGCCACGAACCGGCTTGCCATCGATATCCGTAATGTAGTCACCGGCCAGAACACCGGCTTTGGCAGCAGGCGTATCGTCAATCGGCGTAATAACCTTGACGAGCTCGTTCTCCATGGTGACCTCGATGCCGAGGCCGCCGAATTCACCCTTGGTCTGGGTGCGCATGTCTGCTGCGTCCTTGGCATTCATGTAGCTTGAATGCGGGTCCAGCGAAGACAGCATGCCATTGATGGCGGATTCAACCAGCTTCTGCTCATCGGGCGGCGTCACATACTGCGCACGCACACGTTCAAAAACATCACCGAAAATCGATAGCTCACGATAGGTCGATGATCCCGCGGCCTGTGCCGGCACACCGGCGGAATAGACGACGCTCATCGCCGTCGCGCCCAGGAGCGCCCCGACGATGACAAGTGAAGCCTTACGAATCATTTCGTGCCCTTCCAGTTTCACGGCTCCACCACGGTTTCGAATCGACCGGGTTGCCATCTTTTCTGAACTCAATGTAAAGCGTCGGACGATCCGTTTCCAGCGCCAACGCAGTTGCGCTTGCCACTCTTTTCTCACCCATCGTGGCGATGGGTTCACCTGAGAATACGAACATTCCCGGCTGAACGTTCACTTTGTCCATGCCTGTCATGACAAGATGGTAGCCATCGCCCGCATTGAGGATAACCATCTGGCCATAACTACGAAAGGCACCGGCGAAAACCACTGTTCCATCTGCTGGCGCTGTTACCACAGCACCGGCACTCCCCGCCAGCGTTATGCCGCGCGCCGGATGGCCGGTTCCGTCAGCGTCGCCGTAGGATCGTAGCAAATCACCTGTCAGTGGATAACCTAGTTTCGCCTTCAAACTTTCAAACGGATATGCGGGCGCAATACGGTTTTTGTCAGGCACGCCGCTCTCTGCCAGCTCCCGCGCTTTCTCGCGTTCCTCGACGGTCAGCTGCTTTTGGCGCTCTTCCTCCCGCTTTGCACGGTTCATCGCCTCACGCACAGAACTGATCTCACTTTCGAGTGATTGGATCAGCCCTTCAAGGTTGGTGGCCTTGCCCGCCAGTTCTTGCGCACGGCGTCGCTCGTCAGCCAAAGTGGCCGTTCTACTTTCCTGCTGCCGCTGGTTCTCTGCCAGCAACAGATCCATCTTCTTGTCTTCTTCGAGTGTTGCGGCAATGGAGTCGGAGGCCTTGCTTTTTTCGGTCGCGACTTCGCGCTCAAGATCGGCAAGACCCTGCAAATCCGCCATCAGCTTTTCGGCCTGGCCGCGCATGCCCGGCACGACCGCCCCGAGCAGGATCGCGCTTCGTACAGAACCGAGGGCATCCTCCGGTGACACCAAAAGGGCAGGGGGCGGGTTTCGGCCCATGCGCTCCAAAGCTCCCAAGACTTCCGCCAAGACCCCACGGCGTTCACGCAAGGAGCCTCGAATGCCATCCTGCTTAACCTTCAATTCCGCCAGCTTGCGCTCACTTGCCTGGATTTTGGAATCCAGATCCTTGCGACGAGCAGCGGAATCAATCAAAGCCTGGCGGATGGAAGCGCTGCTTTTATCGATATCGGCAATCTCGCTCTCAATCGCCTTCGTCTTTTCTGCGGAAAGCGACATAGATTTTGAAAGCGTTTCAAGCTCTGCACGAGTCTGGTCACGCTTGATCTGGAGCGCATCGACGGGTGAGGGTGAGGAGGTGACGGCGGTATCCGGCACGACAGGAATAGAGGAAGTGGAAGCTGGCCCATCCTCTTGCGCGTGGGCAAGCACCAGCGGACCGGCGGCGAAAAACGCCGCAGCCATCACCTGCTGCATGAATTGCCTGCCGCCTTGTCTTACCCGCATTCCCGTCCGTCGCATCCCGCAATCCGCGGAACCTAAGCTGATTTGCAGAAAACTGCTAGAAACAACATCGTGTCAAACACGATGATAGGGATGACCCGATAATATCGTCACAGCACGGTAAAGCTGTTCGGCAATGAGAATACGCACGAGCTGGTGCGGCCAGGTCATGGAACCGAGATTTACGATGGCATCAGCACGATCGTACAGTGCCGGATCGAGACCATCCGCTCCCCCAATCGCAATCATCATTTCCCGCTTGCCCTGATCGCGGAATTTTCCCAGAAGCGAGGCGAATGCGGGGCTATCCATTGCTTTCCCCCGCTCATCCAACAGAATGAGCAGCGAGCCCTCAGCAAGGTTTTTTTCCAAGAGCCCCGCCTCTTCACGCTTGCGGGTTTCCGCGCTGGAGGCTCGGCTTTCATTTACCTCGATGACACGCGAAAATTCCAGGCTTACGGCGGGACCTGCCTTGGCGAAGCGCTCCAGATAGCGCGACGCAAGGTCTTTCTCCGGTCCGGACTTGAGCCGACCGACGGCAAAAAGGCCAATCCGCATGGCTTTGCTCATTGCTATGGCCACATCAGAGGATTGATCGGCTAAGAGACCTCAGCCGTGTCATAAACCTCTGTTGCAGCCTGCATGGCGAGCGCCCGCAGACTGCTTAATGCAGCGTTTCTTCCTCGTCGGGAGCTGCCCACATCTTTTCGATGTTGTAGAACTCCCGGATTTCAGGCCGAAACACATGGACGATGATATCACCGGTGTCAATCAGCACCCAATCGCCGCCTTCCAGACCTTCCACGCGGACAGGGCCAAAGCCCTCGTCCTTGAGGTCGGAGAGAAGGTGCTCGGCAATTGCCGACACATGCCGGTTCGAGCGTCCGGATACTACGACCATGTAGTCTCCCAACGCGGATTTTCCGGCGATGTTGATGGTGACAATATCTTCCGCTTTGGAGTCCTCGACACTGGTGAGGACCACGGACAGAGCACGGGCAGCGGCATCGGCGCCACGTTCCTGGCTCTTTGGAGGAACGCGAAGCGTTCTTCCTTTAGCTTGAACTGTTGTCAGGGTTGTTCCTTTCTTCACCGAACAGAACAGCGTTGACGCGAATCTCAGGTCAGTGATCCGCGTCAATATAAGGTGGCACTGAATGGTTAACGTTTCAAGGCATCAGTGCTGCAGCGTACCTTGCCGAATGGCGGTCGAACTGAGGCTTGATCGGGGACCGTGAATGAATGTCCAGCGCGGTGGCGACTTGAACGCCAAAGCACCCGCATCCGATTCATCGATACGCGAATGGCTCAAGGCTCGGGCCGCTGGCGATGACAGGAAGGAAAGAGTTGCACCGGGCCTGTCGATCACCGCAATTGGCACCGAGGCAGCAATTTCTCGCCACTTCTGCCACCGGTGAAATGTCTTTAGGCTATCCGCACCCATGATCCAGACAAAACGAACGCCAATATTGCGCGTCAGAACGTGCTCAATAGTCTGCGCGGTGTAGCCGTTTTGTAGGCGCTCCTCGAACGCCGTGACCTTAATCCTTCGGTTATGCGTCATCGCTTCGCTCATTCGGATGCGCTCAATCAGCGGACGAAGAACTGAGCGGCTTTTCAGCGGATTACCGGGTGTTACCATCCACCAGAGCTGATCCAGCCCCAATTGCTTCAGCGCAATTTCGGCAACCAGGCGATGTCCTTCATGCGGCGGATTGAACGAGCCACCGAACAGGCCAACCACCATACCCTGCTCGACATGCGGCATGGACAGATAGGGCTTGAGCGCGATCGCTGTCTCCACGAGGATCAGGGCCGCGTTTGGCCGGTGCCATGCACCCGGTATTTGAACGAGGTTAGCTGCTCGACGCCAACCGGACCGCGCGCATGCATCTTTCCGGTTGAGATGCCAATCTCCCCGCCCATGCCAAATTCGCTGCCATCTGCAAATTGCGTCGAAGCGTTGTGCAAAAGAATTGCAGAGTCGATCTCGTTAAAGAACCGCTGAACAACCGTGGGATCTTCCGCAATCACCGCTTCGGTGTGGCTGGATGAATAGGTGCCGATATGCGCTATCGCGCCATCGATACCATCCACGAGCGCTACAGAAATGATTGCTTCGAGATATTCCGTACGCCAATCTTCCTCGGTGGCGGATTTCAATCCAGCCACAAGCGCTTGAACTTCTTCCGAAGCCCGAATTTCGCAGCCTGCTTTTTCAAGCGCCTCCAAAATGGGCTTGAGATGGGTAGAAGCTGCCTTTCGATCCACCAGCAGAGTTTCGGCTGCTCCGCAAATGCCAGTGCGGCGCATCTTGGCGTTCACCACCACCTTCACCGCCATGTCGAGATCAGCGGATGCATCCACATAAATGTGGCAGAGACCCTCAAGATGCGCGAAAACCGGTACTCTGGCTTCCGATTGAACACGCGCCACAAGGCTCTTTCCACCGCGTGGAACGATAACATCCACGGTTCCATTCAAGCCGGAAAGCAGGGCACCGACTGCCGCACGGTCTGCCACAGGCACGATCTGGATCGCTTGCTCGGGAAGCCCCGCAGCGGCAATGCCATTCAACAGGCAGCGATGGATAGCCTGCGATGAATGAAGCGAATCGGATCCGCCGCGCAGAATGACGGCATTGCCAGCCTTCAGGCACAGCGCACCGGCGTCTGCTGTTACATTAGGGCGGCTTTCATAGATCACGCCGATGACGCCAAGAGGTGTGCGCACACGCTCGATCTTGAGGCCGTTCGGGCGGACCCAATCTGCAATGATGCCACCAACAGGATCGGGCAGGGCGGCGATTGCGCGCAAGCCTTCCGCCATGTCCGCAACACGCTTCTCGTTCAAGGTCAGTCGATCAACGAAAGAGGGCTGAAGATCCTTGTCCGCTGCGTTTTCAAGATCAAGCTTGTTGGCGGCGAGAATAACTGCCGTCGAATCCACAATCGCGTCAGCAGCCAGCAGAAGAGCCTTGTTTTTCTGCTCGGTGGAGGCTGTGGCAAGCTTGCGTGCTGCGGCCTTGGCATCATCACCCATACGCTGCATCAGCTGGTTGATATCACCGGAATGAACCTTCTCAAGCATTGGCAAATCCTTCCTGCACCTGTTCGCTCTCCACACGCAACGAACCGGTAATCACCAGATCATCGCGATGCACCATGGCGGCACGGCCCGGATAACCCAGAATGGGCTCAATTTCAGACGATTTGCGACCGACAATCTGGCGTGCCTCGTCCGCATCGTAACTGGCAAGGCCGCGTGCAACTTCCCGGCCTGCAACACCGATGATGGCAACCGTATCGCCACGGCTGAACTGGCCGCGTATATCACGCACACCTGCGGGCAGCAGGCTTTTGCCAGAGGCTAGCGCCTTTTCCGCACCGGCATCCACCGTCAATTCCCCGGCAGGCTGCAATTGCCCAGCGATCCAGGTTTTGCGGGCGGTCACCGGCGTTCCAGAGGGCGCAAACCAGGAAGACCGTGCGCCCTGCTCAATGCTTTTCAGCGGATGTAGTGTCTTGCCGGAAGCGATAATCATGCCGCAACCAGCACCGGTGGCAATTTTTCCGGCATCGATCTTAGTGCGCATTCCACCACGGGAAAGCTCCGAAGCTGCACCACCGGCCATGGCCTCAATCTCAGCATTGATGACGGGAATGACGGGCAAGAACTCGGCATTCGGGTCCACATGCGGCGGGGCCGTATAGAGACCATCGATGTCCGAAAGGAGGATGAGAAGATCGGCACCGGTCATGGTCGCAACACGGGCAGCAAGACGATCATTATCGCCATAGCGAATTTCCGAGGTTGCAACCGTATCGTTCTCATTGATGATCGGCACTGCACCAAGCTTCAGCAGCTGATTGATGGTGGCCCGCGCATTGAGATAACGGCGGCGCTCCTCCGTATCGCCCAATGTGAGCAAGATCTGGCCTGCAACAATTTCATCGTGTGACAGGCTTTCTGACCAAGCGCGGGCAAGGGCAATCTGCCCCACCGCCGCCGCTGCCTGGCTTTCCTCCAGCTTCAAAGCACCGGAGGCAAGGCCAAGCACTGTGCGGCCCAGGGCAATAGCGCCGGAGGAAACCACCAGAACATCGATATTTTGCGACCGAAGTGCTGCGATATCGGCGCAAACCGAATCCAGCCAATCCTTTTTCAGCCCCGCCTTACGGTCCACCAGAAGCGCCGAACCGATCTTGATGACGATGCGGCGATGCTCGCTCAGCGATTTGCGTTGCAGAACCATCTCAAGCCTCGTCTTCCTCGTCATCTTCTGCAATTTGTATGCTGCGATCTGGCAAAGCGGTTTCACCCGCAGCTTCCACGATTACATCCCGCAGTGCGCGAAGCGCCTCGGTCATGCCCATATGGGCAGCAGCAGAGATGAGAAGAGGCGGCTTTCCGCAAGCCTTCTGCAATTCCTTGGCCTTTTTCTTAACCTCTGCCGATTCCAGCACGTCAATCTGCGAAAGTGCGACGATTTCCGGCTTGTCTTCCAAGCCGCCACCATAAGCTTCCAGCTCGTGCTTCACCGTCTTGTAAGCCTGGCCAACGTTTTCTTCCTGCGCAGATACCAGGTGCAGCAACACGCGCGTCCGCTCCACATGGCCGAGGAAGCGGTCACCGAGACCAACACCTTCATGCGCGCCATCAATGAGACCTGGAATATCCGCGAGAACGAATTCGCGCCCATCAATCGTCGCAACCCCGAGATTTGGGTGCAGCGTCGTAAATGGATAGTTGGCGATCTTTGGTCGCGCCCGCGTGACTGTAGCGAGGAACGTGGACTTTCCCGCATTCGGCAAGCCAACAAGACCCGCATCGGCAATCAGCTTGAGGCGAAGCCAGATCGTCTTTTCCTGTCCAGGCAAACCAGGATTAGCCCAGTCAGGGGCCTGATTGGTAGAGGACTTGAAATAGGCATTGCCGAAGCCGCCATTACCACCGGCAGCAAGACGGAAGCGCTGACCTTCCTTGGTCAGGTCGATAATCAGCGTTTCGTTATCTTCTTCGAAGATTTGCGTGCCGACGGGCACTTTCAGGGTAACGCTTCCGCCATTGGCACCCGTGCGGTTGCGGCCCATGCCGTGAATGCCGGTGCCAGCCTTGTAATGCTGCTGGAAGCGATAATCGATCAGCGTGTTCAGACCATTAACCGCCTCTACCCACACATCACCACCGCGGCCTCCATCGCCACCGTCCGGCCCGCCGAACTCAACGAATTTCTCACGTCGGAAGGAAACTGCACCCGCGCCGCCATCGCCGGAGCGGATAAAGACTTTTGCCTCGTCGAGAAACTTCATGATGTTCGTGCCGTCTTGTTCGATGGTGGAATTGGATACGGCGAGTTGCCGAGGTTTTGGATATAGCCGCTGAGGCTTCAGGTCAAAGCCTATCGCCGCAATGGGGTAGAATTGAAAGGGCGGCGAAAGCAAATTTCAGCCTCGCCGCCTCTCATTTTTGTCTTTTACGGTCGCTTGAAATCAGCGGCGACCAGACTTGTTTCCAGATGAAGCGCCATTGCGTTGCGGGCGGCGCTGTAGCGATCCGAGCAGCCCAGAATAGTGAAGCCCATCCGGTCCTGAATGCGCAGCGATCCCGCATTATCAGCAAACGCGCCGGAGAAAAGCTCAGCATCCGGCAGGCGCCGGAAGAACGTTTCCAATACGGCACCGACTGCTTCGGTCATCACGCCCTGACCCCAATTGAACCGGTTCAACCAGTAGCCGAGATGCCAGCGCCCATGGATAAGCTCGATGCTGACGCAACCAATATGGACGCCATCGCCTTCCGTGATAGCGAAGTGCCAATCGGAGGTTTTACGCACCATTTGAAGCCAATCCAGCGCATCGCTTCGGCTATAGGGTGCTGGAACGCGTGCGAGCATCCGGGTGACCTGCCAATCATTCAGCGATTGCGCCACGGCATCCGCATCCCCAAGCTGATGGGGACGCAGAACCAGACGACGGGTTTCGATGATCGGGGAAGTTCCAAGTTCAGGACGCTGAATCTCGGGTCTTTCGAGAACTGCAGCGCTCATCGCATTTCTCCCCAACTCTTCAGTGACATCCAGGTCTTGCGGTCCAGCCGGAACCATTCCACCGGCACCATGCCTCCCATGGCGAGTGAACCCACCATGCCAGACCCCTGAAACTGGAAGCCGCACTTCTGGATGACGCGACGAGAAGCAATGTTGGTGACCCGGCAACGCGCGTCGATATGGTCGATTTCCCGCGTACGAAAAGCCATGTCAATCAGCGCGTGAGCCGCTTCCGTAGCAAAGCCCTGATTCCAGAAAGGCTCGCCAAGCCAATAGCCAAGTTCAATCGTCTGCGGATCGCCGGGATGCGGTTCGAGACCGCAGCACCCTAGGAATGCACCGTTTTCAGCTTTTGTAATGGCATAGACGCACTTGCCAATCTCGCCGAGTTTTGCGCGTCGCACAAAGTCAGCAGCGTCTTTTGCCGTATACGGGTGAGGCATACGTGCCACCATAGTGGCAATGTTGGCGTTGTTAGCGAGATGGGAAAGGGCGTCAATGTCTTCTTCGTGAGGGGCGCGCAGAACAAGTCTCTGCGACAATAAGACAGGGCAATCGCTCCTTAACCGCTGCGGTCTCAACCGCTCTTCGGGTGACCTGCTCTGGCCACTCCGTATCAATTCCGCTTGCATGGTTCAGTCCTCCTTGTGGGAAAAGAAAAAGGGAAGGTGGGTGGCGTCCCATCTTCCCTTTTTTCTGGTCTGAACCTTTTGCGGGTATCAGCCGGGTCGATGAGACGCCGGCTGTTTTAACGCGCTACCGGCTATTATTCCGCTGCTTCCGCTTTCGGCATCACGGACACGTACACGCGGCCATTGGCCTTCGTGCGGAAGTTCACATTACCGGCGGTAAGTGCGAAAATCGTGTGATCCTTGCCGAGGCCGACGTTCGAGCCCGGATGCCACTGCGTACCGCGCTGACGCACGATGATGTTGCCAGCAAGCACAGCTTCGCCGCCGAACTTTTTGACGCCAAGGCGCTTGGATTCTGAATCGCGACCGTTACGCGATGAACCGCCAGCTTTTTTATGTGCCATTGGAGTTCTCCTTTAAACCTTCGAAAATCCTACCGAACGATCAAGCGCTGATCGCGGTGATGCGAACAACCGTGTGATGCTGGCGATGGCCGCGAATCCGCTTGGAGTTCTGACGGCGACGCTTCTTGAAGGACAGAACCTTCGCACCACGATTATGTTCGACCACTTCGGCCTTAACGACAGCGCCAGCCACGAAAGGCGCGCCAATCTTAGCATCAGCGCCTTCGCCGATAACCAGGACTTCGTTGAATTCGATAACTTCGCCAGCGGCGACGTCCAGCTTTTCGATGGTCAGCACATCGTCGGCTGCCACACGGTACTGCTTACCGCCGGTCTTGATGACTGCGAACATTTTTTATCCTTTCATGTTCGATCCAGCTCTACCTGCCAAAGGCAAGCGGCTGTCTTTTTATCAGTCCACGTTTGAGCAGGATTCGAAGAAAATTCTTTGAACCGGTCTGCCGGTGATTGAGGTTTGTGCCTCACTCGAGAAAAGGCCCATTGACGGTCCTTTACCCAGATGCATCGCGCATACGGGAGCACCTGTGAAGTGTCAAGAAAAATTATTGACAAACCCGCCTTTTTGCCGTTCAGCCAGCTCTTTGCTCCGCTCGGCAAGCAATGCTGCAACAGATTGCGCGGGACAGTCCGCACCGCCTCTGCCATAAGGCGCAAAACCTTCATGACCTCTCCAAGGCTCCCGACATCATGATTCGTATCGACAACATCTCCAAGCAAAACAGCCACCGCCTGCTTTACATCGAGGCATCTGCTGCGCTGAATCGCGGTGAGAAAATCGGGCTAGTGGGGCCGAACGGTGCAGGAAAAACCACGTTATTTCGCATGATTACCGGCGAAGAACAGCCGGATGAGGGGCAAGTTTCCGTCGATCGTGGCGTCACCATTGGCTATTTCAATCAGGACGTTGGTGAAATGTCCGGGCGTTCCGCAGTGGCGGAAGTCATGGCCGGTGCTGGCCCTGTGAGCGAAGTTGCCGCGGAGCTTCATGAACTGGAAGCGGCCATGTCTGATCCCGACCGGATGGACGAAATGGATGCCATTATCGAACGCTATGGCGAAGTGCAGGCGCGCTATGAGGAATTGGACGGTTACGGCCTGGATGGACGCGCCCGCGAAGTGCTTGCAGGCCTTTCCTTCAGCCAAGAGATGATGGATGGCGATGTTTCGAAGCTTTCCGGCGGCTGGAAAATGCGTGTGGCGCTAGCCCGCATTCTTCTGATGCGCCCGGATGTCATGCTTCTCGACGAGCCGAGCAACCACCTGGATCTTGAAAGCCTGATCTGGCTTGAAAACTTCCTCAAGACCTATGACGGCGCGCTTCTGATGACCTCGCACGACCGCGAGTTCATGAACCGCATCGTCAACAAGATCATTGAAATCGATGCTGGATCGCTGAACACCTATTCCGGCGATTACACCTTCTACGAACGCCAGCGCGAGCAGAACGAAAAGCAGCAGCAAGCGCAGTTTGAGCGGCAGCAGGCCATGCTGGCGAAAGAAATCAAGTTCATCGAGCGCTTCAAGGCCCGCGCTTCCCACGCGGCACAAGTCCAAAGCCGTGTGAAGAAACTCGACAAGATTGACCGCGTGGAGCCGCCCCGCCGCCGCCAGACGGTGACGTTCGAATTCCAGCCCGCCCCACGTTCCGGGGAAGATGTCGTCAACCTCAAGAACATCCAGAAGGCCTATGGCAGCCGCGTGATTTACGAAGGCCTGGATTTCATGATCCGCCGCCGCGAGCGCTGGTGCATCATGGGCGTCAACGGTGCGGGCAAATCAACCCTGTTGAAGCTCGTGACCGGCAGCACCCAACCAGATGCCGGAACGGTAACCATCGGCGCAAGCGTCAAGCTTGGCTACTTCGCCCAGCATGCCATGGATGTGCTGGATGGCGATAACACGGTTCTGGGTTGGCTTGAGGAACGTTTCCCCAAGGCTGGTCAGGCTCCGTTGCGTGCACTTTCAGGCTGCTTCGGTTTCTCCGGCGATGATGTGGAAAAGCGCTGCCGCGTGCTTTCCGGCGGCGAGAAGGCGCGTCTGGTTATGGCGGCCATGCTGTTTGATCCGCCAAATCTTCTGGTTCTGGACGAGCCGACCAACCATCTCGATATCGACACGAAGGAAATGCTCATTAAAGCACTGTCCTCCTTCGAAGGTACAATGCTGTTTGTCAGCCACGACCGCCATTTCCTCGGCGCTTTGTCGAACCGCGTTCTGGAAGTTTCGCCAGAAGGCGTTGAGCGTTATGAAGGTGGCTATCTGGAATATGTGGAGCGCACGGGCCGAGAGGCACCAGGTCTCCACGTTTCATAAACCATAGGTCAACATTCCTATTGACTGGAGGCGCGCAAGAGGAATAATTTCCTTTTATGCGCCCCAATTGTCTTTTCCTTTTGATAACATTCCTAATCAGCTCGCTTACACCTGCTCATGCAGACGCGTTAGTAGAAGGGCCCGTATCTGCACAGGTCATCCGTGTCATTGACGGAGATACGCTTCTCGTCTCCGCTCGTCCCTGGCCTCAACAGAGTATCGAGGTTTATGTCCGCTTGCGCGGCATCGATACGCCGGAGCTGAAGTCAAAATGTGAACGCGGGCAGGATGCCGCGGCAGAAGCAAAGCGGTTACTTGAAGAGTTGGCGGCAGCATCAGGCACTGTAAAGCTCACGCGGATTGATGCAGACAAATACTTCGGCCGTATCGTTGCGGATGTTTCGCTGTCAGATGGCCGCGATCCTGCAAAGCTCATGATCAGCGCGGGCCTGGCCACAGCCTATTCTGGTCATGGCCGCAAAAACGATCTGTGCCAGCTAGCAAGCGGCTCATAAAAAAGGGCCGGCAAGACCGGCCCTTTTCTGTTCCGTTGAAGATTGAAATCAGGCCGCTTCGGGTGCCTTGTTCTGCCTGTTCTCGATCAGATCATCGACAACGCCCGGATCGGCCAGCGTCGAGGTATCGCCCAACGCGCCGAAATCATCCTCAGCGATCTTGCGTAGAATCCGCCGCATGATCTTGCCCGAACGCGTTTTGGGCAGACCGGGCGCGAATTGGATCTTGTCCGGCGACGCGATAGGACCGATTTCCTGACGCACGTGCTTGATGAGTTCCTGGCGCAGTGCATCTGTTCCCTCGTTGCCCGACATCAGTGTGACGTAGCAATAAATACCCTGCCCTTTAACCCCGTGCGGGTAGCCCACCACAGCCGCTTCCGACACCAGATGATGCGAAACCAGAGCCGACTCCACTTCTGCAGTGCCTAGACGGTGGCCAGATACGTTCAGCACGTCATCGACGCGGCCCGTGATCCAGTAATAACCGTCGGCATCGCGGCGGCAGCCATCGCCTGTAAAATACTTGCCCTTGTAGGTAGAGAAGTAGGTCTGGATAAAACGTTCATGATCGCCATAGACCGTGCGCATCTGCCCCGGCCAGCTATCCGTGATACAAAGGTTGCCATCTGCCGCACCTTCCAGAACATTCCCCTCATTATCCACGAGCTGCGGCTTGATGCCGAAGAAGGGAACAGTAGCAGAGCCAGGCTTCAAATCCACGGCACCGGGCAGAGGCGTGATCATATGACCGCCAGTTTCAGTCTGCCACCAAGTATCGATGACCGGGCAGCGCTTGTCGCCTACCACGTTGTAATACCACTCCCAGGCTTCGGGATTGATGGGCTCGCCCACCGTGCCGAGCAGGCGCAGGCTCGAGCGCGACGAACGGGTGACGAATTCATCGCCAGCCCCCATGAGAGAGCGGATCGCGGTCGGCGCAGTGTAAAATATGTTGACCTTGTGCTTATCAATAACTTCCCAGAAGCGACCCTGATCCGGGAAGTTCGGAACACCTTCGAACATCAGCGTGGTCGCACAATTGGCAAGCGGCCCGTAGACGATGTAGGAATGGCCCGTAACCCAGCCCACGTCGGCGGTACACCAGTAAATGTCTCCATCATGGTAGTCGAAGACATATTCATGGGTCATGGCTGCATAGACGAGATAGCCGCCCGTGGTATGCAACACGCCTTTCGGCTTGCCCGTTGAACCGGAGGTATAAAGAATGAACAGCGGATCTTCCGCCTTCATCTTCACCGGCTCGCAATGGCCCTTCACGCTGGCGATTTCCTGATGGTACCAGAGATCACGCCCCGGTGCCCAGGCCGTCTTGCCGCCGGTACGGCGCACGACGAGAACCTTGTTGACTGTTACGTATTGGCGGGCGGCAATGTGAATGGCCTTGTCGGTATTTTCCTTCAGTGGAACTGGCTTGCCACCACGCACACCTTCATCGCAGGTAATGACGAAGGTAGACTCGCAATCGACGATGCGTCCAGCAAGCGCTTCCGGCGAAAAGCCGCCGAAAACCACCGAATGAACGGCACCGATGCGCGCACAAGCCAGCATGGCATAGGCTGCTTCCGGGATCATCGGCATGTAGATGGTGACGCGGTCACCCTTCTTCACGCCGTGCTTCTTCATCACGTTCGCCAAACGGCAAACCTGATCGTAGAGCTGGTTATAGGTGATGCGCTTGTCGATGTATGGGTTGTCGCCTTCCCAGATGATGGCGGTTCGTTCGCCATGTGTCTTCAGATGGCGATCAATACAGTTGTAGGAGACGTTGGTAAGGCCATCCTCAAACCACTTGATCGAGACCTTGCCCTTGAACGAGGTATTCTTCACCTTGGTGTAAGGCTTGTACCAATCGATACGCTTGCCGTGCTTGCCCCAGAACTTGTCCGGGTTCTCAACGCTTTCCTCGTACCATTTCAGGTACTTTTCCTTATCGATGAGCGCCCGCGCTTTAACGGTTTTCTGCACCGGATAGACTTTTTCAGACATTCATTCCTCCTCATGCTCCCGCCGCCGCCAAACATCGGCGCTGGCCTTTCCCGTATTGCATTCTTATCAATTGGTGCGATGGCGGCAATTAGACAAAGGGTCAGCACGGAGTGACAATTGCAATTTCTTCGTGATCGGGTTATAGACCCCGATAATTCCCGGAAATTGTGGTTAACAGCCCACGGACCGCGACACCGGCGCGGACGATAGAAGGATTATATCCATGGCTCAACAATTGCTCATGCCGAAGGCGACTGCAGTCTGGCTCGTCGATAACACGGCGCTTTCCTTCGATCAGATCGCGCAGTTCTGCAAACTGCATCCGCTTGAAGTCAAAGCGATTGCCGACGGCGAAGCGGCCCAGGGCATTAAGGGCCTTGACCCTATTGCAACCGGCCAGCTGTCCCGCGACGAAATCCAGCGCGCGGAACGTGACATCAACTACAAGCTCAAGCTTTCCGAGCCAAAGGTTCGCGTGCCTGAGTCAAAGCGTCGCGGCCCACGTTATACGCCGGTTTCCAAGCGTCAGGATCGTCCAAACGCCATTCTTTGGCTGGTGCGCAACCATCCAGAATTGAAAGATACGCAAATTTCGCGTCTCGTCGGCACCACGAAGTCGACGATTGAGCAGATTCGGGAACGTACGCACTGGAATGCCGCGAACCTCACGCCCATGGACCCGGTAACGCTCGGCCTTTGCAGCCAGATTGATCTGGATATCGAGGTCGAACGCGCATCCAAGAACCGTCCGCTGCCAACGGCTGCAGAACTGGGTGCAACACTTCAGTCTGCGTCCGAGACAGAAAACATGGCTTACGGCTACGAGCGCGAAGAGGAAAAGGAACTGGATGCGGACGCTGTTTTCGCCAAGCTCTCTTCCTTGAAGTCCGCTCCAAAGGACGAAGAAGAAGACGATCGCTACTGATCTTCCTTTTAAGCAGACTTTCAAAAGCCGGCTCCTTGGCCGGCTTTTTTATTGGCTATCTGTTTTAACCTGCCAAGGCCGCTTTCGGCTCGCAATAGCCATTTTTCTGAAGAATTTCAGTGATCTCATCAAGGATGACGGGGTCATCAATAGTGGCTGGCATTTTCCATGGCAGGCCATCGGCAATCTTTTGCATCGTCCCCCGCAGGATTTTTCCGGAACGTGTTTTCGGCAGGCGTTTTACCACCATGACCGTGCGGAAGGCAGCAACGGGCCCGATTTCACTGCGGATCAGGTCTACGATTTCCTTCCCAATAAGAGATTCATCACGCTCAACCCGGTTTTTGAGCACGATGAAGCCACAGGGAATTTGGCCTTTGAGGGCATCGGCAACACCGATCACGGCACATTCCGCCACGTCCGGATGCATAGCACACACTTCCTCCATGGCTCCGGTCGAGAGGCGGTGTCCGGCGCAATTGATGATGTCATCTGTCCGCGCCATGACAAATACATACCCATCCTCGTCCACCAGTCCTGCATCTGCCGTTTTGTAATAGCCGGGGAATTCTTCCAGGCAGGCGCTGCGGAAGCGGTCATCTGCATTCCAGAAGCTGACAAGACAACCGGGTGGCAAGGGTAGTTTCAGCACGATGTTGCCAAGCGTGTTGGGCGGCAGCAAATGGCCTTCGTCATCCACGACCTGAAGATCATAGCCCGGCATTGGCAGGGTAGGGGAGCCATATTTGACTGGCATGAGACCTAGGCCAACAGGATTGCCAGCCACCGGCCAGCCAGTTTCCGTTTGCCACCAGTGATCGATCACTGGCACCTTCAACATGCGTTCTGCCCACTTGATGGTTTCCGTATCCGCTCGTTCGCCTGCAAGATACAGGGCGCGAAGACCGGATGTGTCATGACGGGCGATATGCTCACCTTCTCCATCGTCCCGACGGATAGCACGAAACGCAGTGGGTGCCGTGAACATGACCTTCACGTCATGGTCTTGAACGATTCGCCAATAAGTCCCGGCATCCGGCGTGCCAACCGGCTTTCCCTCAAAAATGACGCTGGCATTGCCTGCCAATAGAGGGCCATAGACGATGTAGGAATGGCCAACGACCCAACCAATATCGGAGGCTGCCCAGAAGGTTTCTCCAGGTTTCACGCCAAAGAAATTTTCCATGCTCCAGCGCAGAGCAACCATGTGCCCGCCATTGTCGCGCACCACACCCTTTGGCTGGCCGGTTGTCCCAGACGTATAGAGAATGTAGAGCGGATCGGTGGCGAGGACCGGAACGCAAGGCACCTGTGTCCCCTTCACCTTTTCGGCTTCTACGGCCTGGGCAAAATCGATATCGCCATGCTCATAGCGGAGCGGAGCATGGAGCTGATCCCGTTGCAGGATCAAACACGATTCCGGTTTGAACTTTGCCATGTCGATAGCCTGATCGAGGAGCGGCTTGTAGGGAACAGTTCGCCCTGGCTCGAGACCACAGCTGGCACTAATCACCACCTTTGCCTGCGAATCATCCAGCCTCGTCGCGAGTTCATGCGCCGCGAACCCGCCGAAGACCACAGAGTGAATGGCACCAAGGCGTGCACAAGCCAACATGGAGAAAGTCGCTTCCGCCACCATCGGCATGTAAATGACGACGCGATCTCCCTTAGCGACACCCAGATTTTGTAGCACTGCCGCAATGGCCTGAACTTCGGTAAGTACCTCATCGTAGGTATAGGCGCGCTTTTGGCCGCTCATCACGCTGTCATAGATCAGCGCCTTTTGTGAGCCACGTCCAGCGGCGATTTGCCGGTCCAGACAATTGAAACAGGTGTTGGTTTCGCCGCCCGCAAACCAACGGCCATACACGCCCTGAGCCGGATCGAAAATTACATCCGGCTGCTTGTACCAATGAAGTTTCTGCGCCTCATTGGCCCAGAAGCCTTCCGGATCGGCCTTCCAGCCCTCGTAAACCGCTAGATAGCGACTGTCTGCGTGCATCTGATCCTCCCATCGTCTGCCGCATCTCGTTTGATGAGGAGCTTAGGCGCAGATCAGACGACAGGAAAGCCCGACGAAAGAGGAAGAGGATTTGGCTTTTCTCAACGATGCCCGAAAATGGCAGAGCCAACACGAACGCTGGTGGCACCAAAGGAGATAGCCGTTTCAAAATCGCCAGACATTCCCATCGAAAGGTTTTTTACGCCTGCTTCTTCTGCAAGCTTTCTGAGTAACGCAAAATAAGGACCCGGGTGATCTTCCAATGGTGGAATACACATCAAGCCTTCAATGGTAAGGCTCAGCTCCTCGCGGCAGAATTTGACGAAAGCAACAGTGTCCTTCGGCTCGATGCCAGCCTTTTGCGGCTCCATGCCAATGTTCACCTGCACATAAAGCCGGGGTGTTTTGCCTTGCTTCTTGATTTCGTCCGCAAGCGCGCGAGCAATTTTCTCACGGTCGATCGTTTCGATCACATCGAAGAGAGCCACCGCATTGGCCGCCTTGTTAGACTGGAGGGGCCCGATGAGGTGCAATACGATATCGGGCGTCTCCGCCTTCAGTTGCGGCCACTTTCCCTCACTTTCCTGAACACGATTTTCCCCGAAAATCCGCTGTCCGCTTGCAATAACAGGTCGAATAGCCTCCGCTTCGAAGGTTTTGGAAACCGCAACCAGTTCAACAGATCCGGGTGCACGAGCGGCATCTTTTTCCGCAACTGCAATTTTCTGCCGAACATCCTGAAGTCTTTCTTCGACCGTCATCTTGAAGCCTTTCCCTGAAACTCAGCCAAGCCAGTTACCTCTCGCCGCGTCCAATGCCAAGCGATTGATCGCCATTATGCCCGCGTGTGGCCTCAAAAACTTGACGCTCAAGCCCATTCGTGGTGAAGGTCACCCAACTCTATTCATACCCGGAAATTCATCGAAATGGCGACCGAACGTTACAATCCACGGGATGCCGAACCCCGTTGGCAGGAAAAGTGGGCTGAAGCGAAAATCTTCGAGACCGATAATAAGGACTCGCGCGAAAAGTACTATGTGCTGGAAATGTTCCCCTACCCATCGGGGCGCATCCATATGGGCCACGTGCGAAATTACGCCATGGGCGACGTGGTGGCGCGTTATAAGCGTGCGCGCGGCTACAGCGTTCTTCACCCTATGGGTTGGGATGCCTTTGGTATGCCAGCGGAAAACGCTGCCATGCAGAACAAGGTTCACCCGAAGGATTGGACCTACCAGAACATCGCCACCATGCGCGGCCAGCTGAAGTCCATGGGGCTTTCGCTGGATTGGTCACGCGAGTTCGCGACCTGCGATGTTGAATATTATCAGCGCCAGCAACACCTTTTCCTCGACATGATGGAAAAGGGCTTGGTCTACCGTAAACAATCCAAGGTAAACTGGGACCCGGTCGACCAGACGGTTCTGGCCAATGAGCAGGTTATCGATGGCCGCGGCTGGCGCTCCGGCGCACTTGTTGAGCAGCGCGAGCTGACACAATGGTTCTTCAAGATCACTGATTTCGCGCAAGACCTGTTGGATTCGCTGGATGGCTTGGATCAGTGGCCTGAAAAGGTTCGTCTGATGCAGAAAAACTGGATCGGGCGCTCCGAAGGTTTGACGATCCGTTGGGAATTGGCGGAAGAGAGCCGTACGACGGCTGGCTGCAGTGAGGTAGAGGTCTATACCACACGCCCGGATACGCTGTTTGGCGCATCATTCCTCGCAATTTCTGCAGACCATCCGATTGCCAAAGCCATTGCTGCCGTGAATGCGGAAGCCGATGAGTTCTGCGAGGAATGCCGTCGCCAAGGTACGTCTCTGGCCGCGTTGGAGACAGCCGAGAAGAAGGGCTTCAACACCGGCCTCACCGTGAAGCATCCGCTCGATCCTTCCTGGGAACTGCCAGTTTACATCGCAAATTTCGTCCTGATGGATTATGGCACGGGGGCCATTTTCGGCTGCCCTTCCGGCGATCAGCGCGACCTGGATTTCGCGCGTAAATACGATCTCCCAGTAGTTCCAGTGGTTATGCCAGCCGATGGCGATGCTGCAACCTTCTCGGTTGGCGCTGAGGCCTATGATGGCGATGGCGTGATGATTAACTCCCGCTTGCTGGATGGCATGTCTACCCAAGCCGCCTTTCAGAAAGTGGCGGATATGCTGTCCCAGCAGCAGCTTGGCAATGCACCGCAGGCAGCGCGGAAGGTCAATTTCCGCCTGCGTGACTGGGGTGTTTCCCGTCAGCGCTACTGGGGCTGCCCGATCCCGGTGATCCATTGCGAAGTCTGCGGCGTTGTTCCGGTGCCGAAAAAGGATCTTCCGGTCAAGCTGCCGGATGACGTGACATTTGACGTCCCTGGCAATCCACTGGACCGTCACGCGACGTGGAGAAACGTATCCTGCCCATGCTGCGGCAAGCCCGCCCGGCGTGAAACAGATACGATGGACACTTTTGTCGATTCGAGCTGGTACTTTGCACGCTTCACATCACCGCGCGAAGATAACCCGACTGACCCTGCCGTTGCCAATCGCTGGCTGCCCGTGGATCAATATATCGGCGGCATCGAGCACGCGATCTTGCATCTACTCTATTCGCGCTTCTTTACCCGCGCGATGAAGGAAACAGGCCATCTCGACCTGAAGGAGCCATTCAAGGGCCTCTTCACGCAGGGAATGGTGGTTCATGAGACCTACCGCCTCGGTGAAGGTCAGAGCGGCCAGTGGGTTGCACCTGCCGATGTTCGTATCGAAGAAGTCGATGGGGCTCGCAAAGCATTTATGCTCTCCTCAGGCGATGAAGTTTCTATCGGCTCCATTGAGAAGATGTCGAAGTCCAAAAAGAACGTCGTCGACCCGGACGATATTATCGCTTCTTATGGTGCAGACACCGCGCGCTTCTTTGTGCTGTCTGACTCACCACCGGATCGCGACGTCATCTGGTCGGAAGCAGGTGTAGAAGGTTCCCACCGCTTCGTTCAGCGTGTCTGGCGTTTGATCTCAGAAGCCGCAGAACATCTTCGGACAGTAGTTTCGAATCCGGCTAAGGAAGGGCCTGCACTTGCTGTTTCGCAAGCGGCCCACAAGACGCTCCAGGCTGTTCAGCAGGATTACGACAAACTCGCCTTCAACAAGGCCGTTGCGCGTATCTATGAGTTGGTGAATACGCTAGCTCAACCTCTGACACTTGTTGCCGCTGGCCAGCAGGACGATCACTACGTAGCGGCTGTCCGCGATGCTGCGCAAATCCTTGTCCAGATCGTGGCCCCGATGACGCCGCATCTCGCTGAGGAGTGCTGGTCTGCTCTCGGGAATACAGGCATGGTTGCTGAAGCTGCTTGGCCGGTATTCGATCCAGCTCTCGTGGCTGATAATGAGGTGCTTCTGCCTGTCCAGATCAACGGAAAGAAGCGTGCCGAATTGACAATCGCGCGTGATGCTGACCAAAATGCCGTTGAGAAAGCGGCGCTGGCTTTGGAAGCAGTCCAGACAGCGCTCGCAGGCGGTACGCCGAAAAAGATCATCATTGTCCCACAGAGGATCATCAACATTGTTGTTTGAGCGTTCTTCCGCCTTCCGGCGCATAAGTGCTGCCGTTCTGACCATAGGGTTGGTGTCGGCTCTGGCAAGCTGCCAGGTCAGGCCTCTGTATTCTGCTGATTCAGTAGCACCAGCGAAATTGGCTGCCATCAAAATTTCGCCAGCAGGCGGCCGCGTTGGGCAACAGGTTCGCAATCGCCTGATCTTCCTGACATCAGGCGGAGCAGGCGAACCCGCCAAAGCTGACTACTCGCTGCAACTGAGCGTTGGTTCTTCCGCAGCAGATATTATCGATGATGAATTGGCGGTTGCCGGACCGCTGCCAAGCCGCATGACCGTTAGTGCAACCTATGTGCTGACGCGCCTCAGCGATGGTCGGGTGCTAAAGTCAGCCACTCGTTCGGCAACTTCGCTGCTTGACCTAAGTCTGCAGGAGTTCGCAAAGCTTCGCGCCTATCGCGATGCTGAAAACCGGGCAGCTAATGAAGTGGCTGAATTTGTCAGAGCGGATCTTGCCACCGTCCTTTCCAAGTAACAGATGGCGGAGATCAAGGCATACGAATTTGATCGGTTGCTCCCAAGAGCAACCGATCTCTACCGCATATTTCTCGTCTATGGCCCAGACCGTGGCCTTGTTTCCGAGCGCGCAGCCGACCTAGCAACAAAAGCAGGGGTCAAGCTTGATGATCCATTCTCGTTTACGCGCCTTGATCTATCTGACCTGCAGGGTGATCCCGGTCGTCTTGTAGATGAAGTCAATGCACTTGGCTTGTTCGGCGGAGCCAAGGTTATTTGGGTCAAAGGCACGGGTTCAGACAAAGCTCTTTCAGATGCCCTACAAACGCTTTCGTCCGGTCCTATCCCAGAGAACATTCTCATCATCGAGGCTGGTGATCTGAAGAAGGGAAGTGCGCTCAGAAAAACCTGCGAAACGGTCTCCATCGCTGTCGCTATCCCCTGCTACTCCGACGACGGAAAGGCGCTCAACGCCCTGGTGGATCAGGAATTGGCAACCGAAGGCTTGCGGATCACATCAGAAGCTCGCGCCCTGCTGCTAGAATCTCTTGGTGGCGATAGAATCGCTTCACGCAATGAGATCCGAAAGCTTGCACTTTATTGCAAGGGATTCGGGACTGTTGAAGAACAGCACGTGGTCGACATAATCGGTGACGCGAGCGCAATTTCCACAGACGACGCAGTGGATTGTGTGTTGAAAGGTGATCTTCCCGGCTTGCATCGGGCAATTCAGAAAATCATCACCTCGAAGACACCGATTTTCCTGGTCTTGCAATCATGCCTCAAACAATTCCAGCTCCTTGATACGATGCGGGCTGAGATGGATGAGAAGCGGCTTCCACTGACGCAAGTAATGCAGACGACCGGGAGACACATTCATTTTAAACGAAAGCCGTTATTTGAACGGGCCTTGAAGGGCTGGTCGGCTGAAGGTCTTTCACGAGAAACGAATAGATTGCAAAACGCCATTCTACAGTCCAGACAGCGTGGGTCCCTGGAAGACACTGTAGCGTTCCAAACCTTACTTGCCACAGCGCTGCAATCAGCCCGTTCGGCCGGCTGAATTATCTTTGAGTTGGCTCTGTTGCACCGGCGAATAAGTAATTATCGCCGCTCAAGAAGGCGACATATCTCTTCCAGTTGCTCAAGCGTCCGATAGCTGATCCGTATTTGCCCACCACTGCCTTTGTGGTTGATCTTCACATCTAAGCCTAGTGCATCGGTCAGGCTGCGTTCAAGAGCCAAAGTATCCGAATCTTTTTCATTCGTGCGGGAGAGTGGTGCTGGCTCACTCTGAGCTTTGATGTCGTTTTGCGCTAACCGTTCAGCATCGCGCACCGACATGCCTTTGCTAACAATGGTTTTTGCCAAACCGGTTGGGTCAGACGTTGATACCAAGGCGCGCGCATGACCAGCAGATAACTGCCCATTCGCCAACATATCGCGAACTGGCTCAGGAAGTTTTAAAAGGCGAAGGCTGTTTGCCACATGGCTGCGGCTTTTGCCGATAATTTCACCGAGGTCGTTCTGAGTGTATCCGTGCTCCGCGATCAGTTGATCGTACCCCAGTGCTTCTTCAAGCGGGTTGAGATCCGAGCGCTGAACATTTTCCACAATGGCTATTTCAAGAGCCGTGCGGTCATCTACATCACGCACTATAACAGGAATTTCAACGAGGCCCGCCAGTTGAGAAGCTCTCCAACGGCGTTCCCCGGCAATAATTTCAAATTCCTGTCCACGACTTCGGACCACGACAGGCTGAACGACGCCGTGCTGCCGAATAGAACTCGCCAGATCATGAAGCTCAGCCTCATCGAACATCCGCCGTGGATTTCGGGGATTACGGGTTATCAATTCGATAGGAACAGCGCGGTCTGCGGTGACGACCGGTTTGGATGGTGCTTCCGCTGTGGCAACTTGATCGATCTCTCCGATCAATGCGGCCAGTCCGCGACCTAGCCGACGCCTTGAAGGATCTTCAACCATTTTAGCTAGTCCTGTTCGTTCTTGTTTCAGGCTGCCTTACGGCGGCGCTCACGCTGAATGACTTCGGAAGCCAGTTGCAAGTATGCTTGGCTACCAGCACATTTCAGATCATAGAGAATTGCGGGCTTACCGTAGGAGGGTGCCTCAGAGACGCGGACATTTCGCGGAATGAGCGTGTGGTAAACCTTGTCGCCAAGATATGTTCTCACATCACTAACGACCTGTTGTGCTAGGTTATTGCGCGCGTCGAACATCGTCAGAACTATTCCTTGGATGTCGAGCCCTGGATTAACGCTCTGCCGAACCTGATCCACAGTTTCCAGCAACTGACTTAGTCCTTCGAGAGCGAAAAATTCGCATTGCAACGGCACAAGAACCGAATGAGCTGCGGTCATAGCATTCACTGTCAGCAAATTAAAAGAAGGAGGGCAATCAAGCAGGACATAACTATAGCTGACAGCTTCATCATCCTGGAGTGCGCGACGTAACCGAAAAGCCCGGTCGCTTTCACGACCAATCTCCATCTCTAACCCAAGAAGATCCATTGTGGATGGAACGATCGAGAGGTTGGGCACAGCGGTAGGGACAGCAGCTTCAGCCACACTGCTATTTCCCATCATAACGTCAAAGGAAGAAATGCGTCGGTCCTTGCGATCGATGCCCAACCCGGTGCTTGCATTGCCTTGAGGATCAAGGTCTACGATCAGAACGCGTTCGCCGATCGCCGCAAGCGCAGTTGCGAGGTTGATAGCAGTCGTCGTTTTGCCGACGCCACCCTTTTGGTTCGCAATCGCGATGATACGGTTTGGTTCAAACATGACGAACACCCGCGGTGGTTAATCCTTGGGCTGAAGAGCGGAAATCTCAAGTATGACAGATTCGTCTTCAACAGCGCTGCTATGTTGTAGCAGACCGAAATTCCAGCGACTACGTGCTTTCTCGATTTCCGCTTGATAATCCCGACCTTTGTGCAAATAGGCTGTAATCGTTTCGTCATCTGCCATCCACTGACTGCAATAATTGAGCAGCAATGGGAGCTCAGCAAGTGCACGGGCAGATATCGCCTGACAATTTGGTATTTTTGATTTTGCCTGTTCAATGCGAACAGGATGGACCGTGCCTCGAGCACCCGTTTCTCGAAGCGCGGTCCTTAAAAAGGACGCCTTCTTCTGATTACTCTCCACTAAATTTACCCAACCATCATTCAGTTCTGCCAGAAAAATAGCGGTAATCACTCCCGGGAAACCGCCGCCCGAGCCTAGGTCAACCCAGACACATGGGTCAGGTCTCAGCTGAAAGATTTGTGCACTATCGGCTATGTGCCGAGACCAGAGATCAGCCTTGGTCGAAGGAGCAACGAGGTTGATCGTATCAGCCCATTTTTGGAACAGGCCAGCAAAGTGATCTAGCCGCTGCTCTGTTTCACGTGAAACAGCTTTACCGTTCAGCTTCATCCAGCATCCCTGCTAAGCGATTGATGTAGCGAATGTTTCTTAACCAAAGCGAGAAGCAACGCAAGAGCTGCGGGTGTCATTCCATCGATTTTTGCCGCTTGCGCAAAGTTTTTCGGAGAAGCTTTATTGAGCTTGACCTTCAACTCGTTCGAGAGCCCAGAAACGAGATCGTAGTCAAAGCTGTCCGGTATAGACCTACTCTCGTCTCGGCGAACAGTCTCGACATCTGCTTTCTGTCTTTCGAGGTAAACCGCATAACCTGCTTCTATCTCTAGAGCTTCTCTGACATTGCCTGGCGCAGGGTTGAGATCAGACCAAATAGGCGTCAGCATATCGAAGCTGATGTTGGTGTAAGATAGAAGGTCATAGCCATTCCTTCGCTGGCCGTCCTGGTTCAGCTCGATACCATGTGCTGCGGCCTCCTTGGGTGTAACACTGTTCCCCTGAAGGATGCTACGATAGTGATCCAAAGCGCTTATGTAATCCGCAAATTTGACTTGGCGTGAATGCCCGACCAGACCCAGATCTATCGCTTGTGGTGTAAGGCGAACATCTGCATTATCAGCCCTTAACGATAGGCGGTACTCAGCCCGAGATGTGAACATCCGGTAGGGCTCGCTCACGCCGCGGCTTGTGAGATCATCAACCAGAACACCGATATAGGATTCCGTCCGGCTAAAAATGTGGCTTTGTTGACCGGCGGCCCGACGAGCAGCGTTTAGCCCTGCGACAAGCCCTTGAGCTGCGGCTTCCTCATATCCGGTTGTACCGTTGATTTGACCAGCGAGAAAAAGGCGCGGCATCTTCTTCAGCTGTAAATCCTGGTCGAGTTCGCGAGGGTCGACATGATCATATTCAATCGCATATCCGATCTGACGGATAACCACGTGTTCAAGTCCGGGGATCGTACGAATAAACGCTTCCTGCACCTCGGCCGGCAGAGAGGTCGAGATCCCATTTGGATAGACCGTATCGTCGTCTAAACCCTCGGGTTCCAGAAAGATCTGGTGTCCATCGCGTTCGCCGAAACGAACAATCTTATCTTCGATCGACGGACAATAGCGGGGACCAACTCCGCTGATCTGCCCAGAATACATAGCGCTTTTCTGGATATTGTCTGCGATGATTTTATGAGTCGCTTCCGTAGTACGCGTTACGCCACACTCTATTTGAGGTGTCGTGATACGGTCTGTCATGAAGGAGAATGGGACGGGATCGTCATCAGCTGCCTGACGCCCGACGGAAGCCCAGTCTATAGTGCTGCTGACCAAGCGGGCAGGCGTTCCGGTTTTAAGACGCCCGAGTTGAAGACCCAAGCGTTGCAGCGTTAAGGACAATCCAACCGAAGGTGCCTCGCCAACCCGCCCTGCGGGAGTAGTCTCTTTTCCGACATGAATCATGCCGCGAAGGAACGTCCCGGTAGTCAATACGACTGCGCCACATACAAATGTCTGCCCGTCCGCCAATATGACGCCACGAACTTCGCCAGCCTCAATCTCCAAATCAAAAGCATCACCTTCAATCACATCAAGATTTGAATGATTGAAAATTTCATTCTGAATTGCCTGACGATAGAGACGCCGATCTGCTTGTGTGCGAGGACCGCGCACCGCTGGACCCTTTTTTCGATTCAAGAGCCGGAATTGGATGCCTGAGGCATCAGCAACACGGCCCATTAAACCGTCAAGAGCGTCCACTTCCCTGACCAAATGTCCTTTGCCCAAACCGCCAATTGCGGGATTGCAGGACATGACACCGATCGTATCCCGATTATGGGTAATGAGGGCTGTTCTTGCCCCGAGCCTTGCGGATGCCGACGCTGCTTCACAGCCTGCATGGCCTCCGCCAATTACGATTACATCATAGCTTGTCATTGGGTCACCAGCTGCCAATGCAGTGTTTCACGTGAGTCACTTGCCAACGCAGAATTCTGAGAAGATGATGCCGAGCATATCATCGACATCAACTCGTCCTGTAATCCGGCCAAGTGCTTCAGAAGCAAGTCGTAAATGTTCGGCGCGGATGACAATATCAGTTCCCTTTAGCGCTTCCTCAATAAAATTGGAAGTCTCACGCAGATGGTTGAGATGACGCTGTCTTCCAACACCCGATGAAGAAATTGCCTGCCAGTCCTTACGCACGGCTTCCAGAATGGCCTCTCGTAGTTCCGCCATACCTGACCCTGTTAGTGTGCTGATGAGAAAGTCATACTGAGCGAGAGAATTATCGGTCTTCAAATCTGCTTTACTACCAACTCGCAAAACGCGATCTGATGGATATATCCTGGTACATTTCGGAACCGAATCGATATCCTGCATATGAAGCACTAGATCGGCATTGTCCGCAGCGAGTAGCGCGCGCCGCACACCTTCCTTCTCAACAATATCGTCAGTTTCTCGGATACCGGCGGTGTCGATAAAGCGAACGAGAAATCCTTCAATATCGAGATCGATTTCTATAATATCACGAGTTGTCCCGGCAACTTCAGTAACAATGGCGAAGTCTCTTCCGGCCATTGCGTTCAGGAAGCTTGATTTTCCAGCATTGGGCGGTCCAGTGATGACCACCTTAAAGCCGTCACGGATGGATTGACCGGCTTTTGCAGAAGTGACCTGGGCGAGAATTTCTTCGCGAAGCGACCCCATATCGGGCCAAATCCGGTCAGAGACACTGCCCGGGATATCTTCTTCATCTGAAAAATCGAGCTCTGCTTCAATCATGGCTCGCGCATGGGTTAATCTTTGGGCCCACCCATCGTATAGCTTGGAAAGACCACCTAGCATTTGTTCGGCAGCAAGACGCCTCTGCATTTCGGTTTCGGCGGAGATGAGATCGCCCAAACCTTCAACTTCTACCAGGTCTATCTTTCCATTCTCAAATGCTCTTTTCGTGAATTCTCCCGCCTCTGCATATCTGCATCCAAGCATTTCAAGTTCTTGTGTCAGGAGCGCTACAACGGCTCTTCCGCCATGAAGCTGGAACTCCACACAGTCTTCACCAGTGAATGAACCCGGGCCGGGAAATACGAGGAGCAATCCCTTGTCTATCAACGAACCGTTCCGGGTGCGAATCTTTCGGAGCACCATTTGCCTGCTGGTCGTGAAGTCGCCAGCGAGCGTCCTGGCCGCACTGAGTGCTCTATCCCCACTAACGCGAATGACGGCAACACCGGAGGGTGTGCCGCCACTTGAGAGGGCAAAAATAGTATCTCGCGTTCTCATCGTTTCCTCTTCCGGAATCCGGGAAAGCGATGATGTCGCATTAGCCGGAATCCGGCTAAATTATGTATTCATTGAGTCGAAGAAGTCGCCATTCGTCTTGGTTTGCTTCAACTTGTCGATCAAGAACTCGATGGCGTCAGTCGTTCCCATCGGCGCCAAGATACGCCGAAGAACGAAGATCTTCTGCAGATCCTGACGCGGTACAAGAAGGTCTTCCTTACGCGTGCCGGACTTGAGAATATCCATCGACGGGAAGATGCGCTTGTCAGCGACCTTGCGATCAAGCACGATTTCAGAGTTACCTGTACCCTTGAATTCTTCGAAGATGACTTCGTCCATGCGGCTCCCGGTGTCGATCAGAGCCGTTGCGATGATGGTAAGAGAGCCACCTTCTTCAATGTTACGAGCCGCACCAAAGAAGCGCTTTGGACGTTGCAGAGCGTTCGCATCCACACCGCCCGTCAAGACCTTACCAGATGAAGGGACAACGGTGTTATAAGCACGGCCAAGGCGCGTGATAGAATCGAGCAGAATGACGACATCACGACCATGCTCAACGAGGCGCTTGGCTTTTTCGATGACCATTTCAGCCACCTGGACGTGGCGAACAGCAGGTTCATCGAAAGTAGAAGACACGACTTCACCGCGTACCGAACGCTGCATATCCGTTACTTCTTCTGGACGTTCGTCGATGAGAAGAACGATCAGATAGCATTCTGGATGATTGGCGGTAATCGAATGCGCGATATTTTGCAGGAGAACCGTCTTACCGGTCCTTGGCGGTGCAACAATCAGTCCACGCTGACCTTTTCCAAGCGGTGCCACTAGATCGATCACGCGGGCAGAGAGATCCTTCGAAGTCGGGATCTCCAGTTCCATCTTGAAACGCTCGTTTGGATAGAGCGGCGTCAGGTTATCGAAGTGAACCTTGTGGCGAATTTTCTCCGGGTCATCGAAATTGATCGTGTTGACCTTCAGAAGCGCAAAGTACCTTTCGCCTTCTTTCGGCCCGCGGATAGGGCCTTCAACCGTATCTCCCGTCTTCAGGGAGAAGCGCCTGATCTGCGATGGTGAAATATAAATATCGTCCGGGCCGGGCAGGTAGTTCGCGTTTGCTGAGCGCAAGAAACCGAAGCCATCCTGTAGAACTTCAACGACACCTTCGCCAATGATCTCGACATCCTGGCTGGCTAGAACCTTGAGAATTGCGAACATGAGTTCCTGCTTGCGCATTGTGCTCGCATTCTCGACCTCCAGTGATTCGGCGAAGGTCAGCAAATCGGTTGGAGATTTGCTCTTGAGTTCTTGTAGCTTCATTTCAGCCATGAAGTAGGGACCGCTTTGAATTTGAATGGGAATTTGGCGTGCTTCTGAGGATCGATTCCGGCGGTAACCCGCGGATGTCAGACATTAAATACAAGCCATTGGAGATGAGTGACGGGAAGATAGCGGCTAAGCCACCTCGCCGCAAGAGGGGAACAACAAACTTATCTCAGAACGGTTTAACGATGACCAGAATGACGATGAGCATCATCAAAACTGTCGGGATTTCATTCATCATTCGCCAGTAGCGCGCAGTATGGCGTGGGCCGTCAGCCGCGAACTGGCGGACTGCGTGCGATTGATGCACATGCGCAATTGTTAGCAGCACGACGAGTAAAATCTTGCCATGCAACCATCCGCCCTGAAACGAGAAACCCTGCCATGCCAGGTAGAGGCCCAATATCCAGCTGATCATCATCGCCGGGTTCATGATCACCTTTAGGAGGCGACGCTCCATTACCTTGAAGGTTTCAGATTGCTGCGAACCAGGCTCGGCATCAGTATGATAGACGAAGAGTCTCGGCATGTAGAAAAGGCCAGCCATCCAGGCAATCACAGCAATCACATGGAAAGCTTTTGCCCAGAGATAAAAATCATTTGGCCGCAGCATATAGAGACCTACTAGGAGCAATACGAAAAACGCCAAAGCCATTACAGCACGAGTGGCGGCTTTCTGCCCGGCTTTAGCATCGATTTGTCGTTCACCGGCCATAGTGAAAGCCTCGAACGCGATCCACGATCTGCGTGACATGATCCGGATTTGCCTCTGGTGTGATCCCATGACCGAGGTTGAACACGAGCGGTCCATTGCCCAGCACGTTGAGAATCGCATCAACTCCCTCATCCAGCGCCATGCCACCAGCAACCACACGCATTGGATCGAGATTTCCCTGTACCGGACCATCCTTCTGCAATTCAGCTGCGAAACTTAACGGCACGGACCAGTCGAGACCAATCATGTCTGCCCCCGTCTTTTGTCGATAGGTTTTCAGGTTCATGCCCGCGCCTTTGGCGAAAGCAATGATTTTGGCCTGAGGACGGCGGCTTTTGATGGAGCGGATCATTTTTGCGACAGGTGCAATGGCGAAAGCCTCGAATTCTGCTTCACCCAAAACACCGGCCCAAGAATCGAAGATCTGTACCGCATCTGCTCCGGCATCGATTTGAGCGACGAGGTAATCAGCTGAAATCTCTGCAAGCAGATTGAGAAGGAATTCGAAGGCTTCACGATACCTGTAACCAAAGAGGCGGGCTGGAGCCTGATCCGGCGTCCCATGTCCAGCGATCATATAGGTCGCAACGGTCCAGGGAGCGCCACAGAAGCCTAGCAAGGTGGTCTCTGGTGGCAGGGCAGCCCTAATGCTACTGACGGCCTTCATAACCGGCTTCAAGTGATCCAAAACGTTCGATGCATCGAGAGCTCGAATTTCCGCTTCGTCGATGGGGTCCATTTTCGGACCCGAGCCTTCAACGAAACGAACATTGCGTCGTAGCCCATCTGGGATAACCAGAATATCCGAAAACAGAATGGCCGCATCAAAACCGTAACGACGGATCGGTTGAAGTGTCACCTCTGTCGCAAGTTCAGGCGAATAACAGAGTTGAAGGAAACTGCCAGCCTGCGCACGTGTTGCGCGATATTCGGGAAGATAACGACCGGCCTGTCTCATAAGCCAAATTGGAGGAGGGGTGACAGTTTTACCATCCAGCACTTCCAGAAGCTTACGGCGAATGATGGTCAAGCGGAGTTCTCCTAAACAAAGAAATCTAGAATCTTTTTGTTTTCTGATTCTTAGAGTCGGTGGGTAGCAGGGATCATTTCTCTTGCACAGGTAACAAGGGTAAAGCCTTCATTAACGCGTCTGTAAGCGCAATATGTAACGCTCGGCCAATAAAATGGTATAATCTGGATAATCCAAAAAAATCAGAGGCTTGTTTCGTCTGAAAATCATGCTTAACTGTGGATAAGTCTGGAGATCTTCATTATCGCGGCATATTGTCCCCAGAACTCACAGATAGGATGAAGAGAAGCCCAAGCCGAAGCCAAATGTGGATAAGCTGGCAGTTTTCCCGATGGGTCAGCACGCCCTATCTCCGCCAGTCAGATTGTCCCAGGTTATAAACAGGAGAGGAAGATTAGCGTGGAGAACCGGAAAACCTTCTTCCATCTTCATCTCATATCTGACTCAACAGGAGAGACATTGATCTCCGCCGGTCGTGCAGCCTCCGCGCAATTTCGCACCGCAATGCCTATCGAGCATGTTTATCCGCTCATAAGAAATCGGCAGCAGCTTGCCTCAGTTCTGGAATCTGTCGATGAAAAACCAGGCATCGTGCTCTATACGATTGTGGACCAGATTCTTGCGGCACACTTGGATGAACGCTGCCGAGAGTTAGGGGTTCCCTCGGTCAATTTACTTGAACCGGTTCTGGCTGTTTTTCAGACCTATCTCGGTTCCCGATCCAGACGCAGGGTCGGTGCGCAACATGCCTTGAACGCCGATTACTTCCGGCGCATCGAAGCGCTGAATTTCGCAATGGATCATGACGACGGCCAGATGGCAGAAGACTATGATGAGGCTGATGTGGTACTCGTCGGCATCAGCCGCACGTCCAAGACACCGACGAGCATTTACCTCGCCAACAGGGGCATCAAGGTTGCCAATGTTCCGATCGTACCGGAGACACCGCTGCCAGCCGCTCTACTGAGTGCCACCCGCCCGCTAGTTGTTGGTCTCATTGCAACGACTGACCGGATTTCCCAGGTGAGGGAAAATCGCGAACTGGGAACAGTTCAAGGGTTTGATCGCAGTCCCTATACGGATCGAGCCAACATCAACGAAGAACTGAAATACGCTCGGGCCCTCTGCGCACGCCATCAATGGCCAATCATTGATGTGACACGCAGATCCATTGAAGAGACGGCAGCGGCCATCGTTGCTCTGCGTCCCAAGCTGCGATAGAGCGATTCGCGTCCAATTCCCGTTTTCCCTGCAGGGTGCTCATGTGAAAGAATCGATAGTCCTTGCCTCTTCCAGTCCGTTTCGTCGCATGTTGATGAAAAATGCGGGTCTGATCTTTGAAGCGTTACCAGCCAACATTGATGAACGCGCGCTAGAGGCAGAATTCGGCGCGTCACCCACGTCACCAGCAGATATTGCGCTTCTTCTAGCGCGGGCGAAGGCGCTAGAGGTGAGTGCTCGCAAATCGGCTTGTCTGGTAATCGGTTCGGACCAGACGATGTCCCTCGAGGATCGTGTTTTTCATAAGCCCGCCTCACGAGAGGAGGCACGTGAAACTCTGGTGGCGCTATCGGGAAGGACGCATCAGTTGAATAGCGGGGTCAGCCTCGTAAAGGACGGAGCCATTCTTTGGGAAGGGGTCTTTTCGGCCAAGCTGCATGTCAGGCCGCTATCAAACGAGTTTATTGAAGCTTACCTGGACAAGGTAGGCGAAAAGGTCATGTCGAGCGTTGGCGCCTATCAGCTTGAAGGGGAAGGAATTCAGCTCTTCTCTGCCATTGAAGGTGACTACTTTACCATCCTCGGCCTTCCAATGCTCCCGCTTCTGGATGCACTGCGAAATCTGGGAGCGATTGATGGCTGATTCACGTGAAACGTTAACAGCTTTTGTGGTTGGCCATCCTATCGGTCATTCACGTTCACCTCTTATCCATTCTTACTGGCTGCGTAGGTTCGGCATCAACGGCAGCTATACCGCTGTCGAAAAAACGCAAGCCGAATTTGCAAGCTTTATCGCCGAGGTGAAAACTGGTCGCAGTTTTCGGGGCGGCAATGTTACCATTCCTCACAAGGAAGCAGCGTTCAAACTAGCTGACCGCCCGGATGAATTGGCTGAAGAACTCGGAGCCGCCAATACGCTTTGGCTTGCGGACGGACATCTTTGCGCCACCAACACGGATGGTCATGGCTTCACCGCCAATCTCGATCAGCGCGCTCCCAGCTGGCACAACACAGATCGTGCCATCATTCTGGGGGCGGGAGGTGCCAGCCGCTCGATTATTCAGGCAGTACGCAATCGGGGCATCCGCGAAATTCATGTTCTCAATCGCACCGTCTCTCGCGCCAAGGAATTGGCAGATCGCTTCGGTTCCTGCATCCACGCGCACCCTTTGGAAGCGCTTAGCGAAGTGATGGCGGGGGCAGGGCTTTTCATTAACACTACCTCGCTTGGCATGAAGGGAGAGGGGGTAATTGATGTCGATTTTTCTCTTCTCTCAGAGACCGCTGTAGTGACAGACATCGTTTACGTGCCGTTGAAAACGCCGATGCTATCGAGGGCGGAACAACAGGGAAGAACCATTGTCGATGGGCTTGGGATGTTGTTGCATCAAGCAGTCCCTGGTTTTGAGCGGTGGTTCGGTCACCGCCCGATGGTGGATGATGCCCTGCGCCAAATGATTATTGCCGATATGGAAAAATCCACATGATCATCATTGGACTGACCGGGTCTATCGGCATGGGCAAATCAACCACGGCTGGAATTTTCGCTGAGCAAGGTATTCCAGTTAATGATGCCGATGCTGTGGTTCATGATCTTTACCGCACGGACGCAGTGGAGCCAATTCGACAAGCCTTTCCAGGCACCATAAAAGATGGTCATGTCGATCGAGCAGAACTTTCTCGCCAGCTGGCAAACGATCCTTCAAGCTTCAAGATATTGGAGCAAATTGTCCATCCTCTTGTGCGTGAGCGTGAACAAAAATTTCTGGAAAGGCAAGGCGGCAATGGTGCAGACCTTGTTCTGCTCGATATTCCGCTTCTCTTCGAAACAAATGGGGATGACCGGGTCGATACAGTTATAGTGGTGACATGCGATGCTAAAATTGAAGAGCAAAGGGTGCTTTCGCGTCCGGGCATGACCCCGGAGAAATTCAACCTCATTCTTTCACGGCAAGTACCGGATGCGGAAAAACGGCGTCGTGCGGATTTCATCATTGATACCGGCCATGGTATTGAGCAAGCCAAGGCAAGGGTGACGGATATTTTGCGTCAACTTCGGGCGGGTATACTCAGCGAGAATAGCAATGCGTGAGATCATTTTCGATACAGAAACCACCGGCCTTGAGAGCAAGGCAGACCGCGTGATTGAAATCGGCGGTATCGAACTTCTCAATCATTTTCCGACTGGGCGCACATTCCACGTCTATATCAATCCTGGCGAACGCAAGGTTCACCCCGATGCCTTGGCCGTTCACGGTATTACGGATGATTTTCTGAAGGATAAGCCGCTTTTCGCCGACATCGCTGATGAGCTGCAAGCTTTCTTCGAAGGTGCAAAATGGATCGCGCACAATGCGACCTTCGATATGGGCTTTATCAATGCGGAATTTGACAGATTGGGTCTTCCGCCAGTTCCCCAGGATCAGGTCATCGATACGTTGGCTCTCGCACGCCGCAAGCACCCGATGGGACCAAATTCGCTTGATGCACTGTGCAGACGCTACGGCATAGATAACTCACACCGCACCAAGCATGGAGCCTTGCTCGACTCCGAACTGCTTGCTGAAGTCTATATCGAAATGATCGGGGGTCGTCAGGCGGCGCTCGGCCTGATGAGTGCCGATGAAGGTACAACGACTGTTGAAGTCGATGATGTTGAGGTGGAGATCATGACCCGCCCTCGTCCTCTGCCGTCACGCGTATCGGCATCAGAATTGGAAGCGCATCAGGCCATGGTTTCCTCGCTTGGTGCGAAGGCCCTGTGGTCCCGCTATTCCTTATAACCGAACATGAAAAAGCCGGCGCATGGCCGGCTTTCAGAATTGATCTTCCTAAGAATGATCAGCTGTTCAAAGGCTGGTTCTGTTCCTGCGCGATACGCTGCGCGAACATCTGGCCGAAGTCGATCGGGTCGATCATCAGTGGGGGGAAGCCGCCGTTGCGGGTCACATCCGAGATGATCTGACGAGCGAACGGGAACAGAAGGCGCGGGCACTCAATGAAGAGAACCGGCAGCATGTGCTCCTGTGGGAAACCTGTAATGCGAAACACGCCGCCGTAAACCAGTTCCGTTGCAAAAACGACCTTGTCGCCGTCCTTTGCTTCGGCGCTCAGCGACAGAATGACATCGAATTCAGTTTCAGAAAGCGGATTGGCATTCACATTAACGTTGATGTTGATTGCTGGAGCCTTGTCACGTGCCTGCAGCGAACGCGGTGCACCTGGATTTTCAAAAGAAAGGTCCTTGGTGTACTGGGCGAGAATCGTCAAAGACGGGTTCTGGGAATCATTTTCGTTTGCCATTGGCTGTTCCTCGGCTTGTATCTTTAGCGCCGTCTATCACTTCAGCGTGACCCTTACAACCTTGTGAGCCAGGCCACTCCTGGCTCAATCTTCTTTTTTGGGGCCGGATGACCAAGGTGAGGAAGGGTTCGGCCCCCGCTCGAATTCATCTGCATCAAGCTCAATAACCTTTTCTGCTGGACGCTGAGATTGACCCGGCCCTTGGTGGCTTTCTGATTGGGAATAGGATGTCCGCACCACAACCCGCTGCCCTAATCCACGCCAGATGAAGCGCCGCACGGCGGGAATGAAAAGCAAGATTCCTACGATATCCGTCAGAAATCCTGGGATTATCAAAAGGATGGCAGCAATGACTATCATTGCGCCGTTACCGATTGCTTCGCTCGGAACCCGTCCGCTACGGCCTTCTTGGTTGACCTGACGCAAGACTGCTAGCCCTTGAGATCGTAGAAGTACAATTCCGATCAATGAGGAAAGCACAATCAGACCCAGAGTACCGAACACGCCCAGCCACTTGCCGACGATAACGAAGCCGGCAATCTCTGCCAGGGGCAGGCCAAGAAGCAGGATGGGTAGAAGAGAGGTTCGCATGGTTTGCTGGTACTCGTGTTGAGGAGAAAGGAAGATAACAGCCGCTATTTGAATGCGGAACAGATCAGACTATATGAGATGGAACAATCAATATTCCAACGATCTGCGGGTGAAAATGGGCGCGAATGACTTCATAACTTTGTTCTTTCTGGTCGCTGCCGTTCTGATCTTTCTGCAGTTACGGAGCGTGCTTGGCCGCCGGACCGGACATGAGAAGCCGCCTGTTGATCCTTTTGCTGCTCGCCAATCTGGTCGCGAGGTTGGCAGCCAAGAAGAAAAGGTTGTTCAACTTCCTCGCCGCGAAACTGTCGATGAAGAACAGAAATGGGCTGAGATCGACGCTGTGGCACCTGCTGGTTCTGACCTGAATAATGGACTGCGAGACCTCGTTCGCGCTGATCCAAGTTTCAGGCCAAAGGAGTTCATCAACGGTGCGCGCATGGCCTATGAAATGATTGTCATGGCATTTGCCGATGGCGATCGAAAAAGCCTCAAGAATTTGCTGTCGAAGGAAGTCTATGATGGCTTTGAAGCTGCAATTTCGGAACGTGAGAGCCGCGGAGAAGTGGTTAAGTCTACTTTCGTTGGCATCCACAAGTCCGATTTCGTTCATGCCTCTGTGAAGGATCACGAAGAGCAGATTACGCTAAAAATCGTCAGCCAGCTCATTTCTGCTACCTATGACAGGAACAATACCCTCATCGAAGGTGACGCAGAAGCTGTGGCCGAAGTCATCGATTTTTGGACTTTCGCTCGCGATGTGCGTTCGCGCGATCCAAACTGGAAGCTGATTGCAACAGAATCCGAGCAATGACTCTCCTTGAACTTCCAAAGCTAAAGCCGATCTCATTTTCAGAGTTGAGGGGGTGGGAGGTCGACGACCCCCGTCCCCTTTTCGCTGCTATGCGAAGCTGCCTCGATTATCTTCGCGGCACAAAACCCTATAAAACAGGCACACTCGGTCTAACGGCGGATGACCTTTTGCCGCTCTTCGAAGCAGCAAAATTTCAAGACACAGAGAGTGCAAAAGAGGCTCGGCACTTTTTTGAAAATCAGTGCCAACCGTTCCGTATAGAGAAAGAAGGCGGCGGACGTGGCTTTGTTACAGCCTTTTATGAACCGGAAGTAGAGGTTTCAGCCACAAAGGAATCCGGCTATCAATTTCCGTTCTATCGCCGTCCACTGGATCTCGTGGATATAGATGGTAGTAACCGCCCATCTGGCATAGACCCTTATTATGCTTTCGCCCGAAAGACACTGGACGGCCTTGACCTCTATCCAGACAGGCGTACAATCGACCAGGGTTATCTTGAAGGGCAGAGCTTGGAAATCGCCTGGGCTCGTTCCAAGGTCGATGTGTTCTTTACCCATGTACAGGGTGCCGCCCGGCTTCGCTTTACAGATGGCAGTCTTAAGCGGATCACCTATGCTGGCAAAGCAGGCCATCCTTTTTCACCTATCGGCAAGTTGTTGATCGATCGCGGCGAGATTGATGCCTCGCAAATCTCTATGCAGTCCATTCGCCGTTGGTTGGCGGAGAATCCGGCTAAGGTGGATGAAGTTCTGTGGCATAATCGATCCTACATCTTCTTCCGCGAGGCGGACGTTTCCGATGATAATTTAGGCCCGATTGCCGCTGCCAAAGTGCCTTTGATTGCAGGTCGCTCATTGGCTGTTGATCGATTGATCCATACCTTCGGCTTCCCTTTTTTCATAGAAGCAGAAGGTCTGACGCACCTTGATGACGGTCGGAGCTTTGGTCGGTTGATGCTGGCGTTGGACACCGGCTCTGCCATTGTAGGACCAGCGCGAGGAGACATTTTTACCGGTTCCGGATATGATGCAGGGGAATTGGCTGGAACCGTCCGGCATTCAGCCGATTTCACCATTCTGATCCCCAAGCAAGCCGCCGAGCGGTATCTTTCATGAAGAAGGGCCGCAAACTTCAGGATGAGGAACGCATCCTTTGGGGTAAGGTGGCCAAGACGGCGCGGCCACTGCCCGGACGCCTGGAAACACTTCTGGAGTTTGAAGAGGCCTTGAAGGACGCTGCGCCTGAGACGGATACATCGGAGACGAATCCAGCTAAAATCTCCTCCGGCCCCGAACAGGTCAATAACCCGACAAAGCCCGCTTCCGGTCAGCATCATCCTTTGGAACGACCTGTAAAGCGCAAGCTGGCACGCGGTCGTTTGTCGCTGGAGGCGCGCATTGATCTTCATGGCATGATCCAGAGTGAGGCCCATGGGGTGCTTTTGGATTTTCTGCTTCGTGCCCACGAGAGGGGTCTCCGCCATGTGCTGGTTATCACTGGCAAGGGAAGTTCCCTTGGAAGCGAAGGCGCGTTGAAACGGGCGGTGCCACTGTGGTTTTCAAAGGCAGAATTCCGCTTTTTGATCTCTTCCTATGAATCAGCCGCACGCCAGCATGGCGGGGAGGGGGCGCTGTATGTGCGTTTAAGCCGCCGGGAAGGGTCCCAGTGACACCGTTTGGGCAGACCTTGCGGGAACTGAGACTGCGCAAAGGTGTGACGCAGCAGCAAATGGCGCATGCGCTTGGGGTGTCTGCCGCCTATCTTTCTGCTCTCGAGCACGGAAAGCGTGGAAAGCCGAGTTTTGATTTCCTGCAAAGGGTGGCTGGCTATTTTCATATAATCTGGGATGAAGCGGAAGAACTGTACCGGGTGGCTGAAGCGTCAGATCCGCGCGTCGTGTTGGATACCGTCGGTTTGCCCCCAGAATATACCGCTTTTGCCAATCTTTTAGCGCGCCGGATTCGCACTCTGGAACCAAAGGTGATAGAAGAAATGACAAGCTTGCTGGAAAACGCCCAAATTAACGGGTAACTCAGGCAGTCATCCCCGGTTTTCGCCGTTCCGCGCTTTGGAAACTTGACGGGATTTTCTTATAGTCCGAACCAGGACAGCGGTGATTCGCCTGACACCGTGAGCACCAAAGACAAGAAAGTTGATTGATGACCGATACACCCGTCAGCGCGAGTGCAGAATATGGCGCCGATTCCATCAAGGTTCTCAAGGGTCTTGATGCAGTACGCAAGCGGCCAGGCATGTACATTGGCGATACGGACGACGGTTCGGGCCTGCACCACATGGTCTATGAAGTCGTAGACAACGCGATTGACGAGGCTCTCGCAGGTCACGCTGACATTGTTACGGTGACGCTCAATGCGGATGGTTCCGTAACGGTTACCGATAACGGTCGCGGTATTCCAACGGATATCCACACAGGTGAAGGCGTTTCCGCAGCCGAAGTGATTATGACCCAGCTGCATGCAGGGGGCAAATTCGACCAGAACTCATATAAAGTCTCTGGCGGTCTGCACGGCGTTGGCGTGTCGGTTGTCAATGCGCTTTCTGTTCGTCTGAGCCTTAAAATTCGCAGAAGTGGCAAAGTTCACGAGATGAGCTTTACCCATGGGGTCGCAGATGCGCCGCTCAAGGTTACTGGCGATTACGAAGGTCGCTCCGGCACTGAAGTGACCTTCCTGCCCAGCACCGAGACTTTTACCAAAACCGAGTTCGATTACGGAACGCTGGAACACCGTTTGCGCGAACTGGCATTCCTGAATTCTGGTGTTCGAATTCTGCTGACTGACAAGCGTAAGTCCGATATCCGCCAGGAAGAGATGATCTATGATGGCGGTCTCGAAGCCTTCGTTCGCTATCTCGATCGCGCGAAGAAGCCTCTCGTTGAAAAGCCGGTTGCCATTCGTGGCGAAAAGGATGGCATCTCGGTCGAGGTAGCTCTGTGGTGGAATGATAGCTACCACGAAAACGTGCTTTGCTTCACCAACAACATTCCGCAACGCGACGGCGGCACGCACATGGCGGGCTTCCGTGCTGCACTCACCCGGCAGGTTACATCCTATGCGGACTCGTCCGGCATCCTGAAGAAGGAAAAGGTATCGCTTCAGGGCGAAGATTGCCGAGAGGGCTTGAGCGCTGTTCTCTCAGTCAAGGTTCCTGACCCCAAATTCTCGTCGCAAACGAAAGACAAGCTCGTTTCTTCCGAAGTTCGTCCCGTAGTCGAGAATCTTGTAAATGAGGCCTTGAGCACTTGGTTTGAGGAGCATCCGACAGAAGCCAAGATCCTCGTGGGGAAAGTGGTCGAAGCTGCCGTTGCACGCGAAGCTGCCCGAAAAGCAAGAGAACTGACCCGTCGGAAAGGTGCGCTCGATATCGCATCACTGCCGGGCAAGCTGGCGGATTGCTCTGAGCGTGATCCTTCAAAATCTGAACTCTTCCTCGTTGAAGGGGATTCCGCTGGCGGTTCTGCCAAGCAGGGTCGTTCGCGTGAAAACCAGGCCATTCTGCCCCTGCGTGGCAAAATCTTGAACGTCGAGCGCGCGCGCTTCGACAAGATGCTGTCCAGTCAGGAAATCGGTACACTTATTACTGCTCTGGGCACTTCTATCGGTAAGGATGAATTCAACCCGGATAAGCTTCGCTATCATAAGATCATCATTATGACAGATGCTGACGTCGATGGTGCACATATCCGTACATTGTTGCTAACATTCTTCTTCCGCCAAATGCCGCAGCTTATAGAGCGTGGCCACCTCTATATCGCGCAGCCGCCGCTTTATAAGGTGACACGCGGTAAATCGATCCAGTATCTGAAGGATGAGAAGGCGCTTGAGGAATACTTGATTGGTCAAGGCCTTGAAGACGCAACGTTGACCCTTGGTTCTGGCGAAGTTCGCGCTGGCGCTGATTTGCGTGACGTTATCCAGGATGCGTTGCGTTTGAGATCGCTGGTTGAAGGGCTTCACTCGCGTTATAGCCGCTCTATCGTGGAGCAGGCTGCGATCGGTGGAGCCTTGCATCCTGATCTGACGGATAATCGTGAGCGCGCGCAGCAGACAGCGGATGAGGTTGCCGGTCGTCTGGACATGATTGCTGAAGAAACGGAGCGGGGCTGGACCGGACACGTGACTGGCGAAGGCGGCCTGCGATTCGAGCGCATGGTGCGCGGCGTAAAGGAATCTGCGATTATTGATGTGGCCCTGATTGGCTCGGCCGATGCGCGTCACATCGATCAAATGACCGACCGTTTGAAAGAGATCTACTCGGTGCCGCCAGTCCTCACCCTGAAGGATAAACCGACCGAGATTTCTGGTCCCCGTGCACTGTTAGACGTGATTTTCGCCGCGGGGCGGAAGGGTCTTTCAATGCAGCGCTACAAGGGTCTTGGCGAAATGAACGCCGAACAGTTGTGGGAAACTACGCTCGATCCAAACGTACGTTCGCTTCTTCAAGTGAAGATCAACGACGCTACCGATGCGGACGGCCTGTTCGCTCGCCTTATGGGCGACGAGGTGGAACCGCGTCGCGAATTCATCCAAGATAATGCACTCAGCGTCGCCAACCTGGACATCTAATCACGATTTGTTTCACGTGAATCTTTTCTGTGGATTGATTCACGTGAAACACAATCCAGCTCGTTGGAACCAAACACCAATTCTTTGAATTGATGCATTGCACAATTGTGATGCTCAGCGCCTCATCGGGCGTGTTGCACCGCACACGGTACCTGTTAGTTTACTTTCGCCATGCTAGACCTGTAGTCAGCTAAACGGAATGCCGCGAGCGGAAACAAATAAGAAAGGTGGCGTCTGCATGTTTTACCAGCTCTATGAGTTGAACCACGCGGCCATGGCGCCATTTCGCGCCACGACCGAAGCCATGCGCTTCTTTTATACAAATCCATTGAACCCTCTTTCACAAACCACGTTCGGGCGAACTTTGTCAGCGAGTCTGGAAGTGTTCGAGCGCGCAACCCGTCGCTATGGGAAGCCGGAATTCAACCTGCCTACCACGACGGTGGACGGGCATCCCGTCAAGGTCACGGAGAAAGTGGTCTGGTCCAAACCCTTCTGCAATCTCTTGCATTTTGAGCGAGCGCTGCCTGCAAGCCGCCCAGCAGATCAAAAGATCCTGATCGTCGCTCCAATGTCAGGCCACTATGCAACCCTGCTTCGGGGTACGGTGGAAGCGCTGATGCAGGGTGCGGATGTCTACATCACCGACTGGAAAGATGCGCGCACCGTTCCAATCACGGACGGCACTTTCGATCTGGATGACTACATCGATTACATTATCGACATGCTCCATCACCTCGGCCCCGATACGCATGTAGTCGCCGTATGTCAGCCGTCCGTTCCTGTACTGGCGGCAGTTGCTGTCATGGAAGCGGCTGATGATCCGTTTGTACCTTCGTCAATGATCCTCATGGGCGGGCCGATCGACACACGCATCAACCCTACGGCTGTTAATCAGCTTGCGCAGGAGCGTCCGCTGAAATGGTTTAAGGACAATGTCATTATGACTGTTCCTTGGCCTCAGGCAGGCTTCATGCGTCCGGTTTATCCCGGTTTCCTGCAACTGTCCGGCTTCATGTCCATGAACCTTGATCGCCACCTGATGGCGCATAAGGACTTTTTCCAGCACCTTGTGAAAAACGACGGTGAATCGGCGGAGAAGCATCGCGATTTCTACGATGAATATCTGGCAGTCATGGATCTGACGGCTGAATTCTATCTGCAGACGGTCGACACAGTGTTCATTCAGCATGCCCTCCCAAAGGGCACGATGATGCACCGGAGCACGTCGGTGGACACGAAGGCAATTCACAATGTCGCTCTTTTAACCATTGAAGGTGAAAACGACGATATTTCCGGCGTTGGTCAAACCCACGCCGCGCAGACCATTTGCACCAATATCCCGGACAATAAGCGTCTACATTATGTCCAGCCGGATGTTGGGCATTACGGCGTGTTCAATGGTTCGCGTTTCCGCAAGGAAATCGCGCCGCGTATTCTCGCCTTTACCCGTGAGCATTCCAAGGCCGTTCGAAAGAACCCGGCTCCACGGGTCATTAGAGGCGGTAAAGCCGGCTGATCACGGCAATTTCAGAAAATGAGAACAGACACTTCGGCAAATCAGGGGTGCCTGTTCTTGAAGCGCCGATATGGGCTTACCACATCGAATTATCGAAGGACGCATGATGCGAGCCTTTTTACGAACGAGGTAATGCCCCCATGAACCAGTCAGCATTGATACGTCCGGATTGGACGCCAGCGACCATCGCTCTCATGGTGCTGGGTTTTGTGGTCTTCTGGCCGCTTGGCCTGGCCATGCTTGCCTACATACTGTTCGGCGATCGTTTACGTGATTTCAAACGTAATGCGAACGAACGCGCTGATGGACTATTTTCCAATTTCCGCAGGTCCGGTCGTCGCTACAGCACGCCATTCTCAACCGGCAATGTTGCATTCGATGATTGGCGCAAGGCCGAACTCGATCGCATGGAAGAACAGCGCCGGAAGCTGGAGGAGATGCGCGAGGAATTCGACAGCTATCTGCGCGAACTTCGCCGCGCAAAGGATCAGGAAGAATTTGATCGCTTCATGCGCGAACGCAACAATCGCGGGTCTGAGGGTCAGTATCCCACGGTTTGAGATCTCAGCGACATTCCCCGGCGCCCCTGTGGCGCCGGTTCTACTTCAAATACGCGCAACCACCTGGAGGGTAGGACTTGGTGAAGTGGCGAATCAGTTTTAAATGACGCCTATGCTCACCATCCTGAGAAAGCCGGTTCGAACCAAACCCAAGCCTCTGAAAAAGGAGGAGAGGGTGCTTCGTGTCGGCGAGCGGTCGCTGCCGCTCACTATTCGGGAACATGCCAGCGCGACGCGAATTACACTTCGCATCGATGCAGGCGGACGGGGCCTCAAGTTGACAGTGCCGCGCGGTCTCAAGTCTCTGGAGATCGACAGCTTCCTGGATCGTCACGACGAGTGGCTGAGAAAGAAGCTTTCTAAGTTCGAACATCACGATGGACTTTGCGTCGGTGGTCATATCGCTATTCGTGGCCTTTCCCACCGCATTGTTCATACGGGCGCAATTCGTGGCCTTACTCAAATTGTTGAGCGTGATGACGGTCCCGTATTGCAGGTCAGCGGGCTGGAGGAGCACCTGCCAAGGCGGCTGGCGGCATTCCTTAAAAAGGAAGCCAAGGCCGATCTGGAAAGATTGGCGTTTGCCCATGCCGCGTCCATCGGCAGGTCTGTTCGCTCCATTACTATGAAAGATACGCGCAGCCGGTGGGGCTCCTGTACATGGGATGGAGCCTTGAGCTTTTCCTGGCGGATCGTAATGGCCCCACCCTTCGTCATTGACTATCTGGCGGCACACGAGGTCGCCCACCTTAAGGAAATGAACCACGGTCCTCGTTTCTGGGCATTGTGCCAGAAGCTCTGCCCGCGCACCGAAGAGGCACGGCGATGGCTAAAGGCAAACGGATCGCAGCTTCACGCACTGGATTTCTCCTGATCCAAGAAGCCTGAAGCTCCGTTAGGAGGTCGCGAGATCCCATGCAGGGCAGGGCTGTTCAACCTATTTTGCTCGACTCCGAGCCCAATTCATGTCACTTCGCGTTCATGAAACCTGACATCAAAATCTGCGGATTGAAAACAGCCGAGGCAGTGGACCTTGCCGTGCAACGGGGTGCAAGCCACATCGGTTTCATCTTCTTTGAGAAGAGCCCGCGTCATATCGATCCTTTGACTGCAGGAACGCTGGCTGATCGCGTTCGTGGCAATGCGAAGATTGTGGCGGTGACTGTCGATGCAGATAATGAGGAACTTGAAGAAATCATCTCCTTCCTCAAACCCGACATACTTCAACTGCATGGTCATGAAAGCCCAGAGCGGGTCTTGAACATCAAAGCTGTGTTCGGGCTTCCGGTTATGAAGGCGTTTTCTGTCAGAAGTTCCGAAGATCTCGGCCAGATCGGAAGTTACGATGGGTTGGCTGATCGCTTTCTTTTCGATGCCAAGCCACCTGCTGGTTCCGAACTTCCCGGTGGGAACGGAGTTTCCTTTGATTGGAGCCTGATGGCTGCGCTTGACGAAGGCGTGGATTACATGCTTTCCGGTGGGCTGAATAAGGATAATGTCGGTCAGGCACTGAGCATGACGCGTGCTCCCGGCATTGATATTTCATCCGGTGTCGAAAGCGCACCAGGCGTGAAGGACCTGAACAAGATGAACGCTTTTTTCGATGCAATCGAAAATTGGCAGGCGAATGCATCAGAGGGAGTAACCCAGTGAACCAGCCGATGAAACCGAATTCGTTCCGGGCGGGCCCCGATGAAGATGGCCGCTTCGGCATCTATGGCGGTCGCTTCGTAGCTGAAACCCTGATGCCGCTTATTCTCGATCTTCAGGATGAATGGAATAAGGCCAAGACTGATCCCGAGTTTCAGGCCGAACTGGCGCATCTGGGCACGCATTACATCGGTCGGCCGAGCCCGCTCTATTTTGCAGAGCGTCTGACTGCCGAACTCGGTGGCGCGAAGATCTACTTCAAGCGCGATGAGTTGAATCACACCGGCAGCCACAAGATCAACAACTGCATTGGCCAGATTCTGCTTGCCAAGCGCATGGGCAAGAAACGCATCATCGCGGAAACCGGTGCCGGTCAGCATGGCGTGGCATCCGCGACGGTTGCTGCTCGCTTCGGTCTGCCCTGTGTTGTTTATATGGGCGCAACGGATGTTGAACGTCAGGCACCGAATGTTTTCCGCATGAAGCTGCTCGGTGCCGAGGTGAAGCCAGTGACTGCAGGTCACGGAACGCTGAAGGATGCCATGAATGAAGCGCTTCGCGATTGGGTGACCAACGTCGAGGACACCTATTACATCATCGGCACGGCAGCAGGTCCGCATCCTTATCCAGAGATGGTGCGCGAGTTCCAGTCAGTGATCGGTAAGGAAGCGCGTGAGCAGATGATGGCCGTTGAAGGACGTCTTCCCGATATGCTGGTTGCCGCTGTTGGCGGTGGTTCGAACGCTATCGGCCTTTTCCATCCTTTCCTGGATGACGAGTCCGTCCGTATCGTCGGCGTCGAAGCTGGCGGTAAGGGTCTTGAAGGTGATGAGCACTGTGCGTCGTTGACTGCTGGTCGCCCTGGAGTTCTCCATGGTAACCGCACCTATCTGCTCCAAGATAATGACGGTCAGATCACGGAGGGTCACTCCATCTCAGCTGGTCTCGATTATCCCGGCATTGGGCCTGAGCATTCCTGGCTGAAGGATATCGGTCGTGTTGAATATGTACCGATCAAGGATGACGAAGCGCTGGAAGCATTCCAGCTGCTGACCCGCACGGAAGGCATTATCCCTGCACTTGAGCCAAGCCATGCCTTGGCTGAGGTGATCAAGCGTGCACCGAAGATGGACAAGGACCAGATCATCCTCATGAACCTTTGTGGCCGTGGCGACAAGGACATCTTCACTGTCGGCAAAATTCTCGGAATGGGCCTCTGATCATGACTGAACGTATGAAAAAGCGGTTTGCGGATCTGAAGGCTGAAGGTCGTCCCGCACTCATCACCTATTTCATGGGTGGCGATCCTGATTATGAGACATCTCTTGGTATCATGAAGGCGCTACCTGCCGCTGGTGCGGATGTGATCGAGCTTGGAATGCCGTTTTCCGATCCTATGGCAGATGGCCCAGCCATCCAGCTTGCTGGTCACCGCGCGCTGATCGGTGGACAGACCCTGCTGAAAACGCTGGATCTGGCGCGTGAATTCCGCGAGGATGATCAGGATACGCCGATTGTCCTGATGGGTTACTACAACCCAATCTACAATATGGGCGTCGAGACCTTCCTCGATGCTGCCGTGGAAGCGGGTATCGATGGATTGATCGTGGTTGATCTGCCACCGGAAATGGATGATGAACTATGCTTGCCAGCTATCGCCAAGGGCATCAATTTTATTCGTCTGGCAACGCCCACAACGGATGACCGCCGTCTCCCAACAGTTTTGCGTCACACTTCCGGCTTTGTGTATTATGTCTCGATGAACGGCATCACCGGCTCTGCCTTGCCGGATTTGAGCAAGATTGAAGGCGCTGTCCGCCGCATCAAGGCGCATACGGACCTTCCCGTTTGTGTTGGCTTTGGCGTCAAAACAGCCGATCATGCCAAGGCTATCGGTGCCGCAGCGGATGGCGTGGTTGTCGGCTCCGCCATTGTGGCGCAAGTGGCCGGAAGCCTCACGGCGGATGGCAAAGCCACTGAACATACTATCTCCGCCGTCTCCACGCTCGTTCGCGGGCTGGCAAGCGGCGTCCGCGCGGCGCGCCTTGTTGCTGCCGAGTAACATCACCACATTGACGAGCGTCAATCAGGAGTTCTGCCAGTGAACTGGATCACCAACTATGTGCGCCCCCGGATCAATTCCATGCTGGGCCGCCGGGAAGTGCCGGAAAACCTCTGGATCAAATGCCCGGAAACGGGCGAGATGGTTTTCCACAAGGATCTCGAAGAAAACAAATGGGTCATCCCCGCCTCCGGCTTCCATATGAAGATGCCTGCAAAGGCGCGTTTGGAAGATCTGTTCGACGGTGGCGTTTATGAAAACCTGCCGCAGCCGAAGGTCGCTCAGGACCCGCTAAAGTTCCGCGATTCCAAAAAGTATAGCGACCGTCTGAAAGACAGCCGCCTAAAGACCGAACAGGAAGACACCATTCTCGCCGGGCTCGGCAAGATGCGGGGCGTCAAGCTTGTCGCTGTTGTGCATGAGTTCAACTTTATTGGCGGTTCGCTTGGTATGGCGGCCGGCGAAGCAATTGTGAAGGCTTGCGAGCGGGCGCTTGCGGAGCGTTGCCCGCTGATCATTTTCCCGGCATCCGGTGGCGCGCGCATGCAGGAAGGCATCCTTTCTCTCATGCAGCTCCCGCGGACGACTGTGGCGGTGAACATGCTGAAGGAAGCTGGTCTGCCCTATATTGTTGTGCTGACCAATCCGACCACTGGCGGCGTCACAGCCTCTTACGCCATGCTAGGCGATGTACACATTGCTGAGCCTGGTGCGGAAATAGGCTTTGCTGGCAAGCGCGTGATTGAACAAACCCTTCGCGAAAAGCTGCCGGAAGGCTTCCAGACAGCTGAATATCTGCTGGAGCACGGCATGGTCGATATGGTGGTCAAGCGCCACGATCTTGCGCCGACGATTGCTTCGCTGCTCAAGATCATGCTGAAGCAGCCTGCCAATTCCGAGCAAGTACTCGCAAAGACGGCCTGATCAAGGTTAAACTACATAGAAGTAATCAGCGATTGCCGAACCGGACAGGCTCGGCAATCTTACTATTTCGAGCCTAGGGATTGCCATGAACGACGTCGCCCTTAGCAAGGCAGAACAGGTCATTAACGAGCTGATGACCCTGCACCCCAAAGGTTTCGATATGACCTTGGGACGGATGCGCCGGCTGCTCGAAGTGCTTGGCAATCCGCAAAACCGCCTGCCACCTATGATTCATGTTGCAGGCACGAACGGTAAAGGCTCCGTCAGTGCCTTTTGCCGCGCCCTGCTGGAAGCAGCGGGCCATGCGGTTCATGTTCACACATCGCCCCATCTGGTGAATTGGCATGAGCGTTACCGCATAGGCCAACGCGGGAAGCCGGGTAGCTTGGTAGAGGATGCGCTGCTCGCCGATGCTTTGCGTCGCGTGGCGGCAGCGAATGCAGGCGAGGCCATCACTGTTTTCGAAATCTTGACTGCCGCGGGCTTCTTGCTCTTTTCCGAACTTCCTGCCGATGTCGTCATCATGGAAGTCGGCATGGGAGGGCGGCTGGATTGCACCAATGTGGTCGATCATCCGGCAGTATCGGTGATCATGCCAATTTCATTCGATCATCAAGCCTATCTTGGAGATCGTGTTGAGTTGATTGCCGCCGAAAAGGCGGGCATCATCAAGAAGGGCTGCCCAGTCGTAATCGGCCATCAGGAGTATGATGCAGCGCGTGAAGTGCTTGTATCTTTTGCCGAACGGCTCGGCTGTCCATTCTCCGTTTATGGCCAAGACTTTTGGGGTCACGAGGAGTTTGGTCGGCTCGTCTATCAGGATGAGTTTGGTCTGGCAGATCTGCCGCTGCCGCGTCTTCCCGGCCGTCACCAATTGGCCAATGCCGCTGCCGCCATTCGGGCCGTCAAGGCTGCGGGTTTCGATGTCACCGAATCCATGATGGACAAGGCAATGGCATCTGTTGAATGGCCGGGCCGCTTGCAGCGCCTGACAGAAGGCGAACTCATCTCGCTCGCGCCAAAAGGTTCAGAGATTTGGGTTGATGGCGGTCATAATCCTGGCGCTGGCGAGGTTATCGCGGAGGCCATGGCTTCCTTCGAAGAGCGCCAAGCTCGCCCGCTCTATCTCATCATCGGTATGCTGAACACAAAGGAGCCGCTTGGTTTCTTCCGCGCATTTACTGACATAGCCGAAAGCGTGTTCACCGTGCCCATCGAAAGCAGCGATGCGGGGTTAGACCCCGTGGCATTGGCTCAATCCGCTTACGATGCTGGTCTGGTGGCGGAACCCATGTCCACCGTTCGCGAGGCCTTGAAGGCCATAGACGACCGTCAGTTACCAGATAGTCCACCGCCGCGCATTTTGGTCGGTGGTTCGCTTTATCTCGCGGGCGCAGTGCTTGCCGATAATGGAACACCGCCGACGTAACGGCGATAAAGAAAGCGGATAAAAATAAACCCGGCTTACTAGGCCGGGTTTTTTGTTCAAAAGTTTTTCGACCAATTAGGCGTTACCGGAAATCCAGCTGGAGAGAGCTGTCTTCGGCGCTGCACCAACCTTGATGTCAGCCACTTCACCGCCCTTGAACATCGCAAGGGTTGGGATGGAGCGCACGCCAAACTTGGCGGCCAGTTCCGGGTTTTCATCGATGTTCAGCTTCGCAATTTTCACCTTGCCGGCCATCTCGGTGGAGATTTCTTCCAGGCTCGGAGCAATCATTTTGCACGGGCCGCACCATTCCGCCCAAAAATCAACAACGACGGGCTCGGCGGAATCCAGAACTTCAGATTGGAAGTTGGAGTTGTCGACTTTCACGGTAGCCATGAGGCTCTCCTTCAGAATTTAGCATTGTTGGAAACAATGTGAGGTGCGCAGATGGGAAATTCAATCCCGCTATCTCACTTTGTCGCCAGTTCGGCAAGCGACCTGTCGAGGTCTGCCGCTGGGATTTCCAGCACTTTTGCCGCCTCGGTATAGACCAGAATACAGCGTATGGATTTTCCGGGATAAAGGGGTGCCAGAACCTCGCGGTAAATGGCAAGCTGTGCCCGGTGGGCAAAGACAATCTCTTCCGCCGTGCGCGGCACAAATCGGTTGGTCTTGTAGTCGAGAATGATCACCGATCCATCCGGCGCAATTGCCAGTCGGTCGATGCGACCCGACACCGCATAATGCCGCTCGTTTAGGGTCAAACGCCCCATGATCGAGACTTCAGCTTGCGCATGGCCGTCAAACAGGGGTTGAAGATCGGGCTTTTCCAGCACGCCGAGAATGGTTTCAACCAGCGCATCCCGTTCTTCTGCCGACCAAAGGCTTGCCGTACGCTCCAGATAACGGTTAGCAGCATTGCGCCACTCCGGGCGTGGAAGGCTCGGCAGTGTTTGAAGCATCCGGTGGCTAAGTTGGCCCTTTTGCAGTGCCAGGTCAGCCCCCTGCTTCTCCCCGAAAAGAGGAGAAACAAATGGTGCATCCCCATCCTCATCCTCAATCATGACGCCAACACCGGAAGGAGCGAGCGGGCGTGGAAGCGGCTTCGGTTCTGGCAGAGGTCTGAAGACTTCAGGCGGAAGGCTGCGCTTCTGCTCGTTCAGCTCTTCCTTGTCCAAACTCTTCGGAAACGACAAAACCATACCGCCCTCTCGCCAGAGATAGCCGGACCATTCCCCTTCCGGGCTCGAGAAAGTTGTTGCCGTGCAGCGCGCTTCATCCGCACTGAGTGCGCGGGTAATCATGGCTTGCCAACTCTCGTCATTTTCCCGCTTGCCGCGATAGCCACAGACGATGAGGCGGTCAGCAGCCCGGGTCATGCCGACATAAAGAAGCCGTCGATATTCTTCTTCTGCCGCCTGCTTCAGGCGCTCGTCATCGGCAGCAGTCAAATCATTGGTCAGGATTTTACCCGGCACCCAGGCTGGAACTTCTTGCTCTCCAATTTTCAGGAAACGGAACTTCGGGACATGGGTAGAGATAAAGGCCTTGGAGCCGCTATCGACCAGAAAGACCACCGGCGCTTCAAGACCCTTTGAGGCATGGACAGTCATGATGCGAACTTCGTTTCGTCCACTATCCTGCTCTCGCTTGATTTCCGGTGCTTCCAGTTCCAGCGCTGAAACAAAGGATTGTAGTCCGGGCAGAGCCTTGTCCTCATGATCAAGAGCAAGGCTCAAGAACTCATCGAGAATATCGCCCGCTTCGCTGCCTAAACGGGATAGGAACAACCGTCGGCCTCCTTGCGCCCCTAAAATGCGGGCAAAAAAATCATGCACCGAAAGCTGGCTGCCAAGCGCACGCAGATATGAGAGCCGGTCCCGTAGCTCAACGAAGGGAGCGTCTCCGGCATCCGCAAGCACGTTAAGACGCCGCCAGACGCTTTGTCTCTCTTTCCGCAGGGCTGCCAGAAGAAAGATCTGCTCTTCCGAAAGGTTGAACAGCGGGCTTTTCAGAGCGGCAGCCAATGACAGATCATCATGCGGTTGCAGAACGAAGCGCGCCAAGGCCATCAGGTCTTGAACCGCAATATGGCTGGTCAGGCGCAAACGATCCGCACCGGCAACCGGTATCTCGCCGCGCCGTTTGAGGGCGCGGGTGAGCGCATTGACGAAGGCATCCCGCTTGCGCACCAGAACGAGAATATCACCGGGCTCGATGAAGCGCTGCTCACCCTTTTCGATGATAGTTTGCTTGCCCACCATCTCGCCAATCACATGCGCAATGCGGCCTGCAAGAATGGCAGATGGCGCACGATCAGGTGTCGAATCGAAAGGAGCCGTCCAGTCATCTTCCAGATCAGCTTGATCGGGAACCACTGTCTCCCAGAGATCTACGGCACCGGCATGGCCAACACGGTTCGAGCGATGGATCACAGGTTCGCCTTCTGCACTAAGGCCGCGGGCGTGGTCTGGCAGGGTGAAGACCTGATCGACAGCGCTCAAGACATCCGCAGTGGAGCGAAAGGAAAGCGGAAGCCGGACCGGATTAAAAATCTGCCCGCTGCGAGACACGCGTCTCTGCGTCCCGGATCGTTCTTCAGCGAAACGCTCAGGCCGAGCGCCTTGGAAAGAATAGATCGATTGCTTCTCATCCCCCACCGCAAAAATAGTGCGTGTTCCGGGGCGAGCGGTTTCGCCTGAGAAGAAATCTTCCGCCAGTGATTGGATGATGCTCCATTGAACGGGGCTCGTATCCTGAGCCTCATCGACCAGAATGTGGTCTATGCCCTGATCCAGCTTGTAATGAACCCATGCCCCGACACCGCCACGGCCCAAAAGCTCTGCGGTGCGGGTAATAAGATCTTCGAAATCCAGCAGGCTCCGTCGACGCTTAAGTTCTTCGTAATCCGCATCCAGTCTCGCTGCCAATGTTAGCGCAGAAAGTGTTGCCCGCAGCATGCGCGCCCTTGTCAGCCTCTCGCGGCAGGCGACGACATGCTCTCGCGCTCGGGCCACTGCTTCTTCGAGACCCGGTGCCGCTGACGCCATTTTCTTTGTAAACAGGGAGGTATCTGCCTTTGGCTTTCCGGCCTGTGTCAGGAAAACTTGCTCCAGGATACGAGCGCGTTCAGCAGAATCCGGTTGCGCAATAGCTTGTTGCAGACTGAAAGCCGCTTCTGCGGATTTTGAGCCGCCTTTGTCGGATTGAGCAAGGTCGATGTAGGTGCTCAGAGTTGGGCCAGCCAAGCCAGGGAGCGGCCAATACCCTCCTAAGATACTCTGCTCATCATCTTGCCCGTCCAAGCCAAATGCATGGCGAAGTTCGCCTTCCACGCCACCATTTTCAAGAGCCCACATAAAGAAGCGACGTAGCGCAGTCCGGTTTGCGATGATGTCCGAAAGGAGGGTCTCTAACCCGCCTTCGTCCCCCAGATCGAGCACATGCGCAAAAGCATCGGCGAGATTGACATCACCCTCAACGGAGGTCGCTGTCAGCAGCGATCGGCGCGCCTCAGCAAGCAGGGCTGAAGCCGATGCATCATCCAGAACCGAAAAATGACCTGCGACATTCGCCTCCAGGGGGAATTGATGGAGCAATGCTTCGCAAAAGGCATGGATCGTCTGGATCTTCAATCCGCCCGGTGTTTCCAAAGCCTTGGCAAACAACCGCCGCGCTTCCGCCAGCTTGATCTTGTCAGGCATGGCACCTTCGATGGATGCGATGCGCTTCGATAGCTCGTCATCGGAAAGAACCGCCCATTCGCCCAATCGTTGGAAGACGCGGTTCGACATTTCTGACGCCGCTGCCTTGGTATAAGTCAGGCAGAGAATTGCCGATGCGCGACAGCCGGAGAGAAGCAGGCGTATGACACGTTGCGTTAGAACATGCGTCTTGCCGGAACCGGCATTAGCGGAAACCCAGGCGGAGCTTGCCGGATCGGATGCGAGAGCCTGCTGCCGCGCGGTCCAATTCAGCCATTGCGCCGGATCGTTGCCGAGCTGGTGAAGATCGTCGCTACTCATCGGCTTCACTCTCCTCGGCATCGGCAGTTGCCCATTCCGCAACCCGAGCCAAGTGGTCATACTCCCCGCCGTAATCCCCCTGTTGGAAGGGGATCAGGCGCGATGCGTATCCCACATCTCCATCGCGCAGGCGGTTAACGAAAGCGGTCAATTGGGTAATCGAATCGGTTGCAAGGTCCATAGCCGATTTGGGTTTTACCTTGGCCGTCTCTTTCGCGCCCTCGTTGTTGACCTTGTCGCACGTGAAACGTTCGCCGGGGCGAAGCCGCACATAAAGCAGATCATCCACGCGGATAGGTTCGAGGCCTTTGAAACCGCCCGCCTGCAAGGCTGCCGCCTCCAGTGCCAGCTGTGGGTCCAGAAGGGCACGCGCTTGCGGTGCCGTGGGGCTAAGGCCAGTTTTGTAGTCAATGATATCGGCGCAGCCATTGCCCTTGATGTCAATTCTGTCGGCAATACCCGTCAGCCTGATGCCTGCTTCCGGCAGTTCAAAGCCGGATGAAAGCTCCGTATAGGTCTCACGAACATCATCGACACGACGGCTCTGCCAGCGCAGAAAGGCCCGCGCCACCTCCACGAAGCGAGGGCGCCAGACCTGCTCGATATGGATTGGCAGCCGGGCTGCCTGGAATTCCTCTGCGATGATGCGTTGCATGGGAGACCAGCCATCCCCAGAACTGGATGCCACTTCGCTGGTATAACGCTCGACGATCCGGTGATAGAGCGTGCCACGCTGAGACGCGCCGGGATCTTCATTGAAAGGATCGACTGGATCGAGTTTCAGGATACGACGCGCATAGATGGAATATGGGTCGCGGCGCAGCCGCGCGACTTCGCTGAACGAGTACTTCTTGGGCTGGAGATCGGCAGGAGGTGTCGGGGCGGGGCGCTTGCCAAGCGGTTGGCGTTCCTTCAACGGCGTATCATCGATCATCTGCGCCCAGCGCCGATAGTCTTCTCCGCGCGCCAGAAGATCCTTCTTCAAGCCGTCTCCGCCCAGGGCGAGTAGCCTCTGTAGCCAGCGTGACGCAACGGTGGGTGCTCCGCCTTGGCGCAGCGAGCGTGTATAGATCAAGTCTCGCGTGCCATTCGCCATGATGAAGTCATGCGCCAGCTGGCCGGTGCGACGTTCCGGTGGCTCTAACCCCATATCGCCCTTCATGCTGCGGGACAGGAAAGGGTTATTGACCGATTGCGCCGGCCAGGAACCTTCGTTCATCGCACCGATGATCAGTGTATCGACCCGCTGCAGGCGGGATTCAAGCGTACCGAAGATAAAGACACGTGGATGGCTCAATGCTCTTGGTTTGACTGCTTCACTGGCCATCAGTGCTGCGATGATATCGATCCACTGCGGTCCATCCGCTTCGATCTGTCCATCCGTGGCAATAATATCGCCCAAGAGGTTAGCGAGCCTCTCTCCGGCTTCACCGGTCCAGAGAGTACTGAGATCGCCCGTCTCGGTGATTGCCACTGCTTCGAGCACGCGCCCGGTTCGCGTTGCCCAATCGGAAAGCGTAAGTCTATCGGTCAACCTTCGCCCATCGGCAAGCGGAGGGCGTACGGCGGCGCTCAAAGGAGAGGCTGCACGTGCCATACGACTGGCAAGCTCGAGAGCCTCATCTGACGCTTCCGGCTTCAAGGAGACCCGCCATTGACGAGGATGACGATCATTGTCCTGCTCGGCAAGGCTTGCTTGAAGTAGCTCAGGCAGATGTGCGATATCGGGCTCGGCAGTACCCCCGCGCAATGCCAAAAGCTCTACTGCATTGCCCGCCGAAAACACTTGCCGTGATGTCAGGCCAAAGCGAGCAAGAGGGTGTTTCAATAGAGAGGTAATCGCTACCGGATCTCCAGGGCGGAGGGTCGCTTCCAGCACAAGTGAAAGCAGCGTCCCCTGCGGGGTTGAAGATAGCGGAGTGCCAGCCGTATCGTCCGCCGTAATACCGAAGCGTGCAAGTTCTGCCGAGACGCGCCGAGCGAGACCCCTGTCTGGCGTGATGAGGGCAGCCTGTGACTCACCATCCGCGCCCGGACGTTCCAAGGCAAGGCGAAGCGCTATCGCGATAGCCGCCGCTTCTTCTCGCTCATTAGCGGCCTCAATCAGGCAGACATCAGCAAAGGCTTTGCGAACCGTCTCGGGCGAGGCTTCCTCCCGCCAGCGGTTCCAGCTATCGGTCGCCTCGGCGGGAGCCAAGGCGCGTGAGAGCAGGAGATCACGGCATGCAAGATCGTCCGGTACATCACCAAGCACAGGCACATCATCGCGGCTAACCGCGAGCTTTCGCAGCAATCTGTGCAGACCGTATTGCGGATGGCTTCGGCTGGCAGGATCGGGGCGACCGGCATGATCGCCTAAACCAAGCAGTGCCCATTGCTCCTCCGGCATCGTTTTATCAAGGCCAGGCAGAACGACGGCGCCATCTGGCAGGTCTGCGATGGACGCAATGAGATTGGCAGCGGCTGGCACCGACCCGGTGGAACCCGCCACGATGACAGGCCCGGAATGATCGCGCAGGCTTATGTGGCGCGCTTCTGCATTGATGACGGCTGCCTGATGCTTCGCGGGAGAGGAACGCTTGAGCTCTTCCAGCCGCGTTGGCCAGAACTGGCTGGCGATCTTGAGGAATTCCGCGGAAAGCTGCCACCACAGGGAATGCTCGGCCGTGTTCAGGTTGTCCAGAGCGGACCAGTCCAGATCTTCGGTCTCCATCGCATCGATGAGTTCAACCAGCGAGCGGGCAAGCCAGATGGCATCGGCGGGACTGGCGGGCGCCACGAGCGGTGAATCGGAGTGAACATCCGTGATGGCCTTAGGCAGGGCATTGCGCCAAGCAAGGATGAGGCGGCCAAGCTCCAGCAACCGCTGAGTGCCGCCGATAGGAATGGCCAGATCCATTTCTTCCGGCGCGACGACATCGAAAAGGCCGCTATCGTCATCCGTTTCACCCAGGGGCCTGATGACAGGCAGGATCGCGGAGCGCCCCCCGAGAAGATCGACGAATTCCGAGCGCAAAACACGCGCTGCACGGCGAGTCGGCACATAGATGGTGACCTTGGCGAGTGAGAGCGGATCTTGCTCATCGTATCTGTAGCTGGGCAACAAGCGCCCGTCGCAAAGAGCCGCAGCCACTGTTCTGAGGAAGGGAATGGCTGGCGGGATCGTCAGGATACGTTTTTCGCGGTGCCGCTCCATGGTCAAATCGCGGTCGGCTGGATGGACAAAAACTCTTCAGCCTCTCTCAGGCCTTCTGGTGTGCCGACTGTGATCCAATGCCCCTTCAACTCGGTGCCGAACAAGGCTCTTTGCTCAATCGCACGGTCGAAGTAGCGGTTTAGATTGAATGGCTCATCCGGCGCATCACCCAAGAAGTTCGAATGCATGGCGAAGGCGCCCGCATAAACCACCGGGTTTGAATCACCTTCTTTATATCGTATCAGCCGGTGATCCTGACCCAGATTAAAATCCTTTTTGCCATCGTGACCGATTGCCTGCTCGATAGGCACACAAAGCATGGCCATGTCCATGCGCTCAGGCTCAAAGAATGAAATCAGGCGGCGCAAATTGGACGGTTGGTCCTTTGGCTCTCCCACCCAGAAGAGATCGGCATTCATAACCAAGACAGGGCCGGAGGACAGAAGCTTCAGCCCCCTCGCCAAGCCACCGCCGCTGTTCATAAGCTGCTGTCTCTCATTGGAAATGAGGATGTTCAAATCCTGCCGCTTGGAGAGATGCGCCTCCATCTGGTCTGCGTGATGGTGGACGTTGATAGCGACATTGCTAACACCGGCTTCCGCCAGCGAATCCAGCACGTAATCGATCATGGGCCGTCCGCCGACGGATACGAGAGGCTTCGGCAGGCTGTCCGTAATCGGTCGCAAGCGCGTGCCAAGCCCTGCGGCCAGCACCATGGCATTTTCGATGATCATGGGATCAGATCCGTGATTCGCTAAGGTCTATACCGGTTTTTGCCATCCAATCGGCCAGAGGCGCAAGCGCGGGATGTTGAAGAACGGTGGAGAGGTAGCGAAGCGTGCGCGGCATGTGTTTCATATAGCCGGGCTTGCCGTCGCGCTCCTTTAGGCGAACCCAGAGACCGGCAAGCTTGCAGTTGCGCTGCGCAGACATGATGGCAAAGGCTTTGCGAAAACCTGCCTCATCAAAAACGCCTTGGGCAAGACGAAGGCTGATATAGTGTTCCAGAAGCTGTTGGCCCAAGGCATCCGGCACTGTGACCCGCGCATCCTGAACAAGTGAAGCAACATCATAGGCCGTCGGCCCAATCATTGCGTCCTGAAAGTCAATCAATCCAATTCTATCGAGACCTTCAGCATGATCACGCCAGATGAGGTTTGGCGAATGCACATCGCGAAGCAAAAGGTGCCGTTCTGACTCGCCAAGCTGCTGGATGAGATTGTCCCAGATCTGCCCGTATTCTTGCAGAAGCTCCTCTGCGACAGGTTCTCCGCCTCTCAGCCACGGAAGATACCAATCAAGAATAAGGCGGGTTTCGATCTTCATCGCAACAGGATCGAAATCCGGGATGACGTGGATGCGTTCCGCGTCCACCTTAATCTCGGTTCGGACGGGCAAGGCGGCATGAAGATGCGCAAGGCATTCAATCGCGACACGATATCGTTCGGAAATCGGTTCGCCTTCTGGAGAGAGGACGCCTTGCGAACCGAGATGCTCAAGAAGAAGAAGGCCGTTATCGTAGTCGGCAGCCAGCACCTCTGGCGCACGAAGGCCAGCGTCTTGGAGGTAGATATCGACACCTACGAAGGGCAGAATATCTTCTGCGATGTGCGCAACCTTGGGGTAGGGCTTACCATTCAGAACCGCAGGCCCTTCAGGGCGACGAGGCCAATCCATGAGCACATATTGCCTGCCGTCATCCTTGAGAACGGTCTCATAGGCGCGTTGAGAAGCATCGCCGGTAAGATAGCGGCGGCGATGCGCGCCATAACCGTGTTGCTGCAAAAACTCGCGGATGAACAGCACACGACGGATGCGGGCAACTGCGAGTTCCGGGCCGAAGATTTCAGCCCTACGGCCGGAATCCTGATGGGTCAGTCGAAGCGTAATGCGGTGGGCGGGCAATTCTGCCTCTGCCATTTCTGGCCACTCAACAAGGCAGATGCCATCATTGAGAGCTTCATCCAGGCCAAGCTCATCCAGCTCCGACCCATCGGCAATGCGATAGAGATCGAAATGCGCAACGGCAATGCGAAGCTCATAGGTTTGAACCAGCGTGAATGTCGGACTTGGCACTTCCAAAGTGTCGTCATCCGCCATGGCTCGTAGAAACGCGCGAGCGAGGGTGGATTTACCAGCGCCCAGATCGCCAGAGAGGGCAAGACAATCACCCACCCGAAGTGCGAGCGCCAGATCTTCTCCAAGGCGGATTGTCTCCGCCTCGTCTGTCAGTGTCAGGACAATCGGTTCAATATTGTTCATTCGGCCGCGACGGAACGGGCGGTTATGGCGCTTGGAATACGGCAGGTAACGATGGTGCCTTGTCCTGGCTTGCTTTCAATCTTCACGTCGCCCTTGTGAAGGTTGACGAAGCTTTCAACAATCGAAAGGCCCAGTCCCGCCCCGGTACGCTTGCCACCCTTGCCGCTGGAGAAGCGGTTGAACACGGTCGGAAGCATTTCTTCTGGAATGCCAGGCCCCTTGTCTGCGACGGAGAAGAAGAAATCGAGCCCGCTACGCCAGCTGCTGAGCGTGATCGTCGAACCTTCCGGTGCGAAATTGGCCGCATTGGTGATCAGCTTGATGAGGATTTGCTTCAGCCGCTGCTGATCCGCCACGATGGCACCCATGCCCCGTGGAGCGACAATTTCCAGCATGACGCTGTTTTCATTCAGCCGATCGGCAATCTGCATCGATACGTCGTCAAGAAGATCATCCAGATCGACCTCAGCATAGTTCAGCTCCATGATGCCGGCATCGACTGTCGCAAGGTCGAGAATGTCGTTGACGATGGTGAGCAGAACTGCGGAGGACGTGGAGATATGATCGACATATTCGGCCTGACGCTCATTCAGTGGACCAATGCCGGTGGTCTTCAACAGGTCGGTGAAGCCGATGATGTTGGTGAGAGGTGAACGCAATTCGTAGGAGACGTGTTGAACGAAATCGTTCTTCAACTCGTCGGCCTTCCGCAAGGCTTCGTTCTTTTCCTTCAAGGCGCGTTCGGCACGGGCGCTATCCGTCATGTTGACGAAGGTCAGCATGGTCTGCGCGTTCGGCAGCGGGATTACCGCATAATCGAGCACGATGCCGGAGTGAAGCTCAAATGTGCCTTGCAGCGATGGGCGCTCATCATCAAAATTGGTGAGCATCTGACCAAAGAGACGCCAGCCATCCGGTTTTTCGTATTCGAGTGCACAGGCTGCTTCAATTGCCTTGATATGCGTGCCGGGCTTGGTTTGATCTTCGGTAATTCCCCAAAGTGCGCGAAAGGCTGGGTTTGACAAGCGAATGCGACCATCCGGGCCAAACACGGCCACACCTTCTGCGAGATGATCGATGGTTTCGCCTTGTACTTTCACCAGCGTATTGTAGCGGGTTTCAAGATCCACCTGCTCGGTCAGGTTCTCAAAGACCCACGTCGCCCCGCCTTGCGGATGGGCTGTCGCAATCACTTGCAAGGTCTGTCCGTTCGGCAGATGCCAACGGTTGGTCTGCGTATCGAGTGCGCGATAAACAGAAAGAACGCTTTCCTTCCAGTTCCGCCAGTTCAACTGCTCCGGCAGTTTATTCTGGCTGCGAAGCTTGTCGAGAAGTTCGTTATGGTCCGGCCTGCTTTCAAGGAAGCCGAGATCCAGATCCCAAAGCCGAACAAAGGCCTGATTGTAGAATTGGAGGCGCTGGTTCCTGTCGAAAATGGCAACGGGTGTCGCCAGATGATCCAGCGTTTCCGCGTGGCTTTTCAGCGTACGATCCAACTCGGCGCGAATGGCTTCAGCCTCGGAGACATCGATTGCCATACCAGCAGAACCGGCGATGCCAACCACATCTACAACGTCAAACATGGTGCGATTACCGCGAACCACCGTGGAGAGCCGATCGTGAAAAGGAGATGTCGGTGTCGCACTGGCACGGATCTGCTCACGTGCGATGGTTCCAAGGAATTCCCGCGCTTCCTGAATGGCTTGCGAAGGACTAGCCGCTTCCACGGCTTCTCCATAGGCATGGTTTACCCAGGCGAGCGACCCGTCAGAGTCCCGGTGCCATACCGGCTGTTCCAAAGCATCGAGGAGATTTTGGAACAGGTCGATGGAGGAGACCAGCCGTTCCCGTTCAATCTTCAGTTCGGCCAGTTCGGCGCGAAGATTGTTGAGGGCGATAAAGCGAACAAATGCCTTGCCGCCCGAAACGCGGCCCTGAACTTCCAGAATTTCATCACGCTGGGTTTCCACAACGAGATCGAATGTGTGGCCAGAGCTGCGCAGAGACTCCACAGCACGTTCGAGCTCCACAGCAGAATGGGCTCGCATCCATTTTCCGAAAGCGAGAAAGTCACGATCCTCAGCGGGAGCGCCCGTTTCTGGTGGCAACTGACCAAGAAATTCCGGGCGAGAGGGACCCGCCTCCCAAACGACGATCCGGCGATTTTTATCGGCGATCAGAGCTTCGTATTTGGAAATCTTCTGGCGAGCATCGGAAAGCGCGCCGCGCATTTCCTGGCTTTCGGCTTCCAGATTGCCCTTCTGGCGCACCAGCCAGATGGTAGATAAAAGCGCGGCGGCGATAGCGCCCACCGCCAGCGATGAGAAGATAACTTCTGATGAGGTGAATAACCGCGCCGTGGGAAGAACGCGCTCCTGCGCCCAAGCTGAACCTGCCAGTCCCGACAATGCTGTTCCCGCAAGGCAAATACGGGCTGTCCGAAACAGCTGCCGCATGCCGGTTAAATCCTTCTTCCGCACCTGACTTGCCATTCCCCGTGTTGTTGATGAAAGCGCTTGAGCGCAAACATCGTCCTCCGCCCGCTTGCGCAAAGCAGAAAAATTGATCGCCATTCCGGTCTGTCTTCCGTCCATGTGCCGCATCTCCGACAAGACATCCCAGTTCGCGCGGGTCGCCAAACCCCACGAATCAAGTGAGTTAACAATATCTGCTTCGCAAATTTCGGCAAAGAGCTGACGGCAAAAAAGAAGCCGCGGAATTGTCAATCCCGCGGCCACTATATCTTGTGGAAAATTTAGGTAGGATTAGTACCTGTAGTGTTCTGCTTTGAACGGACCCTGCGGTGTCACGCCAATATAAGCTGCTTGCTCGTCAGAAAGCGTCGTCAGCTTCACACCAAGCTTGGCGAGATGCAGACGCGCAACCTTCTCATCGAGATGCTTCGGCAGGATGTAAACGCCCGGCTGGTACTCTTCAGCCTTGGTAAAGAGTTCGATCTGGCCGAGCACCTGGTTGGTGAAGGAGGCGGACATTACGAAAGACGGGTGGCCCGTTGCATTGCCGAGGTTCAGCAGGCGGCCCTCTGAAAGAAGGATCATGCGGTTGCCCTTCGGGAACTGGATCATGTCCACCTGAGGCTTGATGTTCGTCCACTTCAGGTTCCGCAACGAGGCAACCTGAATTTCGTTATCGAAGTGACCGATATTGCCGACAATGGCCATATCCTTCATCTCGCGCATATGCTCGATGCGGATGACGTCCTTGTTACCGGTCGTGGTGATGAAGATATCGGCGGAAGAAACGACATCCTCCAGCTGAACCACTTCATAGCCATCCATGGCAGCCTGCAGCGCGCAGATCGGATCGACTTCCGTCACCTTCACACGTGCGCCAGCGCCGGAGAGAGACGCGGCAGAGCCCTTGCCCACATCGCCGTAACCGCACACGACAGCAACCTTGCCAGCCATCATCACGTCAGTTGCGCGACGAATACCGTCAACCAGTGATTCCTTGCAGCCGTACTTGTTGTCGAACTTTGACTTGGTGACCGAGTCATTGACGTTGATGGCCGGGAAGGGAAGCAGGCCCTTCTTGGCCAGATCGTAAAGACGGTGAACACCCGTGGTGGTTTCTTCCGTCACGCCCTGGATGGCATCACGCTGCTTGGTGAACCAGCCTGGCGAAGCCTGAAGACGCTTCTTGATCTGTGCGAACAGAATTTCTTCTTCTTCCGAACCTGGGTTTGAGAGAACGTTCTCTCCCGCTTCAGCGCGTGCGCCCAGCAGGATGTACATGGTCGCATCGCCGCCATCATCGAGGATCATGTTTGAAACACCACCATCGGTCCACTGGAATATCCGGTCAGTATATTCCCAATATTCCGTCAAGCTTTCGCCTTTCACTGCGAAAACCGGAATGCCAGCAGCAGCAATGGCTGCAGCAGCATGGTCCTGCGTGGAGAAGATGTTGCAGGAGGCCCAGCGAATGTCTGCGCCCAGAACCTTGAGGGTTTCAATGAGAACTGCCGTCTGGATCGTCATGTGCAGCGAACCAGAAATGCGCGCACCTTTCAGCGGCTTGGAACCACCAAATTCTTCGCGGCAGGCCATAAGGCCCGGCATTTCGGTCTCAGCGATATCCAGCTCCTTACGGCCGAAATCGGCAAGTCCGATATCCGCGACGATATAGTCTTTCTCGATGCTCATAGTTATCTCCAAGCTCGGGCTCTAAAGCATGAATTACTTCTAGAGCCCTGGTTTCGGTTTCTGCGCCTAATGACAATCCGGCCATAGTGCATACGGCAGGTGGCACTATGGCTTGTCAAAAATTCACAGGCGTCTCTGCTGCGGATGTAGCAGCCTTACCCGAAACTAGCAATAAGGATATAAAGAAGTCTTTATATGATTGTTACATCTCTTCGCCAAAGCGATCTTCTACGAGATGTGCCAAGGCTTCGATAGCTTTTTCGGCATCCGGGCCGCTGGCGCTAACTTCAATCGTGCAGCCCGGACTCGCTGCCAGCATCATGAGCCCCATGATGGATGTTCCGCCTACTGTCATTCCATCCTTGGAAACATGCACTTCTGCCTGGAAGGTTTCCACCATCTGTACGAATTTTGCAGAGGCTCTGGCATGAAGGCCACGCTTGTTGATGATTAGCAATTCCCGGGAGATGGATGACATGGAAGCTTTCACTTGCCGCTGAGAACGCGGCTGGCAACGTTGATATATTTTCGGCCGGCATCCGATGCTTCCACCAGCGCCTTTTGCATGTCGTTTTCGCCGCGCACGCCTGCCAGCTTGATCAGCATCGGCAGGTTGACCCCAGCAATGACCTCTACCTTGCCACTGCTCATTACGGATATGGAAAGGTTGGATGGCGTGCCTCCGAACATATCTGTCAGGATGATCACCCCATGGCCGTCTTCGGCCTTTTCGACGGCATCCACAATGTCCTGCCGCCGTTTATCCATATCGTCTTCGGGTCCGATGCAGACCGTTTCAATGCGTTTCTGAGGGCCGACCACATGTTCGAGCGCCAGTCGAAATTCCTCAGCTAGCTTGCCATGGGTGACAAGCACAAGTCCGATCATTTAAAATCATCCCCCACTATGCATGACGACCGACGTCTGTTTTGCACTGCAACAGGAAGTACGGCGGTGGGAAGCCATCTTCTCCATGTCTCGGCTAAGTGCAAGTCAAAAATCAAGCGAAAGGAGACCTCTAAACGGCTCTTCGCGACAAAATTCTGGCCAAAGTGCTGACAAAACAGCCAAAGGCGTGCGACAACCGGCTGCAATTCGCACGAGTGGCAGTGCACCAAAGGGCGGCAAATCAAGACTTTCATTCTGAGGAGGAAGGCGCTCGGTGCTCTCAATCGAGACGACGCGAACGGCAAGGTGCAGTTCCGACTCTTCGACGCTTGGGACTTTGACGATGCCGCTGCCACGAATTTCGATGAGTCCCGCGATCGAGGCTGGACGTTTGGCAATGATGCAGTTTGAATGGCGCCGAATGAAAACCTGATCGTCTGAGACGAGCGCGGCGAAGGACCCTTGCCGGATTGTTTCTGCCATCAAAGTGAAAGCAAGGCTGGATTTGCCGCTGCCGGAAGGGCCGGTGATCAGAATCCCTCGCTTGCCAAGCACAACGGCTGTTGCATGGAGGTTGACCGGCGCTTGTGTCACGCAGCATCCCCGGCAGGCAGGGACAGAATGAATCTTGCGCCTGTTACTGATTGTCCGTCGCTAAGGTTTTCAGCACGAAGGCTGCCGCCGTGGGCTTCTGCGATCTGGCGACTAATGGAGAGGCCGAGGCCAGAATTCTGGCCAAAGCTCTCACCTTCGGGACGGTCGGTGTAGAAGCGCTCGAAAATGCGGTCGATATCTTCAGCTCGAATACCAGGGCCGTTATCATCCACCTGAATGATGCAGCGGCTACGGCTCTTGAACAGCTTGATCGAAATCCGCCCGCCCTTTTCTGGCACGAAGGAGCGCGCGTTTTCGATGAGGTTGGTGATGATCTGGCCAAGACGCAGATCGTGACCCTGAACCAGATAATTGGATTTCGTCCCCGGCTTATGATCGACAGTCAAATCAATATCGACGGGCTTTCTGCCGGTTCGAATCTGGCGGGATATATCGACAAGATTAGCGACCAGCACCTCCATATTGACGGGGGCTGAATCAGATCGCGCCAGTTCCGCATCAAGGCGGGAGGCGTCCGAAATATCGCTGATCAGACGGTCGAGACGGCGCACATCGTGCAGAATGATATTGGTCAGCCGCTGCTTCGAATCCTCGTTCTTTGCCAGTGGCAGGGTCTCCACCGCGCTTCGAAGGGAGGTGAGAGGATTTTTCAGCTCGTGGCTGACATCCGCCGCAAAGCTCTCGATGGCATCAATCCGATCGTAAAGCGCATTCGTCATGTCGCGCAGCGCGATCGAGAGGTTTCCAATTTCATCCTGGCGTGCGGAGAAATCCGGAATTTCCTCACGCTGCTTTACCCCACGCCGCACACGAATGGCCGCAGCGGAGAGGCGGCGTAGCGGATTGGCAATCGTGGATGAGAGGAGCAGCGATAGAAGGATATTGACGAGTGTTGCAACGCCGAACACGCGCATGATAGCCAGACGTTCGGCGTGAACGATATTGTCAATATCGCCCGCTTGCGTGGAAAGCAGCAAGACGCCCAGCACGGCACGGAAGCGCTGAACCGGCACGGCCACAGAAACGATGAGTTCGCCTTTATCAGTTACGCGAACCACGGCACCGCGTACGCCCGTCAGGGCATTCATCACTTCCGGATAGATCGAGCCATCGCCACCCGGTGCCTCCTTGTAGGCAGGAAGGTTACCAGGCTGAAGCATACGATTGATCTGGCTGGTGAACCATTCAGACCAGGTTTGCGATTCCCCTTCAACCGGCGGCAATTCATAACGCAGCACCTGGCCGCGGGAATAGAGATGGCGTGAGTCCAGCAGAAGGTTGGCGTCGGCATCGAACAGGCGTGCGCGTGTTCGGGTGGGTGAAATCAGACGCCGCAGAACCGGCGCAACACGCTCTGGGTCAATCGGGAAATCGAGATCTTCATCGTTTGGAACAGGCGTGATGCTTTGACCGGCCTGCAACTCCAGCAGTTTCTCCGGGTCGATGGTAATGGAGTTGGTATCCACGGATGCGGAAGCAGAAATGGCACCCGCAATAATCTCGCCCTGGGTCAGCAGGCTCTCCACTCGCGCATCAATCAGGCCTTCACGAAACTGATTGAGGTAGAGAATGCCTGCGACCAAAACCACTGTCGCGGCAATGTTGAAGAACAGGATTCGGCGCGTGAGGCTCGAAAAGACCGCATTGCCGAAAATGCGCCGGATCAGGGTAAAGGGATGCCTCCATAGCCGACGTGTGGGGCGGGGAGCGTCTTGCTCTCCCGCACCTGCATCGTCAGAATGGAGTGCCTGATCGGCCAAGGCCAATTCCTTTCCCGCGGTCCCATACTGAAGGCAACCGAAAGCGCATTGCTTGATTCGCGCTTTATAACCGTCGCTTGCGTTTGACGGCAGAGGGCAGGCAAAAATTTGCCAGCCACTCAATGTTTAGGCAGCTTCCCGGAAGCGGTAGCCGACGCCGTAGAGCGTTTCAATCATATCAAAATCATTGTCGACCATCTTGAACTTCTTGCGAAGCCGCTTGATGTGGCTGTCGATGGTGCGGTCGTCTACATAGACCTGCTCGTCATAGGCGGCATCCATCAGGGCATCGCGGCTCTTCACCACGCCGGGGCGCTGCGCCAGCGAATGCAGGATAAGGAATTCAGTCACGGTCAGCGTAACGGGTTCGCCCTTCCATGTGCAGGTATGCCGCTCCTGATCCATCGCCAACTGGCCGCGCTCAAGCGTACGGGCAGCCAGGTCCGCTGCGGATTTCGGCGCGCCACCGGCTGCAACAGCGCCGTCCTTGGCGCTCGCACGGCGCAGAATGGCTTTGACACGTTCAACGAGAAGGCGCTGCGAGAAGGGCTTGGTGATGAAGTCATCCGCACCCATTTTCAGGCCGAACAACTCGTCGATCTCCTCATCCTTGGAGGTGAGGAAAATAACAGGGAGATCCGACTTCTGTCTGAGACGGCGCAGAAGCTCCATTCCATCCATACGGGGCATCTTGATGTCGAAGATTGCCAGTTGCGGTGGACGGGCAAGAAGTCCGTCCAGAGCAGAGGCTCCATCCGTATAGGTCTCGACGCGGTATCCCTCTGCTTCCAGGGCGATGGAAACCGAAGTGAGGATGTTACGGTCGTCATCTACAAGGGCGATCGTCTGCATTCTATCTGTCTCCGCCATACTGTCACGCTTCTCCTGGATTGTGGCCCAGTCGGGCCGCGCCCGAGTTCAGCGTGTGTTTGAGGATAAAGGTGGAACAAATTGTGGCAAAGATAAAGGGGTAGGCAGAAGAAGGTCAGTCAAAAGGCCTTTCTGGTCCGTTAGAAGGAGGCGGAATACAATGGTCATCTAAACGATTTAAAAAAGCAAAAAATTCTTTAAATCGATTAATTATATGATTTTATTGATATTTTCTTCATTTTGCTCTTGCTCTTTGGAGGAAACCATGGCTAGCGTTCGGCCAATTGTTAACATGATCCAAAGGATAGCGCGTCATGGAGCATCACGGAGTTCATAACCCGTCAAACGGCATCGAAGCCCTCGGTCTGGTTGGTGCTCAACGCGTCAACTATAACCTGAACGAGAGTGAGCTTTATGAAGCGGCTCTGCGCAATGGTGAAGCTGAGTTGACGGTGGATGGAGCTTTGCGCGCTGTGACCGGTCAACACACAGGCCGCTCTCCAAAGGATAAGTTCGTGGTTCGTGACACGACGACGGAAGGCAAGATCTGGTGGGATAACAACAAGCCGTTTTCGCCAGAGCATTTCGAAATCCTGAAGAAGGACATGCTGGCTCATGCTGCTGGCAAGACGCTTTATGTGCAGGACTTGATTGGCGGTGCCGATAAGGAAAATGCGCTGCCGACACGCGTTGTGACCGAACTTGCCTGGCACGCGTTGTTCATCCGCAATCTTCTGATTCGCCCGGACCGTTCGACGCTTGCGAGCTTCCAGCAAAAGTTGACCATCATCAACCTGCCGAGCTTCCGTGCAGATCCAGCCCGTCATGGCTGCCGTTCGGAAACCGTGATTGCCTGCGATCTCGCCAACGGTCTCGTTTTGATCGGCGGAACTTCCTACGCAGGTGAAAACAAGAAGTCGGTCTTCACTGTTCTCAATTACCTGCTGCCGGAAAAAGGCGTTATGCCCATGCACTGCTCCGCCAATGTTGGCCCGCAGGGTGATTCGGCTGTGTTCTTTGGTCTATCCGGCACCGGCAAGACCACGCTTTCTGCTGATCCGAACCGCACACTTATCGGCGACGACGAGCATGGTTGGGGCGAAACTGGCATCTTCAACTTCGAGGGTGGCTGCTATGCCAAGGCCATTCGTCTTTCCGCAGAGGCCGAGCCGGAAATCTACGCTGCGACCCGCCGCTTCGGCACCGTTCTCGAAAATGTCGTTATGGACGAAAACCGCGTTCCGAATTTCGACGATTCGTCTTTGACCGAAAACACCCGTAGCGCCTACCCGCTGCACTTCATTCCGAATGCGTCTGCCACCGGCATTGCACCGCATCCGAAGACGATCATCATGCTGACGGCAGATGCCTTCGGCGTCATGCCGCCAATTGCAAAGCTCACACCTGAGCAGGCCATGTACCACTTCCTCTCCGGCTATACGGCTAAGGTTGCCGGTACGGAAAAGGGCGTTACTGAGCCAGAAGCCACCTTCTCGACGTGCTTCGGCGCACCTTTCATGCCTCGCCACCCGACAGAGTACGGCAACCTGCTGCGCGACTTGATTGCGCGTCATGAGGTTGATTGCTGGCTGGTCAACACTGGCTGGACCGGGGGCGCTTATGGCACGGGCCGCCGTATGCCGATCAAGGCGACACGCGCTCTGTTGACGGCGGCCCTCAACGGCGAGCTAAAGAAGGCCGAATTCCGCACGGACGCAAACTTCGGGTTTGCGGTTCCTGTGAATGTGCCGGGCGTGGAGACCTCTATCCTTGATCCTCGCTCCACTTGGGCGGATGGCGGTGCCTACGATGCGCAGGCGAAGAAGCTAGTTTCGATGTTCACGACTAACTTTGCCAAGTTCGAAGATCACGTGGACAGCAAGGTGCGCGATGCAGCGCCGGGTCTTCTGGCTGCTGCCGAATAAGCATTACTCGGAACACAGACAGCCGCCGGTGCGTTGCGCCCGGCGGTTTTCTTTTTGCATTCTCTGTGGAATAGAAGGCCACGGAGAAAATCATGGCCAGCGACCCCCTCATCATCAACAGCCGACTGACCCTTGCCGGATGGGAACTGACGGAGCAATTCGTGCTGGCTGGCGGTCCGGGCGGTCAGAACGTCAATAAGGTGTCGACAGCCGTTCAACTGTTCTTCAACCTGATGAGCTCCCCTTCCTTGCCGGATCGCATCAAGGAAAACGCCGCTAAGCTCGCCGGACGCCGCCTTTCCAAAGAGGGAGTTCTGATTATCGAGGCCAATCGGTTCCGGAGCCAGGAACGCAATCGAGAGGATGCTCGGGAGCGCTTGAGGGAACTTCTTTTGGAGGCTGCCAAACCGCCACCGCCACCGCGTCGCAAGACGAAACCGAGCAAAGGCGCTATCGAGCGCCGCTTGAAGGAAAAGTCGGGCCGCTCGGAAGTCAAGAAGATGCGAGGCCGTCCAGACGGAGAGTGAATCATGGCAGTCATTCGTCTACCGCTCGACATTGAACATCATCCTGGAGCACTTGACCGGGACGCACAGCAGCAACTGGTAGATGTCATTCGCGAGATTGTCAGCGAAGCACCGCTTTACACGCCTGTGATGCCGAAGACCGGAAAGCCTATGTCAGTGCGGATGACGAATTGTGGGTTGCTTGGCTGGGTGACTGATAAGGACAAGGGCTATCGGTATCAGGAAACGCATCCGGTAACCGGCAAGCCGTGGCCTGAAATGCCACAGCAACTGTTTGATCTCTGGGCGATCTACGCCAAAAGCAGCAAGCCCCCGGAAGCATGTTTGATCAATTTCTATTCCGATGACGCCAAGATGGGCCTTCACCAAGACCGCGATGAGCAGGATCTTGAAGCGCCAGTGCTTTCGATCTCCCTCGGCAATAGTTGCCTGTTTCGCATCGGCGGGCTGGAGCGCGCAGCGAAAACCAGTTCTGTGAAATTACAAAGCGGTGATATCGTCGTTCTGGGCGGGGAGGGAAGACTGGCTTTTCACGGCGTGGATCGAATTTATCCAGGTACATCGACGCTTCTAAAAAACGGCGGCCGTATAAATCTCACCCTAAGACGGGTCAATCGCTAACGATCTGTTTCTATTGTCAGCGATGGATCGCTTACAATTTACGAAGCGCAACCGTCTCGACCAAGTGGTTACTACCCTTGCGTAGGATAAGGTCGGCGCGAGGACGTGTCGGCAGAATGTTCTGGCGGAGGTTCTTGAGGTTGATGTTTTGCCAGAGGCCCTCGGCAATATCCAAGGCTGCCTGTTCATCAACGGTTGCGTATCGGTTGAAATAGGAGCTTGGATCGCGAAACGCCGTTTCGCGCAAACGCATGAAACGCTGCACATACCAATTATGGATGAGGTCTTCCTCAGCATCGATATAGATCGAAAAATCGAAGAAGTCCGAGACCATGGGTACGGCAGTGCCATCCTCTGGCAATGTGCGGGACTGGAGCACGTTTATGCCCTCAAAAATCAGTATGTCCGGCCTGTCCACGATGCTGAAGTCATCGGGCAGGACATCGTAAGTGAGGTGTGAATATCTCGGCGCCTTTACGTTCGGCTTGCCCGCCTTGATCGCGGAAAGAAAGCGAAGCAGCGCACCAATGTCGTAGCTTTCAGGAAAGCCCTTCCGCTCCATCAAGTTATCGCGCTTCAGGATAGCATTCGGAAATAGAAATCCGTCCGTCGTGATAAGGTCAACCTTGGGGCTCGATGGCCAGCGTTTGAGAAGTTCTTGCAGAATACGGGCCGTGGTCGATTTGCCGACCGCCACCGAGCCAGCGATGCCGATGACAAATGGTGTCTTCACCTGATCGGAAAGGCTCAAGAACCGATTTCGCTGCTGAAACAGTAGCTGCGAGGCTTCAACATGGGCCGAGAGCAGGCGCGAGAGAGACAAATAGATGCGCCTGACTTCATCCAGATCGATGGGATCATGCAGCGAGCGCAGCCGCTTGACCTCATCTCCCGTCAGGGTGAGAGGCGTATCAGCGCGGAAGCGAGCCCATTCTTCGGAGCGGAACAGAAAGAAAGGAGAGTAACTGCTGTCCGTCGAGGGTATATCCGCTTCAATGGGCTGGCTGGCGATCGTCATGCTGGCTTTCGGTTCGCCTTTTCCTGCAGGCCCGATTGGGCCGTTCGGCGTTGAAGTTCATCCAATACATCCTGTAGCGGAATATCGGCAATCTTCAATACGACCATGAGATGATAGAGAAGATCAGCTGCCTCTGACGTAAGGTCGTTCCTATCGCCCTGGATTGCTGCGATAACGGTTTCTACCGCTTCTTCGCCCAGTTTCTTGGCCGCCCGTTCCTGTCCGGCAGTATAGAGTTTTGCGGTCCAGGATTGCGCTGGATCGGCCTGGGCGCGTTCCGCAACAATCGATTCCAATTGGTTGAGGGTAAACTCGCTCATTCACGCACCCTCGTCCAGCCGCATGGCAATGCCGTGCTCAGACATATAGCGCTTGGCCTCACCAATCGAATAGGTGCCGAAGTGGAAAATCGAGGCGGCCAGAACGGCGGTTGCATGGCCTTCCTTCACGCCAGCAACCAGATCATCCAGATCGCCGACGCCACCTGAGGCGATGACCGGCACGCGTACGGCATCCGCAATCGAGCGCGTCAGACCGATATCGTAGCCGCTTTTGGTGCCATCGCGGTCCATCGAGGTGACGAGAAGCTCGCCCGCACCGCGTTCGACCATGCGGATCGCAAACTCCACCGCATCAATGCCAGTCGCCTGGCGCCCACCGTGGGTAAAGATTTCCCAGCGAGGTGCTTCACCGTCTGTGGAGGCGCGCTTTGCATCGATCGAAACAACGATACATTGATTGCCAAATTTGTCGGCTGCTTCCGCCACGAAATCCGGGTTTTTCACCGCAGCTGAATTAATCGACACCTTGTCGGCACCGGCAAGCAAGAGCTTGCGGATATCGCTGACCGCACGCACGCCGCCCCCGACGGTGACGGGCATGAAGCAATGTTCCGCCGTTTGGGCCACAACGTCGAAGATCGTATCGCGATTGTCCGATGAGGCGGTGATGTCCAGAAAACAAAGCTCATCAGCGCCCGCCAAATCATAGGCCTTAGCAGCCTCTACCGGATCACCAGCGTCAATCAGGTCAACGAAGTTGACGCCTTTCACTACGCGACCGTCCTTCACGTCGAGGCAGGGAATGACACGGGCCTTGAGGGTCATGCCTTTTCTCCCTTGGCAGCGCGGATCAAAGCAAGAGCCTCGGCAGGGTCAATCCGACCATCATACAAAGCGCGGCCGGAAATGGCCCCTCCAAGACGGGCAGCGTCGGGCTGAAGCATCCGCTTGATATCCTCCAACGAGGCCAAGCCGCCAGATGCAATGACGGGGATGGAAACGGCCTCTGCCAGTTCCAGCGTTGATGTCCAATTGATACCCGTCAAAATACCGTCGCGGTCGATATCGGTGTAAACAATGGCTGCGACACCGGCACCTTCAAACTTCTTCGCAAGTTCAATAACGCCGAGCTCGGAGGCTTCTGCCCAGCCTTCAACCGCAACCTTGCCGCCCTTCGCGTCGATTCCAACGGCGACCTGACCTGGAAACTTTTGGCAGGCTTCGATGACTAGAGCGGGATTACGAACGGCAACGGTGCCGAGAATGACGCGAGCCAGACCACGGCTCAACCAAGCCTCGATATGCTCAAGCGTTCGAATGCCGCCACCCAATTGCACGGGATTTTTCGTGGCCTTCAGGATTGCATCAATGGCAAAACCGTTGCGGCTCTCACCGGCAAAAGCGCCGTCGAGATCGACGACATGAAGCCACTCAAAACCCTGATCTTCAAAAGCCTTGGCCTGTGCTGCGGGATCGGGATTGTAAATGGTCGCCTGATCCATATCGCCCAGCTTCAGCCGAACGCATTGTCCATCCTTTAGGTCGATTGCGGGAAATAGGATCATGTTCAGGGCTTCCAGCGGAGGAAATTGGCGATCATGGCAAGGCCGAGCTTCTGGCTCTTTTCCGGGTGGAACTGAGCACCTGCCGTGTTTTCATGGGCAACAAAGGCTGTCATCGGGCCACCGTAGTTAGTGGTGGCAATGACATCTTCCGAATTGGTGGCCGCCAAGTGATAGGAGTGGACAAAATAGGCGTGCAGACCATCAGGCCCCGTGGGAATGCCTTCAAATAGCGGATGAGGGTGGTGGAGGGTCAGCGTATTCCAGCCAATTTGCGGGATTTTGAGGTTCGGATCCGCAGGCGTCATTTCGCATACATCACCGGAAATCCAGTCCAAACCATTGGTGGTTTCCTTCTCAAGCCCGCGGGTAGACATCAGCTGCATACCGACACAAATGCCGAGGAAGGGACGACCCTTCGTCTTTACAGTGTCCATCAGCGCGTCTTCCATACCGGAAACTGCAGCAAGCCCCCTGCGGCAATCGGCATAGGCACCCACCCCCGGAAGAACGATCCGATCTGCCGCAGCAACGGTTTCGGGGTGATCGGTGAGATCGATCTGAGCGTCGAGACCCGCTTCGCGCGCTGCGCGTTCAAAAGCCTTGGTGGCCGAGCGAAGATTGCCCGAACCGTAGTCGATGATTGCCACCCGCATCAGTGCTTTCCTATATCGAAGAGACCCAAAGCCGGCGCAGACCCCTGAAGGGCCGGCTTTACAGCACTGCGCTGCGACCAATCCGGATTTGGAACTGTCTGTGGCTGAACCCGTCCTGCGGGACCAGAAAAATAGATTTGCTCAGCAGTAGAGAGATCGGGTGCGGTAACGACGGAATCAAGGGTCCAGCCGCGCTTCACCAGGCGACGCACCACCAGCTGACGGCCTTCAAGCCCAACTAGAATTCCTAGCGCTATTTGGGCACAAAAGCCTGTCCAGAAAAACCCTGGCCATTCCATCAGGCTACCAGCAAACATCTGCACGGCGAAAACGATAATTCCCCACAGCCAGCACCGTTGCAACAGCAACCAGGGGCCGGGAAAGACGAACGCCGCCCAGACCATCTTATCCGCAATAAAGCGTGTGGTGCGATGGTCGGTTGTCGGGCCGCCGGGAGGCAGTAATACGAGAAAACTCTTCAAGAGCCCTCCTGCGAGACTTAGACGAGCGTGCCCTTCGTGGAAGGAACGCGTCCGGCCTGCCTCGGATCAATTTCGGTTGCCGTTCTCAGAACACGGGCCACTGCCTTGAAGCAGGTTTCCGCGATATGATGGCTGTTAGCACCGTAATGATTGAGAACATGCAGCGTAATGCCAGCGTTCTGCGCGAGGGCCTGGAAGAATTCGCGAACAAGTTCCGTATCGAACGTGCCGATCTTGGGAGATGTGAAGATGACGTTCCAAACGAGGAACGGTCGACCCGATAGATCGACTGCCGCCTTGGTCATTGTTTCATCCATGGCGAGATCGAGCGAAGCGTAACGGGTGATGCCTCGACGGTCTCCAAGAGCCTTCGAAATGGCCTGGCCGATAGCGATGCCGGTATCTTCCACGGAATGATGATCATCGATATGCAGATCACCCTTGCAATCGATTTCCATGTCGATGAGCGAATGTCTGGAAAGCTGTTCCAGCATATGATCGAAAAAGCCGATGCCTGTCTCGATCTTCGAGGTGCCGGTTCCATCCAGATTGACACTGACGGAAATCGACGTCTCGTTGGTCTTGCGCGATATGGAAGCGCGGCGTTCGCTCATTTTCTCACCCGTCCTGAACACGGAAAACTGAACGCTGCTTATCAGTGACACCGCTGCCGTGCAAACGATTCCGAATGTATGGCGAACAAGTCTTCGGCCATTTGCAATCGCAAACGACGCACTTACATGAGAGCCAACGGTCGGAATAAGCCGGCAATTTGGTAAGTCCGTCAGAGCGGACGACAGGTGTAGATATGACGACAATCATTACCGTGCGCAAAGGCGGCAAGGTGATCATGGCAGGAGACGGTCAGGTCAGTCTTGGCCAGACCGTCATGAAGGGCAATGCGCGCAAGGTTCGGCGTATTGGCAAGGGTGAGGTGATTGCTGGATTTGCAGGCGCGACCGCAGATGCTTTCACACTGCTGGACAGGCTTGAAAGAAAGCTGGAGCAATATCCCGGGCAGTTGATGCGCGCTGCCGTAGAGCTTGCCAAGGACTGGCGCACCGACAAATATCTGCGCAACCTCGAAGCCATGATGCTGGTGGCCGACAAGCAGATCACACTTGCCATTACCGGCAACGGCGATGTTCTGGAGCCTGAGCATGGCACAATCGCCATCGGTTCTGGCGGCAATTACGCTTATGCCGCTGCCCGCGCCATGATGGATAGCGACAAGAGCGCGGAAGAGATTGCCCGTCAGGCGCTCGATATTGCCGCAGAAATTTGCGTCTATACCAACCACAATCTCGTGGTTGAGACTTTGGACGCCGAGTAATTTCCTTCAATCAACAGGGTCCCTGCGACCGGGCTTGATGAGCCGGTGCAGTTGAGACGCCAAGAGGATGACATGACGACTTTTTCTCCAAGAGAGATTGTTTCCGAGTTGGACCGTTACATCATCGGTCAGCACGAAGCGAAGCGCGCCGTTGCCATTGCGCTTCGCAATCGCTGGCGTCGTCAGCAGCTGGATGAAAGTCTGCGCGACGAAGTGATGCCGAAAAATATTCTGATGATCGGGCCAACGGGCGTCGGCAAGACGGAAATCTCGCGCCGCCTGGCAAAGCTCGCCGGCGCGCCCTTCATCAAGGTTGAAGCCACGAAGTTCACCGAAGTGGGCTATGTGGGCCGTGATGTGGAGCAGATCATTCGCGATCTCGTTGAGATCGGCATTGGCCTTATCCGCGAAAAGAAACGGGCGGAAGTTCAGGCCAAGGCCCATGCCTCGGCGGAGGAACGTGTTCTGGATGCACTGGTGGGTTCCACCGCTTCGCCTGCCACACGTGAAACATTTCGCAAGAAGCTGCGCGCTGGCGAGCTGGATGACAAGGAAATCGACATTGAAGTTGCCGATACCGGTGCCGGGATGCCAGGCTTTGAAATTCCGGGTATGCCAGGTGCCAATATTGGCGTGCTGAACCTATCGGAAATGTTTGGCAAGGCCATGGGAGGACGCACGAAGAAGGTGCGCACGACCGTTTCCAAATCTTACGGCGAATTGATCCGGGATGAATCCGATAAGTTAATTGATAACGAAGTCATTCAGCGTGAAGCCGTTCGGGCGGTCGAAAACGATGGCATCGTGTTCCTTGATGAAATCGATAAGATCGCGGCGCGTGATGGCGGCGTGGGTGCTGGCGTTTCCCGCGAAGGCGTTCAACGAGACCTGCTGCCACTGGTGGAAGGAACGACGGTTTCTACGAAATACGGCCCGGTAAAGACGGATCATATTCTTTTCATCGCATCCGGTGCCTTCCATGTGGCCAAGCCCTCGGATCTTTTGCCGGAACTTCAGGGCCGTTTGCCCATTCGCGTTGAGTTGAAGCCGCTTTCCAAGGAAGATTTCCGCCGTATCCTTACGGAAACAGAAGCGAGCCTGATCCGACAGTACAAAGCACTGATGGAAACCGAGCAACTCTCGCTCGACTTCACGGAAGATGCGATTGATGCGCTGGCCGATGTGGCGGTGCACCTCAATTCGTCGGTTGAGAATATCGGGGCTCGACGTCTGCAAACCGTGATGGAACGGGTATTGGATGAAATCTCATTCAATGCTCCTGACAGGTCTGGAAGCTCGGCGATGATCGATGCCGGCTACGTGCGTGAGCATGTTGGAGACATCGCAGCCGATACGGATCTCTCCCGCTACATTCTTTGAATTTGCAAAAAGGGCCGTGGCAAGGGTGCAACGGCCCTTTTGCACCGTACGATCACTGACAGTTAATTGAAGGCTGTGGGCTCGACTCCGCAGCCTTTAATTCAGTATGGGTCACCTAAATCATGTCGATGGCGACAATTACGTGTGATTCGCTGCCGCGACATCAGCCGAGTGAAAGCCCTAACAACCACATCCTAGGATAGTCGATCTTGAAGCGCGCCGTTCTTGCCTTGCTCATGGTTTTTGCCTGGAGCCTTCCTTTCGCGGAAGCTGCCAGTCTGACGGTTGTGCCGCCCGGTAACCGTAACGCAGAGCAACCGCGCATTCCCGGCGCTTCGGTTCGCCGCACGCGTGAGGGTCGCACGACCTTTGACGACAAGTATGAGAAGATCCGTGATCTGTTGGCAGGCGATCGCGCATTGATCTCCAAGATCAAGCAGACGGCACAGCGGTATGACATCGATCCTATTCACATTATTGGGGCGATTGTCGGGGAACACACTTACAACGTCGATGCTTATGATCGCCTTCAATCCTATTATGTGAAGGCTGCGGCCTATGCGGGCGACAACTTCCGCTTTGGCTATAAAGGCGAGTCTGTCGATCAGTTCACGTCGCGCAGCCAGTTCGACAAATGCGACCGCTTCAGTGATTCCTATCGCCTGTGGTCCTGCCGTGAGGCGGTGTGGGAGCAGGCGTTTCGCGGCAAGACCGTGGATGGCAAGTCTTATCCCGATGATCGGTTCAGCGCCGTCTTCTTCCAGCCATTTTATGCCGGTCAGACCTTTGGCCTTGGACAAATCAATCCGCTGACGGCTTTGATGCAATCAGACATGGTGGCTGCCAAATCCGGCTATCCCAAGCTCGAGCCATCCGATGCGCAAGGCGTCTACAAAGCCATCATGGACCCGGACAAGACGCTGGCCTATATGGCCGCGACCATCCGCCGCTCCATCGATGACTATGCAGACATTGCTGGCATGGATATCTCGAAAAATCCTGGTATCACGGCGACACTCTATAACGTAGGCAACTCCGCTAGCCGTGCAGCAGCCCTTGCCGCCCGCAATCGCAATGGTGCGGGCGCGTTGCCGGAAGAAAATTACTACGGCTGGTTGGTCAATCAGAAGCTGTCCGAATTGAAATCGCTTCTTTGAGTGCTGATATAGAGGTCTGTTAATCTCTTTGGAGAACAGGCCCATGGATATGCGACCGGAACCCTTCGAACCACCGGCACCGCAGCCGCGCACCACGATTCCGTCACGTCTCGATATCATCAGGACGGTGTTCCGCAATCCGCTGGAACTCTGGGGCGAACCCTCCTACACGCTTCCGTGGATCGACTCGAAGTTCTTTTCAGAACGTACCTTGATCATCAACGATCCGCGTCTGATCCGCTATGTGTTAGTGGATAATGCCCAGAACTACGAGATGTCGGAAATCCGCCAGCTTATTCTGCGGCCAATTTTGCGCGATGGCCTTCTGACGGCAGAGGGGCCGGTGTGGAAACGCTCTCGCAAAGCCATGGCACCCGTGTTCACGCCACGTCATGCCAAGGGCTTTGCAGGCAAGATGCTGGCGAAATCCGAGGAATTTCTTGAAAAGTATGAGGATGTGGGCAGGCAAGGACGTAGCTTCGATATTTCCGTCGATATGACGGAGCTGGCCTTCGCCATCCTGTCTGAAACTCTGTTTTCCGGCGACATCGTAACCACCAGCGATAACTTTGCCGATGATGTCGATGATCTTCTTCATCGCATGGGACGAGTCGATCCTATGGATCTTCTGCGAGCACCTCCCTGGGTGCCTCGCATAACGCGGATAGGCGGCGCGAAGGTGCTGGGCAAATTTCGCGAAATCGTTCGCTTGACGATGGAGCAGCGCAAGAACCAGATGCGACAGGATCGCGCCAACACGCCGGATGATTTTTTGACGCTCCTATTGGAGCTGGATGGTCCCGATGGGCTGACGCTTGATGAAATCGAAGACAATATCCTGACTTTCATCGGTGCCGGGCATGAGACGACGGCGCGAGCGCTGGCTTGGACGCTCTATTGTCTCGCCCATGCGCCACAGTTTCGTGAGCTTATGGAAGCCGAGATCGACAGCGTGGTCGAAAGCGGTGCCGAGCCTGTGGAATGGCTCGATCGGATGCCTCACGTGAGGGCCGCCTTCGAGGAGGGAATGCGGCTTTATCCACCTGCTCCATCCATCAACCGCGCCGCCATCAAGGATGATAGCTGGACCAGCCCGGCTGGTGAAAGGGTGCATATCGCGGCGGGAACGACAATTCTGGTTATGCCGTGGACGCTGCATCGCCATCAACTCTACTGGGAAAAGCCACGCGCCTTCATCCCTGAGCGTTTCCTGCCGGAACACCGAGGAAATATTGACCGCTTTCAATATCTTCCCTTCGGTGCGGGACCGAGAACCTGTATCGGCGCAACTTTTGCCCTTCAGGAAGCGGTCATTGCCTTGGCGGTTCTGATGCGAAAGTTCCGTTTTGATGCAGTAGCAGATTTCAAACCCTGGCCGGTTCAGCGCCTGACCACGCAGCCGAAGGACGGGCTTCCGATGCGGGTTTCCGCACGCTCATCTTGAGCCATCCCACCAATGCCGCATTGACTAAGCCCCTCCATCGCGCAAGAACCGCAACATAAGCGAATGATGGAGGACGCCGATGAGCCGAATCGATGTGAACGGATTAGCAATGGATGAGACACTTCACCGGTTTCTGGTGGAGGAAGCCTTGCCGGGCAGTGGCGTCGATCCAGAGCGTTTCTTTGCGGAATTCTCCAATATCGTGCATGAGCTTGCGCCCAAAAACCGTGAACTTCTTGCCAAGCGCGATGCGCTCCAGGAGAAGTTGGACGAATGGTATCGCAAGAACGGTTCACCCTCTGATCTTGCAGCCTATGAGAGCTTTCTGAAGGAGATTGGCTATCTCCTGCCAGAAGGGCCGGACTTCACGGTTTCGACTGAGAATGTCGATGCCGAGATCGCGACCATCGCGGGTCCCCAGCTGGTCGTTCCGGTGATGAATGCGCGATATGCTCTCAATGCCGCTAATGCGCGTTGGGGTTCTCTCTACGATGCTCTTTATGGAACCGACGCTATTTCGGAAGCCGACGGTGCCGAGAAGGGCAGGGGCTATAATCCGGTTCGGGGCGCGAAGGTCATTGCCTGGGCGCGCAACTTCCTTAATGAATCGGTGCCTTTGCAAGACGGTGAATGGACTGATGTCACCGGCTTCTCAGTAAGTGATGGATCGATTCACGTGAAACGCGGGGAGCAAATAACCTCACTTTCCGATCCTCAGCAATTTGCCGGCTACAAGGGGGCCGCATCAGCTCCAACGAATGTGTTGCTGCGTCGCAATGGGCTGCATATCGAACTCAGAATCGATGCTTCCACGGCTATCGGCAAGGATGATCCCGCCCATATTTCCGATGTCTGGGTGGAATCAGCCATCACGACAATCATGGACTGCGAGGATTCGGTAGCCGCTGTGGACGCGGAAGACAAAGTTGTTGTTTACCGCAACTGGCTGGGCCTGATGAAGGGCGACCTTCAGGAAGAGGTGACAAAGGCGGGCAATACATTCATTCGAGCGCTTAACGCGGATATTTCCTTTACCGCGCCGGATGGCTCAGCAGCCGTGCTTCCAGGCCGCTCGCTGATGCTGGTTCGCAATGTCGGGCATTTGATGACCAATCCCGCCATTCTAGATCGTGACGGCCGCGAAGTGCCGGAAGGCATCATGGATGCCATGATCACTGCCTTGATCGCCCTTTATGACATTGGACCGAATGGTCGCCGCATGAATTCACGCGCTGGTTCCATGTATGTCGTGAAGCCAAAGATGCATGGGCCCGAGGAAGTGGCTTTCGCCTGTGAGATTTTCTCTCGCGTGGAAAAGGCGCTCGGCATGGCTCAGAACTCCATCAAAATGGGGATCATGGACGAGGAGCGGCGCACGACGGTGAACCTCAAAGAGGCGATTCGCCAGGCAAAGGATCGTGTTGTCTTCATCAATACCGGCTTCCTGGATCGCACGGGTGACGAAATTCACACCTCTATGGAAGCGGGCCCGATGATCCGAAAGGGCGACATGAAGCAGGCGGCGTGGATCTCCGCCTACGAAAACTGGAATGTCGATATCGGTCTTTCCTGCGGTCTTTCCGGTCATGCGCAGATCGGCAAGGGCATGTGGGCCATGCCTGATCTGATGGCGGCAATGTTGGAGCAGAAAATCGCGCATCCCAAGGCTGGGGCGAATACTGCCTGGGTTCCGTCGCCTACGGCTGCCACCCTTCACGCCACGCATTACCACAAGGTCAACGTGGCGGAGGTTCAGGACGAGTTGAAATCTCGCCCTCGCGCCAAACTGTCCGACATCCTGTCCGTCCCGGTTTCATCGCGGCCAAATTGGACGGCAGAAGAGGTTCAGCGCGAATTGGACAACAATGCACAGGGCATTCTTGGCTATGTCGTGCGTTGGGTTGACCAGGGGGTCGGCTGCTCCAAGGTGCCGGACATTAACAATATCGGCCTGATGGAAGATCGTGCGACATTGCGCATTTCCGCTCAGCACATGGCCAATTGGCTGCATCACGGGCTGGTGACGGAACAGCAGATCATTGAAACCATGAAACGTATGGCGGCTGTGGTGGATAGTCAGAATGCAGGTGATTCGGCTTATCTGCCTATGGCTGGACGTTTCGATGATTCGGTTGCATTCCAGGCGGCCCTCGAATTGGTTCTAAAGGGTAGGGAGCAGCCAAACGGCTATACGGAGCCGGTTCTTCACCGTCGTCGCCTTGAAGCCAAGGCTAAGATGAAAAAGGCATAATTCCTCTCGACTGATTTACTCTATTGAGGAGGGCGTCGATGCAGTCGTATCGACGCATTTTTCCTGAGGTCGATCAAAACCGGTTTTATATCAGAGAGAAACGAAAACGGCGCACCGATGGCGCGCCGTTGAAGAGACTGATGTCAGCCGTAATTATTGGATCACGACAACCTTGGTTGCACGGCCCGGACGGACACGGCTGTAAAGGTCGATCACGTCCTGGTTCATCAGGCGAATGCAGCCAGAAGAGGCAGCGGTGCCGATGGAAGCCCATTCAGGGGTGCCATGGAGACGGAACAGCGTGTCCTGGCCCTTTTCATTAAACAGATACATGGCGCGAGCCCCAAGCGGGTTATGGGGACCGGGCTCCATACCCTTTTCGACATAGCGAGCCACATCGGGACGACGCTCCGCCATTTCCTTCGGCGGATGCCACATAGGCCATTCCTGCTTCCATGCAACATAAGCTTCACCGGACCATGCAAAGCCCTGCTTGCCAACGCCGATGCCATAGCGAACAGCCTTGCCGTTCGGCAGGATGTAATAAAGGAAGCGCTCGCGCGTGTTCACGATGATCGTGCCAGGACGCTCTTTGCTATCGAAATCCACGATCTGACGCTGGAACTTCTTATCCACCCTGTTAATCGGAATGGCGGGAAGCGCGTAGCCAGCATCCGTTACAGGGCCGTAGGCATCCGTAAAGATCTGATTGGTTTCTGTGCGAACGGCAGCGACCTTGGTTTCAGGGTTTGTGCCGGAGGAGGTCGTGGAGCAGCCGGCCAAGGCAAGAATGGAAACCAGGCCGGACGCGATCATGCTGGTGCGGATGCGCATGGATTTCTCTTGGACTAGGGGTGTATACGGCAGCGTTGAAAGCCGCCTCTGATTGAGGTTTATTGAGGGAATGCCAAGCTTGGCAAGGCCATGAGCGGGTTGAACTCTTCGCGGTTGCACAAATGAAATGAGGCATGGCCTTTTTGCAACAGATGCTACTGCGGATGAGCGCTATCTCCACTCACAACCTCGGCTCTGTCACTTCAAGGGAATGTCTGAAAATCCCCGCAAATTCGCGCTATGCACCGATGTACCCACATGATTCGCGCTCATTTTGCCTGCCAAAGGCAGAGAGCGGCAATTGGGAAGATAAGAATGACGCTTGTGAATATAGGGTCGGCCAGCCCACTCATTGATGGACGCCAATCGCAGCGGGCCATGATGGTGCGCCGAGGCGTGCAAATTTTATTGAGCGAAATGCGCCATGCCGTCCTGCCGGAATTGACGCTCGCCAATGGCCGGCGCGCGGACCTGATCAGCCTTTCACCAAAGGGGGAGATCTGGATCATTGAGATCAAGACCTCCATCGAGGATTTTCGGACAGATAAGAAGTGGCCAGATTATCGCGATTTTAGTGATCGCCTGCTTTTCGCAACCCATGCGGATGTGCCGCTGGACATTTTTCCAGAAGAGTGCGGACTTCTGGTATCCGATGGTTATGGCGCCTATGTTATGCGAGAGGCACCAGAGACGAAACTATCACCGGCTACGCGCAAAAGCGTAACACTCAGTTTCGGCCGTATAGCTGCCCAACGCTTGTTGGCTGCGGAATGGGCCACAGGCCGCAGCTTTGAGGACATGGAATAGGATCGTTCAGCGTGGTGCACGTTTGGCAAGAATGCGCTGAAGTGTGCGGCGATGCATATTCAGACGCCGTGCGGTTTCAGAGACATTTCTCTCACACATCTCGTAAACCCGCTGAATATGTTCCCAGCGGACGCGATCTGCCGACATCGGGTTTTCCGGCACATCAGCCTTTTCTCCTGGCCTTTGCGTCAAGGCAGCGAAGACATCATCCGCATCGGCGGGTTTTGAGAGATAGTCGACCGCTCCTAGTTTCACCGCTGTGACAGCCGTGGCGATGTTGCCGTAGCCCGTCAGGACGATAACGCGCGTGTCTTCTCGACCGCTGCGGATTGCTTCGATGATGTCCAGGCCATTTCCATCACCCAAACGGAGATCCACCACGGCAAATTTTGGAGGCCTTGCTTTGGCCTTGGCGATGCCCTCCGCGACGGATTCCGCAGTTTCCACTTGAAAGCCTCGGCTCTCCATGGCCCGGGCAAGACGCCGCAGGAATGGCACATCGTCATCAACAAGGAGCAAGGAGGCATCGGGACCAATGTCCATTTCGGAGCCGGCTTGCTCGAGCGCCTCCATATTATTCACATCCATCTTCATTCTCCTTAGATCATTCCTCACATTCTTATACGAGCTTCGACCTGATTTAGCTCAAACGCGGCCCTTGATATCCATTGCATCGCGTGGCCACAGGATCGTGATCTTTGCGCCGCTAGCGCCCGTTGCGCGGTTGGTGAAGGTCAGTTGTGCGCCCGAACGCTCCAGAAGCGTTTTAGCAATGAAAAGACCAAGTCCCAAGCCGCCCGCGCGTTCATCCTGCCGGCTCCTGGAGGACATATAGGGTTCGCCAATATGGGTTAAAACATCCGGAGCGAAGCCTGTTCCATCATCTTCGATCGTTATGGAAACGATGGAAGCCGTATGCTCCACGGTGATTGTCACCGTTTCACGGGCGAAATCGACAGCGTTTTCGATGAGGTTGCCTAATCCATACATGATTGCGGCGTTGCGCGCGCCTACTGGTTCGCTGGATTTCTCGCCCTTTTCGACCAGCACAAGTTCAATTCCGAATTGGCGGTGAGGCGCAATGACTTCCTCCATAAGGGAAGAGAGCGGCAAGCGGCGAAGGTGGTCCTCACCTTCTGCCGAAAGAGAGGTTAGCCTGCGCAAGATATCGCGGCAGCGCTCGCTCTGGCTTCTGAGAAGCGCCACATCCTCTCCGAACTTCTCGTCATTCTTCAGTTCACGCTCCATCTCCTTTGCAACGACGCTGATGGTTGCCAAAGGGGTACCCAATTCATGCGCTGCCGCCGCTGCCAGCCCATCCAACTGGGAAAGGTGCTTTTCGCGCTCCAGGACCAGCTCTGTCGCCGCAAGGGCATCGGCCAATAGCGTCGCCTCCATGGAAACACGGTAGGCATAGAAGGCTGCGAAAACCATCATGGAAATGATAGCGCACCAGAAGCCAAGTTGAAGGAATGGATGCACCACCAGTGTCTCTCCCTCATGCCAAGGCACCGCGTAAGGCGTAATCGAAAGCGCTGTCGTGCAGATCATCGCAAAGGCAAGCAGACACAAGGAGTAGCGCAGGGGAAGCGATGCGAAGGATATAATGACCGGAACGCAGAGGAGGGCGGCAAATGGGTTAGCTAATCCACCCGTCATGAACAGCAGACTTCCCATCTGCAAGAGATCGAAGCCCAACAACGCCAAAGCTGCTCCCGGCTGTAGACGATGGGTGGGAGGATAGCGTAACGCAAGTACGAGGTTCACCACAGCCAGCGCCACGATCAGCAGGCCGGTTTCCAGCACGGGCATCTGGAAATGGAGAACGACCGTCACGATAAATACGGTCAGTGTTTGCCCTGCGACTGCAAGCCAACGAAGCCAGATCAGAGTTTGAAGCCGAAGGCTGCGATTGCTGCGGCCAAAGCGAACATGGCGTATGGAAGTGGTTTCCATTTTCAGGTGCCTCTAGGCTTGGCTCTGTGCGTCGGTGCCGCATTTGCCGGATCTTCTGGCCACGGGTGCTTGGGATAGCGACCCCGCATATCGGCCCGCACGTCTCTCCAGGAACCGGCCCAAAAGCCAGGAAGATCGCGCGTTGTCTGGATTGGCCGATGAGCTGGCGAAGTCAACTCCAACAGTAGCGGCAATTTGCCACCGGCGACAGAGGGATGCGTTTTCAGGCCGAAGAGTTCCTGCACGCGAATGGAGAGAACTGGCTCCTCACCATCATAACGAACAGGATGCCTCTGGCCTGTTGGTGCTTCGAAATGGGTCGGTGCCATGCGTGCAAGATCATGCCGCACTTCAAACGGAACCAGCGATTTCAACCCTTCCATAAGGCTGCCGGCATCGACGCTGGCGAGACTGGTTCGTCCGGTCTGGAAGGGAGTGAACCATTCCTCCAGCCGAGCGATGAGACTTTCATCATCCACTGCGGGCCATGGCTCACCCACCGTCCTATGAAGAAAGCCAATGCGGTCCCGCAGCTGTTCAGCCTCCTTTGTAAAGGAAAGCACGCTTAGGCCGAGTTGCCGCACTCCATCTGCCAATCCTGTCGCCGCTGCCGCGCCTGTGGGTCGGGCAAGGGGAGATTCCTCCAGCATGAGCGCGCCTAGCCTCACGACAGATCGCGCGCGAACTTGTCCGCTCTGCGGCTCAAAAAAGCTTTCGGCACCTCTTTGAATTGCGTGGGTCAATTCCGACTCAATATCCTGCCTGGTTACTTCCGCTGCGGCGAGGACCCGTCCTTGGGCTGCACGTCCGGTCAAATCTGCGATGACGAGGTGGCGTGCTGCTGCCAATCTCTCTGTTTCTGGAATCTCCGCACCTCTGCCATTGGCCATGACAAATCGTCCGCGCGCGCCTCGTTGTATGGCCACACGATCTGGATAAGCATGCAAAAGAAGCTGGCCAGCCGTGAGGGAGGTCGTTTGGTCCATCGGCTTTCCAAGTGATTCAGCCATACGTCGCGCCAAACCACGCGCAGCTTCTGCACGCTCACCTTTCTCGTAGCCGAACTGGCGTAGCCTCGCATCGAGATCAATATCGTTGCCCCCAAGCCCCTGCTCAGTCATCAGGATAGCAAGACGAGCGGCGAGCAGAGCTTGCCCTTGCTCTGAACCCTTGATGACCATGGCAGCAAGACGCGGCGGGAGCGCGAGGTCGCGGATGCGTTTGCCAAGCGAGGTCAGGCTGTCTTGTTCATCCAATGCACCCATCATCTTGAGAAGCTGACGTGCCTCTGCCAAGGCGGCGGGCGGCGGCTGATCAAGGAAGTGAAGGGTAGATGGATCGCGCACCCCCCAATGGGCGAGGTCGAGTGCGAAACTTGAAAGGTCGGTTGCCAGAATTTCGGGCGGTGTAAAAGCAGGCAAGGACGCAGTCTGGCCCGAATGCCACAGCCGAATGGCTATGCCCGGTTCCGTTCGTCCTGCGCGACCCGCTCTTTGATCTGCGGAAGCGCGGGACACTCGCACCGTTTCCAGCCGTGTGATGCCGGTGGATGGCTCATAAACCGGGAGACGTTGAAGACCGCTGTCGATGACAATTCGAACGCCATCAATCGTGATCGAGGTTTCCGCAATGGATGTTGCTAGAACCACCTTACGCCGGCCTTCAGGAGCCGGTTTGATCGCCAGATCTTGTTCGCGTTGCGAAAGCGCACCATAGAGGGGTGCAAGAACTACATCTTTTGGGAGGCTAACCGCCAGCTTATCAGCTGTTCGACGAATTTCAGCCTGCCCTGGCAGGAAAGCGAGAATCGATCCCGGCTCTGAATCAAGCGAGCCCCAAACTGCGCGGGCAACAGTTTCTTCAATTCGTTCCTGCGCGTTACGCTCACGGTGGAGAATCTCGATGGGGAAGGCGCGGCCCTCGCTTCGCACCACGGGCGCTTGATCCATAAGGTGTCCGATGCGCTCGACATCCAGCGTTGCGGACATGACTATGATGCGTAGATCGTCCCGCAATGCGGATTGACTATCAAGCGCCAAAGCCAGGCCAAAATCTGCGTCCAGAGACCGTTCGTGAAATTCATCGAATAGCACGACCGATATGCCGCCCAGTTCAGGGTCCTCCAGAATCATCCGGGCAAACACACCTTCAGTCACCACCTCAATGCGGGTTGCAGCCGAAATTCGGTTGTCC
>NZ_CDRNXD010000005.1:0-282997 GCF_977018625.1 Affinirhizobium capsici | reverse complement strand
ATGAATAACTGATGATCGTTGCCTGACCGCGCGATCCCGGATTTAATCTCGAGAAGCTGGTCTTAAAGATCTGGCACAAGCGAGCTGCTCGGCGTAGCTCCAATAAAGTGACCGGATCGAACACGTCGATGGCATTATTGATCTGACTGGGTTGTAAAAGGTAACCCGGTCTGTTGGCTGTTCTGAAGAATGGTTGGCTGAATGATGAGCATTGGCAATGAGAACGATTAAGTGTCGTAAGGGCATTTGGTGGATGCCTTGGCATGCACAGGCGAAGAAGGACGTGATACGCTGCGAAAAGCCGTGGGGAGCTGCGAATGAGCTTTGATCCATGGATATCCGAATGGGGAAACCCACCTTAAATGCTTAGAAAATCCAAACTGTCAGCGATGACGGCTTGGGTTTCTAAGCATTGTTTATAAGGTATCTTATCTTGAATACATAGGGGTAAGAAGCGAACGCAGGGAACTGAAACATCTAAGTACCTGCAGGAAAGGACATCAACCGAGACTCCGCAAGTAGTGGCGAGCGAACGCGGACCAGGCCAGTGGCAATAGGAAGAAAAGTCGAACGATTTGGAAAGGTCGGCCGTAGCGGGTGATAGCCCCGTAGACGTAAGTTGACCTATTGTCCTTGAGTAAGGCGGGACACGTGAAATCCTGTCTGAACATGGGGAGACCACTCTCCAAGCCTAAGTACTCGTGCATGACCGATAGCGAACAAGTACCGTGAGGGAAAGGTGAAAAGCACCCCGACAAGGGGAGTGAAATAGAACCTGAAACCGGATGCCTACAAGCAGTCGGAGGCCGCAAGGCTGACGGCGTACCTTTTGTATAATGGGTCAACGACTTAGTGTAACTAGCAAGCTTAAGCCGGTAGGTGTAGGCGCAGCGAAAGCGAGTCTGAATAGGGCGATTTAGTTAGTTGCATTAGACCCGAAACCGAGTGATCTAGCCATGAGCAGGCTGAAGGTTGGGTAACACCAACTGGAGGGCCGAACCCGCATCTGTTGCAATAGATTGGGATGACTTGTGGCTAGGGGTGAAAGGCCAATCAAACTCGGAGATAGCTGGTTCTCCGCGAAATCTATTTAGGTAGAGCGTCGACCGAATACCCTCGGGGGTAGAGCACTGGATGGGCTATGGGGACTCACCGTCTTACTGATCCTAACCAAACTCCGAATACCGAGGAGTACTAGTCGGCAGACACACGGCGGGTGCTAACGTCCGTCGTGAAGAGGGCAACAACCCTGACCTCCAGCTAAGGTCCCCAAGTCATGGCTAAGTGGGAAAGGATGTGAGGATCCCAAAACAACCAGGATGTTGGCTTAGAAGCAGCCATCATTTAAAGAAAGCGTAACAGCTCACTGGTCTAAATAAGGGTCTTTGCGCCGAAAATGTAACGGGGCTAAAGCCATGCACCGAAGCTGAGGATGTGGATTTATCCACGTGGTAGCGGAGCGTTCCGTAGGCCTGTGAAGGAGGACCCGTGAGGGCCTCTGGAGGTATCGGAAGTGCGAATGTTGACATGAGTAACGATAAAGGGAGTGAGAGACTCCCTCGCCGAAAGACCAAGGGTTCCTGCTTAAAGTTAATCTGAGCAGGGTTAGCCGGCCCCTAAGACGAGGCGGACACGCGTAGTCGATGGGAACCACGTTAATATTCGTGGGCCTGGTGGTAGTGACGGATTGCGTAACTTGTACATTCTTATTGGATTGAGTGTGCGGGGAAGCGGTTCCAGGAAATAGCTCCACCATTATAGACCGTACCCGAAACCGACACAGGTGGTCAGGTAGAGTATACCAAGGCGCTTGAGAGAACTATGTTGAAGGAACTCGGCAAATTGCACGCGTAACTTCGGAAGAAGCGTGACCCCTTTTTACGCAAGTAGGAAGGGGTGGCACAGACCAGGGGGTAGCGACTGTTTATCAAAAACACAGGGCTCTGCGAAGTCGATAAGACGACGTATAGGGTCTGACGCCTGCCCGGTGCTGGAAGGTTAAGAGGAGGGGTGCAAGCTCTGAATCGAAGCCCCAGTAAACGGCGGCCGTAACTATAACGGTCCTAAGGTAGCGAAATTCCTTGTCGGGTAAGTTCCGACCTGCACGAATGGCGTAACGACTTCCCCGCTGTCTCCAACATAGACTCAGTGAAATTGAATTCCCCGTGAAGATGCGGGGTTCCTGCGGTCAGACGGAAAGACCCCGTGCACCTTTACTATAGCTTTACACTGGCATTCGTGTCGGCATGTGTAGGATAGGTGGTAGGCTTTGAAGCGGGGACGCCAGTCTTCGTGGAGCCATCCTTGAAATACCACCCTTATCGTCATGGATGTCTAACCGCGGCCCGTTATCCGGGTCCGGGACAGTGTATGGTGGGTAGTTTGACTGGGGCGGTCGCCTCCGAAAGAGTAACGGAGGCGCGCGATGGTGGGCTCAGACCGGTCGGAAATCGGTCGTCGAGTGCAATGGCATAAGCCCGCCTGACTGCGAGACTGACAAGTCGAGCAGAGACGAAAGTCGGTCATAGTGATCCGGTGGTCCCGCGTGGAAGGGCCATCGCTCAACGGATAAAAGGTACGCCGGGGATAACAGGCTGATGACCCCCAAGAGTCCATATCGACGGGGTTGTTTGGCACCTCGATGTCGGCTCATCGCATCCTGGGGCTGGAGCAGGTCCCAAGGGTTTGGCTGTTCGCCAATTAAAGCGGTACGTGAGCTGGGTTCAGAACGTCGTGAGACAGTTCGGTCCCTATCTGCCGTGGGTGTAGGAATATTGACAGGATCTGTCCCTAGTACGAGAGGACCGGGATGGACATATCTCTGGTGGACCTGTTGTCGTGCCAACGGCATAGCAGGGTAGCTATATATGGAAGGGATAACCGCTGAAGGCATCTAAGCGGGAAACCCACCTGAAAACGAGTATTCCCTATCAGGGCCGTGGAAGACGACCACGTTGATAGGAGGCGTGTGGACGTGCGGTAACGCATGAAGCTTAGCCTTACTAATAGCCCGATTGGCTTGATCGTTCTCATTGTTCATGCTCATCGATAAATCGATGATCATCTGTTCAGCGCTCACGCATGAGCGGCTCAAAGGAGCCTATGCTCCGCGAGGGCGCCGGACGACCGGCGACGGCCTCTGGCCTGTATGGGTGCCTAACGCATACCAACAGGAAAGAAACGTTGCGGGTGACGTGTTCAAATCTGCAAACAGGTAAGTGCCTGTACCAGCTTCTCATCTGATTGCCCTTAGCCGACCTGGTGGTTATGGCGGGGCGGCTGCACCCGTTCCCATTCCGAACACGGCCGTGAAACGCCCCAGCGCCAATGGTACTTCGTCTTAAGACGCGGGAGAGTAGGTCGCTGCCAGGTCTGCTAAAGGCAATCATTATCTTCTCATCCGAAAACAAACATCGGCCCAGCCGAATGAAGGGTCGCCAAAAGCGACCCTTTTGCCGTACAGCCAACTGAAAATGGGCAAGGAGCTGCCCAAACCGCAATGGATCTGGAAATCAATCCACTGCATTAAAGCATCAGGAATTACCTCATGCGCTCCCCGGGCATAAACCGGTAATCTTGGTGACGCGGGGTGGAGCAGCCCGGTAGCTCGTCAGGCTCATAACCTGAAGGCCGCAGGTTCAAATCCTGCCCCCGCAACCACTGAAACTTGTAAATTCTCCCATTCGGGAAACTTCTTCAAAAGCTCCTCGGCATAAGCCTCCAGGAGCTTTTTCTTTTTGCGCTCCGTGTCGATCTCGCCCGAAGCAATGCGGGACATCAGGTCGTTCTGAGCGGCTGCCACGAATTGCTGCTGCATTACGTCGATCACATCCATCGATGCCATGATGTTGGCGATGTCGCCATGGACCTGCAGGGCTGCCGGCTGATGGCCGGGTGTCTTGCCGATCACCACCGTGTGGATCAGGTCGCGCACGATCGGCATCAGCCGGCGCTTGGCCTGTTCGTCGCCATCGTTGCGGGCGAGGAAGAGAAGCTTGCGGATGGCAATCTCGGTATTCGTCGGATTGAACTGTGCCTTCAGCTTGCCGATCTTCTCCTGGAAATCTTCCGCCGGCTCTTCCGTTGCGGCGCGTTCGTGTACCAGCTTCTCGCGTGTAGCCTCCAGTTCGTCGAGTTGATCGTCGAGAGCGGGGAGGCGAGGGCGGCCTTCCGCGGCGCGGTCGCTAATCTGCTGAATGATACTTTTCTGCCGCTGTGTGGTCGCGTTCAGTTCTGCCTCGAGTTCCGCCCGGCGGGAGGGTACGCTCTTCAGCTTGCTCACTTCATGCGCGACCATCTTTTGCGAAATCCGGTCAAAGATATCGAGCGAGAAGAAGGCGACCGGAATGCAGTTGAGGACGCGCTCTTCGAGTTCGTGGCGGGTGATGGTCTTGCTGTTGCCGCAGCAGGCACCGTCGAGTTCATCGATGGGCAAGCGCTTCTTGCGATTTGTGCAGCTATAGCGATCCTTGCCGGAGATGGCGTAAGGCCCGCCACACTCGGCGCATTCCAGCATTCCGCTCAGAAGATATTCCGGCCGATGTGTCGCGTTCAGCCGATTGCTCTGCCCGAAATCAAACAGGTGGCCGACTTCTTTCTGACGTTCCTTGACGCGGCTCCACAGTTCGTCTGAGACGATGCGCATCTCCGGGACTTCCTTGAGCACCCATTCAGCAGCGTCATTGGTGCGGGCGGTGCGTCGTTCCGTCTCCGGGTTCTTCCGGTATTGGCGCCGATTCCATACGATGCGGCCGATATAGCTCTCATTGTTAAGGATACCGCTGCCCCGGCCAACATGGCCACGGATTGCGGTATCGCGCCATTTGCGGCCACGCGGGCCGGGAATGCCTTCCTTGTTGAGGAGTTGAGCGATGTCGCGCGGCGACATGCCGTCTGCGTAGAGCTGATAGATGCGGCGGACAATATTAGCCTTGCCGGTATCGATCTCCCGCAAACCTCGGATGCGGTCACCCATCTCATCGCGCTGTTGCGAAAGCTTGTAGCCGTAGGCGAGACACGTCGACGCCTTGCCCTTCTTTACGGCCATCTTCATACCCTCGCGAGTCCGGTATCGGATCTGCTCTACCAGTTCATGGCTGAGGGCGGTTCGCAGGGCCATCTCGAGATTGGTGACCGCCTGGGCGCCATGAACGGTCCACAGGTCGATGTCGCGATACTGCCACTCCTTCAGCATCTTGAATGCATGCTCGAGGTCGCGCGACAGGCGATCGACGGTGACACAGAGGACAATGTCGATCTTCTCGCGCCGGACATGGGACATGAGATTCTGGATGCCGGGGCGTAGCTGGTAGCTCGTACCGCTGATCGCGGCATCGGAATAGGTTGCGACCAGCTTCCAGCCACGATCTTTGACGAAGGCTTCGCCAAGCTCGATTTGCGTCTCGATCGAGACCTCGTGCTGGCGGTCGGTGGAGTAGCGGGCATAAAACAGGATATTCTTGGTCATTGGGGCAGTTCCATCTGAAACAATCTCATCGTGAATCCTGGCCGGCTTCGCCGGCCAGTGCGTCTGCTGCGTGCTCAGTTCTGCTGATTACGGCGCCCTGCCAATCCTGCCGCATGCTCTGCTACGGCATTCTGGCGATCCTTCACGCGGCCCCAGAGTTCATCGCTGACGATGCGTAGCGCCGATACGTAATGGTCGTCATCGTCGCCCGCCTGTTTACACACGCCGATGTAAGCCGGGTTGTTCAGGATCCCCGTTCTGTTGGCGCAATTGCCGCGGATCGCAGCGTCGCGCCAGATACTGCCACGGGGACCGGCCACGCCTTCCACATTTAGAAGCGCTGCGATCTTTGTCGGAGCCATCCCCTCGGCATACAAACTGAAAATGCGGCGGACGACGTCGGCGGCGACCGGATCGACAACCTTGAAACCGAAGATGCGCTGGCCGTCCGCATTGCAGGCGCCAGAATAGCGGTAGCCGAATGGAAGGGGGGCGAAGTGTTTCTCCTCGCGCAGGTCGTCGGGAACCTGGGCAATACGGCCGCTCGGGACAAACATGTTGCTGCGGTCGGTCATATAATAGTCGGACAGGTTCCGGGCGGTGATCCGCTCGCCGGGATCGGCGACCCAGAGTTCGATGCCCTTACCAGTAAGTTCGCTCAACAGTCGATTAGCGATATCGAATCGCGAGCACAACCGGTCCAGCGTATGGCAGAGGACGATATCGACCGTCTCACGCTCGATGTGGGCGAACAGCTTGCGCACGCCGGGCTGCGCCATGAAGACGACTTCGCCGATGTCCTCGTCAGCATAGGACTTTGCGAAGGTCCAGCCATTCTCCTTGATGAAGCGGTGCCCATAGTAGAGCTGTGTTTCGAGGCAGGCATTGATTGGGTCGCCGGCGGAATGGCGTGCATAGAACAAAACATTTTTGGTCATGGAGTGATCTCTGTTCGAATGGGTGAAGGCGGGGGACATGGTAGCCGGCGGCAGGGGACTTGAGAGCCCCGCCGCGATGCCAGATCATCATGGTCTGGCGGTTGGCAGGTACTGGCGGCAATAATTGCCGCCGATGAGGTGCTGCTCCTGAGTGCTGGTCAGTAACCCATCAACGCGCGATAAGCCGCGGCTTCGTCGGTGTTGCCTCCAATCCAGCCATGCTGCTGAAGCTTGAGAAGGCTGTCGGCGACGCTGTCGCGCGCCCCGCACCACGTCCAGCCGGAATCGGCGGGGCGGATAATGAAGACGTCGGTGGAGGTCACCTTGACCCGCGTTGCGCCGGTCTCCGCCTTGATGGCTTCGCGAAACAGGCGATCCAGTTCCTTGATCTGACGCTTCTGCTCGGCCGTCAGGTGTGTCGGCTGGACGCGCTGAAGAGTCTTCGATGGGATGGGCGTCGCGGGGATACGGTGGGTGAGGACGAACACACGGTGCACCGGTTTGCGCCGCCAAGGTGCCCGGTCGATATCGACCATCAGGCCGTTATTGGTCACGTCGCAAAACAGCTCGCCACTGATGGCGGCGCGGTGGTTGTTCAGAAACACGATGGAAGGGTGGCTTTGCTGGATGCCCGTGCGGGCTTTGAGGTACGCAGCAAGGGTCGGGCGACCTTTGACCTTGTGCCATTCGCCTGCATAGCCCAGCAATCGCAAGGTGCTTTAGATCTCAGTGTGGCTGGTCTTCGTGATCGCGGGAGCGCGACGACGGTCTACCCAGCCAGCGCCATGACGGTGGAGGCGCACGGCATCGCGGATGCGCGACATCGGTTCACCCGTGATGGACGCCATGGCTGCTGTGCCGGAATGCAGCCGGGATTTGGTGTCGTTGTCGACATCGTGCAGGTGATAGGTCTTGATCGCTCCGATCGCCGAAGCGAGATAGATGATGTTGGTCACGTTTTGGTCCTTCGTGTCCAGAGTGGATATTGAAGGAATGCGTTCACCACTATGGGACCCCTCAGGCTTCCGCTCGCCCTCGATCCCCATCATCTAATGCCTGTAAAGCCACCACACGGAAAAGGTGACACAGGCTGGGCATGCTCTGCAGGACGGTTCCGCACCGGCCAGAGCCTCTGTAAAAATCGGTACGACGCTCGATCATCGGAGTCACGAGCGCGCCAGGAGTCCTCTCTTGCAAGATTGTCCCAGTTGGCCAAAAGCTAATCAAAAACCAGTTTCCGCCATGCAAGGGCTTCCGCTGGGTCGCATCCTGACTGAACCGCTAACTTCAGCCGCTCCCGAAAGCAATGGCATGCTCCCTGCTAAGCCGCCTTTATCTGAAAATCTGCCTATCACGTCCTTAATACGATCGGTTGCATTTTATCGAACGAGATGAAATTGGTCGGTGCGCGTCAGAGCCGTCGGAGTGCAATAGAGGGCAGGCCAAAGGTGGCGCCAGGATATGGCGCGGGACGCTCATCCAGAAAACCTCAGGAAAACCGATTCAGAATCAAACGGCGTTTAACCGAGTAATGGGGGGAGGAGCCGTAGAGTCTGCAAACGCCGTTAGGCGTTCCCGCAGCCATCGTTGATGGGCAAAAGACCGAAACCGCAGGCTGCAGTTCGGACGCAACCGGTCAGTCAGCGTCGTCAGCGCCGTCAGGATAGAGCAAGTGGGGCTTGCGGCGGAAGGGCGAGCCCCCCGTTAGATATTTGTAGATGAGCTCGTCGAGAACGATCTCGGATTGGCGGTTGTCGAAGCCTTGTTCTGCCAGCATCGCAACGATCCTGGCTCTGAACTTCTCGAGGTCCTCGTGCAGCTCCTTCTCGATCGCCCTGTTGATGAGCCAGTAGAGTGCGACGCGGGCCACATCGTCGCGTCCGGGGCGCTTGGCCTTTCGATCCGCATCGCGCAGCTTCTGCTGTCGCTCACGCTGTTTGCTGTTGCGGATCTCTTCGGACTTCGCTGGCATACACTCTTTCCCATCAGGTCTCTGGCTACCGATGCCAGACCGTTGTCACCGCGACAACGCCGTTTGCATGGAATCGGAAATCCCGGTTTATGAATCGTTTTTTTAGGGTTTTGAATCAAATGAACGCAATTTGAGATCAATTGCGGACACGTTGAGACAGGTCGAGATAAGCTGGCGAGGGCCAAACGGCGGTCGTGAATCAAATGACCAGCGTTTGGAATCAAAAATATCGGCCCTTGAATCAAATGAGCGCAATTTGTCTCGACGTGCGGGCACTTCGGAACGACCTGTGGGCAAGGTGACAGAAATCGCCGACGGATCCCTCTCCCGCTTGCGCCTGCAGGACTATCTCCATTCCGGACTATGAGGCGGCGACGAACCAAAAAGCTTCCCGGTGGGTTCATCCGCGAAGTCGCATGTCATATATTCCAGCCGTTCGCGCGGAATGTGCCATCTCCGGGTGGAAATCGAGCATCGCCTTTAGACGGCGAGACGCTGGCTTCGTGTTTACTTCGCCGCGTGTTTCCGTGACGACAAGACTACTTCGTGAAGCCCTAAATGTGGGAGGCCGGCTATCCGGCTACGGATTCTGGATTTTGCCGTGAAATAAAATCAATCGATCATGTAGTGTAAAATTTTTGAAGATGTTGTATATATTGATTTATAATGGTTAATATCGTGTTATGATCGAAATAATGCCTGTAAATTTGACGATAAAATGAAGATTATATTCGAATCAATATTGGGTGTATGTTTTGCTCTGATTTGAATTATGTCCGTATTCGCGCGATCATATAGACATCCGATGGGTTGCTCGTCGGATACATTGTAAACGCGTCACACGGAGACTTCCATGCGCACTAAGACCACCAAGACGATCGCGACTGCCGCCTATTCCTACGAAGATAACGGTATCGGGCACTCGATGCGCGAACAGCTCGAAACGAGCGCGGCCCATATCTTCGACCTCGGCCGCCGCACCACCGAGCAGACTTTCGAGCTCGGCGATCATCTGAGCCGGGCTGCCGACCTCTTGGCCGACGGCCGGTTCGACAATTGGGTAAAGCTGCGCTGCGGTCTCGCACCGCGCAGCGCCCGCAATTATACTGCGGTGTACCGCAACCTGACACCCTACCGTGATGAACTGGTCGACCTCTCGGTCGGGGCGACGGCGCTGTTCCATCTGAGTTCGGCAACGACCGACCAGATCACTGCGGCCATTGCCTTCGCCGAGGAGAACGGGCGTCTGCAGGTTGCCGACGTGAAGGCCATTCTCGCTAGCAGCGAAGAAGGTGGCGACAAGGCCGGGAAGGACGATCAGTTCTGGACCGGCGGTGTTGGCGGACTGAAAGTGATGATTGCGGCCAAGATCCGCGATGGATTGAAGGCGTTCCTCGCCCATGTCGCCACAATCTGCCAGGCGATCGAGGCTGCATTGGCCAAAAGCCGCGTGATCAAGGAGGCGCTGGCGAAGGAAATCCAGGACATTGCCCGTGTCGCCCGCCAGGAGCTCGAAAACCTGGCGCTGTTCATCGAGCCGGAGCTCGATTATGGCCGCAACACCCGGCCGACGAAATTCCCGAAAGGAAGCGGCTGGGCCGAGGTTAACGATACGCTCTACACATTGGGGGGTGTCGATAGCTGGCCGAAGTCGAAAGACATGCGTGACTGGCTTGCGCTGCATGTGCTTCCGGTGCTTGGCTGGGCGGTGTCAAAGGAGCGGAAGCCGGAATGGCCGCTTGCGGTGCCAACTGCTCTGGCTTCCGAACCGGCGGTTCTGGAAGAGGCGAACAGCGTCGGCGATCGTCACGATGTCGAGCCGGCAATGTTGGACGAGATCTCGACTGATGCCGATGTCCCGGATGAGGCGATCGACCGGTTCGGCGCGGCGCTGGAGGAGGCGACCGGGGGCTTCATGACGGTCAGCCGGGAGGCGCCGCGAAACCGCAAGCAGTTTGCCAAGGTGCCGGCGCTTGCAGATGACAACGTCGCCGAGGCTGAACTCGTACCCGCCGTCACGCCGTAAGATGCAGTTTGCACGAGGGTAGGGCGACCGGCCTTCCCACCAAACGCGAAAGGGCCGCATGTCGGCCCTTTTCCTTTTGCCTGATGATGGCGAGCGAAACGCTGAGGCCGACCCCTGCGATCACCGGACGCGTTCACCGCGCCGGACTTCGTGAGCCCGCCGTTAACCTTGTACCGGCTTTGTTCTTTTTTGCTCTCCCGGGTCCTTGAGCCCGCCCGCCGGTCCTGCCAGGTTGGGGTCGTTCGGAAGACCGGACACAAAACGGCCCAAGGCAGCGCGCCAACGCTACCAAGGGCCTGACCCTCAAGCCTTCGCGAAAAGGAATCGGGCTATGACAACGCATACTCTCTCAACCTCTGCCGGGGAAGTTCTTCGTTCGACTGTCGCTGCGACATCGATGTTCTCCCACCGCTCATTCGGTATCGGTGCGTACAGCATCAGCGAACCGGCCGCTTTGCGCCGCCATCCGCATATTGTTCGCTTCGCCGAAGTCGAGGCCGATCTCGATCTGCTCATCGATCGCGCCATTGCGGCAATCGCCGACGGCGAGCCCGTCGAGGACGAGATCCTCGGCCACTACGTTCACATCGCTTCGCTTGTCCGTGCAGTGTCTTTCCGGGAAGGCAAGTTGTTGGAGCAGGCGGTCGAGCGTCTGGCTAAAGCCAACCCCAATGTCGTTGTCTTGACGCAGTCGCTGAAGTTGCCGCTGGTGAAGGCCGCGCTTGAAGCCGTGTCCGGCAACGACTGGTCCAGCCTTGATGGCGTGAAGCTTGATTGCGAGGCACCGGCGAAGGGCAGCTATACGCCAGACCTGATCCTCGTGAATCGTGCGCGGCACACGGCCTACATCCTCGACCTCAAACGGTCGCTCGCCTCGTATGGCGACACCAGTCGGCTCGAGGAGTTGAAGCTGAAGATGATGGCGTCGGCGATGGTGCTGCCGGACTGGCTTTATAAAAGCCACAAGCGCTTGATGGTCGATACCGTCGAAGTTGCCATCGTCGATGGCGCCAGTCGCCCAAGCGATCATGCCAACGGCATCTGGGCCTTGTCGGAGATCGACGACCTGCTGGAAATCGACGGAGTTGCGGCCTGCATGGCCGAACTGCGCCTGCGCTTCGGTCGCCGCGTGCAGCAGCTCCTCGAAGCGGAAGCCCGTAAGGCCCTCGGTGTCGTGGCTCCGGTTGTGTCGGACGCGGCCGCTACCTCGACCGTATTGGGCAAGTCGCTGATCGCGCTGAACGGTCCCGCCCGCACTTACGATGAAGAGCAGGCGATGGCCGCGCAGGACGAGGACAATGGTCACGACCATCTCGGCTGCTTCGACGAGGATCATGACGACGAGCCCGAACCGGTCCGCATCCGGGTCGGCTTTGCCCGCCGTCCGCGCCGGCACTGACGCGCCGCCAGCCTAACGACGCTGATCGCGGCCGCGCCTGAAGCGCGTGGCCGGCTTCTCCAGTCAATTCCATTCCATGAACGCCGGATGCCGATGCGCTCCGGCGAGGAGACAGTTATGTCCATCGATACCCACAGCCCGTCTGTGGCCGGCTTCGTCTGCGAAGCGGTCACGGCCGATACCGTCGCGTTGCCCTGTCATCACGGCAAGCCTGCGAAACTCTCTCATATCCCAGCCGAGGACGTGGATCGCGGTTCGAGCGATCGCGACGACCCCGCCGTACTGATCGGATTGGCGCTCGCCTTCGTCCGGCAAGGTTCTCTGCTGGATGGCCTTGTGCCGGAGCCTCTGATCTTGCGGCTGAATTCACTTGCCACCAGCGGCGACGCGGCATGCCGACTGCTGCTCGACTGGCTGCAGAATCGCAATCGGGACCTCGCTCCGTTCGGGAACGAACACCTGAGCCTGTCTTTCTCGACCGGCTCGTTGGACGATACTCACCGGTCGCGCCGTTCCCCGCGCGAGCGTGTGTTGACGCGGGTCCCGCAGCTCGCTGCCATTAATGGGCGGCGTGGCCGGACGCGTCCGCGGGATCCGGTGAAGAATGTTCAAACGGCAATTATTGCCGCGGAGACGGGAGGCCGGACTAATGGATAAGCTCGCCCGACTGCTTGTTCGCCGTCTTCGTCATCTTAGCCGCCGCGAGGCACGCCGGGCCGCACTGCGCAACGGTCTGCTATCGGTTAGGATCGTCGATGTCGATGGCCACATGCTCTGCTGCTACAGCCCTGCATTCGACACGACAAGGCTGACCGGCGATCCGATCCGTGACGATACCTGGTTCCGGCGCAATTTTGGTGACTGGCTTGTCGCAACGAAGGAAACCGGCAATCCGAGGCCGGGTTCTGGTGGCGATAGTGTGGTGACCGGCGGGATCGTTCATCCGCCGTTTGCCTCGCAATTCATGGTCCTGCCGCGGGCGCGTCGCGGCACAATCGTAGAGGAAGGGGTGTTGGGCAATGATATCGATCGGCGCGCTTACGCGGTCGGTCTGGTGGATCGCGCAGCCCTTCAGCCATCGGTCAGTCATATTGTTGCAATCCTGGTTCTGGCACGTGCGGTGCGCAGCAGCGGCCGCTCTCTGCGGGAGATCGTTTATACGCTGACCCGCGTGACACCGGTGATCACCCTCCATGCGCCGCTCGATGGCTTCGAGCGTGAGGTGCTGCGGCTCCTGGAGAAATCCCGGCTGGTGCCGGGCGGCCCGTTTGCAGTCATCGAGTCCGATCACATGTTCAACGACGATCACTTCGACTTCGTGGAAGGCGAGACACGCAGACGCTTGATGACTTTCTCAGGCGCCGGTGTGCATCGTGTCACGGGCAATGCCCTACCTCGGCGGATGCTCAGCGCACTGTCCCACGACTTGGCCGTTCTCGCCATCGCGGAGAAGCGATCGGACATTCCCTCGCTGCTGCAGATCGCCGCCGACCTGCGTCTGGAAACGGGAAAGCTCGATCGCAGCTTCGTCGCCGATCTGGTCGAGGTGCTTTATCCGGACGTGGCAATCGAGACGCTGGGCCTGCCGTCGGATTCCGATGCGCGCTGGTTGTCGCTGGAGGATCTGGTCCTTGCCTTCCGTCCAGGGCGGCATGTTCGCGACGTGCTGCATGTCCTGGCGACGCTCATTGAGCGCAATCGCGCTGACTTCGAGGAAGAGGAGGACGGTGGTGGCGGGAGTGACGACAAGGCACCCGGATCGGCATCGTCGAACACATCCGCCGAGAAGCCCAAAGGCTCACACGAAAAGCCGAAACCGACCGACACTGATAGCAACGGTCGCTGGAAAAAGGACAAGCCGTCCGGGGCCGAAGTGATCCAGCCGGAGCCAATGCCGGCGCTGGGCGAGACCGGCCACAAACCGCCATTGACCGTCGAAACGCTCTCCGGATATGGCAAGGCGAAAGACTGGGCGCTCGATCTCAAGGAGGATCTGGACGATTACCTGGCGAGTAACCTCGCTTGGTCGGAGATGAGCACCAAGCTTTTGCTGTCCGGTCCACCCGGGACCGGAAAGACCACCTTTGCCCGGGCACTGTGCAACAGTCTGCAGGTCCCACTGATCGTCACCTCGGTGTCGACCTGGCTGCAGGGCGGTCATTTGAACGACGTGATCGACAGGATGAACAAGACCTTTGTCGAGGCGCGAGCCATGGCACCGGCGATTTTGTTTATCGACGAGATTGACGGCATCGGCAAACGGCAGCCCGCCGAGCGGGAACATGCCGACTATTGGAACGCCGTGGTCAACAAGCTCCTGGAACTGCTCGATGGCGCTGTGAAGAGCGAGGGCCTCATTGTCGTGGGTGCCACCAACCGCCCAGACAATATCGACGAGGCGATCAAGCGCTCCGGACGATTGGAGACGCATATCGAAATCCCCAGGCCCGATGTGCCGACGCTTGCCGAAATCTTTGCGCACCATCTCGGTGATGATGTTGAAGCTCTCGTGATGGAAGCCAAGCGACCACGGGTAGAGGAAAAGCCTACCGCACGCAGCAACAGCAACGTCGATCACCCGGATCGCAACGGCACCGGTAGACAACGTCGCATCGAAGACACTCAAGCAAGGCCCCTGAAATGAAAACAGTATCAAATGACGCAAGCGCAGTGGACTCAGAAGCGACGAAGGCCATGCTCGACCGCTTGGCAACCCGTGCCATGGGAATGACCGGGGCCGATGTCGAACGCTTCGTCCGTGAAGCTCGTCTTAAAGCGCGCCGCGAGAAGCGGGCAATCCGTTACGAGGACCTTGAGGCAGCCATCCGTAATGACCGACCGCAACTGTCGCAAGATCTCCGCTGGCGCTTTGCGGTTCACGAGGCAGGTCATGCACTCGTCCATCATGTCCTGAAGCTGGGACCCATCCACGGCATCAACATCGACACAGCCAATGGAGGTGCTTACAGCGAGCTTGGCTTCTCCGCATCAGGAAGCGACACCCTCAGCTACCGGGAGAACATCCTCGCCATGATGATGGCGGGACGCGCAGCCGAGCAAATCGTCATCGGCAATGTCTCTGCGGGCTCGGCCGGGTCCGATGATAGCGATCTTGCCCGAGCAACCACCCTTGCGCTTGCCATCGAAAGATCGCTTGGTTTTGGTGCCGTCCATCCGCTTCTCTACCGAAAGGACAACGATCCGACCGCGGTTCTGGATGGCAATCCGGAGTTGTCAGCGCGCATTCATGTGCGGCTGGAAAAAGCGCTTGAGAGGGCTGGGACGATTATCGGTAAGCACCGTAGCAAACTGAATGACCTGGCAAAAGCTCTGTTTGAGGAACGGGCGCTGGATGGGAAAGCCGTTGAAGATGTTTTGCGGTATATCTGGAAATTTAAAGCCTGAGAAATATAATCATTTTGAGTATTGATAAGAGTTACTTATCGATAGTCATTACGCAAACTGGCAATCATACTATATGAAGAACTGTAATAAGCCGATAGAGTTCGTGTAATAAATCATTTGCCGTAGATACAATGGCTTACGATCTCGCGAAAATCAGCATAAGCGTTGTGATGCGGCCAGCTTTCGACGCTGCCGTCGCGCTCACTCGTCTCGACGAGCGCATCGCCCGCTCGCCGGTTGGCGCCGGCCTTCTCGAACGGCAAAATTTCGCTGACGCCTGCGCCTCGCTGTGGACCGACGGCGAACTCGTGCATCTCGAAGACCTCGTCCTGCACGACGCTACCCGCGATATTCGCACACCCACCCATGAGCTGACCATCGCCCGCGACGTCCTGCGCACCCGTCGGCGTATTGCGGCGCAGCTGCCCGGCTGGGCCTTGTCGCCTGACGGAATCCGCACGTTGCGTAGATCCTCGGAGATCGCGTCGGGTGGCGCGGACGAGGCGACGACCACCGGAGTAATTCGGCCGGCGATCGCGATCGACGCGGAAGGGGAGGGGGATAACGCCGACGACGCCCAAGAGCTCCCCGGCGTCGACTATGCAGCTATCGATGCGCTGCTCGCGCGCTCTGACGCTGCGATCGAACGAGTCAAAAAGCCTGGCCGGGCTCCGGCCGATCCGCTGGTCTATGATCTCGACTGGGACGAGGATGCCCGGCTCGATGAATGGCGTGGCGTCTTACGTCAGGCCGACAATTTGCCGGCGGTGCTGCAGGCCATCGTCGCCCTGGACGCCTGGAACGAGCTTGCCGTCCTGCAGCACGCCCCTTGGCTCGGCCGGTTGCTGGCCGCTTCGATCCTGCGCCAGGCGGGCATCACGTCAGGCGCCCATCTCGCGGCCATCAACCTTGGCCTCAAAACCATTCCGGTCGATCGGCGCCGGCATCGCGATCGTGAGACCCGGCTGCTGGCGATTGCACACGGTTTGCTGTCGGCGGCAGAGATCGGCATGAAGGAGCACGATCGGTTGGCGCTGGCTCGAACACTGATGGAGCGAAAGCTGGAAGGGCGCCGGACGTCTTCGAAATTGCCCGAGCTCGTCGAGTTGGTGATGGCAAAGCCGCTCGTGTCGGCCGGACTGGTGGCGAAGGCGCTCGAGGTCACGCCGCAGGCGGCGCGGCGGATTGTGACGGAGCTCGGCCTAAGGGAGATGACGGGCAGGGGGAGGTTTCGGGCGTGGGGTGTGATGTAGCCTCGACCGCTTCCGTTGACTAAGACGGGGTCCGTACATCCCGCACCCGACGATTTGGCTGAACTAGCAAGGGTGGATTGATACTGTTCCCGGCGAGGAGTCAACGTCATCGCCGGTCAATCTTGAAGCGGCTCAACGGCGAATCAATGAGGCCAGAGCGCGAAACGCGGAGCGCGAAAAGCGCATGATCGAGGAACATCGACGCCGCTTAGGGATGGTCACCTGATCTGATGGACGGTCCCAGCACGTCCCACATAATGTCGAACGTCTTCCCGCCAGCTTCATCTAAGAAACCGCTTACAAACAGAAAAATGGACACAAGGAAGAGCCGCTTGAAAAGCGCTGTTATTTTCATAGCAGTGGCCTCAGTTGGAAGCAAGCGACTTTGCTTGCGAGTCAGATGCTATGCTTGAACTCTTAACATTTAGCTCGCGTTGCAATTTATTGTCCCAAAACGGGGTGTAAGGATTTGTCAACTTCTGAAGCTAAAATAACAATGTTTTCAGGGGTATTAACACAAAATTAAGACGGAAATAGTGGGAATCATTTTGCGCATTTTCGCTTCGTCAAAGATGCTCGTTTACCTATTGGCCGCTGGAACAAGTGGTATAAGGGAGGAAGTTTCCATAGGAGGCCGCCCGTGGCCAAAGGCGAAGATACCGACGACCATCACTTCATTCCGCAGTTTTACCTCCGGCCGTGGCTGAGCAGGAACGACCGCAAGCTGGTAGAGTACGGACGTGTCCCGCCAACCATGGAGATTCGCTGCCGACGCTGGGTGACAAGTAAGACAGGTTACGTCCCGAACCTGTACACCCTGCCGGGTGTGACCGAAGAGACAAAGCAGAACGTCGAGAAGGTTTTCTATCAGGAGGTGGACACGTCTGCCGCCAAGGTTCGGGACAAACTCTTGAAACGGGAGGAGATGACCGATGAGGATCTGTACATCTGGGCGCGGTTCCTCCTCTCCCTCGGCATCCGTAACCCGACTGAAATGGAGAAGTTCAAGGAACGGCTCAAGCGGGATTTCGTGAAGCCTGATGCGCGGCTTGAGGCCCGTTGGCAGGAAGTCCGGAAGGACGGCCAACCGGCGACGGTGGAGGAGGCTCTCCTCCAGTTGAACCCTCACACGCCGGAGATGGCGGCGATTATCATAACCACGAAGCTGGCTCAAAATCAGAACGTCATCCGGACCCTGATGGGAGCCGACTGGATGGTCTACGACGCCAGCGGCGCTAAACGGCGCTTCCTGACATGCGACCGGCCGCTGATTATGACGCCGCTCGGGAGGGATGATGGGCAGGTGGCAATTCCGTTAAGCCCCGACAAGCTTCTCACAATCTTCATGAAGCCGAAGTGGAATGATGAACTGCAGTACATCCCTTCAGACCAGGTTGTGGAAGGAGTGAACCGGATGATCATAGCCCAGGCTCGGGAGAAGGTTTACGGGGTGGATAATTCCTACCTTGAAGAGGTGAGGGAAGGGATGAGCAGCGGCGAATACTTTTCGCTGGCGATGGAGCCTAAGCCTCCAGCTCATCCACCCACGACAAACCCCTCTCCTCCCGGTGTCGCTTGAAGGCTGCCAGCTCTTCTTTCACCGCTCCATCCGACTTGAAGTAGTCGTGCATGATGTAGTTCGACTGGTTCAGGATGGCGATAAAGGAATCCAGCGTCGCCGCCAGATCCTCCCGGCTGGGCTTGTCGAATATGACCAGCTCATGGCCCTTGTCGTGGACTCGGAAGTGCCGGGACGTCAGCGCCCTGATGTTGCCATGGCTGTCGTTGCACAGGCTGTTGTAGATCGAGCGGTACTCGTTCTCCATCCCCGCCATCTTGAACTTATCGAAGTTGGTCGGGATGCTGTACTGGTCGGTGAAGGCCTTCAGTTCGACCTTGTGATAGTCGAGCTTTTCCACCACCTCGGGGTTATCCTTGAAGTAGGAAAGGAAGGGGTTCTCCCCCTTCACTCCGTCGCTCGCGAGCTTGATCCACTCCTTGTGGTACACGGCAAGCATTGCCTTCAGGTACTCGCTGTTGCTCGCCAAATTGATCAGATCAACGTGAGCTTCCATGGCCGAGCGGAGGAGCACGTCCATGCCGGTATAGGCTCCGGCCTCGCGGATTAGTATCGCGCTGTTCGTCAATTCAATGATGCTGGCATAGAGGGATACCAGCGTCCGGTGAACCTCGCTGTTCTTGTCGAACTTGAGGTTGGACAGGTGTTTGACGGTCACATGGTAGAGGTCGATCAAATAGCCATACATCAGGAAGCCTTCGGGCGCGCGAACCCGGAAAATGCCCAGACGAAGGCAAACCCTATGATGAAAATGCCGAGCGGGAAGCCGAGTGCGATAGCGGCCCGCTGCTGCAGAGACTGCCAAGGCTCGGGAATATAAAAGGCCTCACCGGCCGCATCATACGTCTTGCCGATAAGATCGAGATCATCGAGGTCACGGTATTCCGGAAAGAGGGTCCGGAACTTGCCCATGCGATACCAGCAGCTGTCGTAGCTCAGCTTTTCTGACTTCCATTCGCTAAGCTTGTAATCCGTCTTCAGCTCCCCGCGCGCCTGGCCGCATTTGACCGGGATGAGCACGCCGCCCTCCCTGAACATGCGGTCGCGGACGAGCTCGGAGCGGATAAAGGAATAGCTGAATGCGATGTTGCCGATAACGAAGAAGATCGAGCAGACAAGCCAGATGCGGAAGAGTCCGCGCTTGATGTTCATGTAGAGATTCCCCAACCTGCCGGCATTATGCACGGCGGTTCTCGAACGTCCATATTGACGGGTGTGCGGGCTTTCCCTCAGAATCCGGGGGTGAAGAAAAACCCCAACCATCTGGCCCGCGTCGCGCTTTTGAGCTGCGCCATTGCAAGTCAGTGGAGACATCAATGCGGCGGCCGCATCACCTGTCACGACCCTATTTGGAGTAAAGTGGCCTGGCATGGTCGAGTTGGTGATGGCGGAACCGCTTGTGTCCGCGGGCATGGTGGCGAAGACTCTAGATGTGACGCCGCAGGCTGCGCGGCGGATCGTGTTGGAACTCGGCTTGCGGAAGATGATGGGGAGGGGGAGGTTTCGAGCATGGGGGATGATGTAGGTACCGCTTAGATCGATCATCGCATTGACTGTGCTGCAAAATAAGGAAACCTTCTGAATGCGATTAATACAGCTTCCACCTCCGAGTGCTATCCAGTGTGGAGAGTAGGGGTTGTCGATGCAAGTGTTTCAAGAATGCGATGGAAGTGGTCCAGACAGCAAATGGTCTATCGGCGGCGGCGAAGCGCCATCGTGGTGGCTGAAAGTCACAGCGCTTTACAAGCAGATCCGGTATCTGTTTCTTTTAATGCCGGACGTCGCCAAATTCGCGGTTGTTCTGGTCGGAAAGTCGCTGGTCATCTCCGTCATTATGGCATTCCTCGCTACTCCGGCTACAGCCCTTTTTGCAGCGAGGTTCGGAATGCGCGTGCCGTTGGAAGGCACACCCTATCTAGGGTTTACGCTTGGCCTATGGTCATTCATCGGTTTTGCGCTCTCTATGGTGCTCGTCACATGTTGCGTGTTCGTATTATTTCAGTTCAAGTTTCTTTTTCATTGGGCGAGCAACTCCATTGAGTCACTACGGCTCGACGTTTACATGGGACTCGCGATAGACCCGATATCGGTCGTCATTACCGTCTCGGATGAAGCTGCTAAAATAGTTTCCGTTGTTTTCGAGGCGTTGGTCCGGACAGTGCTGCCTTATGCGGCAGTCGCTATTTTCGTCTCGGGGGTTAGTTACTATCTTGTTGGGGCATCAGGTTTTTTCCCGATACTGGACCACGAAAGCTTTTACACGGCTCTGCTCCTTGCTGCGGCCGCTTCGCTAATTGCATTTTCAGTATGGTATGCTGGAACCAATCGAAAGCTTTGGCTTCTTCAGGGATATCTTACGATTCCTTTGGCGGTCGTCATGTCGATAAGCCTTTTTGCATATGACACGTACGGCTCTGTGCTTCGAGTTATACGCTTCGGAGGCGGGATCGAAGCGGCGGTTCAACTGGAAGGCCTACAATATAATGGAAGCGACAGCCTGCGAGGGAACTTACTGATGCGCTCTTCCACTTCGCTTTTCATGCTGACAGAAGATGATCTTATAGTGGAGGTTCCGACAAAGAATGTCTCACTGGTTACCGCCAAATATGATGCAGATTGGCGGATGCCACCGTCATCGGTAACCGAACAGCGGCGCTACATCAGGGTGGAGTGAGTGACACTGGCTTCATTGAACCTTCTGCTGGAGCGGGATGCGGATTAAGCCACGGGCCGCTCGGATCTGTTTTCAAAAGCCAACGGCATTTCTGTAGGGCCGCTGATATGTCGCAAGCGTTAGGCAGTAGTAGGTGTTGCTAAAGGATTCAAAGAGAAAAACGTGGGTCTGACCGTTCTTGTCAACCAGGTTGACTTCACCGTCTCCAAGCGGGCCACGCTTTTGGTACTTGCAATAGGTCCGCATTAACTGCAGCAGGTGATCCACGGACAGGCTATCAAACATATCTCGATAGGCCGGAGATTCGATGATGTGCCGAAAATGCGCCTGACCAGGCTGAGGGTGACGCGGATGCCCGCCGATGAGGCCAATCATCGGAACGTCGCGGTGTGAATCTTCGATGAAGCGCCAAAATGTAGTGGTGTAAGTATTTCCGAAGGCGCCCTTCAAAGCGCGAACCGAATCTAAACCCGGAGAGGAGTCATTCGCGGCCACCTGGAATTGCGACTGCAAGAATAGCAACTGGCCGGCTGCATAGTTTGCTTCTGCCTCGATCTGGGCGTGGCAACCAGGTACGAGTGTTTGTTCCTGGTCGCCAAGCATCAGATCCTCATGCCAAGGAATGATGCTGTGTCCGATCTCGTGTGCCTCGTTCCATCGCTGCTTTGCATCAGGCTGACCCGAGTCCAATACGATCCTCTTGCGGTCGGGAAGATAGAGCGCACGGAGGTCCATCTTCCTTACCGCTTCGAGGAGGAGGCCGGGGCGCTTCATCACCTGCGTCCCGGCTACCGTCAACTTGCTGATCGTCTCGCGAAGAAAGCTGTCATCCGTCGTAGAGTAATATCGACGATCGAGCTTTAGGATCTCGCGAACGTCATCAAGTTTCAGAGGCGGCTCGGGACTTCCGAGTGCCTTGAGGACCTTATTGACTTGCCTATCTATGTCTGACGCCGTCCCGCGGCTGAGAATAATATTACGCAATTCATCAGCCTTGTTGCTTTTCCAGATATGCAATGAACTCCTCAAGGGCTCGTTGCTCCTCGCGTGATAGCTTCTGAGGAGAGTCGCCCGATCGTGCAGCAAATCTTAGCGCTTGCTCCTGAAGGCCGGGACGAGCGGCGGTGTTTCCAGATAGCTGCTGCATGGCTTTGCCCGGCAGGTTGAAAGTTTCTGCCAGCCGATAGACGACACGCGGCTCCGGTCTGAAATGGGCATCACGCTCAATACGGACGACATCGGACACATCAAGGTCAGCGCGCTCTGCCAGCTTTTCGATGGAAAGCCCCTTCTGACGGCGCATCGTTTCGACAAAAGAGCCGAATGCCATCCGAATTGGAGTTGGGGCTTCGCTTGCTTCGATTTCGACTTGTGCTTGTTCGGGGGCCGGGTCCCTGGCGAGCCGACCTGCGGAGATCTCAAGATCCCCTTCAAGTTTGGCTCTGCGTTCGAACCACTCCCTCGTTATTTCGAGTTTCATGGCTGTTCCTATCCTGAGAATGCGTCTGCTTGTGCGGACGTCATCTCAAAGTATCTCAATCCTTCATAGGTTCCGTCGAGGCCACAATCGGTCATGCCGCAGATGTCGGCATAGAAGGTCTCAGCGCTCGGTAAGGAGTGCAGACCAATGCGACCGCGAAACTCTTGGTCTCGACTGGCTTCAATAGCTGCTCGGATCATGATGGTTCCGACGCCGCCAAACCGGGGTTCTGCAACGATAGCCTTGCGGTTCCAAGGAGCTGTCTCGACATAGTCGACATAGACCAGATCCTTGCCGGCCTGTTCTGGGACACGGCCGCGATAGCGGGCTGTATTAAGCTGCATCAATCCCTGGAGCTTGCCTTCACAGTGAAGCGCAAACGTCTGGAAAGCAAGCAGGCCGCGGATCGCGGTCATCTTGTCTCTCCACTTCCAATGCCAGCCTTCCGGCCAATCGGCTGGGCTTGCGCCCTGCGCCATGATCTCTCTGATTTTTGCGTTTGTCACCGGTCTCCAATCGGTCTCAACCGAGCGAAGATCAGCATCGCTGATGGTGTCAATGAGTTCGGCGGCTACCGGCTTCCCGGTACGTTTGTCGGTCAGAAAAACTGGATAGGAGGTCACGTGTTACAGCACCATAAGTTCAGCCTTCTCCTTCTTGGCATCATCCTCGAAGAAGAGCTTTCCACCTTGTTCAAGGCGCACGTCTACCAACTGGTAGAGCCTCAGCGCCTGGCGAAGGACAGCGGTTTTTGACAGGTCCTTTTTATCGCACAGATCCTGCAGTGCCTGCATTTCCGCATCCGTTAAGTTCAATGTCATGGTTTTCTTCATGAAGCGCTCCCGCGTAATTCGACTCAGGGAGTGTATATTTTTTACTCAAATAGTCAACAAAAAAAATTCATCCTTTGGCTATTGCATAGCTAAAAACTAGCTATTATTTATGGATACAGACGAGGCGGTAGTCGCCTTGTCGGCAAACGGAGATTTCCGACAATGGCAGACAGCATCCTCCCCGGCCGCCACAATTTCGATATCAAGATCGACGGCAACGCATTCACTTTCAACGACCCGATCGTCACTGGCGCTCAGGTCCTCCAGAAGGCAAAGCTCTTTCCGACCGACGAGTATCTCCTTTTCCAGGAGCTGGATGACGGTCAGCTGGAAGAGATCCGTCCGGATGAAAGTGTCGACCTTCGCAATCCCGGTCGCGAACAGTTCATCACGTTCAAAAGCGATCGCTCCTTCCGCTTCGTTCTCGACGGCCGCAAGTTCGAATGGGGGCTTCCCTTTATCACCGGCGTGCAGTTGAAGCGTTTGGCGGGTGTCGACCCGAACTCCTACGGCGTCTGGCTTTCGCAGCGCGTCGGAGATGACAAGCTGATCGGCAACAAGGAGAAGGTCGATCTCCAGGGCGACGGGACCGAGCGTTTCTTCACCGGCATCGACACGACCACCGAAGGCGCGGGAGCAGCAGTGCTCCCGCCCGAGGATCGCACCTATCTTCTGGAGCAGGGCATCGCCTTTGAAGAGGTGGCCGATGGTGTGGGCAAGGCGGTGGTCCTGAAGGGATGGAGCTTGCCGGCGGCGCGCTTCGATGTCGGCGCAGCTGACATCCTCATCATGCTGCCGCCAGCATACCCGGACTGCGCGCCGGATATGTTCTATCTGATGCCGTGGGTACGGTTGGCAGCCAGTCAGCGCTATCCCAACGCCGCCGACCAGCCTCATGCATTCAATGGCAAGACTTGGCAGCGTTGGTCTCGCCACAATAATGCATGGCGTCCGGGTATCGATGGCATCTGGACGATGGTCCGCCGCATCGAGCGTGCTCTGGAGATCGCGGCATGAAAAGCGACCTTACTATTAATCAGCTGCATCTCGGCGTGCTGACCGCCGAGCTCTGCAGGCCTGACGGCAATGAACACGCTGCCTACGTCCTATTCGGAATGTCGCGCATCAACGCGGATCCGTTTGACAATGAGCCTAGGCTCCGTCTGATGGTCAAGGAAGTGCTGCCGGTCGAGGATGCAGAAATTAAATCCTTTGACCATCAGCACATCTCTTGGAGCACTGCGCGCTTCGTGCAGTTGTTGGCGCGTGCTGATCGTGACGGTTTACAAGTGGGCATTGCTCACTCGCACCCCCGCGGTCCTCGGCATTTCTCATCTCAGGACGATCGGAACGAGGCGGAACTCGCTCGCCTTGCACAGAACCGAAACGGTGATCACGCATTGCTTCCAAGCTTGCTTTTTGCCGACGGGGAATTGGTTGCGGGCCGGGTCTGGACGTCGCCGGATGAGGTAAACGACTTCGATCGAGCTGGAACGGCAGGGGGCCAGTGGCGCGTCATTTTTTTCGGCGCAGATGAAGAGGTATCCTCTCCGGCCCTGGCCCGGCAGGAACTTGCTCTGGGTGCCGGGTTCACGCGGATCATGCATCACATGCGGTTCGGCGTGGTTGGTGCCGGGGGAACCGGTAGTCCGCTTATACAGCAGCTTGCTCGCATGGGGGCCGGGCACATTGCGATCTTCGACCCGGATCACGTCGAGGACACGAATCTTAACCGTCTCTACGGTGCGACGTATGAAGACGCCAAGGGGAAGGCTAGGAAGGTCGACGTTGCCAGGCGTGAGATCGAGCGGATGGGGCTTGGGACGCGCGTCGTGACCTATGATGCGTGGATCGGCTCGACAGAGTGCCGCGATGCCTTGAAGTCGATGGACATCATCTTCGGCTGCACTGATGATCACGATGGGCGGCTGCTTCTCAATCGGCTCGCATACTATTACCTGATACCCGTCGTCGATATCGGCCTCGCGCTTCGCGTGTCCGAGCGCTTCGGAATTTCCTGCCTGGAGGCGGATGGTCGTGTCACGGTCCTGGAGCCGGGCAGTGCGTGTCTCGTCTGCCGCCGTATCGTCGATGCTCAGGCGGCTGCGGAGGAAGCCCTCCGACGCTCCGACCCAGAAGAGTATGAGCGTCGTAAGGCAGAAGCGTATGTTCGGGGGGAGGGAAGTCCTTCGCCGGCTGTCATTCCTTTCACGACCTCTGTCGCGACCATGGCGATGGAGGAGCTGATCCAGCGTTTGAACCGGTTTCGTGGCGAAGACGGTGCTATAGCCAATCGGGTCCGGAAGTTCAGCCTTGTCGAGGATTTCCGCCCGGGCGCCGCAAAGGAACCTTGCCGAATTTGCCGATCTGATCGTGTTCACGGTCTCGGTGACGTCGAACCTTTTCTGGGGAGGGCAGGTTGATGCTGCAAACTACACTCGCCAAGACGCTCGCTTGGTTTGGGATAATCGAGAGGCCGCAATTCCTTGTGAAATCCACTCTCGACATGCCAGCTCCAGGCGATCTTATGCCCGGGCAAGCAGTCGTTGTCGGACCGGCCGAGAAACCGAAATGGGTCACTTTTCCATGCCCGTCTGGATGTGGCACTCCGCTACTGCTGTCGTTGAACCCGGATCGCCGGCCGCGTTGGAAGGTAACGCATGATTGGCTTGGCCGACCGAGTATCGCGCCGTCCGTTCACCGGACGGATGGATGCCGCTGCCATTTCTGGATGAAGAAAGGAAAGATCGAATGGTGCAAAGATAGCGGGGGAATTTTACCAGAAAATTAGTGAATATTGTTCCACCTTCAACTCTGCCGAGTTATCCTCGCTTTGATTCGGCGCGAGTTGGGGGTCTTTTATGCTTGCTGCCATGCCATCAGAAAACAGTCGGCGCCTTGAGCTTTTTCGCTTGGTGCTTGTTTTGATTGATAGGGGCAGCCGAGACATTCCGCATCCTCTCACGCTTCATTTCAATGATGTTTTGCACCAAGCGAGAATTCTGTCTGACGATCCTGATACCCTCTCACCGGACGTGACGCCGCAGGCCGTGCAGCTTGCAAGCGACATGATTGTTTATCAGGGGCTGCGCGATGCCCTTAAGGGTGTCGAGAATATAGGTGATGTCAGCCCAGCCGTTGCTCACAAGGTGCTCCAGAATTTGGAGCCGAGACTTGCACCCGCGGACTGATCTTGCCCTTCTTGCGGAGAGCTTGGCGCAGCTTTCCAAAACACCATACTTCAATCATGCAATCGAGAAGCATACCCAAGCGCTGATCGATGTGATCAAGCACGCGCTTTCCTGGTCGCCGGCATACGAGGATGAAATTCTCCGACCGTTCGCGGACAAGGTGTGGATTTGCTACCGATATCTACAGGGGTCGACGACGAAGGAGGCCCCGTACGAGATAGAGTATTGCATGCGCCATGCAATTACCGACTGGCTTCCAGTTGCCTGCATCGTAACGACGGCCTTGACCGACGAAAAAGACTTCCATCTGGCACTCGGCGATCCTTGGGATTTCGTGGCCAAGACTATGGTCCACTATCCAGGAGCACTGCCTGAAGAAAAACTCATATTCATCGGCGTGCCGCGCGTCTACAAACACATGCCGCTATTTTGCGCAGCCTTGTATCATGAGCTCGGCCATTTTGTGGACCTCGCACGCAACGTTACTGCGTCTACCAGCCTAACACACCCGGTAGAGGGAGCCTCCCCCGAGGTACAAGAGCTCGTCCAAGTCTATCGGCGTGAACATTTCGCAGATCTCTTCGCCGCCTGTTACGTCGGCTATGCGATCTCCGATAGCCTCGAAGCTATCAATCCACGCGCTGAGCGGAGCCTTACGCACCCTTCTACTGCGGAACGGCTCGATTTGATTCGAGGTTTCCTGGACGAAGTAGAATCGGATGATATTCTGATGTATCAGAGTGCGTTAAAGAAGCTTGGTCTGCCTCGGCTCCAAAAGCGCTACAAAGTACCTTCAATCGACAGCGCATTTGATGACATTCGCCCGTGCACTCTTGACGGAACGGAGGAATTGCACGGCGTGATGGCTGCGGGATGGTCCTATCTCGGTCGATTAAGGTCGGGTGGCGGTCCACAATGGACGGTTGGAGCTAACCCCCTCGACGTCGTTCGCATCGTCAATGACCTTATCGAGAAATCAATCCGGAACGCATCAGTGCGAAATCTTTGGGAGGCAGGAGCTGAGTGATCAAGAAAGAGATTCTTGAACGCCTTTCGCGGGAGGATGGGCTCGGCTTATGGATCGAACCCCTGCTTGATCCAAAGCAGATTGGAGAGCTGACTGTCGATCTCAGATTGGGATATGACTTCCTTGTCTCGATTGTGACGCGCCGCCCGTACATCGGAATTGCCCGCGATAATGAGCGCTTTCGGGCCATTTCTACCTACTTTCAGCCGACACGGCGTGAACTCGGCGAGCGGTTTATTTTGTATCCGGATCAGGTCGTCTTGGCGACAACCCTTGAGTACGTTGCGCTGCCGAGTGATTGCTATGCTGACGTGTTGTCCCGAAGCAGCTACACGCGACTCGGAATTTCTGTGAATACGATGGTCCAACCCGGCTTCAGGGGGTGCTTCTCGGTCGAGTTGTTCAATCATGGCAACAACCCGGTCGAGCTCGTTGTCGGCGCGAAGATGTTCCAGATGCGTCTAACTCAGGTGACTGATGGAATGGCTTATGGGGGATTGGAGCGCAAATATTTCGGCAATGTCAGGCCAGCGCCTTCGCGGGCGGCCGATGATGAGGATCTTGTGAGACTGCGCGCGATCTCCGAGCACAGCAAGGGTTGATGGGTTCCCGATGACGCTAAACACGCTCAAGATTTGGAGGCTTCTAGTCCCTGGGGCCCTTATCGTCTTATATGGGGTCCTCTTGTCATATTTGCTGTTCGGCACGGCTTGGGAGATTCCTGATTACTCCAAGGCGCCCTATTTGATCATAGTGGTCATTCCTGGGGTGCTTTATTACATCACCCCTATACGCGCGCGGATGAACAACGCAAATCATGACCAGATCACTGAAAATCTACGCGCCGGATTAGTCTCAATCGCCGGATACAGCGACGATCGGGTCAAATACAGCTGGAAAAATCTTCGCTCTCTTTTTTTCAAGCTCGTCGACGATGACAAATCGCTGACGACGAAGGCTTCACTTGCGTACTTTAACGGGTTGATTTGGACGAGCCTTGCCGATTCAGGTGCTGTCGCTTTCCTGTACGCGTTGCTGTCGGTTGTTCTATATTATTTTGATGTTCAATACGCGCTTTTAGCCGTCGCCATTTTCGCCGCCATTTTGATAGTTTCTATCATAGGCGGTCGGGTCGTCACTAACCGTCAGATCGCAATCGGAAACGAGCAGTTGGAACACATCCGTTTTGAACACAAGGCGGCCGTAGAAAAGCGCCTCAACCAACTTGACTGACGATCAGATAACAGTTGCGATTGACGAAGCGACGGACGCCCTTCATCAGCGCCCTAACCATCATTGGGTTGTCGCGTTTTCCGGCGGTAAGGATTCAACCGCAGCTTTGAAGGTGATGCTTGCCGCCTATCGTAAATCGAACCTTGAGCATCTAAAGCTTACGGTCATCTACTGTGATACGGGTGTGGAGAACCCGATCCTCGATGCATATGTGAAAAATTCTTTGATCCGGTTACAGGAAGAATTTAACGGATTGGTAGCTGAGCTGGACGTAAAGCTGCTGCAGGCGCCTGTCCAAGATCGTTTCTTTGTAAGGATTATTGGGAGAGGATATCCTCCACCGACGAATAGCTTTCGTTGGTGTACAAATGGCCTCCGAATTCAGCCTGTGTCCCGCTTTATCACTGCCCAAGATCCCTCGAATACGGTTTTGGTTCTGGGCTTGAGGCAATCGGAGAGCCAGCAGCGAGACCGATCTCTAAAGAAGTCCTCCTTTAGCAAATGGCAAAAGCAAACCGAAGGCAATAAAGACTACGATCTTTATCTTCCGATCTTGAACCTGAGCGTCCCTGAAGTGTGGGACACTGTCTTTTGGTTGTCAAAGCCGAGATCGATTTTGCCCAGTGTTCTCGAAAAGCTTTACCGGGATGCATCAGGAGAGTGCCCAGTGATCAAGGCACCTACTGCTCCACCTTGCGCATCTGGCCGCTTCGGCTGTTGGACATGTACTGTGGTAAGGAAAGACAAGTCCGCAGCACAGCTCATAGATGCTGGGCACGAAGAGCTACGTCCTTATCTTGAGTTACGGAATTGGTTGGCCGAATTGCGCAATGATCCCGAAATGCGATGGCCTACACGTAGAAATGGCTCTCAAGGAATGGGTCCGTTCACCCTCGAAGCGCGAAAGATGATCCTGCGTCGAATAGATCTCCTTGAGGCGGAAACTGGCCGTCAAATTATTGACTCTCAAGAGAGAGGTGTCATCGCCGGTCTGTGGAGGCTCGACGACCACGTACGACTACAATTTCGTGGAATATCAGATCATTAGTTGTTGAAAGCGATGGCCTATTTACGCCACGACGGTTCATATCCCTTCAAGGCGTGGGAATGGTTGGCTGTTGCAAAATCCGCAGAATTACATTGAGACCACTGCGAAAGGATATATTTGTCTAATTCGGCAGCACCGATGATGCTGTGATCAGTCCAATGAAAGTTCCTCCATGTCGTATGCCTCACCCGCGATCCTGCTCGATCTAGATGGAACTCTGATCGCATCAGAACCCGGCATTCTCTCGAGCTGCAGGGCAGCGCTTCGTTCCCTTGGGCATGATACTGATCCAGCCATGGACATCAGGTCGATCATTGGCCCGCCGATCGAGGACGTCATGCGGTACCTGCTCGGACAGTTCGGCGACGACCGCGTCACCGAAGGGGTCGATGCCTACCGGCAGGACTACGGGGCGCGAGGCCTTCTTCTGAGTGAGGTCTACGACGGTATCCCGGAAGCTCTTTCCAAGATGAAGAAAGAAGCCAGGCTTTTCCTCGCGACATCCAAGCGCGAAACGTTTGCGCGCCGCATACTGGAAGACAAAGGCCTAGATTCTCTCTTCACCGGTGTCTATGGTTCGACCCCGGCCGGCGACATCGACCATAAGCCCGAACTGATCGCACACATCGTCAACCAGAATGGACTCAACGTCGATCGGTGTGTCATGATCGGTGATCGAAAATACGACGTCACCGGCGCCCATGCCAACGGCATGCGGGCTGCGGGGGTGCTCTGGGGTTATGGCGCCCAAGCCGAATTGGAGAGCGCCGGCGCGGATCGTCTGGTCGCAGAGACTGCCGAACTGGCCGATGTCGCGCTGGGCATGGTGTCCCCCGCCGAACGATAATCAAGGCTGTCGCTTAATACCCTAGCGCGATGCCGTCCTTGCGGTGGTCGGAAGCTCCCAGCAGAACGCCGCGCTCGTGGTCGATGTAGATCGCCTGCGCACCGCCGATCGGTTCGTCCGCCCAGACGGTCGTGTGGCCGCGACGTTCCAGATCCATCCGCACATCGTCGGAAATGGTTGGCTCGAGACTGAGCTTGCCATCGAAATAGAAACTGCGCGGCTGGTCGCTCGCCTGCTGCGGATCCATGTCTCGATCGAGGATTTGGCTTAGCAGATGGCAATGGCCGACCGCTTGGTATTGCCCGCCCATGACGCCGAAGGTCATGCGCGTCTTGCCGCCCTCGGCCAGCATGCCGGGGATGATCGTGTGGAAGGGCAGCTTGCCGGGGCCGATGGCGTTGGGGTGGCCTTGTTTGACCACAAAGCCTGCACCGCGGTTTTGCAGCAGAACGCCGGAGCGTGGCGCATAGATGCCGCTGCCAAAGGCAAAGAAGATCGAGTTGATCAGCGAGACGGCGTTGCCGTCGCGGTCGACCACCGTCACATAGACCGTGTCCTTGTGGGTCGGACCTTCCCAGGTGCTGGCCGTGGCGGCATTTTCGAGGCTGATCTTTGAGCGGATCGCGTCGATGGACTGATCCGACAGGATGGCATCGATGTCGGCCGTCATATGGGCTGGATCAGCGATCACTTGGTCGCGCCTGGCATAGGCTGCCTTCGATGCTTCCGCGAGAAGATGGATGCGGTCGGCTTCCGACAGCGCCGGATCGCGCAGGTCGAAGCCGTCGAGGATGCGGGCGATTATCAAAGCGGCAAGCCCCTGGCCATTCGGCGGACATTCCAGCAGGTCACGGCCCCGATATTTGGCCGAGATCGGTGCAGTCTCGAAGGCGGCGAATTTTGCGAAGTCGCTTTCTTCGTGCAGGCCGCCGAGCGACTGCAGCAGGCCGACGATTTCTTCGGCCACCCGGCCCTTGTAGAAGGCGTCGCGGCCCCCCATTGCAATGGCGCGAAGAGTGGCGGCCAGCGCTGGGTTGGTCATTCGCTGGCCGGTGGTGGGTGCCTTGCCGTTTGGAAGAAAGTAGCTGGCGGAGCCTGCGAACTTGCCAACCCGATCGCTGTAGCGCACCCAATCGAGCGCGACGCGTGGGGTGATGCAATAGCCATCCTCGGCAGCGGCGATCGCTGCGGCCAGAACACGGTCCATCCCGAGGCTACCATGGCTTTCGATCAGCCGGCACCAGGCATCTACTGCGCCGGGTACGGTGACGGCATGTGCGCTATCGTCGGGGATGGAGGAGAAGCCTTTGTCAATGAAATAGGCTAGCTCGGCCTTCTGGGGTGCACGGCCGGATCCGTTGAGCGCGACTGGCGTTCCGCCGGCCGGTGAATAGAGAGCAAAGCAATCGCCGCCGATGCCGGTCATCAGCGGGTCGATCACCGATTGCAGCGCCACCGCCGCCACGGCCGCATCGACCGCATTACCGCCGGCGCGCAGGATATCGACTGCCGCCAGGGTCGCCTGCGGATGGGAGGTCGCAACCATGCCGCGGTCCGAAATGGCGACTGAGTGTCCCGGCTTGAAGAAATCGCGCGATGTCATTCGTCTGCTCCTGATCTGCGAAGATGGGGTATCGGCGGCCGGCCGGTGGTCTCGTATCCGGCCGGCCGCTTGTCTTGTGGTACGCTGCCGTCAGCGTGCTTCGGTCATCCAGCCGAGGATATTCTTCCAGAGCCTGGCGTAACCGGCCCATTCGCAGAATGCCGGCGAAAGCCAGTGAGGGCCGATGTCCGAGGTCCATGCCACGGTGCGGCCTTGGCCATGGGTGCCGGTCACCAGGAGCGGATGGCCGCCCTGGTCTTCGGGCAGGCGGGCGAGCACGTCCACGTCGGCGCGGTCGCGGACCTCCACCTCGTTGACGCCCAGAAGCAGAGGCCATTCGCCGCCGAGGCCGGCCATAATCGGATGTTCGGGCTTGAGGACGACGGCGGTCGAACCTTCAGGTATTTCCACCCGATCGTCATAGGGCAGGCAGGTGACGGGCAGCGTGTCCTCTACGGCCGTGCGGCGCCAGCGTGCCTTGCCATCGATGCCCTGAAACGAGAAATATCCGCCGACCATCAGCAGGCCTCCGCCTTTCTCCACCCAGGCCTTGATGAGCTTCAGCCGGTTCGGCACGGTCTTGGACTGCAGCCATACGGCCGGCGGCAGCAGCAGCGAATTGGCGCCGATATCCGAGAGGATGATGGCATCGTAGGCGTCGAGGCCGGCCATATCGAAGGGGAATTTCTCCACGGCGTCATGAGCCGGCATATAGGTCAATTCGAACTCGCTGCCTTCTAGCGCCTTGACCAGAGGCTCGGCGCCGAGGTGGAAGGTGACGCTGCCGAACTGGTCGAAGCCCTTGTAGTGGGTGGCGGAGCTGATCCAGCTTTCGCCGACGAGAAGAACTTTCTTGGTCATGTCTTACCGGTCCTCGTGGGGAGTTGAATTGTCGCTCTGACTGGCGCTGGTTGCGCTTTGAGCGAGGTGGAGATGGGTGGGTGCAATGTTCAACGGATCAGTCGCGCGGATCGAGACGGTCGCGTAAACCATCGCCGAAGATGTTGAAGCCGAGCACAGTCAGGAAGATTGCAGCACCGGGAAACCAGGCGAGCCAGGTTGCCTGGTCGATAAAGCTGATCGCATCACGCAGCATGCTGCCCCAGGTCGGGGTCGGCGGCTGGACGCCAAGACCGAGGAAGGAAAGATAGGACTCCGTGATGATCGACGAGGCAAGCAGCAGCGATGCTTGGACCAGGACCGGCGACAGGGCATTGGGCAAAACGCTGCGGGTCATGATCGTCAGATTGCTAAAGCCGAGCGCCCGGTTCGCCTTCACGTAATCGAGGCTGGAGACCAACATGGTCTGGGCGCGGGTCACCCGGGCGATGGTCGGCGTGTTGATGACGGCGATCGCGATGATCGTGTTGGTAAGCGACGCGCCAAGCGCTGCTGTGATGCCGAGTGCCAGCAGGATGCCCGGAAAGGCCAGTAGAACGTCCATGCAGCGCATCAGGACCGCATCTGTTCTGCCGCCCAGATAGCCGGCCAGAAGGCCGATCGGCAGGCCGACAAGAACCGCGCCACCGACGCTGATCACGCCGACAAGCAGCGATACCCGTGCACCGGACAGGATACGCGACAGCACGTCGCGACCGAGATCGTCGGTACCGAGAAAATGATCGGCGGACGGTGGGGCAAGCGTCGCCATGAAGTCGGCAGCGTCAGGCGCATAGGTGGACAAGACCGGTCCGAACACGGCAGCCAGGACAAGGATGCTGACCAGCGCCATGCCGAAGGCACTGCGGCTGTCTTCCACAAGACGGCGTATCAACGAGTGAGATGCGGGAGCTGTGGTCATGCACGTTTCCTCAGTCTGGGATCGAGCGTCGCGTAAAGAAGGTCGGTGGCAAGATTGATGAAGACGAAGAGTACGGCGGATGCCAGGATGGCGCCTTGCACCACGGGATAGTCACGCGCGAAGATCGCATCGACCGTCAGCTTGCCTATGCCCGGCCAAGCGAACACCGTCTCCGTCACCACCACGCCGCCCATCAACTGGCCGAGCTGCAGGCCGACCAGCGTCGTGACCGGGATCAGCGCGTTGCGCAGCGCATGTTTCCAGACCACACGTCGAAAGGGCAGGCCCTTGGCGCGCGCCGTACGGATATAGTCCGCATTCAGCACGTCCAGCATGGCGGCGCGGGTCATGCGCATGGTCGACGCGGCCATGGCGACACCGAGGGTGATCGCCGGCAGGGTGATGTGGCGTAAAGCGCCAACGGGATCTTCCCCGATAGGCACATAGCCGGAGGAGGGGAAAATCTGCAGACGGATAGACAGGAAGAGGACAAGCAGGATCGCCAGCCAGAAGCTTGGCAGCGAAAGGCCTGCCAGCGAAATCAGCGAGACGCTATAATCGGCGACGCTGTTGCGGCGTGCCGCGGAAATCACTCCGGCCGGAATGGCGATGACGAGCGAGATCAAAAGCGCCGCTAGGCCGAGCTGCATGGTCGGCACCATGGCGGTCATGACCATGCTGAGGACCGGTCGGCCCGACTGGATGGAACGACCGAGATCGCCGATCAGAAGATGCCCGAACCAGGAGATAAACCGGAGCGGCAAGGGCTCGTCTAGAGCAAATTTTGCGCGCAGCGCGGCGATCGCTTCCGGCGTGGCATCCATGCCGAGCATGGCGGTGATCGGATCTCCGGGGATCATCGCGAGCAGCGTGTAGGAGAGCACGCAGAGGCCGAAGAGCACCGGAATGACCGAGAGGACGCGGGTAACGATCAGCTTCATGTCAGATGTCCTCAGCCTGTTGCGTTTGGCGGTCACGAGCGCGGCGATAGGCGGCTATGCGGGCAGAGGCGGACGTGCCCGGCAGGGTGTCTGGGAGCGTTTCGACCTGCGGAAGCGTCGTGGCGAAGAAACAGGCCGACAGGTGGGCCGCATTCACGGGCATGAGTGGCGGCTCCTCCTGCGTGCATCGGTCCTGCACATAGGGACAGCGCGCGGCGAACCGGCAACCGGCGATGCGGTTGGTCGGATCAGGTGGCTCGCCGGTCAGAAGCACATGCGATTTTCTCTGGATCTCGACGCGGGGTGCGGCGGCCAGAAGCGCCCGGGTATAGGGATGCCTGGGATTGTCGAAGAGTTCGCGGGTCGGCGCCTGCTCGACGATCCGGCCCGAATACATGACCGCGACATCGTGGGCCAGATGGCGAACGACGGCGAGATCGTGCGAGATGAAGATGAAGGCGACGCCGGTATCGCGCTGCAGGTCCTGCAGAAGGTTGACGACCTGCGCCTGCACGGAAACATCAAGCGCTGACACCGGCTCATCGCAGATAATCAGATCCGGCTGCACCGACAGCGCCCGGGCGATCGCGACGCGCTGCCTCTGGCCGCCGGAAAACTGGTGAGGGAAGCGGTCCAGTTGTTCGGCGGACAGACCGACCGCTTCCATCAAGGCGGCGGCGCGCTTCGATGCTTCCGGCCTGTCGCAAAGCCGATGCAGCAGCATGGGGCGGACCAGGACCTCGCGAATGCGTTCGCGAGGATCGAGCGATGCAAAGGGATCCTGAAAGACGACCTGAACCCGCCGACGAAAGCGGCGAAGGCCATTGCTGTCGAGAGCCATGGCATCCTCGCCGTCGAGACGGATGCTGCCGCTGTCGGGATCCTGAAGGCGCAGCAGCAGGGAGCCGACCGTGCTCTTGCCGCAGCCGGATTCACCGACGACCGCAAGCGTGCGGCCACGCTCGACTGAAATGCTGACAGTGTCGACCGCATAAAAGCGCTTCGGCTTTCCCCAGCCGGTGGAGACGGAAAACGATTTCACCAAATTTTCGGCGGCGAGCAAGGGCGTCATGCCAGGTCCTCCACGGGCGCGCGCCAGCAGGCGACATGGTGGTCGACGCCAATCTCGCGCAGTGGCGGAAGCTTGGCGCATTTGGGTGCCGCAAACGGACAGCGCGGCGCGAAACGGCAGCCGAGTTCCTCCTCCCAGGGCGGCGGCATGCGGCCGAGGATAGGCTCGAGGCGTTCCACCGTCGCGCCCAGATGCGGCATCGCTGCCAGGAGGGCGAGCGTATAAGGGTGCTGGGCATCGGTAAACAGAGAGGCGGCCGGCGCCCTTTCGACGATGCGACCGGCATACATGACCGCCACGTCGTCGGCGATTTCCGAGACCACGCCAAGATTGTGGGTGATGAACAGGATGCCCATACCGGAGCGCTCACGAAGCTCCATCAGCAAGGCGAGGATCTGTGCCTGAATGGTCACGTCGAGCGCCGTCGTCGGCTCGTCGGCGATCAGCAGCGACGGTTCGCAGGCCAGCGCCATGGCGATCATCACGCGCTGGCGCATGCCGCCTGACAGCTCGTGTGGATAGGCATCGAGCCGGCGCTCGGCGGCAGGAATATGAACGCTCTGCAAAGCCGCGAGCGCTTTTTGCCGAGCTTCGGCCGCGGACACCTTCTGATGAAGCTGGACTGCCTCGGCAATCTGGTCCCCGATTGTAAAGACCGGATTAAGACTGGTCATCGGCTCTTGAAAGATCATCGCGATGCGGCTGCCGCGCAGCTTGAGCATGTCGCGTTCGGTCAGAGTCTTGAGATCCTGGCCTTCGAACAGCGCCTTCTCTGCCGTCATTTCCGAAATATCGTCCGACATTAACCGCATCAGCGACATGGCGAAAACGCTCTTGCCGGATCCTGACTCTCCGACAACGCAAGTGATGCGGCCAGGGGCAATTTCCAGCGAAACATCCCTCACGATCCGAACTCGCTTGCCCGGCGGACCGAGGGCCACAGACATGCGATCGATGTCCAGAAGAAGGTTCTGTTCTGTTTGCGCCATCACGTCAGGCCTCCGTTTTGCAAAGGGCGGAGAGTTCGGCAGGGCTGGGCAGTGCGCGGAAGGCGCCGGGACGCGTGGCCGTGATGGATGCAGCAGATTGGGCATAGGCGATCGCTTTCTCCAACGAATGGCCGAACGAGAGGGTCGCGCACAGCGCGCCGCAAAACGTGTCGCCGCAGCCGGTCGTGTCCCTGACCTTGACGGCAATCGCTTCGTGGTGCCGAGTGGTGCGGCTCGAGTGCACCAGACAGCCGTCGCCACCGAGCGTGATGATGGTGGTTTTTGCGCCTCGTTCGTGAAGCCTTGCAGCCGCAGCACGGGGATCATCCAGACCACTGATGGCTTCGGCCTCACCGCGATTGACGACAAGAATATCGCAGTGGGCAAGCAGCGGCGTGGCATCCCACCAGATCGGGGCCGGGTTGAAGACCGTATAGGCGCCACGGTCGCGTGCGGCCTTGAACCCTGCAAGTGTCGTCTCCTGCGTCAGATTTCCCTGGGCAAGGAAGAGATCGCCTGCCTCAGTGTTGGCGGCGAAGCGGGACGCTGCTTCTTGAGAGAAGGCGGCGGCACAGGCGCCGGCCGTGACGATGCTGTTTTCGCCATCGGGCAAGACCATCAGGAGCGAAAAATCGCTTGAGCCTTCCGACCGCTGCGGTTCGAAGACCAGGTTTTGTTCGGCACCGAGGATTCGGATGATCTCCTCGCCCATGCCGTCATTGCCGATCGGGCCGGCAAAGCGCGTATCGGCCCCGGCGCGGGCGGCAACGACCGCCTGATTAAGGCCCTTGCCGCCAGGCGCACGCATGGCACCGTCGCCGAGCAGAGTTTCGCCCCGCTCGGGCAGGCGTGGCATTTGCAGGCTGATATCGAGCCCGGCATTGCCGAGTACAAGGACCTTAGCCACGTGCGATCAGCTCCTTGCCTTCTTGACGGCCTGCATAAAGACGTTCAGGCGCTCGGGATCGACCGGGTTCCACCAGACGCCATCGCGTTTCAGGTAGCTTGCGACGATGACGGCGTCTGCGACCGAGAATATATCGCCGACATTGTCTGGCGTGACGCCGGAGCCGACGGCGACGGGAAGCGACGTGCCGCTATCGATGGTCTGGAGCTCTTCCATGGTGGCGGAATCGCCGGTGCGCTGGCCTGTGGCGATCGCTACGTCGGCGTCGAAGAATTCGTTGTCGCGGGCAAGTTCCTGGATGGTGCGGTCGCCGGTGATCGCATGGGCGCCGTGCTTGACGTGCACGTCGGCAAAGATCTTGATGTCGCGGGCGCGGAGGTACGCACGGTAGCGCGCAGCTTCGCCGGCAGGTCCGTCCATCAGGCCTTCGTTTGCGACATAGGCATTGGACCACTGGTTGACGCGCACGAAGGCGGCGCCAGCGGCCTTGGCGACGGCAATCGCCTGGATTGCCCCGTTGGCCAGAACATTAACGCCGACCGGAATGCCGGTTGCACGACGCACCGCATCAGTCATGACAGCCATCGAAGCGGCGGTTTCCGGGCCGAGATTGTTCGGCTTGGCGAACGGGATATCGCCGTGGTTCTCGACGATCAGGCCATCGACACCGCCGGCCTTGTAACGCTCTGCCTCGGCAACGGCAAAATCAACAATCTCGGACATCGGCTGACCGTCATAATCCGGTGAGCCGGGAAGAGCGAGGGAATGGATCACTCCGATGACGGCCTTGCGGCGGCCGAAAATCTGTTCGATGGCATTGGGCTTCACGCGGAAGACCGGTTTAGCCTTTGGTGTTTCACTCATCTGGTTGCCTTTTTGATTTTGCAGTCTTTTTGGCACCGTCGCGAAGCATCAGGGCGCGCGACGGTGTGTCGTGAAGTTAACGGAGAGCGGAAGGGATCACTTCTGGAGCCACGCGTCGCCGAGGCGGAAGGCGGTGTCTGGGTAGGGCGTCCAGTGAAGCTTCTTGGTCGAGCCTTGCAGCGTTGAGTCAAAATGGAGGAACAGCATTCCGGCATCGTCGGAAATGATCTGCTGTGCCTGCCTGTACATCGCAGCGCGTTCGGTCTGGTCAGCGCTGACACGTGCCTTTTTCATAAGGCTGTCGACGTCATCATTGCTGTAGCCCGAGAAGTTGTTCGGACCCCCTTTGGTGAACCAGTTGTACATGTTGCCATCCGGGTCCGGACGACCGGTCCAGGGCGACCAGGAGATATCGAAGTCCTTCTTCTGAAGGACCGAGATCAGGCTTGTCGCATCAACCTGACGAACCGAGACCTTGAAGCCGGCTTCCTGCGCCTGCGCCTGGATGATCTGTGCGACGCGAAGCTGCAGGGGCGAGGCGACGACGGTGATCGCGAACGGCACACCGTCCGGATGGCCTGCCTCGGCTAGCAGTTGTCTGGCCTTTGCAACGTCACGCTTGTAGGGCTTGAAGTTCGGATCGAACGCCCAGGTGATCGGTGGTGGAACGGGGCCAAAGGCAGGCGAACCAGTATTGAAGTAGGCCACCTTGTTCACGACGTCCTTGTCGACGGAATACAGCAGCGCCTGACGGACCTTCATATCGTTAAAGGGGGGCTTGGTATTGTTGATCGAGAAGGCATTGAAGCCGAGGCCCGGAATGTCGGCCACATTGACAGATGGATCGGTCTTGATCTGCGCCAGGCTCTGCGGCGGGACGATGTCGACCAGTTGGAGATCGCCACTTTTCAGGCCGGCCGTGCGCAGCGTTTCGTCAGGGATTGGTCGAATGATGACCTTGTCGAGGGGGGCACGTCCCTTGTGATAGCCGTCGAAGGCAGAGAGCACCATCTGGCCGTTTTTGGTCCAGCTATCGAGCTTGAAAGGTCCGGCACCAACCCCCTTGGTTGCGAAATCAGGACCGAGTTTCTGCAGCGCGGTCGGCGAGACGAAAAGGCCCGCACGGTTCGTCATCACCAAGGGAAACTGCGCGTAGGGCTGAGAGAACTTGACGGTGAAAGCAAGCGGCCCCGTAACCTCAACCGATGCGATCGGGCCGAGGTCCGAGCGACGCGGCGAACCGGTCTTTTGGTCAAGCATGCGGTCGAGATTGAACTTCGCGGCCGCGGCGTCGTAAGCGGTTCCGTCCTGAAACGTCACGCCCGGCTTGATCTCGAACGTGTAGGTGAGGTCATCGACCTGTTTGTAACTGGCGATGCCCGGGACGACCTTGAGATCCGGCGTCATGGTGAGCAGGGGTTCGTAAATCAGGTATTGCTCGTAGAGCTCGAAATAGGAGGCGAAGAAGGCGGGATCCAGCGTCACGGGATCCGAGACGACGCCGATGTTCAGCGTGCCGCCTTTTTCGGGCGTCTGAGCGGAAGCTGCGACGGGCAAAAGAGATAGGGAGAGGGCTGCTAGGGCCAGAAACGAGCTGCGTATAGTCGTCAACGTCATGTTCCTTCTCTGGCGATTATTATTGTTGTTCTGTGTTCAGTATTCTTCGGGACGCACCTGCCCTGCGCCGGGAAGCCCGTCGGGACAGATGGATACGAATGTTGTGAGTATCGACGGCTCCGAAACGGCACGGATAGCCGGCAGAGCCCCCGACCAAGCCGCGGGCTCCTGTGTTGCGATCAGCCTTTCGAGCTGTCAGGCTTTGATGAGCTTCACGTGGAAGCTGTAGCGTTCTGCGAGATAGTGCAGAACGACGTATTCCACTGGCTGCCTGTCGGGCATCCAGGAGGTTCGGTGGCAGATCAGCACGACCGCCGGCTGCCGGACGTTGAGGATGCGGGCCGTCATGGTGTCGGCCATTGCGGCTTCGATGCGTTCGTCGCCACCGGCGAAAACGATGTCGTCGCGCCGCAGTCTTTCGTAAAGCGAGCCGCTATCCAGTTCCTCGATCGTCGGAATACCCGACTTCTTGAACAGTTGCGGGCGCAGATATGTGATCGAGGTTGCAAGCGGCATGCCGTCCGCCAGCATTGTCCTGTCGATCTCCACCACGTCGTCGCCGGGCTGGAGTTGTAGCTCCAAAGCGATTGCCGCACTGGCGGACACGACCTTGACGGATCGTGTTCGATAGCCAGGGGTCAGACCGCGCCGACGCATGTCTTCCGAAAACGAGGAGATCTGGTTCAACGGACGCTCGACACGCGGTTCGATGACGATCGACCCGACGCCGGAGCGTCGCTTGATGAGACCTTCGGTTTCCAAATAGTCCAGAGCTGCCCGCGAGGTACTCCGGCTGACACCGAAGCGCTTGTTGATCTCCGCTTCCCCCGGCAGAACATCGCCGGGCTTGAAACTGCCGCTCTCGATGTCCGTCCGCAACCGGTCCGCAATCTGCGACCAGCGTGGTATCGGACTTTCTTCAAGATCGGTATCATTCCAGCTCATGGCGATAGAGTATAACGTCATGACATTTCGTCAAGGCTATTTTTGAGCATTTCGCTTTGCGCTTAGCTTTTGGGCATAAGTTTGTACCCAGCCAATCTCGTCTTGTGCGGCTCGAACCGTCGCGGAACAAAAAAGACTACTGCCGCGCCGATGGCGGGTGGTGAGGAGGTGACCGTCCAAGCGCAGTACCTGCCAAGCGAAAAGTAGGAATTTGTTCTCGGCGGCCATTTGAAGCGCGCGCTCGAGGGCACGTCCGGAACTAATGCCAGATAGACCCGTGTTGGATTTACCAGTGACGGTGTCGGTGGTTCGAATTGGTTCAAGGCGAGCGGGACTCACACCTGAGATGAGGATAGGACTGGCCCTGTAAAAGGCTAGACGCCTTTCGCGAGGCCTCCCGACTGGTTTGGTGATGGCGGAAATCAGAGCTTGCCCTCTGCAACGAGTTCGCGGGTCCGCTTCAGCGTCGACAGCAGGGCCGATCTGTATCCCCTGTCGCTGTCGAACTGCGCCTGTTCAGCCTGCTCTTCTAGGCCGCCAGGTTGCTTGCCGCGCATTCCAAGGTAGCAGTAGAATTTCAGCTGCAGCGTGCCGGCTTCATCCTCGAACAGTTCATTGATGATGGCGCCCTCGCGTGGACCGGTGGCCTGGAAGAACGTGACCTTGCTCTGCGGCTCCAGGGTGATGATCTCCTTGATGTCAGAGCCCGCAATCGTCGCTTCACGAACGAAATGGGTTGCACTGTCCTCGACGACGTCGCAGCGGGTGCAGAGGCCTGGCGGCAAAAACAGGCGCGCGTCGCGCGCTTTCAGTACAAGGCCTTTCCAGACCTGCTCTCGGGTGAGCGTGGTTTCGCCTTCAGGATTTACGGGAACGGTTGCGGTCGAATAGATCATGACGATGGTCCTTGTTGTGAGATGTGGGGCGGCCTGCCTCAGGCGGAGGCCACGGTTTCCAAGGCGAAGTCGCGATAGGAGCGAAGCGGGCGGCCAAGCAGCGTCGTCAGGCGCTCGACATCGCCCTCGTGAGGCAGCATGCCGTCGGTCAGGAACCGCTCACCCATCATGCGCATGTCGTAGGCCATCCATGGCGGCATGAACTGCTTGAGGTTATGCTCGAAGGCGGCTGTATCGCCACCGCCATAGTTGATGGGGCGTCCCAGGACGTCCGACCAGATAGCTGCAATGTCAGCTCCGGTCAGCGTCTGGGGTCCGACGAGGTTGATGCGTTCCAGCGGAAGGGGGGCTACCGCTTGTTCTCGCCGCAGCAGTTCATGGGCAGCAATCTCCGCTATGTCGCGCACGTCGATCATCGCGAGGCCCTTATCGCCGACCGGCATCGGGTAGACGCCATAGCCAGTGACGACCTCCTTGATCGTCTGATCGTTCTGCATGAAGTAGGCCGGACGTAGGATCGTGGCGGCCATACCCATCTGTTCAATCATTCGCTCTACGGCAAACTTGCCCGCAAAGTGCGGGACGTTGACGTAGACGTCGGCGTGGATCACCGACAGGTAAACGATCCGCTCAATGCCCGCCGAACGCGCCAGGTTGAGAGCGATCAGTGCCTGGGTAAATTCGTCAGGTACGACGGCGTTGAGAAGGAAGAGCGTAGAGACGCCGTCGAAGGCGCTGCGTAGCGAGTCCACGTCAAGGAGGTCGCCTTTCACAACTACAACGCCGGCCGGAAAGTCTGCCTTGGAGGGATCGCGGACCAGGGCACGCACATCGGCGCCGCGGTTGACGAGGTGCTGAACGACTAGCGCGCCAATATTGCCGGTGGCGCCGGTAACGAGGATGGTCATGGGAATGTCTCCGGGTTTGTTTGCTTGACACCCCAAATATGGATGGTTCACTGATGACCCGATAGACCGCTAATCTAGACGTTGCGTCTCACAGGTGGAACATCCATGGACCTGCTTGCACTTGCCGATTTTAACCTCGTTGCTCGCCATGGTGGCTTTGGCAAAGCCGCCCGCGCGACCGGTCGACCAAAGGCAACGCTGTCGCGGCGTGTTACGGAACTTGAGGCGGTACTTCAGCTTCGACTATTCGAGCGCGGCGCGCGCGCCCTCAAGCTGACGGAGGAAGGGCGGGCGCTCTACGAGCGAACAGCCGTGCTGCTGACAGAACTGGACGAGACTACGGCGGCAATCGCGTCCGGTGCGAAAAAGCCTCGCGGTCGATTGCGCATCAGTACGCCGCTTCTGTTGTCCCAGACAGCCATGGGCAAGATCTCCGCTGGTTTTGCGCTAAAATACCCGGATGTCAGACTTGAGATCACCACGGAAGATCGCGCCGTCGATATGATTGAGGAGGGCTATGACCTTGTCATCCGCGTCAACCCAGCTCCGGATGAAAGTCTCGTCGGTCGAGCTTTTCTGCATGATCGTTTGGTTGTCGTGGCACGTCCCGATCTTGCGCGACCCGCTGGCGATCAACCGGTTCCGGGCGTAGTTCGGGGAGAGGCAGGTCCTGAGACCTGGAACGTCATAACCACCAATGGGCCCACGAAGATCAGGATCGATCCCGTCCTCGTTCTGTCGTCCCTCATTATGGTTCGCGACGCGGTGAGGGCAGGCGTCGGGGCTGCGCGCCTTCCGATCTCGCTGGTCAGCCACGATCTAGCCGCCGGCTCCTTGATGCACTGGGGAGACGTCGAGAATTCCGAAATCGCGCTTTGGGCGCTTTACCCGTCCCGGCGTCTCTTGAGTGCTCGGGTCTCCGCCTTCCTGGATTTCCTGAAGCAGGCTTTTCCCAAGGGAACTCCTGAAGAGCTGGCCGCCTATATCGGCGAGTAATGACCGGACGCGCTAAGCCGCAGCAGCAACTGCCCGCGAATACGGCCCAGGCGGCATGTGTCTCGGCATGAATATTCAACACGATGGCGTAGTTGCTTGCCGCGCTTCCCAGTCTCTAGGTTGGTGGTGAACGTGGTCGTGAACCCATAAAGGGGAATGACCGGCATGGCGTGGTTCCGACAGACAGCACTTCTGACTAGCCGCTGGGATGAGTATTCAGATCGCATCACGCAGCCTTGGCAACGCGCGCGTGGCTGACCTGTCATGGTCGGTGGTGAATAGAAACGGCCCGCTCCGGTCCGTGAGAACGTCGGTTGCAGAAATAATATGTCACCGCCAAGACTGATGTCCAACAGGCATCGATCTTCCCTGCCTCCTCTATAAGCTGCAGAGCCGTTCAAGAGTGGGAACAGGGCCGATGACAGTGGTACCGAGGGTCGAAGGTTCCCATCTCATCAAGGTGGGGACCGATTTTGAACATGACAGAAGCGTTCGCTTATTCTGCCCTGATCCATATCTTGTGCGATTGCCTCACGAAATCGATGAATGCGCGCAAAGGCGCAGGCACGAGGCGCCGCCCGGGATAATAAAGAAACGGGCCCGAAAACCGCAGCCACCATTCTTCCATCACCGGCACCAAGACTCCTTTGTCGAAGTGTGGCCTCAGCCAGTCCTCGAAAATGTAGAGCATGCCAGAGCCAGCAATGGCTGCTTCAATGCCGAGATCGGTGCCTCCACCAAATTGCACGACGAGGTTGCCTTTCGGATTTATGATGACTTCCTCCCCTTTGCGTTCGAATTCCCAGGAGGGGAGGGCGCGCCCTGAAAACCGCCCTAGAATACAATCATGCGAAAGCAGATCTCGTGCATGTTGGGGCGTTCCCCTTGTCCCCAGGTAATGTGGCGAGGCGGCCAGGGCATAGCGCTGCTGGCGTGGGCCGATCGGCAATGCCACCATGTCTTGCTCGAGGCGCTCGTCATAACGGATGCCCGCATCGCAGCCGCTTTCGATAATGTCGACAAAATTCTCGTCGGTCACGATTTCGAGCCGTATATCCGGATAGGTCTTCAAAAACGGCGGCACGATCGCAGGCAGAACCAGCCGCGCCGCGCTCATCGGAACGTTTAGCCTGAGCACGCCAGCTGTCCGACCGCGGCTGCTCTTTACCTCGTCGAGAGCAGATGCCACCTCTGTAAATGCGGGTGCGAGGCGCTCCAGCAAGAGGCGTCCGGCGTCAGTCGGGAGAACGCTCCGGGTCGTGCGATTAAGCAATCTTACACCCAGATCGTCTTCCAGTCGTTTCACGGCATCGCTCAATGCGGACGAACTGATGCCGCTTTCGCGCGCGGCCTGTCGGAAACCGCGAGATCGAGCCACCAACAGAAACGCATTAACATCGTTTATATCCGACACCAGATTCCCCAGACCTTGAAGCCTATTGTCCAGCATACCGGACAGCCTGTCCTGATTACAGCAGCTTGTGCTGCATATCCTACGCATCTATTTCTGCGGAATACAAGGAGATGAACCATGAACTCTGTAGAAAATTCAGGAACGTTCAAGCTTGGTGATCGTATGGTGCGCCGGTTGGGATATGGTGCCATGCAGCTTGCAGGCAAGGGCGTGTTCGGACCTCCTCGCGATCGTCCGGAGGCCATTGCGGTTCTGCGGGAGGCCGTGGAAAGCGGCGTCAATCACATAGACACCAGCGACTTCTACGGACCGCATATAACGAACGAAATCATAAGAGAGGCGTTGCACCCCTACAGCGACGACCTTGTGGTCGTCACCAAAGTTGGCGCGGTCAGGGGGCCAGACGCCTCATGGAACCCTGCATTTTCGCGCGACCAACTGATACAAGCCGTCCATGACAACCTGCGTCATCTAGGCCTCGATGTACTCGAGCTGGTGAATCTTCGCGCCATGTTCGATGTCCACGGTCCTGCAGAAGGTTCGCTGGACGAGGCGCTTCAGGTTTTGGCAGACTTGAGAGACAAGGGCCTGATTCGGCACATCGGGCTCTCCAATGTCACAGAAAAGCAGATCGAAGACGCTGGAAAGATTACCGAAATCGCCTGCGTGCAGAACCAGTACAATCTCGTTCATCGCCAAGACGATACATTGATCGATAGGCTATCGTCCAAAGGCATCGCCTATGTGCCGTTCTTTCCTATGGGCGGCTTTTCACCGCTGCAATCCTCTACCCTGTCGAACGTGGCTGCCCGGCTTGAGGCCACGCCAATGCAGGTGGCGCTCGCCTGGCTTCTTAAGCGTTCGCCGAACATTCTCCTGATCCCCGGCACCTCGTCCCGGGCCCATCTCAGGGAGAACCTGGCAGCGGCTACGATCGATCTCCCGACGGAAGTCCTGTCGGAGCTGGAAAAGGTTGCGGCCTAATGCGGCTTAAGTCTTACGCAGCGCGGCGGCGCAGCAATTGCGGCGGAGCGCCAATAGCCCTGCAAGCTCGACAGTGGGCGCTCCGACCGATCGCTGTGAATGGCTGCAGCAGAGCCCTCGATTTCCCGTCTCTATTAAGCGACCCGCCATAGCGGTTCATTTTCAGGGTCTAAATTTTGAATGCAGTCGCTTATATACTCGATACCTGCCGCGTCCAAATAAGGTCCAAGACTCCAAAAGTGATTTCTCCTCCCGTATCGCTGTAACGTTCACCACCTATCTCTTCTACTTAGAAGGAATTTCCGGCAGATATTTCGACGACTGCCAGGAAGCCCCTGTGGTCGACGAGCGCGGAGCCGAGCCGTTCAAGGGAGTGGCAAGATACGCGGTCGATCCGGAGAACGCTTTCCGTCTCTGGGAGATGGCGACGCGGATGGTCTCATCGCCGCTGTAGTTGGCGCAGCCTGCCGGACCTTTCGCGCGATTCGGCAGGCTGCCTCCTTCACGATTGTTGCAGCTCCAATCAAGCCTTTGCAGCCACCGGAAGACGGAACGGCGCACCAAGCCGGTTGAAGGCGTTCATTGCGGCGATCGTGATCGTCAGATCGACGAGGTCCTTCGGTTCGAAGGCTGCAGCGGCGACCGCGTATGCCTCATCGGAGGCATGGGTCTGGCTGACATTGGTCACTTCCTCTGCCCAGGCGAGAGCGGCGCGTTCTTGGTCGCTGAACAGGTAGGGCACCTCGTCCCACACCGGAACCAGCGTGATCTTGTCGACGGACATCGTCTTGCGCAGATCGCGGCTATGCATGTCGATGCAGTGGGCGCAGCCGTTGATTTGAGACACGCGCAGAAAGACGAGGTGGATCAGCTCTGCCGGCAGGTTCGTCTTGGCCGTGACATAGTGGTGGACACCGAAGAGCGCCTTGGCACCCTCGGGGGAGACTTCGGACCAGTTCAGGCGGGACATGTTGCTTTCCTTTCTTGAGGCCACGGCTTTCCGTTCGCCGGAGTAGCCGTCGTCGGGTGATCTGTGGTTTAGCGATTAGTTTCGGAGGACCCGCTACGGCTTGCGCGGCGTCGTCAGGACGGTGTCGTCGGTATCGACGACGAAGACGGCGAGCAGCTTCGCCGGTTCGGTCTTGCTGGCATTGGCGCTGACGTCGTGCCAGTCTCCGGGCAGTTCGGTGAAGTTCTGACCGGTGGTAAAGGTCTTCGTCTCGCCACCATTCACGGCGCTCTGGATCGCGCCCTCTAGGACCGTGGCATAGATCAGCGCAGACTTCGCATGCGTGTGGGCGGAGCTGTAGCCGCCGGGGCCGTACTCGACGAGGACGCCCTTGACGCTCTTGCCGGGAAGGTCGGGCAGGGGATGCTCGTAGACGAGCGTCACCTTGGCATCCTTCGTATCGTACGCGAGTCCTGGCTTAGCGACATCGTGAGCGGACGCGGTGGCAAGGGTGGCCGCGAGTGCCGCAGCCGCATATGAAATGGTCTTCATGATCGTGCGCTCCTTCTATATCTTAAGCCATTCGGCGACCGTGACGCGGCCCTTGATGTACTCTTTACCTGGAACAAGCGAGCCTTTGGCAACGGGGGCGCCGAAGTAATCGACCGCGGGGTCCGCGGTCACCGGACTGCCGTCGCCCTTCGCATCGAGATACGCCCGAATAAAAGTTTCGAACGGTGCCCGATGCGGTCCGGCAAGATCGACCGTTCCGTTCCTCGGCTGCCCGAGCGCGGCCTCTACCAGAGCGGCGGCGACGTCACTGGCCGCGATCGGCTGAAAGTCGATATCCGGTACCTTGACCACCCCGTAGGCTGCATAGGCGCCAGCCAGGGTTTCGATGAATTCGTGGAACTGCGTTGCCCGGACGATGGTATAGGCCTGACCGGAGGATGCGACCGCCTCTTCCTGTGCCAGCTTGCCGGCCATGTAAGGATTGGCCGCAAGCTGGTCGGCATTAACGATCGAGAGGACGACGTGATGGCGCACGCCCGCGGCCTGTTCGGCGCTTGTCAGGTTCCGGCTCGACGTCCCGAAAAAGTCGGTGATGACGTCCTTGTCGAAGGACATCATGTTCGACACGTCGATGACGGCGTCGGCGCCCGTAAGCGCCGCTTCCAGTCCTTCTCCCGTGTAGGCGTTGATGCCGTTGCGTGAGCTTGCAACGACCGCTTCATGGCCGGCGTCCTGCAGCAGCTTCACTGCCTTCGAGCCGATCAGGCCCGTGCCGCCGATGACGACGACCTTCTTTATCTTGGTCATGGGTGCTTTCTCCTATGACGAGGCGCGATTGCCCGTCTTGCGTTCGTGGAGTTCCAGGAAGGCGCATCCACGGGCGGCGATACCGCCGTCGTCGTCTGCGCCGAGATCCGCCAGAAGCTCCGCAACGGACACCTTGGCGAGTTCTGCGCGATAGGCCTTCTCAGCCTTCAGCATCGCGGCGTTGATCTGGCAGGGCCTGGTAAAGTAACGCTGCGGCAGAGGGTTCGGCCCACGCTGGCGGATTTCGGCGCACCGGAACGCGGGCGCCGGCCCTTCGACTGCGAGGACGATGTCGAGCAGGCTGATGTCCTTCGGCGGCTTGGCCAGTCGATAGCCACCCTTCGGGCCGGGCGTCGTCGCGACGATCCCGGCGCCGGAAAGCGCTTGCAGGTGCTTCAAGAGGTAGCTTGTGGATACGCCATGCAGTTCCGCCAAGGCTGCCGCCGAAAGCACGCCGTCTTCCGACAGTCCCGCCAGGAACGCCACACAATGAATTGCCTGTTCGACGCCTTCGCTCAGTTTCATGTTTTATCTCCTAATCGTGGATAAAATATATCCGCGATATGATTGCCAGTCAATCCTCGATTAGTAAACGCTGCGTTTGACAGAACTGAAATATCGGGAGCGGGCAATCGGATCTCTGCGGGCTCGAAAAGGGAGATAGGACAGTTCAGGCAAAACTGGCGATGATTGCGGCACTCTCGCCGTGCCAGTTCAGCCGCGCATTCCGTGCCGAAACAGGCGAGACACCCGCCGATGATCTCAGAATTACGATCCACACCGACGCGCCGATCGTTGATCGCGACTAAGCTGATGGGTAATGTGCGCCGTGCGTGAACCGATCAGACCGGGATACTATGACTTCGCAACTGGACTTCTTTTCAGCTCACGGCTTGCCGGTGAACACCAAGGTCACCAAACTTCGAGCTGTTTCGGAGAGGTCACAGAGCAAGGACGGTTGCGATCAGGAGTCGATGGCTCGTGATCTCGAGGCGACCGGCAACTATCGCATACTGCGACGGCTTCCCCGCCGGTCGGTTGTCGAGCGTGCGAGGCCTGGGTTCTCTCGGAAGGGCGTCATCCTCGATACCGAAACCACCGGCCTTGATTACCGCCGCGACGAAATCATCGAAATCGGCACTGTCGCCTTTACCTTCAACGATGCCGGTGAGATAGGCGATGTTACCGGCGTCTACGGCGGACTTCAACAGCCGAGTATTCCAATCCCGGCCGATATCACCCGCCTGACCGGGATTACTGACGAGATGGTGGTGGCGCAGATGATCGATGTCACTTGCCTCCGCTCTCTCATCGAGCCGGCTGACCTGGTGGTTGCCCACAATGCGGGTTTCGATCGGCCCTTCTGCGAGGCCTTCTCGCCGATGTTTACCCACAAGGCTTGGGCCTGCTCGGTCTTCGAGATCGACTGGGCCGCACGCGGCTTCGAAGGGAGCAAGCTCGGTTACCTGATCGGGCAGTCGGGATATTTCACGACGGACATCGAGCGGTCGATGATTGTTTCGCGCTCCTCGAAGTGCTCGGGCAGACGCGAGCCGGTGTGAGCGTGGCGCCGTTTGCAGAGCTCCATGAAGCCAGCCAGCGATTAAGGGTCCGCATCCATGCTGAGAACGCGCCATTTGAGATGAAAGATCACCTGAAGGCGCGCGGCTATCGCTGGTCTGACGGTTCCGACGCGCTCCCCAAATCCTGGTGGATCGAACTTCCGGAAGAGAGACTGGACGACGAACTTCATTTCCTCCGGACGGAGATCTACCGGTGGGATGCCGATCCGCTCGTCAGACATCTGACGGCATTCGATCGCTTCCGGCGCGCGTAAGCAGAGAAGCGATGACGGCCATTCTTGGGATCGACGCAGCCTGGACAGCAACGCAGCCGAGCGGTATCGCGCCTGTTACTTCCGAGGCGGGCAGGTGGCGCGTGACCTTCGCGGGATCATCCTATGGCCACCTGATGGACAGCGCCGTAGGGCGGATCCCCAGCTCCCGGCCATCAGGCTTGGTCGCAGAGGCCGCAGCTGTCCTTACGGCCGCGGAGCAGATTGCAGGAGCTCCGATCGACCTAGTCGCCGTGGATATGCCCTTGTCTCATGAGGCCATTGCAGAACGACGGGTCTCGTACAACCTGGTTTCGAAGGCCTATGGCGCGCCATTACAGCACTCATACGCCGAGTTCGACCCGGCCCGGCAGGATCAGTGACAATTTGAGGACCGGGTTTGCGCAGTGCGGATACAAATTGTTGACACAAGACCTTGCAATGCCGGGTCTTCTGGAAGTTTATCCCCATCCCGCCCTGGTGGAGTTGACGGGCGCTCCAAGACGACTGCCCTACAAGGTCGGGAAGATCCGCGATTACTGGCCGATCGAAACAGCCGCCGGCCGGCGGATCAGACTTTTTGAAACCTGGCAAGTAATCGTTGCCAGCCTTGACGGACGGTTGCCGGGCGCCGTTGACGTCTTGCAGCTTCCTCCATTCGATGCAGCGACATGGCAGATGAAGGCGTTTGAGGACATGCTCGACGCCATAGTCTGCGCCTGGGTCGGGATATGCGCATTCGAGGGCACCGCCGTGCCCTTCGGAGACGAGACCTCGGCGATCTGGATCCCTCAGTCGCACCTCCTGGGAAGGCAGCCAAGCCGGCTATGATCGAAGCGTTCCAGCGATAGATCGAACATCATCGCGCATGAATGGCAGACAAAGGTACCGCCCGTGGCATACCGCTCTTTATGTGGCCGTTGATATATCTGACGACTAGCTATTTCAGGCGAAGAGTTCTTTGGCTGGCGTGCCTCTGGTTCCCCTCCTTTCAAGGCGAAGATTCTGCTCCAACATCTGCTTCGACGCCCTCTACGCTTCTCGCTCAACGACGGCTTAGCGCCTTCATCTCGGCCGAAGGAGCCGTCTCTCTCGCCTCCTCAAAGCAGACATCAATCATGGCGTCGTCACGTCGCATCGCACCAAGAGCGGTCATGGGCCGCAGACGGACGAAGCGCCACCACATGATCTGCTTACCTATACCTCAGTGCGTTCCTGCAGGGGCGCGGCGCAAGGCGAAGTAAATCGCTACTGTCAGCATCGCAATCATTGTCGCCGAGACAAAGAGGGTGGTGCCGTGCGCGCTTACGAAGGCGGATTTAGCGGCGGCTTCAATTGCGTCTCCACGTTCACCACCGAGTGTCCGTGCAAATGTTATTGCCTCTCCGATGGAGTTGCCCGCGCCCTCCGCTGGATGCCCGACTGACGAGCGGTAGATCGAATTAATGAAGACTCCGAAGAAGGTGACTCCTAAGCCGGCTCCGAGTTCGTATCCGGTGCTTTCGAGCGCGCCGGCTGCTCCGGCCTTTTCGGAAGGCGCGCTACCCATGATCGCGATCGACGAGGCCAGGAGGCCAACGCCCAAAGAGAGACCCAGCGCTACTAGCAGTGAAGTGACCAAGAACCGATCCTGTCCGAAATCGGCATAGCCTATACCGTATAGTGCAAGAGCCGACACAGCCATGGACAGCGTCGCCACGCGCCGCAAACCGAAATGGGGAGCCAGCCAGCCGCCTAACGGGCCGCCTACTGCCGCCGCGATAACGAGCGGGAGCATGAACACGCCGGCCTCCAGTGGGCTCATGCCAAGGACGAACTGCAGTTCCTGTGCTAGCACGAGTTCGAACCCCGCAAGCGCACCTGCTGCGACGAAAGCCATCATGAGGCCCGCTCCGATAACGGGCTTCGCGAGCAGGCCCATATCGAGCATGGGGGCAGCCGAACGAAGCTGAACCCTGGTGAACCAAGACAGCATAGCAAAGCCGCCAATCAGGATCGCCAGGTTGACGGCATCGAAGCCTTCCTTGAACCCGGACTTTATCCCGTAGACGGATGCGATCAATCCGGTGACGAGAACTGCCGCCTCCGTGATCTTCCACCTGGCTTCCACATTCCCGGGAAGAGCAGGAACCATGCTCCAGACCATCGGGATGACCAGCATCATCACCGGGACGTTGACAAGGAAGACTAATCCCCACCAGAAGCGTTCAAGCAGGAACCCTCCCACGAGAGGCCCGACAGCCGCGCCCGCAGCGCCGACGACACTCCAGACGCCAAGCGCCTTCGCTCGATCACCTTCTTCCCGGAACACCTGACGGATGACGGCTAGGACGCATGGCATGATCATCGACGCTCCAACGCCAAGTCCAGCTCTGGCTCCGATCAGCATGGATGCTGACCCGGAATAGGCCGCGAGAGTCGAGGCGACGCCGAAGACGGTGAGGCCGAGAAGCAGCATTCTTCTATAGCCGACGCGGTCGGCGAGCGCGCCCATCGGCACCAGCAGGCCGGCCATCACCAGCGGATAGATGTCGATAATCCAGAGGACCTCGTTGGATGTGGCGCTGAGCGCGAGAGTAAGAGATGGCACTGCCACATGGAGGATGGTCATATCCAGGATGACCGGGATGTAGGCCACGATGACCGCGCACAGGACCAGCCACTTGTTCGAAGTCTTCACATGCTCACCATTATCTTTGTCGAACGATCGTTTCGGTATTGCATTGATACACGAACGGTCGTATTGATAGCAACAGGTGACGGAGAGATTCATGGGTAGAAATCGAACGATTGACAGAGACGCCATACTCGACGCCGCAGTGCGCGTGGTGTTGCGGGAAGGTGCGAGCGGACTGTCCATTGATGCTGTCGCCAAGGAAGCTGGCGTCAGCAAATCCACGGTGGTTTATGACCATAAGACGAAGAGCGCGCTGCTAGAAGCTTTGGTCGACCGCCAGGTCAAGAGCGACATGAAGCACATCGACGATTGCATCGCCGCCAGCCAAGACAAGCCACATCCCGAACTCTTCGGTCGGATCGCTGCATGTGAGGCGCAGATCGAGGACGCGGACCGCGCCGTTGCCATCGCGATCAGCGCTTCTGTCTCGAACGAGGAGAGCCTTCAGGACCTTATGCGAGAATGGACGGAAAAAGACCTGGAAGCGATGGCTTCAGGACCCCGTCCCGAGGCAGCGCTGATGGCCTACTTCGCGCTCATGGGCTTCTACGCGACGGAGTTGTTCGGCTTCCGGACTTGGCCCGAGACAGAGCGTCGGGAAATTCTTGACGATATCCGCTCCGTCTACACCTCATTCCATCGCAATTCCTGACGGCTAGCCGTCCACACCCTCCCAAGGACAACCAGAATGCAAAGCAGCAGCCTATTGCCGCGCCTGAAGACGTGTCTCCTGAGCACCGTCATCGTCATCGCCCTCTCCACCACATCGCTCGCCCAGGAGGGGTATGGCGAACTTCCGCCGCCGGCGGTTGGCGTTTTGGAGATGAAGGCGCATGACGTACCCGTGGTCAACGAGCTTCCGGGCCGTGTCGCGGCGACACGGGTGTCGGAAGTCAGGGCGCGGGTTTCCGGCATCCTTCAGGAGCGTGTATTCGAGCAGGGTGCGGCTGTCAAAGCTGGGGACGTGCTGTACAGGATCGACCCGCGCCTGTTCCGGGTCAGGGTAGCGAGCGCTGAAGCCGCGCTCCAACGCGCGAAGGCCGTTCAGGCGAACGCCCGCCAGCAACTAGAGCGACAACGCGCGCTTAGGGAGAAAAGCCTTGGCACAGGTATCGACCTAGATACGGCCTCGGTCAATCTCGCCCAAGCCGACGCGGACGTCGCAGCAGCCGAAGCCGGACTTGAAGAAGCCAAGATCAACCTTGATTACACCGAAGTGCGTGCACCGATTTCGGGTATCATCGGTGGAGCGCTCGTAACGGAAGGCGCGCTGGTGACGGCCGAAGGATCGTCCAGTCTCGCCCTCATTCAGCAGGTGGATCCTGTCTACGCCGACTTCACGCAATCCGCCCAGGCACTGCTGGACCTCAAAAGGGCAGTCGCTGAAGGCAGGCTTGCGAGCACCGCTCCCGGTCAGGCTAACGTCAAGCTGATCCTGGACAACGGAGCAACCTATGAACAGCCTGGGAAGCTCCTGTTCGCCAACGCCAGCGTGGATTCCAATACCGGTCAGGTGACATTGCGCGCGGAGTTTCCAAACCCGCAGCGGGACCTGCTGCCCGGCATGTATGTGCGGGTGCGGATCGAGCAGGCCCTACGCCAGAACGCATTCACTATCCCCCAGCGAGCGGTGATCCGGGACGAGAGCGGCAACGCGATTGTCTACGTCGTGGGCGCCGAGAACAAGGCGGAAGCCCGTCAGGTGAAGCTCGGACAGTCCCTCGGGTCCGAGTGGGTCGTTGAAGATGGTCTCAAGCAAGGAGAGACCGTCATCGTCGATGGAGCGCAGAAGGTCCAGCCTGATGCGGCCGTCGCACCGGAACCGTGGCAGCCGGCTGGCGCTGGCGAAAGTGGCGGTAGCAATCAGACCCAGCAGACGCAGGCCGGGGAGTAGTACCGATGGCAAAGCTATTCATCAACCGGCCCATCCTCGCATGGGTGTTCGCCCTCTTCATCTCCATTGCCGGCATCCTCGCCATTCCCTTTCTACCGATTGCGCAGTACCCCAAGGTTGCACCTCCGCAGCTCACCATCTCGACGGCCTATCCCGGCGCGTCTCCTCAGGAAATTTACCAGGGAGTGACGCGTCAGATCGAGGAGGAGCTAAATGGCGTCGAAGGACTGATGTACTTCGAATCCACGTCTGACAATTCCGGCGCTGCCAGTATCAACGCGACCTTTGCGGCGGGCACCAATATCGACCAGGCATCTGTCGATGTGCAGAACGCCATCCGGCGCGTCGAGGCACGCCTGCCTTCGGCGGTGCGAACTCAAGGTGTCACGGTCGAGGAAGCAAGTTCCGGCTTCCTGATGATCGTGTCGCTGACCTCGAGCGACGGCAGCCGCGATGATGTTGCGCTCGGCGACTATATCAACCGCAACATCATCGGCGAGCTACGGCGTCTCGACGGTGTCGGCCGTGTCCAGCTCTTTGCTGCGCAGCGTGCGCTGCGAGTATGGATCGATCCCGACAAAATGGTCGGCCTGAACATCACGGCGGACGATATCAACTCGGCAATTACAGCACAGAATGCGCAGGTCGCGGCCGGGCAGATTGGCGCACAGCCGAATCCTGTAACCCAGGACCTGACCGCCACAGTCATTGTCCAAGGTCAGCTCAACACGCCCGAGCAGTTCAGCGATATAATCCTGAGAGCCAATCCTGACGGTTCGAAGGTCCGGCTGAAGGACGTCGCGCGCGTCGAGCAGGGAGCGGAATCCTATAACTTCACAAGCCGACTGAACGGCCAGCCATCGGCAGCTCTGGCAGTTCAGCTTTCCTCGACTGGTAACGCCGTAGCGGTCTCCACCGCTGTCAAGGACAAGATGGAGCAGCTAAGCTCGTTCTTTCCGAAAGGAATCGAATACTCCGTCCCCTACGACACAAGCCCCTTTGTCTCCGCCTCAATCGAGAAGGTGATCCACACGCTGATCGAGGCGGTCGTTCTCGTCTTTGTGGTGATGTTCGTCTTCCTCCAGAACATCCGCTATACTCTTATTCCGACCATTGTCGTCCCGGTCGCGCTCCTCGGCACCTGCGCCGTTATGTACGCCACCGGGTTCTCCATCAACGTACTAACCATGTTTGCGATGGTGCTCGCTATCGGCATCCTCGTCGACGATGCAATCGTCGTCGTCGAGAACGTCGAGCGCATCATGGCGGAGGAAGGCCTGTCGCCCAAAGCGGCGACGAAGAAGGCGATGGGACAGATCACTGGTGCGATCCTCGGCATCACCCTGGTGCTGGCCTGCGTCTTTATCCCGATGGCCTTCTTCCCTGGGTCGACGGGCATCATCTACCGTCAGTTTTCCTTGACTATGGTTGTCTCAATCCTCTTCTCGGCGTTCCTTGCGCTATCGCTCACGCCCGCGCTCTGCGCGACCTTCCTGAAGCCCATTAAGCAGGGCCATCACGAGAAGAAGGGTCTTGGAGGTTGGTTCAATCGCAAGTTCGACCGCCTCACCTCTGGCTACTCCAGAACCGTCACGGGGATGGCACGCCGTGCAGGCCGTATGATGATCGTCTACCTCGCCCTGCTGGTCGGCCTTGGATACTTGTTTATCAACCTGCCCACAGCCTTCGTTCCCGATGAAGATCAGGGTTACTTGATCGTTGATATCCAGGGACCGCCGGAAGCAAGTGCCAACCGTACCGTCGAGTCGATCAAGCAGATCGAAGCCATCTTTGGAACGGAACCTGCAGTCGCCAACATCGTCGCGCTACAGGGCTTCAGCTTCTCCGGTAACGGGGCAAATGCGGGCCTTGCCTTCGTCACCCTGAAAGACTGGTCGGAACGCGGCGAAGGCAACTCGGTCCCGGAATTGGCCGAACGCGTCAACATGCAGCTCTTCGGCCTCAAGGACGCAACGACCTTCGCACTCTCGCCGCCTCCGATTGAAGGCTTCGGTACCACGGGCGGTTTCTCTTTCCGCCTGCAGGATCGCAGCGGCAAGGGACAGGCTGCGCTGAGCCAGGCCGCAGCCGAACTGATGGCCAAGGCGTCCCAGAGCCAGATCGTGACAGGTGTTCGCATCGAGGGCATGCCGGATGCAGCCCAAGTCCTGTTCGTCATCGATCGCGAGAAGGCGAACACGTTTGGTGTCAGCTTCTCGGACATCAACAATGCCATCACCGCGAACCTCGGCTCGTCCTACATCAACGATTATCCGAACATGGGCCGCATGCAGCGCGTCATCGTGCAGGCCGACGGTCGCGCCCGAATGCAGATTGAGGACGTGCTCAAGATCAACGTTCGAAACGCCAGCGGGGGCATGGTGCCCCTCTCTTCCTTCGCAATCGCGCAGTGGCAGAAAGGCGCTCCACAGATCGTGGGATATAACGGCTACCCCACGGTTCGCATCTCCGGGTCGCCTGTCCCCGGCGCGTCCTCCGGAGCGGCAATCGCAGAGATGGAGCGACTGGTATCCGAATTACCTACAGGATTCGGTTTCGAGTGGTCGGGCCAGTCTCTTGAGGAGATTGCATCGGGTAGCACCGCGCCTCTCCTCTTCGGACTGAGCATTCTGTTCGTCTTCCTGCTGCTTGCGGGCCTCTATGAGAGTTGGTCGATTCCCCTGTCGGTCATGCTCGTCGTCCCGCTTGGTGTGATCGGATCAGTTGGCGCAGTGATGATGGCTGGTATGGCAAACGACCTTTACTTCAAGGTGGGGCTTATCGCGATCATCGGGCTCTCGGCCAAAAACGCGATCCTTATCATCGAATTTGCCAAGGACGGTTACGCCGAAGGCAAGTCATTACTTGATGCTGGAATTGAAGCCGCGAGGTTGAGGTTCAGGCCCATTATCATGACTTCGCTCGCTTTCACCCTCGGTGTCGTGCCGCTGGCGATTGCGACGGGCCCAAGTGCTGCAAGCCAGAACGCAATCGGTACTGGTGTTCTCGGCGGCATGATCTCGGCCACAATCCTCGCGGTCTTCTTCGTCCCCGCATTCTTCGTGTTCGTGCTCGGCCTGCTGCGAACGAAACGACCGGTGGAGGACGAGGAAGCGGAACCGCTCAAGTCCGCAGTTTGACGATATCGTGGTTCGGCTGCGGAGCCGCCGGACCACGATATCATGAGTAGGAACGAACAAGGAGCGATCTACTCCCAAGACAAAATGCACCTAGCAAAGTTGACTCTTGCACGTAGGACCCTTGGCGGCTCTGTTGCAAAAATTTCGAGTTGCGAGGAAGAAGCCCTCCTTCGCCTCGGTCAAGCAACCTTTGCGTGGAGATTCAGCTCGAGCAGTGTCATAACTTCGGTGAGCGCGCTGGGCCGAATACCGAAGGCTCGTTTGACGCTGCGGGCTTAGACGCGGAGGTTGCCGGTCAGGTTGAAAATCGCATCCTGTCCCTTGCGCAAAGCCCGCATCACTTCAAATCCCTTGATAGTCGTATCCGCATTTTTCAAAGATTTGAATCCTCTCAGCGATTTGATGAGCTGTTTCAGTTCGTCGTGATCGGCTTCAACGACATTATTCAGGTATTTGACCTCACCGATGCACAAGCTCGTCTGGACACTTGCCTTCGGCTTTTGATTGATCGCGATCCTGTAGGTTGGCGCCTTGTCAGTAAAATAGAGCGCGTCAACGAAACCGATTAGGCCGCTCTGATAATAAAAGAACGTCGTGTAGACAAAGCCTGTCACCATCAAGAGGAAAACGAGGAAGTTCAGCGATGCGCGGGCCACATCCTTGTAATGGTGACAACCGAGCCTCTTCAGAATGACGGCAAAGAGCGGACTTTCGCCGAGAGCCTAAAGCCGCATCGCTCTCAGGGACGCGAAATTGAACAGGGCGTTCGGAAACAGTAATGTCGCGAAAAAAGCAAGCTTGATCCAGGTCATCGGCTTCCTAAGAAACACACTGAGTAAGCCCGTCGCAAACGCCCGTACAAGCAAATCGGCGGTTATCCAGACTGCATCCTGTAGTCAATGATCAGGTACGACGGACCACCGCGTAAACGGGCCAACTATGAAGAATGAAATGATGCTGACATCGATGACGGCCAACATGGCTTGCCAACTTAGCGCCCAGACGTCGCGCCCATCGCTCGATGCGCCGCAACTTCAATTGCAAAATTTCGAGGCGGACGGGACCTATCTCTTAGTTCGTGTCTCAAATGTTATTCGAATTGGATCGGCGCGAGCCCCAGTTTGGTCAACATCACGGCGGTTACACTTCTCGAAAACGGTAGGCCAAGCGTGGAATAACAAGATGGAGCGAATTCCGTTCTTATGCATTTCCCTTACCGAAAGATGTCCAACCTGTGGCAATCTTTGTCAAACTCGTAATGGACTCAAAGAGGATATTTGAAAATCGATTTGAGCAGTGCGCATGAGGGGGCAAGTTCAAACGCATGAAATCGTTCATCATCAACCCGCCCGTATTTTACGGATCAGTCATCATCATCGCCCTGTTCGTGGCAGTTGGGATCGTACTCCCCGGCCAAGCAGAGGCTCTTTTCAGCGCCATTCAAGGCTCGATACTTGGTACCTTCGGATGGTTCTATTTGCTTTCCGTTGGTATATTTCTCGCCGCGATGCTACTCCTGTGTTTTGGTAGGTTTGGCAATCTCAAACTGGGACCGGACGATTCTGTTCCCGAGTTCAGATTCTTGTCATGGATTGCGATGCTGTTTGCCGCAGGCATGGGTATTGGACTGATGTTCTACGCCGTCGGCGAGCCCATGACGCACTACATGGCACCACCGACCGCCGAACCGAAAACCGTGGCAGCGATGCGCGAAGCTATGACGGTGACCTTCTTTCACTGGGGCATTCATGCCTGGGCCATTTATGCCGTCGTTGGCCTGTCTCTCGCCTATTTCGGTTATCGCTACAATCTTCCACTCACAGTTCGCTCTGGCCTCTACCCACTGCTCAAGAACAAGATCAACGGTCCGATTGGACACGCGGTCGATATTTTTGCCATCGTCGGCACGATGTTCGGTATTGCGACGTCGCTTGGACTTGGCGTCGCGCAGATCAACGCAGGTCTCAATCACCTGCTAGGCCTTCCAATCAGTACGACTGTCCAGCTCGTTCTGATCGTACTCGTCACTGCGATGGCAACCGTCTCCGTGGTCACAGGCCTGGACAAGGGTGTGCGCATCCTGTCGGAGACAAACCTTGTCGTCGCGGTCCTTCTGATGCTTTTTGTCCTCGCCACGGGACCGACGACGCAACTTTTTCGGGATTTCGTGCAGAACCTCGGTTTGTATTTCGACACGATTGTCTTGAGGACGTTCAACATCTACGCCTATGAGCCGACGCCCTGGATCGATTCATGGACGCTGTTCTATTGGGCCTGGTGGATATCCTGGTCACCGTTCGTCGGCATGTTTATTGCACGCATCTCACGCGGCAGAACGGTTCGCGAATTTATCGCCGCCGTGCTATTCATCCCGGCAGGCTTCACCTTCTTCTGGATGACGGTGTTCGGAAATACTGCAATGTTCATCGACACGGGTGCGGCGTCGGGCGCATTAGGTGCCGCGATCTCAGATGACGTATCGGTGGGTCTTTTCCGCTTCTTCGAGTATCTGCCTCTTTCCGGCATTACCTCAACACTGGCTGTTTTGCTGGTTTCCATCTTCTTCATCACGTCGGCTGACTCCGGTGCGCTTGTCGTAGATTCAATTGCGGCCGGCGGAGAAACCGAAACAACCACCGGACAGCGCGTTTTCTGGTGCTCCATGGAGGGCGTTGTTGCAGCCTGCCTGCTCATGGCAGGTGGACTGAGTGCACTTCAATCCGCGACCGTTGCCAGTGCTCTGCCGTTCACTTTTGTGATGTTGGCTCTTGTCGTTTCTCTTTATCTCGGGATGCGACAAGATCTTGCGCAGTTGGAGGTTCACAGCGCCCGCAATGCCGTACCGGCAGAGCCAGCGTCAGGACAAACATGGCAGCGGCGCCTTGCACTGATGCTTACAACGATTACAGAAAAGGAAGTTGTTCGTTTCATCGATGAGAAGGTGGCGCCCGCCTTGGACAAGGTGGCGGCAGAGCTGCAATCAAGAGGGCGTCCGACGGAGGTGGAGCGTGAAGCTTCCGGCCTTGTTACGCTTCGATGCCCCGCCTCGGACGTTCGTGACTTCATCTACGGTGTTTCGGTGCAGAAACATCGCGTCGCGAGCTTCACAACGATCCGGGCAGGAAAAGCGGAATATCGCTATGAAGCACGCACGTTCTTCTCGAGCGGCAATAGCGGCTACGATCTGATGGGTATGACGCAAGATCAGATCATCAGCGACGTCCTCATTCAGTTTGAACGTTACCTGCATCTTGTGCATTCGCCGGAATTCCAGCTTGTGCACGGGGCTCCGGAGCACACTGCCTAAGGGTTCAGCCTTACGATAATCATCACCCACGCGGCGCTACGTCCGCGTGGGTGATCACCTGCTTGGAGCTTTGCTGAAATGAAATCAAAGTGGCGATGGTGGCTTGGACGTTTGGTTCGGCGAATGTGGTTCAGGGCCACTCTATTTTCTATTGCGGGCGTTTTGACCGCGCTGCTTGCGGTCGCACTTTCCCCATACATTTCCGAGGAGTTGCCAACGAAAATTGGTGCCGATGCGGTTGATAAAATACTCGGTATCATCGCTTCGAGCATGTTGACGGTCACGACTTTTTCCCTGAGCACGATGGTATCGGCTTATTCCGCCGCAACCTCAAACGTAACGCCGAGAGCCACAACGCTGGTTATGGAAGACAGCACGACACAGAACGTGCTGGCGACCTTTGTAGGCTCATTCCTCTTCAGTCTGGTTGGTATCATTGCGCTTACAACGGGAGCCTATGGGGACAAGGGACGCGTCATCCTGTTTGTCGTGACCCTCGGCGTCATCGTTCTCATCATCGTCACCTTGCTGCGATGGATTGACCATCTTTCTCGATTGGGCCGCGTCACGGAAACGACGGAACGCGTTGAGAGAGCGACAGTCGAAGCGCTAAGGGCATGGATCGAGACGCCGCATCTTGGCGGTAACAGATTAGGCGAACACGACACGAGAATGCGCGAGCCCAATATTCCGATCTATCAGAAAAACGTAGGATATGTTCAGCATGTCGACGCCGGGGTTCTCTCTGCAATAGCGGAGGAATTTGACGTAGAGATTGCCGTTGTCGCAATCGCTGGCAAGTTGGTTGCGCCCAAAACGCCACTGGCATGGATTACGGAGACGGTTCCCGAAGAGGCTCGCGAGAAGCTTGCGGCAGCCTTTACGGTTGGAGATGTGAGGTCGTTCGATCAGGATCCTCGCTTCGGTGCAGCGGTGTTGTCGGAGATCGCCTCCAGAGCCTTGTCGCCAGCCGTCAACGATCCAGGAACTGCGATAGATGTCATCTCCAGAGCCGCACGTGTACTGGCAGTGCTGGATGGAAAATCGGAAACAACGGACGTAAAATATCCAAAGCTGTTCGTTGCGCCTGTAACGGTCGGAGATCTATTCGACGACCTGTTCCTCCCGATTGCCCGAGATGGTGCCGCCCTCGTTGAGGTTTCATTGCGGCTACAGAAAACATTCGCAATACTTGCGCCGTTCAACAACCCCGAATTTAAGAATGCGGCGCTCGAGCATTCTGCTGTCGCTCTTAAGCGATGCGAAGCCTCCGCCATGATCGAAGATGACATAGCGAAGGTTCGTAAAGTCGCAGACCTCATCCGGGAAGCGAATTGATGCCTGGTTGCCACATTGCCTGCGTCATGCGGTTGCGGATGTTCAGTTGGAAGTCACAAGCTACCGCACCTTTTGCTCACGTCCCGCGAACCAGTTGGCAAGCAGCGCTCCAGAAATGTTGTGCCAGACGCTAAAGATCGCGCTGGGCAAAGCAGCAAGCGGAGAGAAGTAGGCGTTGATACGAAGAGAATTGAACATTGGAAAGCCTTACGCGAACAACAAAAAGACGGCGTTTCAATTCGTGATTAAATTGGTCGATTGAATTAATATGAATTTTGCGTATCTTTCAATTACTTAGCGAAAACCTTACGTAGGTTTACGGTTCTGATCCTATCAAGGCGAGACGAGGATGCTCGGCCCAGATGCAACATGTTCTGAGTGTCCGAGCCGAGCATCTCATTCGATCTTACGCAGCTTCCCAAACCTGATTGAGGATCTTGGCGGCCAGTGCGGCCTTGTCTTGCGGAAGGAAGCGGCCGTAGTGCTGCTGCACGACATCGGGCGTATCTTGAATGGCATAGCTAGCCTGCTCGTAGGATCCGGTCTGCTTCAGAATATGCGTTGCGAGAATGTCCCGCAGGTTATGCGGTCCATGCGGCAGGAGGCCCTTGATCGCACCCCGTCCGGTATAGGGATTATAGATGCCGTAACGTTGGATGACAGTCCGCCAAGCCTCGTAGAATGTGGTCGAATTGTAAGCAGCATCAATACTGGTCGTCTTCACCGTCTTGACGAAAAGCGTTTGGGGATCTTTCGCACCGCCAAGCAGAACTCCACGATGCCTGTCGATGTAAGCATCAAGGTATTTGTAGAGATCGAGAAGGTCGGGCAAAATCAACCGGAACGGCTTCTGTCCGAAGAAGGATGAACCGGAGTTTTTGAATGCGACCGACGGGATAAGGACCTCCCACCCCTGGTCGCGATCACTCCAGCGCAGCTCACCGCATTTTAGATCCTCCAGCCGGCGTTCTGACGTCGGATAGTGTCCACGGGGGCAGACACGAAGTTGGCGAAGGTTCTTTTGCCTGAGCCCAAGGTGCAGGCCCAGGCGAAGTAATAGGAATGATCTAACGGCTTCGGCGGCCGGTCGTGGATATCTGTTCTCATCCGGCATACGTTTCACAATCTCGTCTGTGATCTTGCGATATTCCGCCAACGGGCTGTCCGCTTCGAGTACACACATGATCGGTTCAAATGGATCGCGATGCACGCGCATCACGCGCTGGATCTCCTTGGAACGGTTAGCGGCATGTCGGTGAAAGGCATCGCAGGCGCCATGCCAATCGCGAGCCGCGAAATCGATTTCTTCCTGCTCAATCAAGCCCGCAATGGGCCTGACATTCCGAAGCAGCTCCGGATGCTGCCGGATCCAACCGACTTCCGCGCGAGATAGGGCTTGGGCGACCATCAGCATGTCTTCTTCCCACTTGGTGTAGAAGCCACGTCGCTGTTCCCGCCACTGCAGATACCAGTCCCAAACGCCGGGGAAAACGAGAAGGCCGAAGCTTAACTGGCTGACTGGCACGCCGAAACCCTTCACGAGACCGTTTGGCGAGGCAGCAAGCGCACCAAACATCAAACCGAGGTGCTCAATCTTCTGGGAGGCCGTTTCTTCACCCCAGACGCCGTTCCGTTGGAACCCAATCGCCGTCAGCGTCGAAGTCTTGAAGCGGATGAGATCAGCCATTTCCATGGCAAGTCTCGGCGGTGCGTCGATAACGCCAGAAAGCAGATCAGGATCATCAAGTTCTACGGCAACGTTCTGATTGGCGCCGGCCGCCGAGGCCAACGATCGAGAGGAAAGAAAGCTGCTGCCATAGGTGACGCTGGGAAAGCGGATGGCATATCGCTGCTTGCTGGCCGCCGCCTGATAGCGGCGATATTCTGTAGAGCCGGAAATGATCACCCGGCGCACCCAATCGAGGATCTCCTCGCGCTTGGTGAAGGGCAGGCTGTTGAAGTCCTCCGGCAAGTGCAATGAAATCCGTCGACGCTCGGCTGGGCTGATATCACCGAGATCGTGACCATAAAGTGAGCGCGCCTGATGCGGCAGTTTCTCTTTGAAATATCCCTCTGAGAGTCGATAGCGTCTCTCGATGCGGCGGAGGATATTGAAACTGGCAATAGATCGAGGCACACGCTCCCCCTTGATCCAGGATAGCAGCGTCTTATTGTCGAAGGTCTCATTCAGATGAACAACGGCGCGGTAAAGCTGCCAATAGGTGTCGCCGAACCGACGCATATGATAGACCAGTGCATCCTGAAAGTTCGCCGGGTCCTCGGTCGCGTCGAACAGTGGTTGGGAAAGGGCTGATCGGTTTTGGAGTCGGCCCACGTGGCAACGATTCATACGGGGCAACAATGCCATCGGCCGTCGCACGTTGAGGCTTTCTGGTTGAAGGGGCGCAGGTTGCGTTTCTGGCGGACGCCATTTTCTTCGGGCGAGCCGTCCGCTTTGGTGGCCGTTGTTCTTCGACTGCTGGCGGTCCGTCTAGCCACCGGATGATTGCATCCAAGCCCGGCCGGAGCTGTTTTTTCAGTTCTACTGTCAGCTCAGCTTCGACACCACAGGCTTGGCCTATCGCCGTCCAGTCGAATTGGCCACTCCGAAGCGGTGGCCGTTTCCGATAGATAATTAAGCTGATCAGGTAGGGCCGTATATTTTCGAACACCCGCCTGGATGCGACTGGAGCGATACGAAGCTCGCAGAATTCCGAAATTTTTCGCTGAAAATGTCGGGATGAAAGGTCGTGTTTGGTCATGCCTATTCCTTTTTGCTCGGCACCAGTGCCGAGGGCGAGCGGAAATAGGGGGCGCCCATTAACAAAATATGTTTAGGGCAAGTGGTTAGATGTCGATCGCTGCCTCTTGAATCGAGAGCTGCAGATTTCGGTGCTGAGCGATAGAAGGGCTTGCCATAGCTCATTCATGGCAAATATTCATGAGTTATAGAGAGGGGTTCTATAACTCATGACATGGAACTGGCAAAACACTGACTGGCCAAACTTCAAATACGACACCGCAAGCCTGGTACCGTTGGAGCAGAAATTCCTGCAGTCCGCCGGCGAGGTTATAGGTGCTGTTAGACATTTCAACGATGACGACAGCAACCAACTTCGCATTGAGTTGCTGAGCGACGAAGCGGTCAAGACCTCAGAGATTGAGGGGGAATTTCTGGACCGCGTGAGTGTCCAGTCATCACTCCGCTGGCAGTTCGGGCTAAACACTGATGATAGACAGATCCGCCCCCAAGAGCGGGGGATCGCCGAGATGATGGCGGATGTCTATAGAAGCTGGCATAGGCCGTTGGGCCATGAGGGACTGTTCCGTTGGCATTCAATGCTGATGGCCGGAAACCGATATATTGAAACGGTTGGTGCTTACCGCACGCATGAAGACGCCATGCAGATCGTATCAGGTCGATTGGACAAACCTACCATCCATTTCGAGGCGCCCCCATCTCGCCAGGTTGCCGCTGAGATGGAAACCTTCATCACATGGTTCAATCAATCCGGGCCAGATGATCAAACGTCGCTTCAAGCTCTGACGCGCGCCGCAGTAGGACACCTTTACTTTGAAAGCATACATCCATTTGAGGATGGCAACGGCCGAATTGGACGCGCGCTTGCCGAGAAGTCCCTGGCGCAAAACATAGGGCAGCCAAGTCTCATTTCACTCGCTTTCACAATCGAGAAGCGCCGGAAGGCCTATTACTCAGAGCTTGAGCGACACCAGCGCACGCTTGATATCACCGACTGGGTCATTTTCTTTTCAGAAACTATTCTGGATGCTCAACAGGCGACGCTTGAGCGCGTAGATTTCTTCATCCAGAAAGCAAAGTTCTATGATCGTTTTCGGGACAAGCTGAACGAGCGGCAAGAAAAGGTAGTCGCGCGCATCTTCAAGGAAGGCACGGCTGGTTTCAAGGGAGGTCTAAGTGCTGAAAACTATATCTCGATCACAGATACATCCCGCGCTACAGCAACACGCGACCTTCAGCAACTCGTGGAGATCGGTGCACTGACGCGTACGGGTGAACGTCGGCATACTCGGTACTCACTGTCCTTGCAGAAATAATTCACTACCACTCCAATGAACACCACCGAAGTCATTATCTAGGTGAACGGCTGTTCGAGTCCCTTCAAGAGCTTAGACCGTGATTGGAGGCGCAATTCACAGTGTCCAGTTCTGCTTCGTGGCAAGAGTGGTCTTGACGATAAGGGCGGGTTTTAGCCGCCTCCGCAGATTCCGTCTTGCTGTGAGGGCTCGCAATGCAACAAGCGTCGTGACGGGACCCAAGGCAAAGTTTCGAAGGAACTCTATGTGTGTTGCACGCTTTACCGGTGGCATCATCAAAGGAGTCACCAGATGGCATTCATCGAAGCAAAAGATGGCACGAAATTGCACGTCAAGGATATGGGCGAGGGTCGCCCGGTCATCCTTATCCACGGCTGGCCGCTGACCGGCGATATGTTTGAATATCAGACAGTGGCTCTTTTGGAAGCAGGCTTCCGGGTCATCACATATGACCGTCGTGGTTTTGGCCAGTCTGGACATCCAGCAAGTGGCTACAACTATGATACCTTCGCGGACGATCTGGCAGCAGTCATTGATGGCCTTGAACTCCAGAGTGTCTCGCTTGTCGGATTTTCTATGGGCGGCGGCGAGATTGCTCGTTATCTTTCACGCCATGGCGCATCGAAGGTATCGAAAGCAGTTCTCGTCGCGTCGGTTGCCGGCTATCTTCTCAAGGACGAGAGCAACCCTGATGGTGTTGATGTCAGCGTCTTCGAAGGCATGAAGAAGGATATTCGCAAGGATCGTTTCGACTTCCTGCAAAGCTTTGCCAAGGCATTCTACGGCGTAGGCTTCGTGACCAGCCCGGTTAGCCAAGGTGTGCTGGATTGGTCATTTGTTCTCGGTGTCATGGCAAGCCCGAAGGCTACAATCGATTGCGTTGACGCATTCGGCAAGACGGACTTCCGGCCTGATTTCGCGGCGTTTACAGTTCCAACGCTTGTCATCCACGGCACGGGCGACAAGACGGTGCCAATCGATCCGACAGGCCGAGCGGCTGCGAACGGTATCGCGGGAGCAAAGCTCATCGAGTATGACGGAGAACCTCACGGCCTGTTTGCGACCGTACCTGATCGCCTGAACCAGGACCTGATTGAGTTTCTTGCCTGATTTGAAGGGTGGGCGCATCCCAGCATGCGCCCACTGTCTCAATAATCAGACCTCATTTCAAAATATGTCAGCGCGGAAATCTCGCCAGTCCTTTGGCCAGTATAGGCCCGGTCGGACGACCGGTTGGCGATCCACCCGCCTGTTCGAGCGTGATCTCGTATAGCTGGTTGTCACGCGGGCTAGGCAATGCGGGCCCATCAAGACGAGCGGAGCGAACGCCCTCCAACAATCCTAACGAAACTGGCCCCATTTCCCGGGACGGAAGCGTCCAGACCTCTATCGCTTTATCGTTTGGCACAGCAAAGTCAGCCAGCATACGTATCGTCGCTTTCTCATTTCCAAAGTCCTCGACAACAGCCTGAACCTCTCCGGCCTCATTGATCAAAACGGCGACAACAAGCGGCTCCGCTGTGCGAGTGAGGCTGTATCCAAGACCGATCGCAAGTAACAACGCAGCGGCAATCGATGAAAGCGCCGCGATCTTCCAGCCTTTGCTGCTGTTGTCATTCGCAACCGTGGAAACAGGCGTATCGTTTGTCCCACGCTGCGCAGGCAGCGCCGATTCAATGCGATGCCACAGAGCCTCGTTGACGGTTGCCGGTGTAACAGCGGTGTCCAGCGGCAGAAAACGCTCGCGGCTTGCGGCAATCGCGGCCTTCAGTTCGGGATCGCGCTCCATGGCTTCCTCGATTTCCGCGGCAGTGGCGCTCTCGGTCAATCCCAGCACATATTCATCGGCGAGGTTCGCTATGTCCTTGCGGTCATATGTCATGCCATGCACTCCCGAAGCGTCAGAAGCCCGCGCCTGATCCAGGATTTTGCGGTCCCAAGCGGAATGCGCAGTCTTCCGGCGATCTCTCCGTGAGAATATCCTCCAACATAGGCCATCAGAATCCCGTGCCGCTTCGTCTCATCGAGCGATCCAAGGCATTCGTGTAGCCGGGATTGTCGATCCAGCCGGTGCCACGCCGCCATAATCGCGTCTGCCTGCTCGGCTTCCTGAAGGGTTTCGACCTCTTCGACCGAATGTTCACGCCTGCCATCCCGCAGGAGATTGAGCGCTCTGTTCCGGACGATCGCATAAATCCATGCACGCGCGGAACCACGGTCGGCACTGTATTGATGAGCGTGGGTCCATATTCGGATGAAGGCTTCCTGCACCACCTCTTCGGCGAGTTCGCGGCGCCTGACGATACGTTGCGCCACAGCGACCAGCCGCCCGGCCTCCTGATCGAAAATGCGTCGCAGTGCCAATCGGTCACCCTTGGCGCAGGCGGCAAGCGCCTTATCCAGATCATCCGGCCCAGAGCCCATCAATATCCTTACCTTCCCGTGAAGCCACGCTGAAGAGCGTCATCTTTCAGTGACTATACCCAACCAGCCATCGAATGGATGCAGTCTCAAAATTATTTTTATGGCGTGCATCCAAACGCATCCTCTGCGGTGTCTTTAATAAAGAAGGGTCAAGAGCCGAGTGCCTGATGCCTTCTTGAATGTTGAACGCACGGGAGAAAGACATGAAGACCATTCGTTTCGCACTGATCGCCTCCGCTGCCTTTGCCGCCACGGCATCGACAGCCTTTTCGGCACCCGTTCTCGGGCTGACGGGCGACAAGACACTCGTCATGTTCGATACCGAAAAGCCCGCGGTGACAAAGACCATGGAAGTAACCGGCGTCGACAAGCTCGTCGGCATCGACTACCGCCCCGGCAACAAGACGGTAATCGGTGTTACCCCGGATCATCGCATCGTCACCATCAATCTCGAAAGCGGTGCAGCCACCGATCTCGCGAAAATGGACAAGATGCTGACGATGACCGAGGCTCCAGTCGTCGTCGACTTCAACCCGATGGCAGACCGTCTTCGTTTCATGACTGGCACCACCAACCACCGCGTCCATCCCGATACCGGTGCAGTCACGGTAGATGGCGTGCTGGCCTTCGAAGATGGTGACATGCACAAGGGCGAAACCCCGAACATTGTCGCTGCCGCCTATACCAACTCCATCGGCAAGCCGGAAAAGACCGCGATGTACAACATCGACGCGACCATCGGTGCTCTGATCCAGCAGACCAAGCCGAATGACGGAACTCTGAAGGCAATCGGCAAGCTTGGGCTCAAAGACAAGCCAGCCACCTATGCCTTCGACATTCAGGGCATGGAAGGCGGCAAGAACACTGCCTATCTCGCGGCAAACAAGATGCTGTACACCGTCAATCTCGAAACGGGTGCCGCGACGGAAGTCGGTGCGATCACCGGGGTGGAGAATGAAGTTCGCGACATCGCTGTTCTTCCGGCCATGTGAAACAGGAATACGGACGGAGGCATGTAGCAGCAATTTGCCGCCGTCCGCGTTTCCGTTTTGGAGGCCGAACGTTTGCAAGAGCGATCCAGATGTCTGATTATCATTGCTTTTCCCGCGGCAAAGGCGCTTGCCTTGCGTGTACGAAACCGAGAGTCTCAACGCGGCCGATGAAGCGTCCCTGATCGAGCCGTACAGCTGCAAGTCTTGATGCCAAGTGCTTTAGCTTCCAGCGAAACTTCGGCCATTGAGAGGATTTCAAGATATACGCCCCGGATGCGGAGAATAGAAAGTCTAATCTCCGCACGTCGCTTCAATTAGTGATGCTAGCTGGTGCCATGGGACAAAGAGGCTGATCGATCCTATGCACGTCGCACCAAGGAACTGTTTTGGTGAGACAATTTCTCAACCGGGGAGATCGATTTGCAGGCGCGCTGTTTTATATCTCTTCAGGGCGGATAAATTTACAAGTCTCCATGCAGTCAGGCCCCCGCAACCAACCAAAATCCCCACACCAATACAAAAAGCCTTCCCCACAAGGCCTCATCGAAGCCTCTCATAAACCAGAGGCTCAAGCCCTATTGACCTTGCCCAAAACCTTATTCAGTTCCGGCTTCGCTCCGCAGCTTCCGGTCGTTGTCTTTACGCCCGTAGCGGAGGACTAGGGGTGCGCGAAACAGCCGTGCCCGACGTCAGCCCGCAATACCTTCCACCCTCATGCGCCCAACAAACTCAGACCCTCAAACACAAAACCCGCAACATAAGCCGCAACAAGAAATAGCAACCGTGAAGCAAGAAAAAACAGAAAAACCAGCACGCAACACGATCCAAAACGCATCGCAGTGCCAAACACAGCATCAGACCCTAAACCCTCGCCCACGACGAAAGCTCGAAACTGCAGTCTCACCAAACATAAAGACCAGCCGCATGTTCAATTGCTGGAAGACTAGCTAGGTCTTAAGCACCAGCCGTAATTCGGATTTCCATGATTGTGCGTAGAGTTGCATGAGGTCTGGATCATAATCGCTCTCGACCCTAACCGAAGCTTCGGGTGAGATGCCCCCTGCCAATAGGCTTGCACCTTGGCTCGTGCCTGTTGAACCGGACACGGCGTAGACGGGTCTGCTCGTAAAGGCCCCAAGCGCCTTGAGATACACCGGATTAGCTGAAAATGGCCCTTCTACCACAATCGGACCTTTCGCCCCGATCAGATCGAGACAGGTCTGCGTCATCAAGGCGAGGTAAAGACAAGCTGCTGACCATTTCTCTTGCAAAGAAGCATCTTGCGAATGCAGCCAACGCGCGCGCTCCTGTGGATAGGGGCCCGAGCCCGGCACAAGATTAGGCATCAGCATAATACCTTGACGAAGCACCTTGGAAACAGCTTGCTCGGCGGCCAGAGGATCAAATGGCCCCAGTTCACCCACCAGAAGTTCAAATTCTCGCCCACCCATGAAGCGCGAGGAGGGGACGGCGCGCCCATAGGCATCGACATTTGCAAGAGTATCGCGTGCGGGATCGAGATGTTCTAGGTCACCGTCGACAGCGAAGTGGATAGCCCAGGTACCCGTTGAAACGACGGAAAAAGGAGCTTTTCGACTCATGAGATGCGGCAAGAGCGATGCATTGGAATCGTGGATGCCGCAATACACGGGCACTGAATTTTGCAGTCCTAGATTACTTGCAAGCTCAGGCTTTACAGGACCGAGAACATCGAAGGCTGACCGAACAGGTGCCAGCTTATCACCAAGCTCAAGTTCATCCACGAGGGATGAAAAGGATTGTTCAGCCGGTCGCCATAGATCCGTATGGCATCCGAAGGACGTAACCTCGTTTGCCGCGACGCCCGTTAAGCGAAACGCCCAGTATTGTGCATAGGTGAGCAGGCTCGCCACCTTCTCGAATTCGTTCGGGAACTGGCTCTTCAAGAAATGGATTTGCGCGCCGAGATTGAGGCCGCATGGTAGAGCAGGGGAGAGCGTTTCCGCAAAAGCTGGTCTCATATCCGCGTAGGCTGCCCGAATAGCCTCGGGATACTCGAATTCGTAATCCAAGACCGGAAGGGCCAGGTGACCTGTAATGTCCAGCAGCGCACAGGCAGCGCCGTGCGTGGTGATGGAAATGGCATCAAAGCCTGGGTCGGCGTAGAGGTCGCGCAAGGCATCGCAAAAAAAGGCCCAAAGTCTATCGATATCATAATGCGGGTATGGGGAGGCGTGCAAAACCTTGTTCGGCTGGCGCCGAACCTCCAATTCTACGCCGGACGAACTATCCAGGACCAGCACTTTTGCGTTGGTTTTGCCAATATCGATGATGGCAATGCGCTTATACTGTTGTTTCATGCGAGATGAAATACCGGAATAAGGTCTGTTAGGACTGGCGAGTTGTCTGGGTTGGTTTCCATAATATCGGCCATATGCGCCCACCAGCGCTTCATGACAGGATGATCAGGCAGCCTTGCCATGCCGTGATCTTTCGATCGGGTCAGAATCCCAAACAGAATGCTGGTTTCTGGATCGAGATGGATGGAATAATCGCTGACACCGGCCTCATGCAGCAGCTTCACCAGATCCGGCCAGATCTCGTCATGCCGCTTCTTGTATTCGGCCTGCATGCCGGGGTTCAGCTTCATCTTGAATGCATATTTCTCGAGTGTCATGATTTGGAAGCCTGTTTGATGCGCCGCGCCAGAATGGGTAGCGCGATGGTCACGATGAGAAGCAGGCCGACAAAGATCGACATGACGATGCCGGGTACATTCAAAAGCCCTAACCCGAAAGTAACAAGGCCCATGACGAAGGCGGCGATGAGAACGCCCGCGATAGTGCCTGCGCCGCCCAGAATGGATACGCCGCCCAGCACGACCATGGTGACGATTTCCAACTCCCAGCCTTGTGCAATGGATGGGCGCGTGGAGCCGAGACGCGAGGTAAGGCATACAGCGGCGATGCCGCTCATCAAGCCAGTCAGGAGAAAGAGAATGAACTTCACCCGCTCTACCGGCACACCAGAGAACCGCGCAGCGAAGTCATTATTGCCGATGACATAGACCTGCCGACCAAAATTTGTAGCGTGTAAAATCACACCAAACATGGCCGCGCAAAGCAGGAAGAGACCGAATTCAAAGGAGAAAACCCAAAACAGATAGCCTTGTCCGAAATAGGCAAAACTTTCGGGGTAGGAGCCAAAGGCCTTGTCGCCCAGCACGATATAGGAAATCCCGCGAAACAGGCTCATTGTGCCGATGGTGACGACGATAGAGGGCAGCTTCAACATCGACACCAAAATGCCATTGAAGGCTCCGCAGAGAACGCCAACACCGATGCCGATGGTCACAAGCCCCGGCGTTCCGACACCGGCTTGAGCTGCAGCCCCCATCGCCGTTGAGGCCAATGCGATGATGGCCGCCACAGAGAGGTCAATCTCACCGGCAATGATCAATAAAGCCATGGCAAAAGCGATTATGGCTTTTTCTGTAAAGTTGAAGGTCGCGTCAGACAGGTTCCAGGCATCAAGGAAGTAGGGCGAGGCCAGCGAATTGGCGATGAAGATCAGCACCGCCACGCCGAACAACAATACTTCCCAACTGGCTAAGACGCGACTGACAGGCGTTCCAAGGCGATCTGGGATGATGCGACGGGGGGAGTTGGCGTTCATATCAATCATGCAGACACCTCAGTCGTGGCCCGGTTGCGCAGGATGATGCGGCCCTTCTTTGCTTCCGCACGAGCATTGAAGACGACAGCCAGAATGATGACGATCCCGGAGATTGCCATCTGCGCGAAGGGCGAAATGCCAATTACCGGCAACGCATTTTTGATAATCCCCAGGAAGAGCGAGCCAAGAACAGCGCCAGCCACGGAGCCTATACCGCCCGCAATGGAGATGCCGCCGATGACACAAGCTGCAACGCTGTCTAGTTCAAAACCATTGGCGATATCGACATAGGCTACCGCATAGCGCGATACCCAGAGATAGCTGCATAGCCCCGCCATAGCTCCGGAGAGGACGAAGGCGAAAAAGCGGGTGCGTCCAATATCGATCCCAGCATAAACGGCGGCGACCGGATTGCCGCCAGACGCGTAAGCGGAACGGCCAAATGGAGTGCGGGTCAAAAGAAAACCCATGGCAAGCACGACCACGATGGCAACCCAAGACAGGATAGGAAGGCCGAGGATTGGTGTGCGAGGCACGTTGAGGAAGGTCGGCGTCATCTGGTGGGCATTGACCCACGCACCTCCGGAGAGGACAAAGGCCATTCCGCGATAAATCGTCAACGTGCCAAGCGTCACGACAATCGGTGGTATCTGAAGTATCCAAACAAGAAAGCCGTTGATGCAGCCGAGTAATGCTCCGATCCCAATTGCCATGACAACGAGCAGAGCCAGCGGTATATCCGGATAGGCGGCATTGGTCATGCCTACTGCCATGCCGGTGAACGCTAGATTGGCGGCGACAGACAGATCGATCGATTTGGTCAGGATAACCGTCATCTGGGCAAGCGCCAGAATAATGAGGATGGACGTATCGTTGAAGATGTTCACCAAGTTGCCGATTTCAGCAAAACCCGGTGCTCGCGTCGCGAAAAATGCGATCATGAGGACGATAATGCCGGAGAGAAGCAATTCGCGGCTTTTAAGTAGTTTCTTCATGAAGCACACTCACGCATTGCCAGTGGCGGCGCGAACCAGCACTTCCGCTGTGGCCTCCGACCGGTCATAAAGCCCCGCCATCAAACCTTCGCGCATCACCATGATCCGGTCTGACATACCGAGAATTTCCGGCAGTTCGGATGAGACCATGATGATAGACAGGCCTTGGGAGGCAAGTTCGGATATGAAGCCATGCACGGCAGCCTTGGAGCCGATATCGATGCCCTTGGTTGGTTCATCCAGAATGATTACCTTGGGCTGCGTTGCCAGCCATTTGCCGATGACGACCTTCTGCTGATTGCCGCCGGACAGTGTTCCAACGGGAACGGAGAGGGCGGCTGCACGAAGATCCAGGCGCTCTGCATACTGCCGCGCCAATTTCAATTCATTGGCCGCTTTCAGGAAACCGGACCGAGAGGTCTTGGCTAGGGAGGGAAGCGACATGTTCTGGTAGATTGGCATAGGCAAGGCCAGACCATGGCGACCACGCTCTTCCGGCACATAGACAATGCCAGCCTTGATCGCATCTTGCGGCGATCGGATGTTAACCTCTCTACCTTCAAGGTTGAGGCTGCCGGATGACGGACGGGTAATACCAAAAAGCGATTGGCAAAGCTCGGAACGACCAGCACCGATCAGGCCGTAAACGCCCAGAATTTCCCCTCGCTTCAGCTCGAACGAAATATCTTTGAACTCCGTGGGGTGGCTATAACCGCAAACTGACAAAACCATAGGGCCAATCTGGGCTTCCATCTTCGGGAAGACATCATGCACATCGCGGCCAACCATGAGGCGCACGATCTCAGCTTGCGGCGTTTGCTTCAAACGGCCGTGACCAACCGCTTTTCCGTCTCGAAACACCGCAAAATTCTCTGCAATTTCGTAAAGTTCATCAAACTTGTGGCTGATGAACAAGATCGCTTTGCCCTGCCTTTTTAGCCCTTCCACGATACGGAAGAGATCGTCGATCTCCTTGCGGGAGAGTGCGGCTGTGGGTTCATCCATAATGACAATGCGTGCTTCGACCGATAGAGCCCGGGCGATCGCCACGAGATGCCGCTGGGCAATGGACAGGTCCTTCAATCGGATCGTTGGGTCGATATCGCTTTCCAGCTGACGCAGCAATTCGCGCGAACGCGCATGAATGGTGCGCCAGTCTATGGTGCCGATCCTCGTGCGCGGCGCATGGCCGAGGAAGATGTTTTCTCCCACCGTAAGTTCGTCGAACAGGACAGTTTCCTGATGAATGGCAGTGACCCCGGCATCGATGGCGGCCTGCGCGCTGGGGAACTGTACTGGCTGTCCATCCAGAAGAATTTCACCTTCGGTCGGGCGGTAAATGCCAGTCAGAATCTTAACGAGCGTGGATTTTCCCGCACCGTTCTCACCGATCAGTGCGGTGACCTGCCCCGGATAAAGCGCAATCGAGACTTGATCCAGTGCCTTCACGCCCGGGAAAATCTGGCTGATGCCGCGCATCTCCAAAATGGGAGCCTGAGAGGCCAAAGGGGTCGTCATCATCATGGGTGCGACAGCATTCATTGTTGATTACATCCAAAAACCCCTCCCTAACCCTCTCTCACAAGGGGAGGCGGCTGAACCTGCCGCACCCTCGCGTCACATCGCTGAACGATGCCGTGAGGGATCTCCCCCATTGATGGGGGAGATTGTCGACAAGCCAGAGAGGGAAATTCACAACGTGTGGATCAGAAGATTTTTGAGAACTGATCGATATTCTTCGCATCGTAAACGAAGGGATCAGCCATGGCAGCTTCACCATTTTCGCCGATATTGATCGAACCCATGCGGCCAGCCTTGATCTCTGTGCCCGGCTTGCCGGTCGCATCACCCTTCACGAGGTGATAGGCGATCTGCGTTGCAGAATATCCAAGATCGATCGGATTCCAGATAGCGAATTCCTTGGTCGCACCGGACTTGATGGCGCCTGCCATTTCAGACGGGAGGCCAAGGCCCGTGACATAGACCTGGCCAATCTTGCCAGCATCCTTGACAGCCTGCGAAGCGGCCAGAACCCCAACCGTGGTCGGAGCAACGATCACCTTAACGTTGGGTTGCGACTTCAGCAGGCCTTGAGCCTCACGATAGCTCTTATCGGCAAGATCGTCGCCATAGACTGTTGTGCTAAGGTTAAGGCCTGGGAAGTCCTTCAGCTGCTTCTTCATTTCACCAATCCAGATATTCTGGTTGGTTGAAGTCGACGTTGCCGACAGTATGGCGAAATCACCCTTGCCATCCGGCAGATGGTTCTTGGCCAGTGTCAGACACATCTTGCCGATCAGTTCGTTTGAAGACGGATTGAGATGCATGATCCGGCCTGCAGGAGCGACACCGGAATCCCAGGAAATAACCTTGATGCCACGCTGCGCAGCCTTCTTCAGGGCTGGAACGACTGCATCCGGATCATTTGCCGAAATCGCAATCGCGTCGACGCCCTGAGCGATCAGTGAGTTGATAACCTCGATCTGGCCTTCGGCCGTCGTTGTCGTCGGGCCGGTATAGATGATTTTTACGCCCCCAAGTTCCTTGGCGGCTTCTTCTGCGCCCTTATTAGCGGCTTCGAAGAAGCCGTTGCCGAGCGACTTGACCACCAGCGCGATTTTGACATCCGCGGCGGACGCTATGCTTGCCATGGAAACCGATGCGGCCAGCGCCATTGCTGCTGCACCGAGATGACGTCTTGTCAGTTTCATGTTTCACTCCTCCCAAAGTATGTGATCATGTTTCCCCTTCCCAGGCCGCGCCTTCTTTCACGCGACTGAGGAAGCATCCTCCTTGACCGGTGAGGCCATGGGCTTCACCGTCAAAACCTTGGCGCCTGCATTTTCCAGCATGACGACCGCCTCTTCCGAAATGCCATCATCCGTGATGATGGTCGAAACGTTATCGAGCGGGCACAGGATCATACTGGAACGGCGATCGAATTTGGTCGAATCGACCATCACGATCAGCTCGTCGGCCTGACGCATCAAACGCTGTTCGCTTTGGATCACCAGAGCATCCGGTTCCATCACGCCGTGCGCGGATATGCCCTGTGCACCGATAAACATGCGCCGTGCATAGAAATTCCGGATCGCGTCGTTTTCGAATGGTGAAAGGATCAGGCTCTGGTCGCGATAAATCGCGCCGCCTGGCACTGACACCGTACACTTCGAATGTTTGACAAGATGCTCGGCAATGGCGAAGGAATTCGTCATGACTTGCAGACGGCGCGCAGACATAAAATGCACCATCTGGAAAGTCGTCGTACCCCCATTGATGATGACGGAATCTCCCTCCGCGCATAGTTCAACAGCGGCGCGCGCAATTGCGCGTTTTTTATCGATGTTGACGGATTCGGAAACCCGGAAAGGGCGCGCCGCCAGATTACCCTGCTGCGGTGGGTGCACGGCTTCTGCGCCGCCACGCACACGGCGCAGTTTGCCCTGCACGTGCAAAGCCGCGATATCGCGCCTGATTGTCGCTTCTGAAGCCTCGGTCAGCTCGGCAATATCCTGTACGGTCACCACAGGCTTCTCCTGTATGGCGCTCAAGATGATGCGATGGCGTTCGCGTTCGTGCATAGCTTCCTCCGTGCACTGATTTATTCTTAACAACATTGCTAATGTCAATCACAAACGATCAAAAAAGATTATATTGCAGCGCACAATGATTTTTTATGATCGTTTGTGATTGACAACGGCGCGAAGCATGCGCGATATCCTGCGTCCAGGAGATGCTTGCCCCTTTCGAGCCAAGCACTACGAAATCTTGGGAGGATATGCCATGTCGAGCCACACCAGCCTTCTCGAAAACAGGTGGGATGACGCTTACGCTGCGAAACTCGATGAGCCTGGGAAGCTGCTCTATCGTTCCAACTTGCTGGGAGCCGACAAGCGCATCACCAATTACGGCGGTGGCAACACATCCGCCAAGGTGATGGAAGCCGATCCGCTCACCGGCCAAAAGGTGCAGGTGCTGCGGGTCAAAGGCTCTGGCGGCGATGTCGGCACCATCAAGCTCGACGGCTTTGCTACCCTCTACCAGGAAAAGCTGGATGCGCTCAAAGGTATATATCAGGGCGTTCATGATGAAGACCGCATGGTCGGCTTTCTGCCCCACTGCACGTTCAACCTGAACCCGCGTGCTGCCTCCATTGATACGCCGCTACATGGTTTCGTGCCTTTCACGCACGTGGACCACATGCACCCAGATGCGATTATTGCCATTGCAGCCTCGAAGAATTCGAAGGAACTGACACAACAAATATTTGGCGCTGACATCGGCTGGCTGCCTTGGCGGCGTCCTGGCTTCCAACTGGGTCTGGACCTTGAAGCCTTCGTCAAGGCAAATCCGACTGCCAAAGGCGTTGTGCTGGAAAGCCACGGCCTTTTTACGTGGGCGAACGACGCCAAGGACTGCTACGAACTGACGCTTGCTATCATCAACAAAGCTATCCAGTGGTTTGCCAAGCAAACCGAAGGCAAGGTCGTTTTCGGCGGCCCGGTTACAGAAAGCCTGCCTGCTGCCCAGCGCCGCGCGATTGCCGCCAAGCTAATGCCGGAAATTCGTGGCCGTATCGGCAAAGCGGAGCGCAAGCTCGGCGATTTCGATGATCAGAATGCGGTTCTGGAATTCGTCAACTCCAAGCAACTGAAACCACTGGGTGCGCTCGGCACTTCCTGCCCGGACCATTTCCTGCGCACCAAGATTCGCCCTCTGATTTTGGATTTCGATCCGACAAAGCCGGATGTTGATGCCGTAATCGCCGGGCTCGACAAGGCTCTGGAAGAGTATCGCGCCGATTACACGCGCTATTATGAAACCTGCAAGCACGCCAATTCACCGAAAATGCGAGACCCGAACCCGGTTATTTTCCTGGTTCCGGGCGTGGGTATGCTTTCCTTCGCCAAGGATAAGGCAACAGCGCGGATCGCAGGCGAGTTCTACGTCAACGCTATCAATGTCATGCGCGGTGCGTCCACGGTATCGGAGTATCAGGGGCTTCCTGAGCAAGAGGCTTTCGACATTGAATACTGGCTATTGGAAGAAGCAAAGCTTCAACGGATGCCGAAGCCGAAGAGCCTTGCAGGCCGCGTTGCTTTGGTAACTGGCGGTGCAGGTGGTATTGGTCGCGCAACCGCAGAACGATTGATGGCGGAAGGCGCATGTGTGGTTCTGGCGGATATCGATGCCGAGGCGCTGCGTGAAGCGAAGGGCGATTTCACCAAGCGGTACAGCGCGGATTCGGTGCGTTCCGTGGAACTTGATGTCACCAAGGAAGATGCTGTGAATGCGGCTTTTTCGGAAGCCTGCGTTGAATTCGGCGGCGTAGACATTCTTGTGTCGAATGCTGGCATTGCGTCGTCCGCTCCGGTGGAAGAGACGACGCTTGCGATGTGGGACAAGAATATCAACATCCTCGCGACCGGCTATTTCCTGGTTTCTCGCGAAGCCTTCCGACTGTTCCGTCGGCAGAACCTCGGCGGCAACATCGTCTTCGTTGCCTCTAAGAACGGTCTGGCTTCGTCACCGAATGCTTCAGCCTATTGCACTGCAAAAGCTGCGGAAATTCATCTGGCCCGCTGCCTGGCGCTGGAAGGTGCAGATGCCGGTATCCGCGTAAACACAGTGAACCCGGATGCTGTGCTGCGCGGCTCAAAAATCTGGAACGGCGAGTGGCGTGAGCAGCGTGCGGCTTCCTCCAAGATCGAAGTTACTGATCTTGAGGAGCATTATCGCAAGCGCTCCATGCTGAAGCTGAACGTTTTCCCGGAAGATATTGCCGAAGCCATTTATTTCCTGGCTTCAGACCTCTCAGCCAAATCCACCGGCAACATCATCAATGTGGATGCCGGCAACGCCCAGAGCTTCACACGCTGAAACCCAACGACCTGCCCGCTGAGGCGGGCAGGGGCTTTTGACGGGAGGAACCAATGACAGACTTGAAAATTTCCGGCGATGTGATCGCTGCTGAGAATGATAAGCGCGCCGCGGCACATCATTCGGACTATACTGCGCTCGGCGAAAGGCTCGCGCGCGGCAATATCGATATCGATGCCATCACCCAAAAGGTCAGAGAATTTTACGTTGCTGTCCCCTCCTGGGGCGTCGGCACGGGCGGCACACGTTTTGCCCGTTTTCCCGGTCTCGGTGAACCTCGCAATATCTTCGACAAGCTTGAAGACTGCAGTGTTATTCAGCAGTTGACACGGGCAACACCGACGGTCTCCCTGCATATTCCATGGGATCAGGCAGACCCGAAAGACCTGAAGGCGAAAGGCGAGGCTCTCGGCCTTGGCTTCGATGCCATGAACTCGAACACCTTCTCGGACGCGCCTGACCAAGCGCATTCCTACAAATACGGCTCGCTCAGCCACGTAGATGCAGGTACGCGCACACAAGCTGTCGAGCACAATCTGGAATGTATCGAAATCGGTGATGCAATTGGTTCGAAGGCATTGACTGTCTGGATCGGCGATGGCTCCAACTTCCCCGGGCAGTCTAATTTCACTGGTCAGTTCGAGCGCTATCTGGAGTCCATGCGCGCCATCTACACGGCACTGCCGGATGATTGGCGGCTGTTCTCCGAACACAAGATGTATGAGCCCGCCTTTTATTCGACGGTGGTGCAGGATTGGGGAACAAATTACCTGATCGCGCAGACGCTCGGTGAAAAGGCCTTTTGCCTTGTCGATCTCGGCCACCATGCGCCGAATACCAATATCGAAATGATCGTGGCTCGCCTCATTCAGTTCGGAAAGTTGGGTGGCTTCCACTTCAACGATTCAAAGTACGGTGACGACGATCTTGATGCAGGTTCAATCGAACCTTACCGGCTGTTCCTCGTGTTCAACGAGCTGGTAGACGCCGAACATCGGGGAGTGAAGGGTTTCCATCCTGCCCATATGATCGACCAGAGCCACAACGTCACCGATCCGATCGAAAGCCTGATTTCCTCGGCCAACGAAATTCGCCGCGCCTATGCACAGGCGTTGCTGGTGGATCGCCTGAGCCTCGAAGGCTTCCAGAATGAAAACGATGCCCTCATGGCAACGGAAACCTTGAAGCGGGCCTATCGCACAGACGTAGAGCCAATTTTGGCCGAAGCGCGTCGGCGTGCAGGCGGTGCGATCGATCCCGTCGCTACCTATCGGACCAGCGGCTATCGCGCACGCGTTGCAGCAGAGCGCCCGGCAGTGAAGGGCGGGTCGGGGGGCATTGTTTGATCAACTGCGCAAGCCGGGCAGAGATGCAAGAATGAGGAAGTACGGTTAGCGGTATCCCTGCCCCGCATCAAACATCTCTTTAGAGAGAATGATGCTTCGTGAAGTGCTGTCAAACCGCAAAGGGACGCCCTACCTTGGCTCCGATTGACGTCTTGATCATTTGCGTTCACCACAGTGCGGCATCGCATGATGCTATCGCAGGCCTGCTGCTGTGAACACAGCTTGCAGCTTGGGAGCAATCGTGAACAATGTATTGATGGTCGCTGACGTTTTTTAAGTGTTCCTCGCTGGGCTGATCATCGAGAAGGTTAGGCAGTCTAGCCGAACACAAGAGCTGGTCCAGCTACTCGGTAGTACCATCCTTCTTGGCCTCGGTCTGAATGTCGCGTTGCAAACAACTTGACGATCGTGCAACGGGAAATTCCAGGGTAAACGCTCATCGATCCAACTGTGCCTTCCTGCGATTGAGCGCAATCGACCGGATGGTCCGCCCAACGCTGTTAGTGTCGATCTCAATGCGGTCTTCGGTCAGGAATAGCTTCCGATCAGTCTGTTGTATCCGACCTAGCCATCGACTTGCAGGATAGAAGCCTTGCAATATCTTTTGGCACAAATGCCTGCCGATCAGGCGTATTGACGAAAGTTATGCTCGGCAGAGAGTTTGGGATAGATGCACAAACTTAACCGTCACACACGGCGGTCAAGTTCGTGGCTAAAGAGGGATATTCCAACAACTTATCAGCCCGCAGGCTGCTTTGTCTTGCGTAGATAGGGCAGGACGGTATCGAACGAACCGAAGCGCGCAATGGCATCTTCGTTGGAAACCGCGGCTGTGATGATGACATCGTCCCCTTGCTGCCAGTTCGCCGGAGTGGCGACTTGATGCTTGGCTGTCAATTGAATGGAATCAATAGCGCGCAGGATTTCATTGAAATTGCGGCCAGTCGTCATCGGATAAGTCAGGATCAGCTTGATCTTCTTGTCGGGTCCAATGACGTAAACCGAACGAACGGTGGCATTGTCAGCCGGTGTTCGGCCTTCAGAGCTATCACCGGCACCGGCGGGTAGCATGTCGTAAAGCTTGGCGACTTTCAGATCCTTGTCGCCGATCAATGGGTAGTTGACGTCGAAGCCGGTCGCCGTGCGAATATCGTCTTTCCATTTCCCATGACTCTCGACAGGATCAACGGAAATGCCGATGATTTTGACGCCACGCTGGGCGAACTCACCTTCCAACCCCGCCATGGTACCAAGCTCAGTGGTGCATACCGGCGTGAAATTTTTCGGATGAGAGAAAAGAACCGCCCAACCATCGCCGATCCATTCATGAAAGTTGATCTGGCCGGCGGTGGTTTCTGCCGTAAAGTCCGGGGCGATATCGTTGATGCGCAGCGACACGGGGCGTGCTCCATAGGTTTTGATTGCAGTATGGGCAGGATAAGCCAAGGGCAGGATGTTTCGAGAGAGACGATTGCTTTAACTGCTGATTTGCGAAAATTTTCATCCCCGGTTTCCGGCTTGCAGGAAAGGGTGGCTATAGGTCATAGAGGCAAACCAGGTTCGAAGCGGAGTTCGCCCTTTCATGACTGATCTTCAGGCTCTTGTGGAAGACATTCATCATACGTTGAAGCCGCGCACGGGCGAGGGAAAGGTGGCGGATTACATCCCCTCTCTCGCACGCGTGGATCAAGATAAGTTCGGCATTGCCGTGATTGATCTTGAAGGCAATATATTCAAAGCAGGTGATTGCGACGAGGCATTCTCGATCCAAAGCGTTTCTAAGGTTTTTACACTTACTCTGGCGCTTGGAAAATGGGGTGAAGCAACCTGGAACAGGGTAGGGCGAGAACCTTCCGGATCGGCCTTCAATTCAATTGTTCAATTGGAACATGAAGGCGGCAAGCCACGCAACCCGTTCATTAATGCCGGTGCGATTGTCGTTAGCGATCTTGTTCTGGCGGGTCATACTCCGCGCGAAGCCATTGGGGAAATCGTGCGTTTTGTTCAATACTTGGCTGATGATCCAAGCATTGCCATAGACCCCGAAGTTGCAAAGTCCGAGGCAGCAACAGGCTTTCGAAATCTGGCGCTTGCCAATTTCATGAAATCATTCGGCAAGCTACACCATCCGGTTGATCATGTGCTTGGAGTTTATTTCCACCAATGCGCGCTTGCGATGAGTTGCACGCAGCTGGCACGGGCAGGCCTTTTTCTGGCAGCCAATGGCAAAAACCCCCTCACGGGACATACCGTTGTTTCCAGCCAGCGTGCGCGCCGTATCAACGCACTGATGTTGACCTGCGGGCATTATGATGGATCAGGCGACTTTGCTTATCATGTCGGACTGCCCGGAAAGAGTGGCGTCGGCGGCGGTATTATGGCCGTCGCGCCGGGAAAGGCTGCCATGGCCGTGTGGTCTCCGGGGCTCAATCACAATGGCAATTCGCTCGTCGGGTCACTGGCGCTTGAAGCGTTGGCCGCTCGAACCGGATGGTCTGTTTTCGGCGGCTAAAACCTCGCTTACTGACAAATTTGCAACAGCGCTATTTTTGTCAAATTTAACCGTTGCCTTTGCGTCGAGCCGGCCCATGTTTGCGGCATCCCTCCAAGACAAATTCTTCCCTTCTGGGAGATGCGGCAGAGAGAGGAGTGTTGATATAACGCTCCTCTCTCGACATCGATACTGTTTGCCATCGGAAGCCGGTTAAGGAACTACGCCCCTCCAAACCCGTTCAGTCTCTCGCAGTCAGAAAGAGGTTTAGGCATGGCGTTAAAAGCGAAAATCGCTCTCGTTACCGGAGCAGGTTCCGGCATTGGTCGCGCCGCGGCAGTTGAATTGGCCAAGGCTGGTGTAAAAGTCGGTTTAGTCAGCCGAACCCGCAGCGAAATTGAAGAAGTGGTGGATGAAATTCGTGTCGCTGGCGGCCAAGCTGCAGCTTTCGAAGCCGATGTTTCGAAAGAAGATGAGATCGGTAAAGCGGTGCAGGCGCTAGTCGACCATTTCGGAGGGCTTGATATCCTCGTTGCTAATGCCGGTATTAACGGTGTCTGGGCACCTATTGACGATTTGAAGCCGGAAGAATGGGACAAAACCATCTCTGTTAATTTGCGTGGCACCTATCTCACTCTGCACAAAGTCGTGCCGCATCTGAAGCGTCAATCAAGTGGCGCCATTGTCATTGTGTCATCCATCAACGGGAACCGCACCTTTACCTCCCCGGGTGCGACAGCTTACTCCGCCACCAAGGCCGCACAGGTTGCCATGGTCAAGCAACTGGCACTTGAGCTCGGCAAGCATCATATCCGCATCAACGCTGTATGCCCGGGCAAGATCGAAACCGAGATTGAAGATAACACCAATCGGCGCGATGTTGAGGAAACCGAGATCGCTGTCGAGTGGCCGCAAGGAGATATTCCAATTACGGATGGCGAAGCAGGCAAAGCACGAGACGTTGCCGAAGTTATCACTTTTCTCGTTTCCGATGCCGCACGGCATGTGACAGGCACAGACGTCTACGTCGATGGTGGTCAGGGACTGCTGCGCTAGGTGAGGCTCATCGCTTATTGGGCGGCAGCGGAAAGCTCTGGATATTCCGCTTCTGCCGCATCAAGCGTGGGGAAAGATTGATCGCTGGCGCGCAGGGACACTGAAATGCTGTCCGATACATCCAATTCACCGTCAAACGAAACGGGCAGTCTGGAGCCGTCTTTGCGTATGAGAGTGGCGTCCCGCTTAAAGCCCTGTTTCAGCAGCCAATCTCGCGGTGCCATGACGCTGATGGCAATTTGGACATCGCCGTGTTCCTGCTGTTTTGCGACCAGCTTATAGCCGACTGCCGACTGTTGACCGCCAACATCCAAATGTCCGTTGCTAGAAGCTTCGTGCAGGTGTTCCGCCATATTGTGACACTCCGGTTATGGGTTATCTGGCTGTGTAACCGGAGTTTACGCCTCTTTGTTCCGTATACGCTGTGTTTCCGTTTCGCGAAATTGCCGTGGCGTCATGCCCATGCGCTGACGAAAGACACGAGCAAAATAGGCAGGATCGGTGAAGCCCAGATTATCAGAAATCTGCTGTACACTATAGCCGGTGAAAAGAAGCTCCTTGCATGCCTCTTCCATGAGCCGCTCCGTGAGCAGATCATGGGTGCTCTGACCCATTGTCTTGCGAACGATGCGATTCAAATGCGTGGCAGACATGCCCATCATCTGCGCATACTGCTCGACGGAGAGATGCTGACGATAATGACGAGCAATCAGTTGCTGAAGCATCCTGAACCGTTTGGAGCCAGCATCTTCGGTCACGCTGTTTTTTCGTGGGGCAATGCGCTGCGAAAGAATGGCAACCACACTTGCCACAAGTGCGCCGAGAACATCGTCGCGGCCGGGAAGTTGATCGTCATATTCTGCGGCAATCCGCAGAAATGTCGCATCTAGATAGGCCATGTCTGCCGCACCGAGATCAACGGGAAGAACGAGCGGCTGCCGCAGCCAGTTTGTAAGTGCAGCCTCGTCTATTCGGTTAAGCCGTTCCGGCAGAAGCGTCACCACGAAACCATCAATGTCCTTGGAAAACCGGAAACCATGCTCAAGGCCGGCTGGAACGGCAATCACACAGGGTGGTTTGAGGGAGATTGCCGTTTGACCAAACAACGCATCACCAGATCCAGTGCGAATGTACAAGAATTGCAAGAAATGCTCGTGGCGATGCAGGCTGATCTCGAAGCGGTAGGCCCTGCTTCGAGACAGAATTGTCTCGCAATGCAACCAGAAACCCTGTTCTAGGAGTGATTTCTCTCCATAAAGTGCGTAGGTGGGCACGTTCGCCACAGACGGGATCTCCAATGACAATGTTCGATTTGTGCTGAAACATGGATGATTTGTCCATTGTTTACCGCGAAGCTCAGCGGCAAGTTTTCCTGACATTTGCAAGTTGGGAGGCTTCATTGCGAACACAAGTCGTTATCATCGGGTCAGGTCCATCCGGATTGCTCCTGGGTCAATTGCTGACCAATGCCGGTATCGCCAACGTCATCATCGATCGAGTCAATAGGGAGTATATCCTCGGACGCGTGCGGGCTGGTGTCTTGGAGTGGGGTACAGTTGGCATGTTGGAAAAGGCGTGCGTCAGCGAGCGCATGCACGCCGAGGGCCTTCCTCATGATGGTTATTCTCTGGCCTTCGATGGTCGTGACCATCGCATCGATCTTCACAGCCTGACCGGCAAACAGGTCATGGTCTACGGGCAAACGGAAGTGACGCGCGATCTCATGGAAGCGCGGGAAGCCTCCAATGCGCTCACGATCTACGATGCCATCGATGTACAACCGCACGATTTTTCAGGTAACGCCCCTTACGTGACCTACGAGAAGGACGGGGTGTCTCATCGGATCGATTGCGATTTCATAGCGGGCTGCGATGGTTTTCATGGCGTTAGCCGCAAGTCTGTTCCCGAAACGGCAATCAAGACCTATGAAAAGATCTACCCTTTCGGCTGGCTAGGCATTTTGGCGGATATTCCGCCCGTCAGCCACGAGTTGATCTACGCCAATCATCCGCGAGGTTTTGCGCTTTGTTCCATGCGCTCCAACACACGCAGCCGTTATTACGTTCAATGTGAGCTGGACGACAAGGTTGAGAATTGGAGCGATGACCGCTTTTTCGATGAGCTACGCCGCCGCCTGCCACCGCACCATGCGGAGGCGCTTGTTACTGGCCCGTCTTTTGAAAAGTCCATAGCGCCCCTAAGATCTTTCGTGGCCGAACCCATGCGTTTCGGTCGCCTTTTCCTCGTAGGCGATGCAGCCCATATCGTGCCGCCAACAGGTGCCAAAGGTCTTAACCTTGCGGCCAGCGACGTGCATTATCTCTTTGAGGGCTTGCGCGAGTTTTACGAGGAGACATCAGAAGCAGGCATCGATGCCTATTCGGAACGCGCGCTAAAGCGTGTTTGGAAGTCTGTCCGCTTTTCCTGGCAAATGACGACACTGTTGCACCGCTTCCCTGATACGGGTGATTTTGGTCAGAAGATCCAGGAGGCTGAACTCGATTACCTCATCCACTCCACGGCAGCCTCTACCGCCATGGCAGAAAATTACGTCGGCCTTCCTTATTAAGCGATCACGTAAGCTCTGGAGGATCGTGCAATAAATCCGGCTGATCGAACAAACCGTTTGCCACATTGGCGCGTTATCTAAATCGCCTGCCCCATGAAGAGGGGCAGTTTCGTTTGATCAACCCCACTCAAAAGGTTCAGACATGGCTATTGCACGAGGCTATGCGGCAACGGATGCGTCCAAGCCGCTGGAATTCTTCACCTTCGAGCGCCGCGAGCCGCGCGAGGACGATGTCGTAATCGATATCAAATATTCAGGTATCTGCCACTCGGATATCCACCAGGCCCGCAACGAATGGGGCAATTCTCGCTTCCCCATGGTGCCCGGCCACGAGATTGCTGGTGTTGTCACCGCTGTCGGTTCAAATGTGACCAAGTTCAAGGTTGGCGATCACGTCGGTGTCGGCTGCTTTGTCGATTCCTGCGTCCATTGCCAGACACGCGATCTGGACAACGAGCAATATTTGCCGGGCCTCGTTCAGACCTATAACGATGTGGAAGGCGATGGCACGACCCCGACTTATGGCGGCTATTCCGACCATATCGTCGTGAAAGAAGGCTATGTTCTTTCGATCCCGGATAATCTCCCGCTCGATAAAGCTGCTCCACTGCTTTGCGCTGGTATCACGCTCTACTCACCCCTGAGCCACTGGAAGGCTGGCCCCGGCAAGAAGGTTGCCATCGTCGGCATGGGTGGTCTCGGTCATATGGGCGTACAGATTGGTGCGGCCATGGGCGCGGAAATCACCGTGCTTAGCCAGTCGCTGTCCAAAAAGGACGATGGCCTCAAGTTCGGTGCGAAGGATTACTACGCAACATCCGACGCAGAAACCTTCACGAAGCTTGCCAACACCTTCGACCTTATCATCTGCACCGTCAGCGCTGGTATCGATTGGAACGCCTACCTTAACCTCTTGAAGGTGGATGGAACAATGGTTCTCGTCGGTGCGCCGGAACATCCGGTGCCGGTTCATGCCTTCGCTCTCATCCCAGGTCGTCGCAGCCTTGCCGGCTCCATGATTGGGTCGATCAAGGAAACGCAGGACATGCTGGATTTCTGCGGCAAACATAACATCACAGCCGAAATCGAAGTTATTGATATTAAGGATGTCAACGAAGCCTATGAACGTGTCATCAAGAGCGATGTTCGTTATCGCTTCGTGATCGACATGGCGACACTTCCGAAGGCTTGATACGACCATGGATCAACGCCTGAAACAATCAGTGGCAACAACTGCCACCCCGTCGACGGCGTTGATCACGGTCGTCGGGTTGGCGGTGGGTGGTCTCGTCGCCAACATTTATTACGCACAGCCTCTGGTGAGCCAGATCGCACCGGATCTCGGAATCAATTCGGATTTTGGCGGTGCCTTGGTCAGCACCACCCAGATTGGGTATGGCATCGGCTTATTCTTTTTGGTTTCCCTTGCAGATCGAGCTGAAAACAAGCGGCTGGTGCTGATCAATATCGCGCTGACGATGCTGGGTCTCATTGGCATGGGCATGGCGACATCACCCATTCCCTTCTTGGTCTTCTCGTTCCTGATTGGTGTTTCCTCAACAGCCGCTCAGGTTCTCCTGCCCTTCATCGCGCATCTCGTTCCAATTGAACGGCGTGGCCGTGTGGTCGGCAATGTCATGGCGGCGCTCCTTACAGGCATTATGCTCTCTCGCCCGATTTCGCTTTTCGTTTCCGCGGCATTCGGGTGGAGATCTATCTTTTTCCTGTCCGCAGGATTGATGGCCATCATTGGTTTGTCGCTTTTGCTCATCATGCCCAAGCAAAAGCCACAAAATGCGCCCTCCTACGGCGCAATCCTTCGCTCCATGACAACCTTGTTGAAAGACATCCCGGTCTTGCGTTGGCGATCGGCTTATCAAGCCATCATGTTTTGCGCCTTTAACCTGTTCTGGACAGCTGTGCCGTTTGCCTTGTCTGAGCATTTCAGGCTCAGCCAGCATCAGATCGGCCTTTTTGCGCTCGCCGGTGCGGGTGGGGCCCTTGCGGCACCGCTTGTTGGGCGCCTCGCGGATAGGGGCGTTGGCCTTACCGTATCCGCCTGTGCCATGGTCACGCTCAGTCTCTTTTTCGCCATTTCAGGCTTTGCGGTGCTTTCAGGCGCGCTTATTCTTCTTGCCGCATGTGCCGTTCTCATTGACGCTGCCATCCAAGGCAATCAAATCGTGTCGCAACGCATTATCTTTGCCATTGCACCTGAAAAGCGGGGGCGGATTAACGCGATCTATATGACATCTGCCTTCATCGGCGGGGCTATTGGTTCGACGCTTGGCACGATCACCTACCACGCAGGCGGATGGACCGGCACCGCAACTCTCGGAACGTTGCTCGGCCTCCTCGGCATTATCCTCTTTGCAGTGGAGCAAAAGGGGCTACGCCGCTAACCTCATAATGACCCATTGATTTCTTTCGCTGCTACCCGAACCGTCTGCATTAGAATGGACATAGGCAGCGAAGGAACGGCATCAGCCCTTAGCGTCAGTCCGACGGGGCCTTTGGTTTCGCTTGTATCGATCGGAAGCGCTTCGAATACGCCATCGGCAATATCACCCGCCACCACACCACTTGATATAATCCAGACGGCATCACTGGAGCGCACGAAGGCGCGGCCAAAGGAGTCGGATACGGTTTCCAATTGCATGGGCAGGGGGCCAACTCCATTGGCGATGAGAAAGCGTTCAACGAAGGGCCGAATGATGGAGCCGCGGGTAGGCATCAGCACAGGATATTCTCCCAGCGTATCAAACACCGAACCGTGTGATTTCAGCGGGTGACCAGACCGCGTCACGAATAAAACTTGTTCGGAATAGAGATGTTCGAATGAGAAGCCTGCCATCTGCTCCGGGGCGGCCAGCCTTCCGACCACGAGATCCAACTCACCGACCCGCAGTTGCTCCAGCAGGACCGCGTTTTCTCCAGTCACGATCTTAATGCGGCTTCGGGTTTCTTCTGCGAGAAACAGCGACATGGCGCGCGGCATGATACGGGTAGATACGGTAGGAAGCGCTCCAATGCGCACAGGCGGCACGTTGTCGAGGTCGTCCTGCGAAACTGAATCGATCCCCTGGCGCAAAGCCGTTAATGACGCCGTGGCATGGCGCAGAAAAACCTCTCCGGGTTTGGTAATGCGGATACCGCGTCCATCGCGCTCAAACAGCACAACACCGAGCGCCTCCTCAAGCTCGCGGATCGTTTTGGTCACTGCGGGTTGGCTGACGTGGAGATGATCGGCGGCTTTGACAACGCTGCCCTGCCTTGCCACCTCCACGAAGGTTTGCAAATGGCGATACTTTATTCTCGAGCCAATCAAAACATAACCTCCCAGTTAAGCCAAGAGCCGAAAAAACTCATTTTACCTAACCTTTTCTGAAGTGTCATAAACAATTATGGAGGATCAAGACATGCAGTTCGTTCGCATACGCGATACGGTGATCAATCACCGCGTCCATGGATTGGGCTCGAAGAAACCGGTCATCCTGTTTATCAACTCGCTCGGCACAGACTTCAGGATCTGGGACCAGGTGGTAGCAGAACTCGCCTCTGATTTCACGCTCGTTCTCTTTGACAAGCGTGGACATGGCTTGAGCGATCTCGGCAAGCCGCCGTATAGCATTGACGATTTTGCCGATGACGCCATTGGCCTGCTCGACCATTATGGGCTTTCTGATGTGGTGCTATGTGGCCTCTCCGTCGGCGGATTGATTTCACTCAGCATCTTTTACAAACGCCCCGATCTAGTACGGGGCATATTTTTCGCAGATACGGCGCACAAGATTGGGACGCCCGAATTTTGGGAAACCAGGATTCGCGCAGTTCTGGACAATGGCATTGGCTCCATCCTTGAACCCATTATGTCACGCTGGTTTACAGCCCCCTATAGGCAGCCAGAAAATGCCGATTACCAAGGTTACTGCACAATGCTGGTAAGGCAGAGCGCCGAGGGCTACGCCGGAACTTGTGCTGCCATTCGCGATGCGAATTTCACGGAAACGGCGCGTCGGATCAATGTGCCTACCTTGTGTGTCGTGGGTGCGGAGGATGGCTCTACCCCGCCAGACCTTGTGCGCTCATTAGCGGAACTTATACCCAATTCGCAGTTCGAGATCATTCCGAAAGCGGCTCATCTGCCTTGCATAGAAGCGCCTGCAGAATTCTTGCGTCTGCTGCGCCGTTTCCTTTCGACCGTTCCAGGAGTTTCCAATGGTTGACCAATCCGCGAAGTCAGATCGATACCGCCAGGGCATGGCGACCCGTCGTCAGGTTCTGGGTAACGCACATGTTGATCGGGCCGTGCAAAATGAAACCCATTTTGACCGCGCCTTTCAGGAGATGATCACGGAAGGTGCATGGGGAACTGTCTGGTCCCGCCCTCATTTTTCCAAACGCGAAAGGTCTGTTGTGACCATCGCGCTTCTTGCCGCCCTCGGACAGGACGAGGAACTGGCGATGCATATTCGTGCCACGGCGAATACAGGAGCGACACAAGAGGATATTTGTGAAGCGCTTCTTCATGTAGCAATCTATGCCGGGGTTCCGGCGGCGAACCATGCGTTCAAGATTGCAAAATCCGTTTACGCCGAAATGGGGGCATCCATGGATGCCGAGGAGATCACCACATGAAAAACGCAAGGCCCGAAACAAGTCCCTTTTTCGCAAGGGACCGCGAGATGCATCCGCCAGCCTATACTCCGACTTACAAAACATCAGTGCTGCGCTCGCCCCAGCGCGCTTTGATTTCTCTTGAAGGCACGAAAAGTGAAATCACCGGACCTGTCTTCGGTCACGGCATCATCAATGAGTTCGATAATGATCTGATCGTCAACTATGCAAAGCCCGGCGAAATGGCGATCGGCCAGCGCATTCTGGTGCATGGTCGCGTGCTCGATGAGCGAGGCCTCGGCGTTGCCGGAGCACTGGTGGAATTCTGGCAGGCTAATGCCGGTGGCCGATATCGCCACAAGAAAGAAACCTATCTTGCGCCGCTAGACCCAAATTTCGGCGGCTTTGGTCGTTGCATAACCGATGAAAACGGCAATTACTCGTTCCGCACGATCAAGCCTGGCCCCTATCCCTGGCCCAATGGTGTCAATGACTGGCGGCCGGCGCACATCCACTTCTCCGTATTTGGCCATGGCTTTGCCCAGCGGCTGATTACTCAGATGTATTTTGAAGGCGATCCGCTGATCTGGATTTGTCCCATCGTTAAGACGATTCCGGATGAAGAGGCCATCAAACGGCTTATTGCGCCGCTCGACATGAACAATACGATTCCTATGGACATGCGAGCCTACAAGTTCGATATCGTTTTGCGCGGGCGTCGCTCAACCTTCTTCGAAAATCGGAAGGAAGGGAACTGATCATGGTGCAGCCCCTCAACTACTTGAAAGAGTCTCCTTCCCAGACAGCCGGACCCTATGTCCATATTGGCTGCACGCCCAACTTCACAGGCATTCATGGTGTCTATGAAACGGATCTCGGCTCTGGGCCAATGGTCAACGAAAAGACGCGCGGCGAACGTATCATCATTCGCGGTCGAGTAATTGATGGCTCCGGCACGCCGTTGAAGGATGCCTTAGTGGAGATTTGGCAGGCCGACGCTGACGGCTTCTACAACAGCCCGAGCGAAACCCGAGGAACAGCAGATCCAAACTTCTTCGGCTGGGGGCGTTGTCCGGCCGACATGACCACGGGTGAGTTTATATTTGAGACAATCAAGCCCGGACGTGTTCCTTTCCGCGATGGCAGGCTCATGGCTCCGCATGTGACGTTGTGGATCGTGGCACGCGGCATCAATATTGGCCTGCACACACGCATGTATTTTTCGGATGAAGACGCCGCGAACGTGGAAGATCCGGTGCTGGCGCGCATCGAACATAGAGTTCGTGTACCCACCTTGATTGGGAAGCGCGATGGCGACACGGTGACCTTCGATATTCACCTGCAAGGTGAACACGAAACCATTTTCTTTGACATCTGAGGCGCCATGAGCATTTCCGCCTTCACACATCCTTTCCTCTCTGGCCTTCTGGGAGATGAGGAAACGGCACGGCATCTTGCTGCGGAGGCGGATATTGCTGCCATGCTTCACTTCGAAAAGACATTGACCACTGCTGAAATGAAGGCTGGACTTGTGCCGGACGATATGGGCCACCAGATCGTCAACACTTGCAGGACATTCCAACCTGCCATGCAGGCGCTAATGGATGGCGTGGCAAAAGATGGCGTCGTCGTCCCAACGCTGGTCAAGCAACTTAAGTCCGCCGTGGGCGGCGAGGCTGCTGCCTTTGTCCATTTTGGTGCAACCAGTCAGGATGTCACCGATAGCAGCCTGATGCTGCGTCTAAGTGTCATCCTGCCACTCTTCAAGACAAGATTAACCGGCATTCTGGAGCACTTGGATGCTCTGGGTGACCGATTTGGTCCGCGCAAGGTCATGGGTTTTACCCGTATGCAAGCCGCCATTCCAATCACGGTCAAAGATCGCATTGCCTCTTGGCGAGCGCCTCTGCAGCGTGATCTTGAGCGGTTGGGCCACATGATCGAGCGTGGCCTGCCACTTCAATTCGGCGGTGCAGCAGGCAACCTCGATCAGCTTGGTGAAAAAGCAGGAGAAGTTCGGCAATTGCTGGCAGCGGAACTTGGCCTGAAAGATCAGCCTCAATGGCAGAGCCAGCGCGATATTATTGCCGACCTTGCCAATCTTTTGTCGCTGGTTACCGGCGGCCTCGGCAAACTGGGTCAGGATGTTGCGCTCATGGCGCAAATGGGCGATGAGATTCAAATGTCAGGCGGCGGTGGCTCTTCCGCCATGGCCCACAAGCAGAACCCGGTCGCTGCCGAAGCGCTGGTTTCTCTTGCCCGCTTTAACGCTGTACAACTTTCTGGTATTCATCAAGCTCTGGTGCATGAACAGGAACGGTCGGGAGCCGCCTGGACGCTGGAATGGTTGCTGCTGCCAGATATGCTGATGGCAACCGGCTCGTCGCTTCTGCTAAGCCATAGGCTGCTGGGACAAATCCTCTCGCTTGGAACTGATAAGCCAGCCTGATCAAGTAGAAGTTATCTTGATATTCGCGTTTTGAGGGTTCCACCTGCTCTTGAGCCGCGCCGCCAGTTCCATCGGTAAAGTTTGCATTTAGAATTTGCTGGTAATGCTCTGTTAGCCATTCCCCGTTGGTAACGGTCTCTGTGATCCATTTGTCACGGAGCCTGCGCGTACAGAGTGTTGAGTTGATGCGTTCTAAGGTTCTGACTGCCATACTTCTCGGTTGTGTGCTCATGACCGGTTGCCGTTCCAGCGGAACCGAAGAGGTGTTGACGCTGACGCCATCACGCGAGACGACTGGCGCGGTATCAAGCATCACCCCACCCGCTGCTGTGGGTCAGTCGCTGCCCGCAACCCGTGTTCCCGAAGCACAGCTGGCGCAGACCCAGCCACTGCGCGAACCCGCGCAAACGCCTGCGCCGCATGAACTTGCATGGGCTGGCAATGTGCCGCAGCCGCAAGCTTTACAGGCGCAACCCATCCAGGTGGGAATGCCGGTGCCAAGCGCTCGTCCCGTGGCGATGATGATGCCGCAGGAGCCGACACTCTCGCCGTCTACCAAGCGGTCACGCATCTACAACCAGCGCTTCCGGGATGCAAAGCCGATCAATTTCGGCAAGGTTTCGCCTCGTCATCACGCTGTTCATGGTGTTGATGTATCGCGCTGGCAGGGCGATATAGATTGGGCAACACTGCGCACGCAGGGTGCCAATTTCGCTTTCATCAAGGCCACCGATGGCGGCGACCATCTCGACCCCATGTTCCGCACCAACTGGCGCGGCGCAAAAGATGCTGGCATCAAGCGGGGCGCCTACCACTTCTTCTATTGGTGCCGAACGGCTGGCGAGCAGGCTGAGTGGTTTATCCGCAACGTGCCGAAAGACCCGGATGCGTTGCCGCCCGTCATCGATGTGGAGTACAACCATCTTTCGGATTGCAAGCGCCGTTTGTCCGCTGAAAAGATCCGTGAGAAAATGCAGGTCTTCATGGATATGCTGGAGCGGCATTACGGCAAGCGCCCCATCATATACACGGCGCCAGACTTCTATGCGGATAACCTGCGCGGTGCCTTCCCCAACCATCCCTTCTGGCTGCGTGCTGTGGCCCAGCATCCTTCGCAGGTTTATCCTGGCCGCCGCTGGATGTTCTGGCAATATTCCGGCTCAGGGCTTTCCCAAGGTGTGAGCGGAAAGATCGATCTGAACGTCTTTTACGGTAGCGAGGCCGACTGGCATCGCTGGTCCTCCGGTCGCGGTTGAGTCAGAAATTTATGCTTCCTCTCCCGCCCGAAGCAGCATGCCGAAAAGATCGCGCGGATCGTCGGGGTCGGCGATCATGTCAAGGTCCTGATAAAAATCGGTCCCACGAATTTTTTCGCGAACATATCTGATCGCTGAGAAATCCTCGATGGCAAAGCCGACGCTATCGAACAGCGTGATCTGTCCTGCCTCTTTGCGGCCTATCGCTTCCCCTGCGATGACGCGCCAAAGTTCGGTGATGGGATAATCTTTCGGCATTTGCTGAATTTCACCCTCCACCCAGGTCTGGGGCGGATATTCAACGAACGTGTCTGCCCTCTTAAGGATGTCGGGATGCAGCTCCGTCTTGCCCGGGCAGTCGCCGCCAATGGCGTTGATGTGAATGCCAGCGCCAATCATATTGTCGGTTAGAATGGTCGCGTAAGCTTTGTCGGCAGTGCATGTGGTTATGATCTCGGCACCCTCAATTGCCTCCTGCGAGGAGGTGCAGGCCGTGACCTTCAGGCTGGACGCGCGCAAATTCGCTTCGGCCTTTTTGGTCGCCTTCGGGTCTATGTCGAAAAGCTTTACATGCTCTATGCCAAGAACCGCACGCATGGCCAAAGCCTGGAATTCGCATTGCGCACCGTTGCCGATGATTGCCATCGTCTTGGAGCCTGCTGGCGCAAGGTGTCGGGCGGCCATGGCAGATGTTGCCGCAGTTCTAAGCGCCGTCAGCATCGTCATTTCGGTCAGAAGGAGAGGATAGCCAGTCGGCACATCGGCCAGCAGACCGAAAGCCGTTACGGTCTGCAATCCGCGCTTCATGTTCTGTGGGTGGCCATTCACATATTTGAAGCTGTAGATTTGGCCGTCGGAGGTGGGCATTAGTTCGATAACGCCATCTTCAGAATGCGAGCCCACGCGCGGTGTTTTGTCGAACGAGCCCCAGCGCAGGAAGTCTGCTTCAATCTCATCCGCCAATTCGCGCAACACAGTTTCGATACCGATATGGTGGACAAGGCGCATCATATTCTCGACGCTGACGAACGGCACCATGGCGAGCTTTGACGGCGCAATCTGCATGAGTTCCTCCTTCATGACCTCTTCCCGAAACAGGATAAAGTCAGGCACGGGTCACAAAACAGGGCAAAGCTGTGTGAAATATGTTAGCTCTCTGAGCAAAGTGAGAAGTGGAACCAAGCAATATGTCCATAACCAGCGGCCCCCGCCACCACTATGTGCCTGATGATCTCGACCGACAATTGATTGCCCAGTTGCGTATTGATGGCCGTGCATCCTTATCCAAACTTTCAGATGTGCTGGGCGTAGCGCGTGGCACGGTACAAAACAGACTTGAGCGATTACAGGAGACCGGCATTCTTCTCGGCTTCACTGTTAGGGTGCGAGAGGAGTTCGATGCACAATCCATCCACGCAATCATGATGATTGAAGTTACCGGCAAAACAACCAATCAAGTTATTCGCAAACTGCGCGGGATCACCGAGATCCACAGCCTGCATAGCACCAACGGCAACTGGGATCTGATTGCCCAGATCCGCGCCGCAAATCTGGCGGAATTCGACCGTGTTTTGCGTGAGGTGCGTATGATCGATGGCGTGACCAACAGCGAGACGAGCCTGCTTCTCAGCAGCCTGTAAATCGCTCCGCTTGACCTCGCCGAGGCCTCACCATAACGTCCCGAACCGCATGTGTTATGCACTGGAGGATCTTCGCTGATGCTGATCAATATTGACCCACTTCTTTCCCCCGATCTTCTTCATACGCTTCGGGCTATGGGTCATGGGGACGAGATTGCTGTGGTCGATGCCAATTTTCCCGGCACCACGAATGCGCAACGCCTCATTCGGCTCGATGGCATCAGCGTAACGGATGCAACGAAAGCCATTCTCTCGGTTCTGCCGCTCGATGAATTTGTCGATATTCCGGTGCATACAATGGAAGTGGTGGGCAATCCCACCGAAGTGCCGCCAGCCGTGGCAGAGCTTCGTGCAATCGTGGGCGAGCGCGCAAAATGCGGCACGGTCGAACGATTTGCGTTCTATGCCCGTGCAAAGGAATGTTTCGCCATCGTGCAAACGGGAGAAACTCGCCTGTATGGCAACGTCATTCTCAAGAAGGGCGTTGTCCGCCTTTAAGGCGTGATTGGCGCGTCTCGTTTCCGCATCTTCTTTTCGAAGAAAAATCTCCAAAGCTCCTGCTTTGAAGATGTGCATTTCTTACGGGGCGTCACCGCGGCTGTTATTCAAGCCAGGCTGATGCCAAGGAGGGCCAGGCTAGCATGACATCCGGCTGTGAAATCGCGTGGTTTTCCGCGCTTTGCGACGACGACTATGAGTTCCTGGGCGTACCCGATACTCGACTGCAATCAAGCTTCGAACACTGTCGCGATATCGTGCTGCAGGCTGAAAGCGGTGGCTTTGACAATATCCTGCTGCCCTCCGGCTACGCGCTTGGCATTGATACAACAGCCTTTGCATCGGCCATGGCCGTGTTGACCCGGCGCATCAAGCTATTGATGGCACTCCGGATGGGCGAGGCGTGGCCCGCACAACTGGCAAGGCAGATCGCCACCATTGATCGGATGGCAGGTGGGAGGCTTGCGGTCAACATCATCTCAAGCGACCTTCCAGGCGAAGTGCTGGCAAGCGGCCCGCGTTATCAACGGACCATTGAAGCCATGTCCATCCTGCGCACGCTCCTCAATGGCCAGCCTGTGGATCATGACGGTGATTTCTGGAAACTCAAGGTCGATGCGCCCCGCATCACCACTTTGAGCGGCCAGTGCCCTCAATTCTACTTCGGCGGCTTGTCGGAAGATGCGCGAAATGCAGCCGCCCACGGTGCCGATGTTTACCTGATGTGGCCCGACCGTATGGAAGCAGTCCGCGAAATTATCTCGGATCTGAGCAGCCGCGCAGACAAGCTTGGCCGCAAACTCCGCTTCGGCTATCGCGTGCATGTGGTTGTGCGCGAAACGGAAGAAGAGGCACGTGCAGCGGCGGACCGGCTGCTCTCGAAGCTGGACGATGCGACAGGCGCGGCAATCCGCGCAAAGTCGCTCGATAGTCAATCGGCAGGCGTTCGGCGTCAGGCAGAACTGCGGGAACAGGCCGCCCATGATGGCTATGCTGAGGAAAATCTCTGGACAGGCATTGGTCGCGCCCGCTCAGGCTGCGGTGCCGCCATCGTTGGCAATCCTGATCAGGTTCTGGCCAAGCTGAAGGCCTATCAGGCCGAGGGTATTGAGGCTTTTATCCTCTCTGGCTATCCGCATGCAAGCGAGGCAGACCTATTCTCGCGGTATGTGCTGCCCCACATCGATCACGGACCTCTCTAGGGCGGTTCAATCAAGCCTCTGCATTTTCAACAATGGATAGGCTGGAATAATTGCGGATGCTCACTAGTTTGAACTTAAACAATCGATGGGACATAGTGTGAGCATCCAGCTTTTCGAATTGAGTGGGAAACGCGCCCTCATCACCGGCTCATCCCAAGGTATTGGTTTTGCCCTTGCCAAAGGTTTGAAGGATGCCGGTGCGGACATCGTTCTTAACGGACGAGATGAAGCGAAATTAAAGGCAGCCGCTGCTGAATTGGGCGGCGTCGCAATCCTTCCATTCGATGTGACAGATCATCAGGCTGCTCGCGATGCCATTGACGCATTCGAAGCGCAGACAGGTGCGCTGGATATTCTGGTCAATAACGCCGGAATGCAGCACCGTGGGCCGTTGGAAGAGTTTCCTGCAGATGCTTTCGAGCGGTTGATGAGGACCAATATCTCATCCGTTTTCAATGTTGGACAGGCTGTGGCGCGGCACATGATCAAGCGTGGGCGAGGTAAGATCGTCAACATTGCCAGCGTTCAAACCTCGCTCGCCAGACCCGGCATCGCGCCCTACACAGCGACAAAGGGCGCAGTTGCAAACCTTACCAAGGGCATGGCGACCGACTGGGCCAAATATGGACTGCAATGCAATGCCATCGCGCCTGGCTACTTCGAGACCCCACTGAATGCCGCCTTGATGGCTGATCCGCAATTTTCAGCCTGGCTCGAAAAGCGCACGCCTGCCGGTCGCTGGGGCAAGGTGGACGAACTCGTGGGAGCCTGCATTTTCCTGGCTTCCAACGCATCCTCATTTGTGAATGGACACGTACTTTATGTCGATGGCGGAATCACAGTCTCTCTCTAAAGCGCCTCGGCGCATGGTTCTCATGGGCGTGGCAGGCTCTGGGAAGTCCACGGTGGGCGAAGCGCTGGCGGAGCGTCTGGATGCCACATATTATGACGGCGACGATCTGCACCCGCAGGCCAATATCGAAAAGATGAGCCGCGGCGAGCCTCTGACGGATGAGGATCGCTGGCCATGGCTGACCAAGGTAGGGGAGCGTCTCGGTGAAGCTGATGGTACGCTGATCATCGGCTGCTCTGCGCTAAAGCGCGTCTACCGGGATCATATTCGTGAGAAGGCTGGAGCAACCGTTATCTTCATTCATCTTGCTGGAAGCCGCGCGGTGATTGAAGGCCGCATGGGTGCTCGCACTGGTCACTTCATGCCGACATCGCTGCTCGACAGCCAGTTCGCCACCTTGGAGGTGCCGAGCGCCGATGAACACGCTGTGACTGTTGATATCGACCAGCCGCTCGACGATGTCGTGACTGACATCGTCGAAAAGCTCAAGGTCTACCACGTTTGATCGTGACGAGAGCTCACGCGGCTTTCGGGAAAAAAATGGCACGGCTTGGATCGAAGCCATAGAACGGCGAATATTCATCGGCGTCCCTTGCCAGCTGCGAAACGCTGCGCAGAATGAAATCGACCTTTTCGTCGCTCAGCAGCACGGAAAGATTGAGCCGCACGAAGCCGGGTTTTTCCATCTCTTCGCCGGCCAAAATAGCCGCGCGAAGCCGGGCGGATTGCTCCTCGCTTATGTTCAGCAGGCGATGAACGTAGGGGCCAGCACAAGCACATCCGCCCCGCGCCTGAATGCCGAAGCGATCGCTCAACATGCGTGTTGCAAGCTGCTGATGCACATAGCCTCCGTGGCCGTCCCGCACACGGAAAGAGAAGATCGGTAGGCGCGGCATATCCAGATTGCCAAGAAGCTCGATCATCGGATCGTTCTTCCACGCAGCATATGCGCGTTGAACCAACTCCGCATTGCGAGCCGCCATTTGCTCTGAACCGATCGCTTCCTTGACGATAAAGGCAAGTGCGGCACGGATATCCCCCACCACGTTCGGCGTTCCGGCTTCCTCTCTTGCCTCCAGGCTTTCTGCGTAGTCATGTCCTTGCGAGGAAACGAAACGAACGGTGCCGCCGCCTGGCCAAGTGGGCAGGTTACTCTCAGCGGCATCGCGCCGGACGACGAGAATGCCCGAAGCTCCCGGTCCTCCAATAAACTTGTGCGGCGAGACGATGATCGCGTCGATTTCTGCATCCTGCTGCGGCACCATTGAGATGGGCAGATAGGGCCCCGCGCCAGCATAATCCCAGATCATCAGCGCGCCTGCGTCTTTCACAATCCGTGTGAGCCCTGCTATATCCGCAACAATGCCTGTGACATTGGATGCAGCAGAGAAGCTGCAGATAATTTTCTCATATCCGTTTGCCTGCTCCAAATGATCATTCAGGTGCTGAGGATCGGGTCCACCATTTGGCCCTTCTGGCAATTCGATAATGTCTGCACCGCATTCGCGCCAAGGCAGAATGTTGGAGTGATGTTCATAAGGGCCAAGGATCACGAGCGTCCGCTTTTTCTCAGCGCCGAAGAGGCGAACCAGACGATTGATGCCAGCCGTTGCGCCCGAACCAGCGAAGATCACCGCATGGCGCGAATCGGCTCCGCATATCTTGCCAATCCTTGCGCGCGCTTCACGACGAAGGCGGGTCATCATGCCACCGCAGTAAGAGGCTTCCGTGTGGCTGTTTGCATAAAAGGGCAGCACCTCTTCCAGAATGAATTGTTCAATCTGCATCAGCGCGCGGCCTGAAGCCACATAATCGGCATAGACCAGCGGCTTCTTCCCGAAAGGCCCGTCGATCTCGGCATGTCGGCCTACCAAGCCTTCTGCAAGTTCTGCCCTAATGTTGGCAGTTGCCAGTGTCTGCTCGAAAGCGGCTAAAAGGCCGGTGGGTTTCGAACTCTGCTGCTCGTTCATGTTGTTCCCTTATGATTTTTTTGCTTGAGCAGATGATAGATGTTGCCATGGTGAGGTTTCCTTACCTAAATGGTGGGAAATTTCTCAAAGTGTGTGTCAAATGACCCAAGATTCTGTAAAAATCGACACAATTGATCGACGCATTCTCACTTGCCTGCAAATCAACGGTAGTCTTTCGCAAAGAGAGCTTGCAGAGCAGGTAGGGCTTTCACAAAATGCTTGTTGGCGACGGCTGCAGCGATTGCAGGAAAGCGGTATTATCACTGGCTCACAAGCGGCGGTGGATCTACCAGCCGTCGGGTTGGATCTCACCGTATTCGTGATGATCAGGACGCGGCATCATTCAAAGGAATGGTCCGAGGACTTTCGCAAGCATGTCGAGAAATTGCCTGAGGTGGTGGATTTTTACCGGATTGGCGGTGATTGGGATTATCTCCTCAAGGTCGTCACCCGAGGTATGCGGGGCTACGATGCTTTTTACCAAAAGCTGATCACCGACTTTGACTTCTCGACCGTGACGGGCTTTTTCTCGATGGAAGCCATTTTGCAGAACCGGCCAACAGATTTAACGAAGCTCTGACAGAGTTCACCGAAATGTGAAATCGGAGCGCAAGAGGCAGGTCGCGCGGCAATTGCCCTGTGTTACAGTTCGAAGACTGAATGCTTGTGAGGATCGCCATGCTTGCCACACTTGCAGTTCTAATAGGTCTTTCCACTCTTCAAGCGCTTGCCTCAACCAAGGCGGGCAACGAGGTGGACGTTGAGCTTGCGCTTGCCGTGGATACCTCGCGCTCCATGGATTACGAGGAGATGCTCATACAGCGGCAGGGTTATGTTGCCGCTCTCCAACATCCCGATTTTCTCAATGCAGTGCGCTCTGGCCTGATAGGCCGCATTGCCATCAGCTATTACGAATGGGCAGGCGAGGTCGACCCTGCCTCTTTTCTCGATTGGCAGATTGTTGAAAACGAGGCGGATGCCAAGGCATTTGCTGCCAAGCTTGCGGCACGCCCTATCATAACCCAACGCCGAACCTCGATCTCCGCTGCGATCCTGTTTGGCACCGACAGTATTTTGCACAATAGCTTCGAGGGTCTTCGTAAAGTCATCGATGTGTCAGGCGATGGACCGAACAATCTTGGTACGCCTGTGGAGCCAGCGCGAGACATGGCGGTTGCATCCGGCATCATCATTAATGGCTTGGCTTTGACCATCCGTCCGTCTGGCACGAGTGGCGGGTTGGATAAATACTATAAGGACTGCGTGAGCGGAGGCCCGGGCTCATTCGTTTTGCCCGTCCGCCAAATAGAGGATTTCGAGGTTGCGGTTCGCCGCAAGCTTATCATGGAAGTCAGCGGGGTGAAGCCGTCTCCGACGATCGAGAAAGTAGCGTCAGAGCCTAAGTCGGATTGCTTGATTGGTGAAAACCAATGGCGTGAATTCTTCGATCGTTAGGGCTCTGTATAGCCAGATGGCGCAATAGTGAGCGTCCCGGCGGCGGGATCGTTGCGGAAATAAAGCGTACCGTCACTTTTCGATTGGCCTGGAGCGTAATCGAACGTTACCTCTGCCTCTTCAGGCTCCGTTCCCGGCTGTGACACCGTGCCAACAACGCGAACTGCAGCGGCCGTCGTTGGCCCCTCATTTACCAGCGAGAAATCGGCTCTATAAAGTTCACCAGTCCTTTCGATGTGATTGACGGTGACGGACAGCTTTGGTGGAGCATCATCCTCAGTGACAGCCTCGGTTGCAAGCCAGCCGATCAGCGCAATAACGAGAATGGCAGAGACAAGCCCTGTGGTCCACTCGATCCATGCTGGATCTCGGCTTTCGGTATGCGTCTTGTCTCGGCGGTTCGTGATCGTCATTCCACCACCTTACAATATCAAACGCGCCGCGGCGGCACCGATGGCGCCGGGAAAATTTAGCACGATCATGAACATCATAGCCTGAGTAAAGGAGACATCATCCAGCCGCCCAAAGGTCCACAATACATAGAGGCTGATGATGGAGGTGACCACGTAACCTGGCAGAGTGAAGCGAACCAGCGCGTGCCACATTGGCATGTTGGGTGTGAGCTGATGTGTGCCGCGAAAGGCCACCGCATAAACGAAGGCATGCATGAGCATGATGGAAAGCACGACCACGGTAAGGCTGTGCCAAAAGCTCATCTTGAAGGAGATTGCGATAATCTCTTCCGTCGGCGCGATGTTCAGGTTGAGAAAGAGAGCGCCGACAGCCATGAGGAAAAGCTCCCCTCCATAACCCGTCGAAAGTTCTTCGGACGCGTCGTCGTCATCATCGTCTTCCTGCTGGCCGCCTAACTGGCTGCGACCCAACATGGCCCCCAGGCTTGCAGGCACAGCTTGAATCGCAATTTTTCCCAGCAATTCACGTGGAGACTGGTCAACCGCCAGTACGCCAAGGACAAGAAGAATGATAGCGCTCGTTAAAATCCCCAGCGCATAGGCAATGAAGGCATCCCGCACAGCCTCCTTCCATGTCGAAGTGTGTTCAAACCCAATTCGATGGGCCACAACTATCAGCATAGGCAGATTAAGAAGCATGAGAAGCAAGAGCCGTCCCCGCTCCATGTAGAACCCCAGGAACCAAAGCTCCATGGTCATCAGCATCGGTATGCCGAAAATAAGCGCTCCAGCAGAACCGCGCAGAAGCCCAACCACAAATTCTCGATTTTGCTTCTGCTGTTGATCAGCGCTGGCTTCAATCGTGACCATGATATCCCAGCGGGGCGGGTTCCACTGCATAATGTCTGCTGCACCGCTCCAAGAGGTAGACTTCCCGTTCGGGATGTTCGACTATTTTGAAGCCGGATGTTCGCAACATTGCCTCCATGGCAGCGGTATTGGGTATGAACCAATTGGTGGGGTCAGAGGCATATCTTTCCTCTACGAAGAAAAGTTTAGGGTAGTCTGGTCGATCGAAAAGAGCCCACTCGGAAAAATCGTAGTTCTCCGCAAGCTGAGGCGTCCGTTCGTCTCCTCGTTGAAGACATTGGAACAGCATTCGTTCGCCTACGACATGTTCCCAAAGGAGATCGAGAGCCAGAAGAGGATGGCGTAGATGATAGAGCACGCCCATGAAGATCACGAGGTCGAACCGCTCTTTCAATGCGGGCATCTCGTAAACCGACATTTTCCTGAACTCGACATCCAGGCCGTTCTGCTCTGCCGCGAACCGGGCTTGGGACAGATACCGATCATCGGTATCGATACCAAGTACCCGCCCAGCATTGCGCCTTTTCATTTCGAAGGAATAGAAACCCGCATTGCACCCCACGTCCAGAACGCTCTTTCCTTGCAAATCCTCTGGAATCACATGGGCAAATCCCTTCCACTTGAAGGCGGGATAATCACCCAGAAAGTGGTCCGGTGCCGTTTCGACGCCACCGATGACCATGTTTTGAAACCACGGGCCAAGTTCCGCTATGCGGCCTCTAATTCCTGCTGAATCACGATGCCCTTGGTCCATCAGGATGCTCCGGCTGCCACGCCATTCATGCCTCTTTTAGCCGTCTGTGGGGTTGGCTTGGTGCGCTGAGGTTTATGTGGCGCAATCGTGCTGGCAAAAAAATCGATGGTCTGACGCAATCCCTCCGCCAGTGGAACCTTTGGCTCCCAGCCCAGAACCGCCTGTGCACGAGAGATGTCTGGTCTGCGACGTTGTGGGTCATCCTTCGGCAGTGGCTTGTAAACGAGTTCCGACCGCGTCGGCACCATGGCCAGAACCATTTCAGCGAGCTCGTTGATGGTGAACTCGCCCGGATTGCCGATATTGACCGGTACGCCAGGATTGGGAGTGACCTCCATCAGCTTGATGAGGCCTGAGACCAGATCGCTGACAAAGCAGAACGAGCGCGTTTGCTCGCCCGTGCCGTAGATTGTAAGAGGTGCACCGCTGAGGGCCTGAACGATCAGATTCGAAACGATGCGGCCATCATCTGGCTGCATCCGAGGGCCATAGGTGTTGAAGATGCGCACGACGCGCGCATCGACACGTTCCGCTCGCAGCATATCGAAGCACAGAGCCTCCGCCGCACGCTTGCCTTCGTCGTAGCAGGCACGAGGTCCGGTGCAATTGACGCTGCCGCGATAATCTTCCTGCTGGGGATGAACCTCCGGATCACCATAGACTTCGCTTGTCGAAGCCTGGAGGAAGGATGCATCGTTTCGCTCCGCCATCGCGAGAAGATTGCCGGTGCCGACTACACAGGTCATCATGGTGTGAACCGGATCGGCTTGGTATTGGGGAGGGGAGGCGGCACATGCCAGATTGTAGATTTCGTCGATCTTCTCGCCGAGATCCTCAACCGAGCAGATATCGCGCTCCACCATTCGGAAAAGCGGATGGTTCATCAGAGGGCGGATATTGTGCTCAGAGCCCGTCAGGTAGTTGTCGACGCAGATGACGCGATGACCCCTGCCGAGCAGGGCATCGCAAAGATGCGAGCCGACAAAGCCAGCTCCTCCCGCCACCAGAACAGTCTTCTTCGTTCCGCGTTCTATCTGCTGCAGCATTGTTGGCTCCTCTTCCTCATGCTGAAATTCTGTGGCGATCTGCCCGTGCCCCTTCGGCCTGGCGTTGATCGATTTTGGCATTGTCGGTAACCAGTTCCCTGGCGCGGGCGTCGCCCGTGTGATGCTGAAGCACAATGGACCTTGCTACTGTGGCCATAGCTGCCCGCTGCATATCTGTGAGATCGGTCAGTGCCGAGACGACATCTTCGGTCGTGCGGGCAATCGTTATAGCTTCACCGTCCGGCAGCAGATCGCTCAAGCCATCCCAGGCATCGCTGATGATGGGAGTTCCACACGCTGCCGCCTCAAACAGCCGTACGCTCGGAGACCAGCCGGCGGCGATCATATCGGCGCGCGTTACATTGAGTGTGAAGCGTTGCCGGCTGTAAAAGCTTGGATGTTCTGCCGGTCCGACATGTTCAAGCCGCTCGACATTCGCGGGCCAGTCAATCGTGTCGGGATATTGCGGTCCAGCAACCACGAACCGCAAATGCGGCAGCCTTCTCGCCGGTTCGAGTAGCAGGCGTTCCAGTGTCGGTTGCCTGTCGTCGCTATAGGTGCCGAGATAGCCAAGATCCCACTGTTTCGCTTCTCCTGTCGGCTGATACCGATTGGCATCGACGGAGCAAAAAAGCGGAAAACTCAGAGGGACCCCATATTCCTGCCTCAGATGTTCAAGCGTGGGTCCCCCGGTGAAGGAGAAGTAGGCATCGAAACTGCGGATCTGCCGAGCAGCGAGATATTCCTCATCCCCCCGTTTCAGCTTGGCAAGCGTGACTGGGGTGTCGATGTCGTAGAAGCAGAGCCTCTTCAATGCGACTTTATTCAAAGCGTCTATGAGTTTGACGCCCTCCGGTACATAGGAGCCGACAATGACGGCATCCGCCTGGGTGAGCCGGTCTTGGTACTGGGTCAGCACATCGTCAATGCTATTGTAGTAGGCGAGTTCGCAAAAATCGGGGTTTTGAAGATCGCGGCTGTTTGCGTACCAAGGCACATCCCGTTCCAGAAAGAGTACATGATGCCCCTCGGCTTTGAGCCCGCGAAGCAAGGCACGGAATGTCGTTGCATGGCCATTACCCCAGGATGAGGAGAGCGTAAGGCCCAGGATGACGATATTGAGTGGTCGCTGCATCATTCTGCCGCCTCCCGCTTTTCGGCATGGTTGCGAAAAATGAGGTCGGCCTCTGCCGCGCGGTGATCATAGGTATGTTCTGCCAGCACGCGGGCTAGCGCTCGCTGGCCGATCTCGCGTGCACGCGCTCGCGTCAGAGTATTCATAATGTCCGCAACATCTTGTCCGTCCCGCGCGACGAGCACTTCCTCATCCGGCTTTAGGAAGAGGTCGATCCCTTCCCAGAAATCGGTGATCAGGCATGCGCCCGCGCCTGCGGCTTCGAAGACGCGTGTGGCCGGCGAAAAGCCGTTGGAAGCCATGCTTTCACGAGAGATGTTCAAGACGGCCTTTGGCGTGCAGTTGAAGGCATTGTGGTCGCGGGTCGACACATGCCCGATCCGCCGGATGTTGGCGGCCATGGCCTTATCTTCCCAGCCAGATCCCCCCAGCATGAACTGCTGGCTTCCCGCTTGCGCCGCAGGCTGGAGGAAGAAATGTTCGACACGAGACTCGCGGTCTGGCAGGCGATTACCCAGAAAGCCGAGATCGGCTTGAAATGCCGGATTGGCGGGCACGGGATGATGCGTTTGCGGATCGAGAGCATTGTAAACCGGGATGCAATCGCGTGCGCCGAGCGAGCGATAGGCATTGATCACAGGATCGCCACCGCCATAAGTCAACACGAGGTTGAGCGCAGGCAATGCCTGGCGGAGATGATGTTCAGGCGCGGAGCGGATTTCCGCAAGTGTTGCGGGAGCATCGACATCCCAGAAGATCTTCAGTGCGTCCGACCGGGCATAGTGCAGAAGCCTGGACAACAGCAGGTTGTCTTCAAAGCCGACACCGCTTGCTTTGACAACAATGTCAGCCTCGGCTGCCTGCCGTGTCACGCTTTCCAGCGCTTCTACCGTACCGTCATAGACCACGACCTTGCACCAGTCCGGCGGATCGATGTCGCGGTTCTTCTGCCGGTCATACACATCCGGCTCGTAGAAGGTGATGTCGTAGCCTTTGGCGCTCAGCGCCCGAAGAAGGCCCCGATAATAGGTGGCGGCACCGTTCCAATAGGCTGATACGAGGCTTGAACCGTAAAATGCAATTTTCATTCCGCGGCCTCCGCAGGCTTGAGGGCGTTACGAACAGGAAGCGAGGCATGTGTTGATAGGATCGACAAAAGCTCGTCGACGCGGTGACGGCAGGTATGGCGTGCCCTGATCGTCTCCAGACCGGATGCAGCCAGTTCCTTTGCGTGCTCGGGCTCGGACAGCAGCTTCGTCATTGCTGTCTTCATGGCATCGCCAGTATTCACCATGAGGAAATCTCGCCCCGGCCGGAAAAGTTGTTCCACATCTCTCCATGGAGCCGAAATCAATGTAATTCCGCAGGCAAGGGCTTCAAACACGCGTATGGTCGGAATACCGGGTAGATGCTCGATGTAAGGACGGCGGGGAATGTGTACGGTCATCTTGTGCTGCGCGAAGGCTTTTGGCGCCTCGGCATTAGCGATCCAACCTCCATAATTGATTCCGGCGTCCTGCAATCTTTGAAGGGCGGTCTCCGGGTAACGAACCCCGCGCACAGTGGCTTCTAGTTTCAGCTCCCTCACGGGATCGACAAGGAACTCGGTAATTTCAGCCGTGCGCTCACCATCGCCCCAATTGCCAATCCAGATGAGGTCACCGGTTTTTTCGACATTCGGCATTGGATGAAATATCGAGTCGTCCGCAGCTTCGTGCCAAGTAAACACCTGACGTCCCCATCCGGCAGAAAGGTAGCGCTCGCGAAGCGTTTCTCCGAAAGCGAGCACAAGGTCGTAACCGCTGAGATCGAGACCTGCGATATCGCCTTCAGCCGAGACCGCACGATGGTGCGTATCGTGGAAAATCAGGGTGAAGGCACCACCATTCAGCCGCGCTTTTCCGATCCTGGCGACCAAAGACGGCTCCGTCCATTCATGGACGATCACGACATCGGCTTTCGTGACAGCTGCCTCGTGATCAAAGGTCTCATCGTAAACGCTGGATTTCAACTCCGGGAAGGAGCGGGCAAACCCCTCCAGCGCTCCCTGGCCTTGATCCTTCAGCAGATTTTCCCGACTCCAGGCATGGGCCGGTTCGAGCGCCTGCGCATCGTGGCCTCGTCTAATGAGATCACGCATGATGCCGCGCAGAAAATGTGCGTTTCCGTGGTTCCAATCGGATAAAAGCGAGTGCGTATAAAAGAGAAACTTCATGATTACTCCGCGGCTGCGGTGACAAAAGGATGGGGGATCAGCTGCTGATACAGCGCATTCATGGCTGCTGCCTGCGCCTGAGATGAGTATCGGCGGGAAGCTGCTTGCGCTTTCGTAGAAAGCTCCAAGCGAAGTATCGGATCGCAGATCAGACGCAAAATTGCATCGCTGAATGCCTGTTCGTCGTGTGGGTTGGCAAAGAGCGCGCAGCCGTCCCAAAGTTCACGATAAACCGGAATATCTGCCAGCACGAGCGCACACCGCATGCGTGCTGCTTCCAGCGTCGCCAGTCCGAAAGGTTCGTAAAGCGATGGTGAAACGAAAATGGCAGCATTCTCCATCAAGGCTAGCGTTGAGGGGTAATCAAGCTCACCCAAATGCTGCGCATGCTGGAGGGTCACTCTGTTGCCGTTTGGGCTGGATGCCGGCCCCGCCATGCGCAAAGGCCAAGCCTGTTGATTGGCTACCCTATCAAGTAGGGTGCCGTTTTTCCCATCATCCCACCAGCGTGCAGCGGCAAAAACGAACTCCTCTTTTGGTGGGAATTGCTCCGCGAGCGGGCTGGCGTTGTGAATAACCTGGACGTCGAGAGCCCTTCCGTAGGCTTGCTGGAGAAGCGCTGCAAATCCACGGCTTGGGGCTACCACAGCATCGGAGCGCTCAAAGCCTTGCCAGTTGATGTCCCTCTGCCATGCCCAATCTTGCGGCACGGCGTGACCGCGAACAGCTGCAAACCACGTGACGACACAGGAGTGAGCAACAGTGAGAACGGGTATCGAAATCTCAAGGTTTGCCGCTTGCGAGGGAAGGTTGAGATGGACGAGATCGACACCCTCATCCGCCGCCGCCTGAGCAATGGCCGGTGAGACCCGATCAAGCTGGCTGCGGTCACTCACCAACCAATCGAGAGGCGCATCACTCCACAGCAGCTTACCAATCTGCTCAACCTCTTGCCGTTTTCTTTCGTCAGGAGCCGGCCCAAAGCCCAAGAAAACGGTTTCCGTGCCAAGCGACTTCAAAGCGCTGGCAAGATCCATCGCGTAGCGCCAGACACCGCCGACTGCGTCTACCGTCATCAAGATTTTCCGGCACTGTGTTGGCAGCATCATGCGCTAGCCCTCGCACCGGCTGCCTGCGAAAGGTTTCGCCCGAACCGATGTTCCAGCAGCCAATCCGAAAGGTGGTTCAGCCCGCTCTTCCAGCGAATTCGCGGCTGCCACCCCAGTCGTTCCTGAAGATTTCGCGTATCCGCGACAAAATAGAATTGATCTCCTGCGCGCCATTCCCCGAACGACAGATCGATCTTTTGGCCTGTGAGCCTCTCAATCTCACGAAGAACCTGAAGAATGCTGACGCAATTTTCCGGTCCGCCGCCGAGATTGAACACTTTACCGCGCACATTGGCGATATTGGCGTGAACCGTGCGGTAGGCAGCGACGGCATCATCCACATGCAGGATATCGCGAACCTGCTTTCCGTCACCATAAACGCTGATTGGTTGCCCGGACAAAGCACGGATGAGAAAATGCGCAACCCAGCCCTGATCTTCAGTGCCGAACTGTCTTGGTCCGTAAATGCAGCTCATGCGAAGAACGGCGGTGGGAATGTCGAAGGACTTCGCGTAATCCAGCACATATTGATCGGCCACGCCTTTTGAACAGCCATAGGGCGTGCAAAAATCGAGAGGCCTGCTTTCGCCAATGCCATGTTCGCGAACATGCAGATCTGCAGGCACGTAGCGATCATCGCCAGCAATCATCTCCAGGTCGTCCAGCGCGCCATAAACTTTGTTGGTGCTGGCAAAAATCACCGGTGCCTTGTGGCGCGCCTTCCGCACAGCTTCCAGCACATTGATTGTGCCGCGCGCATTGGCTTCGAAATCATCCAGAGGCGAGGAGAGACTGGTCGTTACGGCTGTCTGTGCAGCCAGATGAAAGACTGCTTTGGCATCCTTGAAAGCATCTTCGATGCCCCGCAGGTCGCGCACATCAGCCAGCACAGGGTGCACCCGGTTCTTATGTCGCTCTGTAAGCCACGCCAGGTTCTGGTCGACGCCGGGACGGCTTAAATTGTCGAGAATAATGACATCCTCGCCATCGGCCAGATAGCTTTCCGCCAAATTACTGCCAATAAAGCCGCTGCCGCCTGTAATGACGATGGGTGCTGCTCCCGTCGCCACGTGCGGTACAGCAAGACGTGTCACCTGTGCCAAGCGCTCGACCCCGCCTTCCAGCAATAGGCGAGCCAGCAATTTCGGCTGGTTGTCGTGCGTGACAGCTCCGAGATGATAATGGCGCGGATCGAACCAATAACCTTCCTGCACCGCGACATTCGGCGGTACATCGGCCCAGGAATACCAGAACATCCTGTCGGCTGGCACCTGGAGCGCCTTCATGAAACGGCGCGCCTGCTCCATTTCATCGCTTCGCCATGTAGAATAGCCGGTTTCGGTAATCCAGATTTCGGCAGCAGGGTTGTGTCGGTTGATGATGCTGCGCATCTCGCCAAGATGCATATCCCAACCGCCCCAGGAGCCTTCTTCGCTATCCCAGGTGCCGGGGAAACCATGGAAACCGACAGCATCGACAACCGATAGAATACCGCGCTCACCCATCTGATCCAGCCAGAGCGGATCAAAAGGGCAAGGGCCGCCCAACACAGGGCTCCAGCCCCGATGCTTGGCCCAATAGGCTGCTCCACCGATCATTTCACAGAACAGGTTGAACTCCGGATCTTCCCGCCAATCCCAATCCAGAAGGTTGTTGGGTTCGTTCCAAAGCTCGATGGAGCGAAAATGCTTGCCATAGCGGCTGAGTATGTGATCGACGAAATCCGCGTAATCTTTCAGAACGACAGGCGCACCATTGCTGCGTCCCGTGCGCGAGAGAGAGGGCGGCGTGTAATGGATGCAAGGCAGAAGGTCGATTTCCGCACCGAGCTTCGGGATCAGCCAGTCGAACCATTCCTCACCGCCCGGTGCCAGATATTCCGCCCAGGACAAATGCGTTCGCAAATAGCTGGCCCCACTGGCCAGAATGTCCGGAAAAATGCGCTCCGTACGCTCGAACTCACCCGGTCGAAACCACTCCACAAATCCGAACTGTTTTTCTGATGCCGTATTATTCTGCATCATGAAACCAAGCCCCGCTGCTCCAACTCAGCCCGCATCTGTGCGCCCCGGTCTACAGCCCCTACGCCGCGTACCCAGTCTGCAAGTTCGCCGAGCATGTCTTCCAGCCTGTACTGTGGCTCAAAGCCCAGCAATTCATGTGCTTTGGAGATGTCGGCAAAGCAGTTGCGAATATCGCCGGATCGCGACTTGTTCAGGATATCTGGTCCAAGCTCAGGAGAGCCCATTGCATCGGCCAGGAGAGAGGCGACCTGCGCGACGGAATAGGATTGGCCACTGCCGATATTGATGACATGACCTGCGGCGTTGGCTTTTTCGAGAGCCAGACGAAAACCTCGCGCTACATCACGCACATGCACGAAATCGCGACGCTGCTCTCCGTCCTCGAAAATCATGGGACGTTCGCGGTTTGCGATGCGCGAGGCAAAATTCGCCAATACGCCTGTATAAGGGTTGGACAGTGCTTGTCCGGGCCCGAAAACATTGAAGAGGCGCAGGGCCACTGCATCAATGCCATAGGCTTCGCCGAAGATGAGAACGGACTTTTCTTGCTGATATTTCGTTAGCGCATAGATGGAGGCGAGATCGACTGGCTTTTCCTCATCCGTTGGCTCGGGCGTAAGGCTTTCTCCGTTCGGCCCCAGCGGCTCCCAATGACCTGCCTTGATACGGTCTGTCTTGCGGCGCACTTGGCCAAGACGGTTGCCATTCTGGTCGCGATACAGGCCCTCGCCATAGACGCTCATGGAAGATGCAACCACGATGCGCTTGATCGGTCTGCCGATCATTGCTTCAAGCAGGACGGCGGTACCGAGATCGTTCGCGCCCACATAGCGGGCAATTTCATACATGGATTGGCCAACGCCCACTTCGGCTGCCAGATGCACCACCATGTCTACGCCTTCGAGTGCTTCTTCCACCTTGGGCTTGTCGCACACATCGGCATGGATAAATTCGACGCCTTGAGGAACGGGCGGAGACGTATCGCCGTGCACCTGCTCGATCAGTGAATCGAGAATGCGGACCTGATAGCCGTGGGAGAGCAATTCCTGCGTGACGTAGCGACCGATAAATCCACAGCCGCCTGTGACGAGTACCTTCTGAACCAAGGGAGTTCACCTGTTCGTTAGAGGGAAGATGAAGCTTTCGACCGGCTGAACAATGGGAAATTGCGATAGTTCCAATTATGAAATTCGCTTTTTTCCTGAGGGTGTTAGCGCCAGCATCTTCCTCAGTGACATCTTGAATGACTTCAAGAATGTCTTCTTCTTCAGGAACTCTGACCCTTCTCTCTGGTTCGCCGTTGCGTGAGATCATGTGATCTTGCGTGAGCAACCAAAAAAGGCGGTGGAATGGATACCTTGGACACGCGAACTAGTCTTATGAAAGCTGCGATCATGACCGGTGCTGGCCGCATCGAAGTGCAGCAATTACCTCTCCCAGAGCCGGGGCCAGGGCAGGTGCGCATAAAGCTGGAAGGCTGTGGGGTCTGCGCTTCCAACCTCGTTCCTTGGTCTGGCCCCGATTGGATGCAATTTCCAACGGAGCCGGGTGGCCTTGGTCATGAAGGTTGGGGTGTGATCGATGCCGTGGGTGCCGAAGTCTCTAATCTCGCAATTGGCGATCGGGTGGCGGCGCTCTCCTATAATGCGTATGCGAGTCACGATATTGCACTGCAGAATGCTGTGGTGAAGCTTCCCCCAGAACTCGATGGAATTCCCTTTCCCGGTGAGCCGCTTGGCTGTGCCATGAATATTTTCAAGCGCGCAGAAATTTCTGCAGACCAGACTGTCGCTATCATTGGTGTAGGGTTTCTGGGCGCGTTGTTAATCCAGCTTGCGAAAGAAGCAGGTGCGCGCGTGATCGCGATTTCGCGACGTCCTTTCTCGCTGGAACTTGCCGGTCGCATGGGGGCCGATGAGATGATCCCGATGGAGGACCACTGGAAGATTATCGAGGAGGTCAGGTCGCTGACCGACGGCCAGTTCTGCGACCGGGTCATCGAGGCTGTTGGAAAACAATGGCCACTTGATTTAGCCGCTGAACTGACGCGAGAAAGAGGCCGCCTTGTCATTGCCGGCTATCATCAGGATGGTCCGCGACAAATCAATATGCAGCTATGGAACTGGCGTGGGCTGGATGTCATCAATGCGCACGAGCGAGACCCAGAGGTTTATGTTCACGGTATCCGGGAAGCCATCTATGCCGTAGCCAGTGGCAGGCTGGACCCTTCAGCGCTCTACACTCACCACTTCGCGATTGAAGATCTAGGCGATGCTCTCAACGCAACCCGCGATCGCCCCGATGGTTTCCTCAAGGCTTTGGTGGTCTACAAATGAACGAAGTGATCAAGCAATCCGAATTGCTAGCTGCATCCCGCCCGGTTCGCCTAGGGTTTCTTGGAGTGGGCTGGATTGGTAGACATCGCATGAATGCCATCCTGCAAACGGGCGTGGCGCAGGCTGCAGCTATCGCGGAGCCTCATCCGGACATGATGGCCGAGGCACTCACGCTAGCACCCAATGCTGTGCAAGTAGCTGATCTAGATGCACTTCTGTCCCTGGATCTGGATGGGGTCGTCATCGCCACACCCAGTGCGCTTCATGCCGAACAATCGATACGCGTCCTGCAAAGCGGCAAGGCGGTGTTTTGCCAAAAGCCTCTTGGTCGTACAGCTGCGGAAGTGTCCGAGGTCATTCAAGCGGCACGTACTGCTGATCGATTACTGGCTGTAGACCTGTCCTATCGTTTCACGGAAGCTCTGCAAAAGGTGAGAGAACAAATCACTGCCGGCACCTTGGGGGAGGTTTTCGCGGTCGATCTCGTTTTTCATAATGCCTATGGGCCGGACAAGCCCTGGTTCTACGATAAGGCACAATCGGGCGGCGGTTGTGTAATGGATCTGGGCGTTCATCTGGTCGATGCCGCACTCTGGTCGCTTGGATTTCCGCCGGTCCTCGAGGTGGAAAGCCATCTGATGAGCGGTGGACTGCCAATTGGTGGCGAGAGCGACAAGATCGAGGATTACGCGGTTGCAACGCTCAAGCTGGAGAGTGGAGCCGTCATTCGCTTGGCTTGTTCATGGCGATTGCCTGCCGGTCAGGATGCTGTGATCTCCGCTGACTTCTATGGCACAGGCGGTGGCGCAAGCATGCGCAATGTTGACGGTTCCTTCTATGATTTTCGCGCTGACCTCTTCCGGGGAACTGCTAGAGAGGAACTGGTTGCTCCTCCAGATGAATGGGGTGGCAGGGCCGCAGCCGACTGGGCAAGGCAGCTCGCCCTCAATCCGTGCTTCGACCCGGATGCGGAACGTCTGGCAGATGTGGCCGAGGTTCTGGATCGGATCTATGGCAGATACACTCCCACCTCACTATCTACTGTGTGAACCAATCAGGCTGTCTTCGCGTTAAGGGCCGGATTAAACACCATTCGAGGTTGCTACTGTGGACGTCATTCGTATTCTTCTTGCTATCCTTGTTCCGCCGCTCGGCGTTTTCCTGCAGGTAGGCCTTGGGCTGCATTTCTGGCTGAACCTGCTTTTGACGATCTGCGGCTATGTGCCGGGCATCATTCACGCGATCTGGGTTATCGTGAAGAAGTAGCGCCAACGCGATTTTGATTAAAGATCAGCTTTTCCCGCCCTCTCACCTGTCCTAACTAGGTTGAGAGTGCGGGAGGCTTTCATGAAGCATTTTATCTTTTCCGGTTTGACTTTGGCTCTGATAGCGATGACGCCTGCTCATGCAGAGTCCGATCAAACTTCTACCTCTGATAAATCCTCGCCCGCAGAAACTGGCATTTTGGCACTTCTACCTGCCGATTCCGTTTCAGAGCATAGTCTGCAAACGGAGACTGGGCCGCTCCTTTATACGGCTACAGCTGGGACCCTTTCACTGCGTGGACAGGATGGATAAGTTACAGCCAAAATTTTCTACACTGCCTATCGCGCAAAAGATCGTAAGCCCGATCGTCCCGTCACGTTCGCTTTTAATGGCGGTCCAGGGGCTGCTTCCGCCTATCTGCATTTGGGGCTTGTCGGGCCGAAAATTCTGCCCTTTACCGGTGCAAATGAAGACGGAACAGAACCAAGGCTTGAGGATAATCCCGAAAGTTGGCTTCAGTTTACGGATTTGGTGCTGATCGATCCGGTTGGAACGGGATGGAGCCGTGCCGTCAACGAGGAGGCTGCTTCACGCTTTTATGGCGTTCGCCAGGATGCGGAGTCACTGGCTAAGGCGGTCTCGCTTTATGTTCTCGAACATCGATTGCTGGATGCGCCGAAATATCTTCTGGGTGAGAGCTATGGTGGCTTTCGCGCACCGAAGGTGGCACTGGCGCTGAAGAATAATCAAGGAATGCTGACTAAGGGCATCATCATGGTATCACCCCTGATGGAAGGTCGCTTCGTGTTTCAAGGCGATGATGACCCGCTTGCCGCTGCCCTGCAACTTCCTTCGCTTGTTTCTGCGCACCTGGAACGCAGCGGCAAGTTCACCGATCAGGCTGTGACCGATGCCGAAGCATTTGCATTGCGTGAATTTCTTCCAGGACTGGTCGATCCCCCAACCGAAGGGCAGGCAGCAGCTACGTTTTACAGCCGTTTGAGTGAGATGACCGGGCTGAACGTTGAAACAGTGCGCCAGGCCGGAGGCTTTGTCGGTAGTGCTTATGCAAAGCAGGCCGCAGGGGCCGGGCGGATCGTAAGCCCTTATGATGCAGGGGTCTCTGTGCCCGACGCATACCCCGAAGCAAGCTATAGCCGCAATGATGACCCGGTTCTGGAGGGCTACACACGGGCATACGCTGCCGCATTCGCGAGCTATGCCCGCCAGGATCTCGGCTTCAAGACGGAAATGACCTACTCGCTTTTAAATGAGGAGGTGAACCGCAAGTGGGAATGGAATGGTAATCGCGGTAGCGAGGGGCGAATGTCCGCCAGTATTTCCACCGATCTTCGTGATTTGCTCTCGACAATCCCGTCATTCCGCCTTCTGGTCGTGCATGGCTATAGCGATATCCTGACGCCGTACGGAGCAAGCCGTTACGTCATCGACCACATTCCCGAAACGCTGAGCAAAGGAAGGACTTCGCTCAAACTCTATCGTGGCGGGCATATGTTCTACACCCGCGACGGTGAGCGTAAGGCTATGTATCAGGACGCCAAGATCTTTTACGAGCCGAGATAGTTCAAACTCGCTCCAGAACCACGGAAATGCCCTGGCCCACGCCAATGCACATGGTGGACAGAGAATATCGTCCGCCAGTCTTTTGTAGCTCCAAAGCGGCTGTGCCGGTGATGCGGGCGCCGGACATTCCTAGTGGATGACCCAAGGCGATTGCACCGCCATTGCGGTTGACGCGGGGATCGTCGTCAGCAATGCCCAGATCGCGCAGGGTCGCAATTCCCTGGGAGGCAAAAGCCTCGTTCAACTCAATCACATCTATCTGCTGCTGGGTGAGCCCAAGCCGCTTGAGAAGCTTATGAGACGCGGGTGCAGGCCCAAACCCCATGATGCGGGGTTCCACGCCAGCTGTTGCCCCGCCGACAATGCGAGCGATCGGAGCAAGGCCATGCTTCTTTGCCGCAGCTTCCGAGGCGATGATGAGCGCGGCTGCCCCATCATTGACGCCGGATGCGTTGCCTGCTGTTACCGTTCCACCTTCCTTCTTGAAAGGGGTTGGCAGTTTGGCGAGTGCTTCAAGCGTGGTCGCCCGAGGATGCTCATCCTTCGATACCACAACCGGATCACCTTTCCGCTGCGGAATGGTAACGGGCTCGATTTCCAGTTCCAGTCGCCCATTGCCTTGCGCTTCCGCTGCCTTGTTCTGGCTGCGCAGGGCGAAGGCATCCTGCTCCTCACGGCTGATCTTGAAATCTGCCGCAACATTTTCGCCGGTTTCCGGCATGGAATCCACACCGTACTGTTTCTTCATCAGCGGATTGATGAAGCGCCAGCCGATCGTCGTATCGTAGATTTCGGCGCTGCGGGAAAACGCGGTTTCCGCCTTTGGCATGACGAAGGGCGCGCGGCTCATGCTTTCCACGCCACCCGCAATCATCAGATCTGCTTCACCGGACTTGATGGCCCGCGCGGCGGCGATCACGGCATCCATACCTGAACCGCAAAGACGGTTGATCGTGGTGCCCGTCACACTGACGGGCAGCCCTGCCAGCAAAAGAGACATGCGGGCAACATTGCGGTTGTCTTCTCCAGCCTGGTTGGCGCACCCGAAAATCACATCGTCAACGGCTTCCCAGTCAATATTGCTGTTTCGACGCATCAGCGCCTTGAGCGGGATTGCTCCCAGATCATCGGCACGGACGCTGGAAAGTGCGCCGCCGAAGCGTCCAATCGGTGTGCGAATGTAATCGCAGATATAGGCATCGGTCATCAAACTTTTCCTTTAGAGCTTCGGGACGGCAAGCGCCGCCACTTCGCCTTCCGTGTGCAGCGGTGCGCCGGTCATGGCTTGCAATTCCTCAAGGGTCATATCCACCAGCATTTCACGAACTACGAAGCGCTTGTCCTTGATATCGATGACAGCGTGGCTGGTATAGACTCGTGTGATGCAGCCGACCCCGGTGAGCGGGAACGTGCAGGCTTCCACCAGTTTCGGCTTGCCGTCCTTTGTCACATGTTCAGTTATGACGAAGACCTGCTTGGCACCGTGAACCAAATCCATAGCACCACCGACGGCGGGCACCCCTTTGGAGCCGACCCGCCAATTGGCGAGATCGCCATTCTGGGCCACCTGATAGGCACCGAGGATTGCAACATCCAGATGCCCGCCGCGCACCATGGCAAAACTATCCGCATGGTGGAAAAAGGCCGCCCCCGGCTTCAGCGTCACTGCCTTCTTGCCTGCATTGATCAGGTCCCAGTCTTCTTCACCCTCTGCCGGAGCCTCACCGAAATTCAGGATGCCGTTTTCCGTGTGGAATATCGCTTGTCTGCCTGGAGGCTGAAAGCGGGCGACCATTTCCGGGAAGCCGATGCCGAGGTTCACATAGGCACCGTCCTCAATGTCCTGTGCGGCCCGCCATGCAATCTGCGCGTTGGAAAGCTTGATGTCTTCACGAGTGTTGACTGTCATGCGTAGGCCACTCCGGCTCGAATGAGCTCTTCTTCCTGCTGCGGATTGCTAATTTCGACGACGCCGTTGACGAAAATGCCGGGCGTTACAACCTGCTCGGGATCGATTTTCCCGGCCGGCACGATGTGCGAAACTTGTGCAATCGTCGTTTTTGCGGCCATGCACATCAGCGGGTTAAAATTGCGGCCTGCCTTGTTGTAGGTCAGGTTGCCGTAAGTATCGCCTAGATGAGCTTTAACGATCGCAAAATCCGCTTTCAGCCAGCGTTCCTGCACATAGTGGCGGCCATCGAATTCTGCGATGACTTTACCTTCTGCAAGTTCGGTACCGTAACCCGTGGGTGTGTAGAAAGCTGGAATGCCGGAGCCGCCTGCGCGAATGCGTTCGGCCAATGTGCCTTGCGGCACGAGCTCAAGCTCGATTTCACCTGCCAGATAACGATCTGTGAATGCACGTGGATCGGAAGACCGCGGAAAGGAGCAAATCATCCTGCGAACCATGCCTGCATCGATCATCGCGGCAATGCCGATCCGGCCATTCCCGGCATTGTTGTTGATGACGGTGAGGTTCCTTGGGCCGTGATCAATCAATGCGTGAATGAGTTCTATCGGCGCGCCGGAACCGCCAAATCCACCAATCATCACGGTGGAGCCGTCTCCGATTGCGGAGACGGCCTCTGCAGCGCTCTTGATGGTCTTATCCATCTACAGTCTCTCCCAATGACATTCGATACGGTCAATAAGCGCTTCCGTGCAAAAAGGGTCAACGCATTTGTGCGATAATTGACATTTGTTCGAATAACGCACAAAATTTGTAGGTGAGGGGACTTATGGCTGAAACAGATTTTATGGGTGGTTTTGCAAAGGGGCTTCGCGTGATCGAGGCATTTGCCGAGGCTCAGCCGCGACTCTCGATTGCTGATGTTGCAAAATCGACTGGACTCGACCGAGCCACGGCGCGGCGGTGCCTGCTGACTTTGGCGGAGCTTGGCTATGCTGATTACGACGGCAAGTTCTTTTCACTGACGCCTAAAATTCTGCGGCTCGGCCATAGTTATCTCTCTGCGACGCCACTACCGCAAATCGTGCAGCCTATTCTGGACCGCCTGTCGGAGGACGTGGGGCAAAGTGCCTCCCTCAGTGTTCTGGATGGACGTGAGATCGTCTATGTGGCCCGCGCCTCGCAGCGACGTGTCATGTCAATCAACTTGATGCCGGGTAGCCGCTTGCCCGCCTACTGCGCATCGATGGGACGGGTGTTGCTGGCGTCCTTGCCGGAGAGCGATGCGCGCCGGTTGATTGAGGGTAGCGTGCGCGAGAAGACGACGCCTTTCACCAAGGTGGGCATTGAGGAGATTATGGCGGAACTTTCCCGGGTTCGTGCACTCGGCTATGCGGTCATCGATCAGGAACTGGAGCTTGGGCTTTGTTCCATCGCTGTGCCACTGGTGGATGCGCGGGGCAGAACGGTCGCCGCACTCAATATCGGTGCGCCTGCAGCACAGATGCCAGCCTCTGAGCTTGCGGCTCGCTTTCTCACACCTCTCCAGTCGGTGGCTAAACAGCTTCGCCCGCTATTGCGCTAAATAGTCGGGACAGCATGAGGCTTGCATCTGCAGTCGAAATCACGAACATGGCGCTCAATTTCGATTTTAGCTCAGGCAGAGTTGTTTATGCGCAGTTTCCCAAGTGTCCTCGAAGCGGCTGAACTTCTGGACCGCAATTCGGTCTCATCCGTTCACCTCACGCAGGCAGCCATTGCCTGCATGGATGATCCGAGAGGTGAGGGTGCGCGTGTTATCATTCGCCGTAATGACGAGCGTGCCTTAAAGCTCGCCGAAGCATCCGATCTCATGCGACAGGCCGGTCAAAAACGCTCCCCGCTGGAAGGTGTGACGATCTCGGTCAAAGACTTGTTTGATCTCAAAGGAGAAACGACACTCGCGGGAAGCACGGCCTTGAAAGGACATTCTCCTGCATCGAAAAATGCTACCGTAATTAAAAGGCTGATTGCCGCAGGTGCTGTTATCACCGGCACGACCAATATGAGTGAGTTCGCTTTTTCCGGTATTGGAATCAATCCCCACTATGGAACACCCCTCAATCCGTATGATCGTACGACAGGCCGCGTGCCAGGCGGCTCATCATCCGGTGCGGCGGTATCTGTCACCGATGGCATGGCAGTTGCTGCGATCGGCACTGACACCGGCGGCTCTATTCGTATTCCGTCCGCACTCTGCGGGCTTACTGGCTTCAAGCCAACTGCGCGCCGGGTGAGCGCCGAGGGCGTCGTGCCGCTCTCAACGTCCCTCGATTCCATCGGGCCTCTCGCACCGACCGTGACATGCTGCGCCATTCTCGACAGCATAATTTCCGGGGAGGGATATTCGGTGCCGCAGCCTGCACAGATCAACGGCTTGCGCCTTGCAGTGCCACAAAGCATCGTGTTGGAAGGCATGGATGCTACAGTCGCACGTGCCTTCTCTCGCACTCTTTCCCGGCTTTCAGAGGCCGGTGCCATCATCACAGACATCGCGCTTGAGGAGTTCTCGGAGGTTGCCGAGATTTATGCACGAGGCAACATGGTCGCTGCCGAAGCCTTTGCCTGGCACCGCGAGTTGGTCTCTGCCAAGGGGGGCGAGTACGATCCGCGCGTGAGAGCCCGGATCGAGAAGGGCGGTCAACTATCCGCTGCCGACTACATCCGGACGCTGGAAGCGAGAAAAAGCTGGAAGCGGCGCGTGCTGGGCAAGGTGCGAGCATTCGATGCGCTGATCATGCCAACGGTTCCGGTCATTGCGCCAGAGTTGCAGCCGCTCATTGAGGATGATGCGAGATTCTTCGCAGCCAACGGCCTCATTCTGCGTAACCCAACCATGATTAATTTCCTTAACGGATGTGGTCTTTCTGTGCCCATGCATGCAACAGGCGAAGCGCCCGTTGGCCTAATGATTGCAGGTACCGAGATGCGCGATCAGGAAATCCTGTCCATTGGACTTTGTATCGAGCAGGTTCTCACTGGCGTGATATCCTGAGGCGGCCGTTCATCAAAAATCCCAATCTTCATCCTCGGTGGCGACGGCTTTTCCAATCACGTAGGAAGATCCAGCCCCTGAAAAGAAGTCGTGATTTTCATCGGCATTCGGCGAGAGTGCTGAAAGGATTGCGGGGTTCACCTTGCAGCTATCTGTAGCGAATATGCCTTCGTAACCCAAATTCATAAGGGCCTTGTTGGCGTTATAACGAAGAAATTTGGTAACATCCTCCGTCAGGCCAACCTCTTCATAGAGGTCTTGGGTATAGCAAACTTCGTTGTCGTATAGCTGCTGCATCAAGTCCTTTGCATATGTCTTGATGGCTAGCTGGCGCTCGACGTTTTCTCGCTCCAGTGTCCGCTGAAATTTGTAGCCAATATAGTAGCCGTGGACCGCCTCATCCCGAATGATGAGCCGGATCATGTCAGCGGTATTGGTCAGTTTTGCTCGGCTCGACCAATACATGGGCAAGTAAAAGCCCGAATAGAAGAGAAAGCTTTCCAAGAAAACAGAGGCGACCTTTATCTTCAATGGATCGCCGCTGTCATATTGTTGCATGATGAGCGCGGACTTACGCTGCAGGGCCACATTCTCGTCTGACCACCTGTAAGCCTCATCCACATCGGGCGTAAGGCACAGGGTCGAAAAAATGGAAGAATAGGAGCGTGCATGAACGGCTTCCATAAAGGATACATTGGAAAGTACGGCCTCTTCATGCGGCGTCTGACTGTGTTCCATCAACCGGATGGCGCCAACCGCGTTCTGAATGGTGTCAAGCAGCGTCAGCCCTGTAAACACTCTGATCGCCAGCTGTTGTTCAGCAGGTGTTAGTGTTGCCCAAGAAGGAATATCGTTCGAAAGCGGAACCTTCTCTGGCAGCCAAAAATTGGCAGTTAGTCGGTTCCAGACTTCCAGATCTTTTTCATCCTCGATCCGGTTCCAATTGATCGCTCTGATACGATTATCAGTCTTGGCGTGGATGTTCATCGCAACCTCAATCGTGCTTAAACCGTGCTGGAAACGCAGCCTTGGATTTGCGTGCCTTCCAGAGCCATTTGTCTCAGGCGAACATAGTAGATCGACTTGATGCCTTTCTTCCATGCATAGATCTGCGCCCGGTTGATATCTCGCGTCGTGGCCGTATCGCGGAAGAACAGGGTCATCGAAAGTCCTTGATCCACATGCTGTGTGGCTGCTGCATAGGTATCGATGATCTTGTCTGGCCCAATCTCATAGGCATCCTGGAAATAATCCAAATTCTCGTTGGTTAGATAGGCTGCCGGATAGTAAACGCGACCGGTTGTGCTTTCTTTGCGGATTTCTATCTTGGATACGATGGGGTGAATGGATGAGGTAGAGTGATTGATGTAGGAGATTGATCCAGTCGGGGCCACGGCCTGCAGGTTCTGGTTGTAGATGCCATACTGCATCACAGAGGCTTTCAGTTCCACCCAGTCTGCTTGCGTTGGCACTGCGATACCTGCTTCACGAAAAAGGCGTGCCACCTTCTCCGTCGCAGGCTTCCATTCTGTCATCGTATATTTGTCAAAATATTCGCCGCTGGCGTATTTCGATTTTTCGAAGCCCGAGAAGCTCTCTCCGCGTTCAATCGCCAGCTGGTTAGACGCCTTGAGGGCGTGAAAGGTGACGATATAAAAATAGATGTTGGTGAAATCCAAACCTTCTTCGGACCCATAATGAATTTTCTCTCGGGCAAGGTAGCCATGGAGATTCATCTGGCCCAATCCGATCGCGTGGCTCTCTGAATTGCCTCTGACAACAGTGGGAGCACAAGCAATGTGACTGAGGTCTGACACTGCCGTCAGTGCGCGTACTGATCGTTCGACAGTCCTCGCAAAATCTGGGCTATCCATCGCTTTGGCGATATTGAGAGATCCGAGATTGCAGGAGATATCCTTGCCGATATGGGCATAGGAGAGATCGGGTTCGAATTGGCTGGGCTCGCTGACCTGAAGGATTTCCGAGCAGAGGTTGCTCATGGAGATCCGGCCGGCCACTGGATTTCCGCGATTAGCGGTATCTTCGAATAGAATATAAGGATAACCGCTTTCAAACTGGATTTCCGCAACTGCTTGAAAGAAGTCACGCGCCTTGATCTTCCGTTTGCGAATGCGATCATCTGCAACCAACTCGCGATACTTTTCCGTAACCGATATTTCGCTGAACGGAACACCGTAGACGCTTGCCACATCCATAGGGGAAAAGAGGTGCATGTCTTCGTTGTTCTTTGCCAATTCGAACGTGATGTCGGGAACCACAATTCCAAGAGAAAGTGACTTTATGCGCACTTTCTCATCGGCGTTTTCGCGTTTTGTATCAAGAAAGCGCATGATGTCAGGGTGGTGGGCATGGAGGTAGGCTGCGCCTGCACCTTGTCTGAATCCCAGTTGAAACGCATAGGAAAAAGCATCTTCCAACAACTTCATCACGGGCACGACCCCTGATGACTGGTTTTCCATCTGCTTGATAGGAGAACCCATTTCCCGAAGGTTTGTGAGTGAGAGCGATACGCCCGCACCCCGTTTGGAAAGCTGTAGGGCCGAGTTTATGGCGCGACCAACGCTTTCCAGATTGTCCTCCACGCGCAACAGGCAGCAGGATGTCAGTTCGCCGCCTTGCTTTTTTCCTGCGTTCATAAAGACTGGTGTGGCTGGCTGGAAGCGTCCTGAAATAATCTCGTCGATTAGGTCGAACGCGAATTGTTCGTCACCTCGTGCTAGCGTCAGCGCGACCATGGAGACGCGATCTTCGTATCGTTCCAGATAGCGTCTGCCATCGAAAGTCTTCAATGTATAGCTGCTATAGTATTTAAACGCGCCCAAAAATGTGGGGAAACGGAAGCGTTTGGTGTGGGCATGCTCAAAAGCCCTCTGGAGAAACTCTCTCCCGTACCTGTTCAATATCTCAGGTTGGTAGTAGCCATTCTCCATCAGGTAATCGAGCTTTTCAAACAAGCTACCAAAAGGGACTAAGTTCGGATTAACGTGTTGGATAAAGAATTGGCGCGTTGCTTCGCGATCCTGCTCGAATTGGATACGCCCCTCTTCATCGTAGAGATTTAGCATCGCGTTCAATGCATGATAATCGGGTTGGGCGATTGTTGAGCCGTGCTGGCGGTGAGAGATTAGCGTGTCCACAATCGTTTCAATCCCTGCTTGACGTTGGTCACATCCTCTTCAGTGCCCAAGAGCTCGAAACGGTAAAGAAGAGGAACGCCGCATTTGGCGGCAACTATTCTGCCTGCCAGCCCGTAAGCTTCGCCGAAATTTGTATTACCAGATGCAATAACACCCCGAATGAGGCTGCGATTACGCGGGCAATTCAGAAACCTGATCACGGGCTTGGGCACAGCATTCGTTCCCGCTCCGCCGCCATAGGTGGGTGTCAGCAGAACGAATGGTCTATCCACTGAAGGAGGCGCTTGCTGTGCATCAAAAGGTAACCGTACAGCCGATGAACCGAGCTTTTTGATGAAGCGATGTGAGTTTTCTGAGCGACTTGAGTAATAGACGAGCTCGCTCATATTAAGCCTCAGATGCTATAAATTTTACTGATATACAATATTGATTGCAAATTATCTATAGATTACATTCCTAAAAGCCTATCCTGCAATTTAATGTATAGCAATGGTATATATGTAGAGGTGCGGTCAAAATTTTTTATGTGTATACAGTTCGCATTTTGAGTGGATTATAAAAATATGCCTGAATGATAATTAAAATCATTCAGGCACTCTATTTTAGTAAGATATTTTTTTATTACAAAGCGTATTGCGCAGCGCGCAAAATTTGTTGTCACGCAGCCTTTGTAGACCAATTGGCAAAGGGATCATGCATGTTTTTCCACTTGTCGGGCGTGAAAGTTTGACAGCCTACGAGGCAGGCATCCAGATCGGTCCTCAGGGCTTCTTCGTCCATTGCATTCGAACCGATAAACACGATTTCTTGACGCCGATCACCCCATATCTCATCGAGATAGGGTGCCATCAGGTTCAGAAACCCGGGCTCCTGCGGCCATTGCTGTTTTGGTACGGATGCCCACCACAACCCCTTTTTGCCAGTTCGAACTAAAGCTCCCGCCTGACTGATTTCTCCCACGTGGTGAGGGCGTGTCGCCAGCCAAAAGAAGCCTTTAGCCCGCACAACACCTGGCCAGGATTGATTGATGAAGTTCTGGAAAAGGGCTGGATCGAAAGGTTGTCGTGCCCTGTAAACGAAGGAGCGAATACCGTATTCATCTGTTTCCGGCACGTGATCCTTAAAGCCGTATAATTCCTTGAACCAAAGGGGATGTGTTTCCGCCTTGGCGAAATCGAACCGTCCGGTGCCGAGGATCTCTTTTAAGGCAATGCGGCCAAAATCGGCCTCTATCAGCTTTGCATCAGGGTTCAGGGCTGCGATGATCTGCCGCGCTGCGTCCCGCTGCGCTGGGTTTGCGGTGTTGATCTTGTTAAGCACAACCACATCCGCGAACTCGATCTGTTCAACGAGAAGGTCAACCAGGGTTCTATTGTCGCCTTCGCCCGCCGTTTCCCCGCGGTCTGAGAGAAAATCGGATGAAGAATAGTCGTTGAGCAGGTTGGCCGCGTCAACCACGGTTACCATTGTATCCAAGCGTGCGACATCGGAGAGGCTCTGCCCGTCTTCGTCACGAAAATCAAAAGTCGCCGCCACTGGAAGTGGCTCTGCGATGCCGGTTGACTCTATTATCAGATAGTCGAAGCGACCCTGTTCCGCGAGATCGCGCACTTCCTTCAGCAGGTCATCGCGGAGTGTGCAACAGATGCAGCCATTGGTCATTTCCACCAATTGTTCTTGTGTACGGGATAGGTTGGCTCCGCCATCACGCACCAGTGCTGCATCGATATTGACCTCGCTCATATCGTTGACAATGAGCGCAACCCTTAATCCCTCACGGTTGGCCAGAATGTGGTTAAGCAGCGTGGTTTTACCAGCTCCCAGAAAGCCGGAAAGCACTGTCACAGGCAGCTTTTTCTGCATCATATATCCTCGGTCGCGTTGTTCAGTATCGATCAAGATTACGCGGAATTAACGTTATTACGTAACATTGAGATTGACGGACGTAATAACATTACATATCCAATTCCTGTCAATGCCCAACCCATCGAGTTCTTCATGCCGAACACTTGCCTCACATTTTCTGATTTAACGCTTGGCTATTCAGGCCACGCGGCCGTTCACCATTTGAATGGGCAGATCCTTGAAGGCACGCTGACGGCAGTGATCGGTGCCAATGGCTCTGGTAAAAGCACATTGATGAAGGGCATCGCCAACATTCTTCGGCCCTTGGGGGGGAAGTGCACCATTCTGGCGAAAAGGCTCGCTTATCTACCTCAGCAGACAGAGATAGACCGAACCTTTCCGGCACGAGTAATTGATCTTGTCTCGCTCGGCTTCTGGCAAAAGACGGGGCTGTTAGGGCGAAGAAGTAGCGCTGATTGCGAACGCCTGGAACAGTGTTTGGCAGCTGTCGGGCTGAAGGGATTTGAGAAGAGACCGCTCGATAGCCTCTCTGGCGGGCAGATGCAGCGCGCGCTGTTTGCGCGCACCATGCTTCAGGATGCAGATCTTATTCTTCTGGATGAGCCCTTCAATGCGGTCGATCAGCGAACCATTCGGGATTTGATTGCTCTTGTCGAACAATGGGTGGCAGAGGGACGCACCGTTCTCTGCGTGCTGCACGATCAGGCACTGGTCCGTCGGCATTTTCCGCAGACATTGTTGCTGGCAAGGCGAGCGGTGGCCTTCGGACCGACGAAAGATGTTTTGATCCCGGAAAATCTTCGCCGTGCACAAGCGTTTCATGAAACGTGGGATGAAGAAGCGCAATGGTGCAAGGACGATGTACAATCTGGCTCGCTGAAAGATGATGGCCATCATCATGCGCCTCATCTGAAGGTAGCCGCGCATGTTTGAATTTATCTTCGCGCCATTCCTTCAATATGGCTTCATGCAGAGAGCGCTGTTTGGCGCCATTGTACTGTCAGTAAGCTGCGCCCCGGTCGGCGTTTTTCTCATGCTGCGGCGCATGAGTTTAACGGGCGATGCCATGTCACACGCAATTCTTCCCGGTGCAGCCTTGGGTTTTTTGTTCTTCGGCCTGGATATCATGCCGATGACGATTGGCGGCTTGATTGTCGGTCTGGTCGTTGCGCTAGGCTCGGGGCTCGTTTCCCGCTTCACGGTGCAGAAGGAAGATGCCTCCATGGCCGCTTTCTATCTTATGTCGCTTGCTGTTGGCGTTTTGCTTGTTTCCTGGCATGGCTCGAGCGTCGATCTCATGCATGTCTTGTTCGGATCGGTTCTTGCATTGAACAACGACGCCCTGTTGTTGATAGTTTCAGTCGCCATCATCAGTTTTGTCACCCTGACCGTGTTTTGGCGGGCGCTGGTGGCGGAATGCCTCGATCCACTCTTCCTGAGATCGGTCAGCAGCATCGGCTCCATCACGCATGTGCTTTTCCTGGTGATAGTCGTACTCAACCTTGTTAGTGGATTTCAGGCGCTCGGTACGCTTCTCTCCGTTGGCCTGATGATGCTTCCCGCCGTGGCATCCCGCTTCTGGTCCAATGATGTGCGCTCACTTTGCCTGATTGCGGTTGCCATTGCGCTCGGCTCCTCTGTGGGCGGGCTGCTTCTATCCTACCACGCTTCCATGCCTTCCGGCCCGGCCATCATCATGCTGGCGGGTGCGGCCTACCTGTTCTCCGCCGTTTTCGGACGTCGGGGCCTTCTTGTTAGCCTCCTCCCAAGGCAACGCCACAAAACTGCTTGAACACTAAAGGAGATTTTCATGTACAAGGCATTCCGTCTTGCTGCCTATGCCAGCACCGTCGCGCTCTGCGGTTTTGCATCAACTGCCTCAGCGGCAGATCTAAAGGTTGTCGCAAGCTTTTCCATCATCGCTGACCTGGCGAAAAACGTGGGCGGCGATAGGGTTGATGTGCAAATGCTGGTTCCGGTGGATGGTGACGCCCATGTATATGAGCCAAAGCCTGCTGATGCTGCGGCCCTTCAGAAGGCCAACGTGGTTCTCGTCAACGGTCTTGGTCTGGAAGGCTTCATGTCTCGTCTGATCGATACGAGCGAAACCAAAGCTCCGGTTGTTGAAGTCAGCAAAGGCGTAAAGCCCATCAAGGCTGAGGAAGAAGAGCACGATCATGACCATGGCAATGGCGAGGCACCGGATGCCCATGAAGGACATCATCATGGCGCGTATGATCCACATGCATGGCAATCAGTGCAGAACGGTGAAATCTATGTGAAGAACATCACAAAAGCATTTTGCGAGGCGGACAAGGCCGGTTGCCCAACCTACACGCAGAATTCGGAACTCTATTTGAAAAAGCTTGCCCAGTTGGACAAGGAGGTGAAGGCAGAAATTGCCGCCATTCCGCAGAGCAAGCGTACGATTATCACGACACATGATGCGTTTGGCTATTTCTCCAAAGCTTATGGATTGGAGTTCGTCGCCCCTGAAGGTATCTCAACCGAAGCTGAGGCATCTGCTGCTGATGTTGCCAAGTTGGTGGATCAGGTAAAGCATGACAAAGCCTCTGCCGTGTTTATGGAAAACATCAGCAACCCGCGCCTGATCGAGCAGATCGCCAAGGAAACGGGTTTAAATGTTGGCGGCACGCTGTATTCGGATGCGCTTTCACCAGCTGATGGACCTGCCGCCACCTATATCGACATGTTTCAGCACAATGTAAAAACCATGAAGACGGCTATACTCGGCAGCTAAGCACACCGGACCGCCCGTGCTTGCGCGTCGAGGCACGGGCGTTTCACTCGTCATGATAATGCTTTCATAATATCTACATCGGGCATGCCGGTATGCTTGTCGATGAGGCCAAATCCATCCTGGAAGTCCCAATGCGCCCAGCCAAGGCAGCGCTCACGGGCGTGCCTGTTGACTGCGGCTAGCCATCTGAGGCGTGACTTTCTCGGAGCGACAAAGGAAAGCACGCCAAATTCGTTGATGATGACCGGGCACTGATGCCGCCTCGACCATTGGGCAATGAGATCGAAGGCATCCTTGATAGAATCTTCATTCCACCCATCACTCAGACTCGTCTTGAGTTCATCTGCCGCTGCTTGCTGACCTTGCTTTGACAGGGCATCTAACAGCACGCCGACCTGCCGGTCTGATAGCCTGGCAGGAAATGGTGCCCCTCGCACGAAGCGAGCGGGATCATCTGGCTCGCCCCAGTTTGCACCCTGATGGGTGAAAAGCACGGGATCATAATAGTGAATGGCATAGATGATATTGGGGTCAGAAAACGGAACCATATCAGCCAATGTTTCATGACGCTGCGGTCCAGAAGGCCCAACAATCATAGTGGTGTCCGGCAGCTTCTTCCTTATCTTTAGGATCAGCCGTCCCGCAACGTCTTCCCAGAGTGCTTGTTCTAATTGCGGTTCGTTCAGCAGTTCGATCGCTACTTTTTGAGGGTTTGTCGTCTCAAGTTGAGCTGTCAGATGGTTCCATAGACCTGTCAGATAAGCTTCTCCCTGCCTTGCGTCTTTCCGAAAGAACTCGCCAACTTTCTTATCTGCATGAAGGTCAACGGAGACTGCAAAGTCTTGAGATACCAATTGGTCAATCTGGTCTCGAAGCACTCTGGTATAGGAGGCATCCTCTTCCAGCCGTCGATTGTCGACTGGCAGGCGAATATGCGTAAAATCATATTTGCGAAGCGCTTCAAGTTGCTTGGGTTGAGGCCGTAACGCAGTGTCAGCCACATCCCAGCCCGTCAGGTTTACACCGCGTTTCGTTGCCTGCAGAAAAGTGGGATTTGGGAAGGCAGGACATATCGAGCCTGCCGCAAGCGCTGGTTTTTGAGAAAGCACTGCGGCGGCTGCAAAGGCTTTGAAGAGTGCTCGACGATTTAATTTCCTATCGCGAGCGTCGAAAAAGGACATGCAACGCCACCGGGTTCGTTACGAGATAGCGCATGAAAAGGCGGCGAGGTTCCAGCCACAGCCGGAACGCCCATTCAAGCCCGGCATTCTGCATCCATTGCGGAGCCCGCTTATTTTTGCCAGATAGAAAATCAAACAGCCCACCGGAGGTTTTGACAATACCCACCCCTCGCAGTCGCTCCAGATTACGTAAAGTGAAAGCTTGTTCTAGCGGAAATCCAAGGCCGACCCAGAGGATATCTGTCTTTGCCGCCACAATTTGCTCTACCACCGTCTTTTCTTCCGCCGCGCAGAAGTACCCATTGCGCCGCCCGGCAAAAATCAAGTCAGGGTAAAGCGCTTGCATGGCGGCCACAGCTCGTGCATTCACCTCTTCACTTCCGCCCAGAAAATAGAAGCGAATACCAGCCTTTTGCGCATGGTTCGCGACGGCATGAACGAGATCTGTTGTCGCGACGCGCTCGTTAACCGGCTGGTACGAGAACAGCTTCGAATAGAGCACCATTGGCATTCCGTCCGCATGGATCTGGTCTGCCTTCATGATCAGTTTTTGCAGCTCCGGCTGTTTGGCGCAGACTGCCAAAACCTGGCCGTTCGCCGAGGTGGAGTAGAACGGCAGCGCTTGACGCTCGCGTGCTTCCAGCGCGTGTGCGACGAAGGACAGGGCAGTCTGCTCCATGGTGGTTCGGGTGATGGGAAGGCCGCCCAGGCAAACCTTTGGCCAGTGTCGCATGTCGGAGGTCACTGCAACCGCAGCCTTGTCAGGTTGCTGCATACAGTCCTCCGCGACGCTTTGCGTTAGGCTGTATATACGGCAGAGGCCACGCTTTCAGCGGAATAAGTGCGAGGAATGCCGCGAACATCGCGTCCGTACTCCATAAGATTATAAAAGTCTTATGTTAGCTATAGCTGCCGATGTTCACCGAATGGTTTAGGCAATCCTTAAAAAGCGAAAGGATATGATCTTTTATTGCACGGTACGACCGTATGAGAAGACGCCGCCCGGTTGGTCGGGCGGCGTATCGAAGATTGGTGTCTCTATTTGATTTTGACAGTGCGAAGGCACGATCACTTACGCACTCAGGCTGAAAGCGCCTCAGTCATCGAAGCGAGCAATCACCGTTCCGCTTGGTAGATAAGCGCCAATTTCCGCCTTCAAGGCCACCCGACCTGACCGCTTTGCAAGAACCTGGGTTTCCATCTTCATGGCCTCCATCACGGCAATAAGATCCCCTTCCTTCACCTCTGCGCCGTCCTCAACCTTGAAGCTTTGAAGTGTGCCTGAGATCGGCGCCGTGATTGTGGCTGCATCAGGCTTTCCAGCCGTTTCAGCGGGTTGTACACTGATATTGCCGGTCTGGAATCCGCTTAGCAGCACGGCTGGGATGCCAAGAACATGCCGCTTCCCGTCAATTTCAACGGCAGTACGGATCAAGCCTCCATCTGCAACTGGTTCAGGACGAGGTGCTTTGTCCAGCTTCCCGGCAAAATCGGTTTCTATCCAGCGGGTATGAACCTTGAAGCCATCCGTGGCTGTAAAATCCGGCTCTTCCAAAACACTGCGCTGGAAGGGTAGGACGGTAGCAATGCCTTCGATGACGAACTCTTTCAACGCGCGCCGCGCACGGGCAATCGCCTGTTCGCGGGTGGAGCCGGTCACTATCAGTTTGGCCGTTAGGGAATCGAACGTGCCAGGTATGATCGAACCGCTAACGACACCGCTATCGAGACGAATACCGGGACCAGATGGTGCATCGAAACGGGTGATCTTGCCAGGTGTCGGCAGAAACCCAAGGGCCGGATCTTCCGCATTGATGCGGAATTCAATGGAGTGGCCGCGGGGCTGCGGGGTCTCCGTGACGCGCAATGTCTCGCCATCTGCAATACGGAATTGTTCGATGACCAAATCAATGCCCGTGGTTTCCTCGGTCACAGGGTGTTCCACCTGCAGGCGCGTATTGACCTCCAGGAATGAGATCGTGCCATCTATGCCGAGCAGAAATTCAACGGTGCCCGCACCGGAATAGCCTGCGGCTGCACAGATTTTGCGTGCCGCATCATGAATAGACTGGCGCTGCTCATCCGTCAGGAACGGAGCTGGTGCTTCTTCGACCAGCTTTTGGTTTCGCCGTTGGAGAGAGCAGTCTCTCGTGCCAAGCACCAGAACATTGCCATGCTTGTCTGCCAGAATCTGCGCCTCGATGTGGCGTGGCCGATCAAGAAACCGCTCTAGAAAGCACTCTCCGCGACCGAAGGCGGCTTGCGCTTCACGCACAGCAGACTCGTAAAGTTCAGCCACTTCTTCCATTTTCCATGCGACCTTCAGGCCGCGTCCGCCACCGCCATGTGCTGCCTTGATGGCCACCGGCAACCCATGCGCCTCGGCAAATTCCATCACTTCGGCGGCTGTCTCTACGGGCCCATCGCTGCCTGCCACCAAGGGGGCGCCGACCGATTGCGCTATCCGCCGCGCCTCGACCTTGTCGCCCAAAGCTTCAATGACATGCGGGTCTGGCCCGATCCAGATCAGCCCTGCCTCCTGAACCGCCCTTGCAAACTCCGAGCGTTCGGACAGGAAGCCGTAGCCGGGATGCACGGCATCAGCGCCAGACCGTTTGGCAATATCGATCAACTTCTCGATGTTCAGATAGGTTTCAGCAGGACGTGCACCGTTCAAAGCGTATGCTTCGTCTGCAAGGGATGTGAACACCGCATCAGCGTCCGGGTCAGCATAGACCGCAACGGCCTGAAGGCCGTGATCACGACAGGCGCGAATAATGCGAACGGCGATTTCACCGCGATTTGCTATAAGCACTTTCTTCATCGACGTTCCCTCTTTTTATTATAGTTTAGCTGCTGCTGGCCTTAGCTGAGAAAATTGTTTGACTGGCCGGAAGCGGATCTTGGCGTTCACTGGCAGTTGCCCTGCAAGATCGAGATGATGCTCGGCGATCGTCGCAATGACCGGGTATCCTCCGGTTAAAGGATGATCTGCGAGAAATAGAACGGGCTGACCACTATGCGGCACTTGAATGGCACCCGTCGCCGTGCCTTCGCTGGATAATTCCCGAGCGTCCGTTCGCTCAATCGACACGTCGCCCTGCAGGCGAAGGCCAACGCGGTTTGATTGCGGGGTTACCTTCCAGGTCTGGCTGGTTAGTGTGGCAATGCCCTGCTGTGTGAACCAATCCGTGCGCGGACCCATCACTACATCAAGAACGACTTCCTCATCCGGGCCAGGCAATTCGAAAGGTGCTAGCTCTTCCGTTGCAACCGGTATCAGGCCCGGTGTGTCAGGCGAAAAGGGCAGGATGGAGCCGGAGACGACAGGATCAGGCCCAACAACGGCCAGCGTATCTGTTGCAGCACTGCCTAGAACCGGCTCGACAAAGAATCCACCCCGGACCGCGAGATAGCTACGAGCGCCCTTAGCGGCAAAGCCGATGCGCAGAAGATCGCCGCTTTCCAATCGTATGGGACGGTAGGTTTCGCCCTGGATGAGTGAGCCGGACAATGTTTCTATTTCGATAGGGCAGGCAGCACCTGTGATCGCAATCACCCCATCCGCATGGGCTTTGAGAACCAGCCCACCCATGGCGATTTCGAGAGCGGGGCTTGTGATTGGGTTTCCGACAATACGGTTCGCCGCCTTGAACGCTCCTTGATCTAACGCACCAGATGCGGACACCCCCTGACCGGTTTGACCAAAGCGGCCGAGATCCTGAAACAGCGCTGGCACTGGCGCTTCCATGACCTCAAAACTCACGCCAGCTTGAGGGCGCTGAGATGTTTTAGTTTTCATCGAGCGCGTTTGCCCAATTTCGACAGGCCGCTTCTGGCTGGCTAAATTGATAAAGCGTACCCGGTAGCCCGGCTGGAAGAGGGCAGGAGGCGTTCTCTCCATATCCCACATCTGGAGTGGCGTCGTGCCAATGATCTGCCAGCCGCCGGGACTGTTTTGCGGGTAAATGCCGGAAAATTCCCCCGCAAGCGCAACAGAACCGGCGGGAATGCGTGTTCTCGGACTTTTGCGCCGCGGTACATGAAGCGCCGGATCGCCGCCGACGAGATAACCAAAGCCCGGCGCAAAACCGCAAAACGCTACGGTGAAAGTGCTTTCGGTATGCCGGCGCACGACCTCATCTGCGGAAAGACCTGTCAGTTCGGCAACATCGTCCAAGTCCTCGCCGTCATAGTGAACGGGTATTTCGACCAGTTGCGCGTCGATTTGCGGCGGGCGGGAAATATCCCGCTTGGCGATTTCGTTCACCAGCGCCTGCGCTGACACCATATCTGGCCGGAAACGGATCATCACCGTGCGCGCAGCAGGCACCATGTCTTCAATGCCATTCAGAGGTTCTGCCTCAAGCGAGGCAAACAGCGAAAGCGTTTCTTCAAGATTGTTAAGCTCTACCAATAACGTGGTGAGGCTGACGGGCAGGAAGCGCATGAAACCTCAGACGTGATAGGCGGAATCGGGAATATCGGTGATGAACATGTAACCTGGTGCATGTGTAATGGCGAACGGTACACCTGAGGCCATGACGGCAGCCTGGGGGGTGACGCCACAGGCCCAGAAAACCGGAACCTCACCGGGTTCAATGCGAACAGCATCACCAAAATCGGGTTGTGCCAAATCCGATATGCCGATGGCTTCCGGTGCGCCGACATGAACTGGTGAACCATGGACTGAGGGAAAGCGACCGGAAATCATAGCGGCATCCGCAACACGATTGGCCGGGATTGGACGCATGGAAACGACCATGTTGCCATGTAGGCGTCCAGCTGGCCGGCATGGGGTGTTCGTCAGGTACATCGGCACATTCGAACGGTCGGTAATATGTCGAATATCGATACCTGCTTCCGCCATGGGCGTTTCAAAGGTGAAGCTGCAGCCAATCAGAAAGCTGACAAGATCAGGATGCTCTTCCCAGGCAGAGGAAGCATCCGGTGTTTCTTCTGCAAGCTTGCCATCGCGCCAGATGCGGTAAAGCGGCACGTCGCGTCGCAGATCCGCATCCTTTGCCAGAACCGTGGTGTGCGAACCTGGATCTGACACATCAAGGACCGGGCAGGCTTTCGGATTGCGCTGCGCATAGAGCAGGAAGTCGAAGGCCCAGTCGCGTGGCAGAACAATCATGTTGGCTTGTGTGAAGCCGCGCGCCACACCGGCGGTTGGTTCAACACTGCCTGACCGGTAGCGCTCTCGCGCCTGCCTTGCCGCAGTAGCATCCACATGAGAAAATTGTTGAAGCGTCACCATATCTCAGGCCTCCCGCCTTGTAAGGAAAGAGCGGACCTGGATACCGTCTGCTTCCAGTGTCTGCCTGACGGCCTGAGCAATTGCCACAGCACCCGGGCTATCGCCGTGAACACAGATAGATTGTGCATCGATCTTGATGATCGAGCCATCGATGGCTTCCAGTGTTCCTTCTTTGGCCAGCCGCAACATGCGTTGTCCAATGAGGTTGGTATCGTGCAGCACGGAACCTGCCTCGCGGCGCGAAACGAGATGGCCCTCCCGCGTATAGGCACGATCAGCGAAAGCTTCTGCCACAGTCGCCAGTCCAGATGCCTTCGCCAATTCTAGAATGGACGTCCCAGCAAGGCCCATGAGGATCAAGTTGGGATCGACCGACTTGATCCCGTCGATCACGGCTTGCCCCTGTTTCGCATCATTGGCAATGCAATTGTAAAGCGCGCCATGCGGCTTCACATAGGACACCGTGGTTCCGGCGGCACGCGCCAGACCCTGCAAGGCACCGATCTGATAGATCACGTCTGCCGCAAGTTCATCATGCGTGACATCCATATCGCGTCGGCCAAAGCCGACACGATCCGGGTAGGAAACATGAGCGCCGATCGAAACGCCCCTTTTGGCGGCGGCTTCCACTGTTTTGCGAATGCCAAGCGGATCGCCAGCATGGAAGCCGCAAGCGATGTTGGCGCTGGATACGATGGACAACATCGCCGCATCGTCTCCCATTTTCCAAGCGCCGTAGCTTTCGCCGAGATCGCTATTCAGATCGATTGCACTCATGTTTTTTCTCCTCCTTAGCCGAGCAACGCGAAAATGGGCCCGATAGATTTGTAACCCATGTACCAGGTCAGCGCACACGCAAGCACGCCAAGCAGGAGCAACCATCTAGGATAGCGATAGCCGCCCATCAGGTCAGATCGTGCCCAAGCCGCATAGACGAAGATGGAAAGACCGATAGGGAGGATGAGGCCGTTCAAGCCGCCCACAAACACCAGCATCTGTGCGGGCGGCGTTGTAATAACCACATAGAAAAAGAGAGAAACGGCGATGAAGATGATGGTGGCGATATCGCGGCTGCGATCGCTGATATCCTGCTTGAAGACCGTGATGAAAGAAATCGAGGTGTAGGCAGCGCCGATGACGGACGTGATTGCCGCAAACCATAAGACGGCACCAAAAATACGCATCCCAACATCGCCAGCAGCGGCCTGGAAGGCCTGGGCGGCTGGGTTTGCGCCCTTGCCGGAAACATCAATGGCCACGCCAGCAGCGACGACGCCAAGGATTGCGAGGAACAGAACATAGCGCATCAGGCCTGTCACCGCGATGCCTGAAAGAGCCGCACGGTTGACGGCACCGAGATTTTCAATGCCTGTCTGGCCTTTGTCGAGTAGGCGATGTGCACCTGAATAGGTGATATAGCCACCAACAGTGCCGCCAACGATGGTCGTGATCGTCGCGAAATCTATCGTGGATGGAAGGAAGGTTTGGAAAATTGCTTCTCCAACCGGCGGCTGTGAGACGATGGCAACGTAAAGCGTCAACACGATCATCAGGACGCCTGCGCCGATAATGGCGCGATCGACCGCCATGCCAGCGCGTTTTGAACTGAAGATACCAATTGCGATCAGCGCGCTGATCGCGCCGCCCCATTTGGGATCAAGTCCCAGCAGCGCATTGAGGCCGAGGCCTGCTCCGCCGATATTTCCGATATTGAAGAATAGACCTCCGCCGATCACCAGGACTGCCAGCAAATAGCCGGTACCGGGAATAGCGGCATTGGCAATATCGGAGGCGCGCATACGTGTGAGCGTGACAATGCGCCAGATGTTCAGCTGAACGACGAAGTCGATGAGAATGGAAGCAAGGATTGCGAACGCGAAGGCTGATCCGAGCTTAGTGGTGAAGGTGGCTGTCTGAGTGATGAAGCCCGGGCCGATGGCAGAGGTTGCCATCAGGAAAATTGCCGCTGTCAATGCGGCGCGGCGGGAGCGCACAGAGCTTACACCTGTGCTATCGCCCGTTTCGGTGGACGCTGGCTGGTTCATGTTGTCCCTCTCTCTGGAGCATACGGCCTATTATTTGACCTTGGCCGTCATTGTTCGGCGCTCATAGGGTTATATCGTTTTACGATTTCGTCAAGATTGTTGAACGATAATATCCAAAATCTGTTTTGCGCGGCGAAATCTTGCGCAGGCGCAACCGGCGTCTGGCTCGGATTAGACCAGGAAAGCCGAGACGAGCTTCATCCCGACGGTGTTATCCTGCCTCGCAGTGAACGGCGCTGCAGAAGAACTTGTCAGATGATAGAGATGGCTCAGAAGGTTGGAGGGGCTCGTTGGATGAAAACGAAGCGACCGTTGGCGACTTTGAAGATGTCACAGTTGCGTTGCACACTGTTATCGCCGTTGAAACGAAAAAGGCCCATCGCTCCGGAAAAACCGGATTCCTGTGCGAGATAGGGTTTGGCAAAGCCTGCCCCGCCATATTTGTCCGCCAAGCCAATGATTGTCGACATCGCGTCGTAGCCATAGGCTGACGCCTCGGATGCGGGCATTCCATAGGTCGACAGATGCTTTTGGCCAATTCTCTCGCCGATATTGTGGTCGTATCGACAGACATTGCTGCCAGCTAACAAGGGATCGGCAAGTTCTGCTGAGGTTTGTGCCGTGCTGACAACATAGCGTTTGTGCGCAGTGGCGGCTGAGCCTGATGCAGCATTCAGTGCCTTGATCGCAGCGGCAGGATTGCGAACTTGTGGCATGATCACGGCCAGATCCGCCTCGTTCCAAGCCTTGGCGAGTTTTGCCTGTTTTAGCCCGGTTGCGAGATCGATCACAACGGGGGCCGCAAGCCCCATTGCCTTTATCTTCGCAGACAATCGCTCACCCTCGCTTCGATCGGACGGGGAGGCGGCCAAAATAACCGGTCTGCGCCCACCCTCCGCAACGGCATAGCTTGTTGCTTCAAGCAGGCTGTCACTGGGACGAGAGAGGAATGGATAGAAGTTCTCTCCGAGTCCCGCTGTCTCATGGTTGGGCACGAAAGCGATCACTGGAACCGAAGTCCCAAGGACAGAGCGTAAGCTAGCCAATTCTGGGCCACGACCGCTGGTGATGAGAATACCGATGTTCTTTTGTTGCAGCGCGCGTAGCGACTTGACGATTTCGTCCGGGCGGTCCGAGGTCTCAAGCATATGCAAGGTTAAGATGCTATTTCCCCGCAAGTTGACCGCCATCAGCGCGCCATTGCGATAATCGGCATCAGCTTGCCGTCCGGGTGTATCGTTGCGGCGGATACCAAGATAGCCGACCGAGATAGGCCCATTACCCGCTGTCATATTGTAAAAGCTGGCTGAAGACGTGGTGGTCGCTGCTTGCGCCGGGGCAGATGTGCTCAACTGCGCCGGCTGATTGGTCTTTGCTTTCTGCTCAAGCTCTGTCTGGCCAACAATCCCGTCATCGGTTTGGCAAGAAACGAGAAGAAGGCTAAGTATGCCCAAGGCAAGCGAGGTCAAAGACGCGCGCAAATGCTGCACCAATCGTAGCATCAAGTATGATCCCCAACCCCATCCCGACAACTCGATAGCAGTCGTCACAGCATTCGCCTAGAAAAGTCTCGTACTTATCTCGCATGATGGCAAGCCAGTGCTGCAATAGGTTGCGAAGACTGAGCCAGGCTTTGGCGTGATTCGCCCCCGGTTAGTAAGCAGCAAGAGCGATTTTCAACCGCTGTTGATAATCAACCCACTGAAAACATGGGATTTCTGGCGCGCAGCTCTTGATTGTTGATTCGCTTCATTGCGCGCACCCTCTGCACGTTAACCTAAATGCAGATTCCGGATGCTGGATGCATAACCCGCTATATCGGCAGGGTTAATGGAAGGTTGCAGTTGCCGAAGACTGTGCTTTAAGTCCCTCATGTTTTTTAGGGGATGAGTAACCATGTCGATTGAAGATCCGCGCGTGTCCGTCATTGAAAACGATGCTTCCAACGTCGAGTTCGAATCTGATATTGTGTCGAATAATCGGCAAGATACTGCAAACGTTACTTCTTACGAGGTGGCGCAAGCGCAAACCAATACATCGCAAAGCGACGCACAGCCTCAACAGGCTGCAGCTCCACAAAAGGTTGCAATTCAACAGGTTGTTCCAGATCAAAACAACGCTGTCACCCTCCCTGCTGGTACATCGATTGACGATATCCGGGTTGAGGGAAACAATCTTGTGCTGGTGCAGGCGGACGGAACGGAAATCGTCATCGTCAACGGCGCCTCGCACATTCCTGCTGTCATTATCGATCAGGTCGAGCTTCCCCAGCAGGTCCTGTTTGCTGCGTTGACGGACAACGGCATCAACATCGCTGCGGGTCCTGATGGCACCTATTCCGCAAGCAACGGTTCAAACAGCAATGGCCAGAACTTCGATGATGGCCCGCAGAATAATGGACCTGAGAACTTCCAGCTTGCTTCCCTGCTTGCCGGGACGGATCAGGCGGATGGAGATGCGGGCATCAACAGCACGCTGTTTGACGATACGCCATCCATCCAGATCAGTTCCGGTCCCTTTAGTTTTGTTGAAGCCACGCTGTCAGACGCAACTGTTGGCAATGAAACTATTGTGGGTCGTTTGAACTTTACACCTGGTGCGGACTTCGGCGTAGTCACTGCCATTGGATTAACCGGTGCGAGTGATGTGACTGAAGCCGCTGGCCTTGCAGGCAATTCTGTTGCCTTGACCTCGGGCGGTTTCCCGATCACCACGCAGGCTCTTGCTTCTGGCGTAGGTATTTCCGGTTTCGCCAATGGCGTTGAAGTTTTCCGCCTGACAGTCACGAATGTTGAAACAGGTACCTTCACTTTCCAGGTGTTCCAGGCACTGGATAATCCAGACGTACTGCGCTCCGGCCTCAACGATCTTCTGCGTCTCAACTTCACATTCACCGTGACAGACAAGGATGGCGATTTCGTAACCGGCAACTTTGGTATCGATATTGCAGACGATGCTCCAATTGCCGCTCCAGGCGCAGAAAGCATCGTGCGTGACGAAGCGCTTTCAATCGGCACTCAACCAAACGCCGCGCAAACCGTAGCGAACGGCACGCTCAACATTTCCTGGGGTGCGGATTCCTTCAATTCGAATTCTGGCGCTGCTACGGGCGACCGAAGCGTTGCATTTACCTCTTCGGCTGTGGTGGTCACCGGAGCCCATGATGGTGTGAACGGCAGCGTTCTAACCTCAAACGGTGAGGTTGTATCTACAGTAATCCTGCAGGACGGCACGCTTGTTGGCTACACCGGCAGTGCGGAAAATGCGCCAACGTCGATCCAAGGTGCAAACGTCGTCTTCTTCGTCACTCTGTCAGATGCAAGCCAGGGCGGTGACTACACGTTCACGCAGGTCAAGCCGCTTGATCACGCCGCTGGCGATGGCACGAATGGCAATGCAAGCCTTTCCTTGCAGTTCGGTTATACTGCCACCGATAGCGATGGAGACAAGGCCTCCAGCACCTTCACGGTGAATATCGGCGACGACCGGCCTTCGTTTAGCGCCAATCAAGATAACTCCAGTGTCGATGAAGATTTCATCAAGGACGGAAATGGCGGCGAAGCCTCGCCTGAATTGCGCGAAGGTGAAGCAAGCGCAGAAGCTTCTTCTACTTCCGCCAATTCCGAAGGCAGCCTTCACATCAACTGGGGTGCCGACAAGGGTGAAGGCATTCGGGAAGTTGCCGACGGCGGCCTGACTGGTATCGCCGGAGACCGCGGAGTTGCCTTCACATCTGCTACCGTCACTCAGCTTGATGGTATGAAGCTCACCTCAGGCGGCTTCCCACTTACCTTCATACTGGATGAAACCGGAACAAAGCTGGAAGCGCGTCAGGTGATTTCTCCTGCGGGCGATGGCAATGAAGCAAAACTGGGAGATGTTGTCTTCACAGTAGCGCTCAGTGATAAGGGGGCTGGTTCTTACGTCTTCAACCTTGTCGGTGCGCTGGATCACCCCGACACAACGAAAGAAGACGACCTCAAGCTTGAATTCAAGTTCACGGCCAGCGATGCCGATGGTGACAAGCTCAACAGCAGCTTTACGGTAACCGTCAACGATGATTCACCGATTGCCGTTCCAGGCGCAGAGGGCATCGTGCGTGATGAGGCTCTGTCGTCCGGCACCCAACCCGATGCGCTACGAACTGTAGCCAATGGCACGCTCAACATTTCCTGGGGTGCGGATTCGTTCAACTCCAATTCCGGCGCTACAACAGGCGACCGAAGCGTTGCATTTACCTCTTCGGCTGTGATGGTTGCCGGAGCCCATGAAGGCGAGAATGGCAGCATTCTCACCTCGAACGGCCAAACTGTTTTCACCACCGTTTTGGAAGATGGTACGCTGGTAGGTTATACCGGCGGCCCCGAGAACAAGCCCACGTCCCTTGGTGGGGGCCTCGAAGGCGGCAATGTGGTATTCTACGTTACGCTATCGGATGCAAGCCAGGGTGGTGACTACACCTTCACGCAGGTGCAGGTGCTGGACCATGCCGCTGGCAATGGCGCGACCGGCAACGCGACCCTTTCGCTGCAGTTCGGCTACACAGCAACCGATAGCGATGGCGACCAGTCATCTAGCACGTTCACGGTGAACATCGGAGACGATCGGCCTTCATTCAGCGCCGATCCGGTCAACTCGAATGTCGATGAAGACTTCATTCCGGGTGGCAATGGCGGCGAAATTCACGAGCCCGGCCCGAAGGAGTTGGTATTCCGCGAAGGGGATGGTGAGGAATTCAGTGAACCAGGCCCGGATGCCAAGCAGGTTTCTGACCAGTCCGAGGGCAGCCTCAACATCAATTGGGGTGCAGACCGCGGCGAAGGCGCTCGCGAAGTGGTGGATGGCGGCCTGACCGGCATCGCAGGCGATCGTGGCGTTGCGTTCACACCTGCCACCATTTCCCACCTTGAGGGTTTGAACCTCACGTCGGCCGGTTATTCTCTGGCTTATGTTTTGGATGAAACGGGGACAAAGCTTGAAGCGCGCCAGCTGATCTCGGTTGGAAGCGATGGCGTTGAGCCCGTCTACGGCGACACCGTCTTTACGATTTCGCTCAGTGACAAGGGCGCGGGCTCTTACGTATTCAATCTCGTTGGTGCGTTGGATCATCCGGTTGCGATGACGGAAGACGATATCAATATCGAGTTCAAGTTCACAGCGAGCGATGCCGATGGCGACAAGCTCGATGGCAGCTTCACTGTCACTGTGAACGACGACAGCCCGGAGTCATTCGGCGGCGAGAATGTTGGCATCAATGAGCACAATCTGCTGCCGCAGGTCGGTGGATCATTGACCCCTGTCGTTGGAAATGGCGTTCTCAACATTAGCTGGGGCGCTGATAATGCTCGCGTTGAGGATGGCGCAAAGACTGGCCGCTCCGTGGTTTTCACGCAGGATGCAGGCGTTACGGTTGAAGCAGCTCATGCAGGCGAAGGCGGCTCGCTTCTGACGTCGGCTGGCGCGGAAGTGCATTTCGCGGTCATCAACGGCGTGATGGTCGGCTATACAGGTCAAGCACCGGAAAGTTTCGATGCTTCAGCCGGAAAGCAGGCAAGCAATATCGTATTGTTCGCTACACTCTCCAATGAAGGCATTGGTTCCTACAACATTCATCTGTTGCAGCCGCTCGATCACAACGACGGTAATGGCACGAGTTCATTAAGCCTGACCTTCAGCTACACGGCTACCGATAGCGACGGCGATTCCGTTACCGATACCTTCTCTGTCTTCGTGCAGGACGATCTGCCGACGCTCGGAACGGCGCAGGGCGGAATCGTCGATGAGGAGAAGCTGGGCGAGATCGGCAATATCGGCGACAGCTACGCCGCTACAGGGACAGACGCTCAGTCTGCAGGCGAAGCTTCTACCGGAGCTAAGTCTCTCGGTATCAATTGGGGTTCGGATTCCGACTTAAAAGCCGAAAAGTTGGATGCGGATGGCATGATCGGCAATGTGGACGATCCGATTGGTCGTCAGGTTGCCTTCGTCAACGCCACGACCGGAGCCATTCTTGAAGTCGGTCACATGGACAGTGACAAGGTTTCTGAACTACTCGGCCAGAAATTTGCCGATTTGACGTCCAACGGCGACTCACTTTTCTACAGCATCAGCCTTTCTACGTCGGATGGCGTATGGAATGGCGGCTACGTGCTGACAGCCAATGCAGGGGATAGCGCAGGGCGCGTTGTCTTTACCGTAACACTGGATCCGACCAGCCAGAATGGCAGCTACACCTTTGATCTGAAGGATGTGCTTGATCATTCTGTGAAGAACCAGGAAGACAATATCGATCTTACCTTCAGCTTCAAGGCGATTGACGCGGACGGCGATGCGACCAATGCTGGCACCTTTGCCGTAGCCGTTAACGACGACGCACCGACGGCTTCTATTGCAATTTCTGCCAAAGCTGAACTCATTCACGATGAAACACGGGGCGTGGACATCGGTTCGGATGACAGATCATCGGCCATCCCCGAAAATCTGATGAGCTATGGCACCGCAATTGGCTGGGCACGCGAAGTTGGCATGGTGAAAGCCACCAGCAGCTTCGGGGCAGATGGCCGAGGTACACGCAGCCTGACATTGGTGAATGCTGAGGGTAATGCCTTCAGGGGCGAAGATTCCGGTGTTCTCACGCTGTCTGGGGATAAGGTCCAGCTTTTCACTATGAAAAGCGGTGTTATCATCGGTATGGCTCGCGAAAAGGCTGTCTTCGCCCTGACGATTGGCAACGACGGCACGGTTTCCATCGTTCAATACCAGCCGGTCAAGCATGTCGATGCTGCTGGCGTGAACGACCATAATAGCATCGATACCATTGATGGTGTCTTCGCCAAGGTCACGATTGTTGACTTCGACGGCGACATGAAGGAAGCCGTTACTTCGACACAGCTTGCCATCAAGATCGTGGATGACGGTCCGACGGTTGGAGCGGAACAGTCTTCCCAGACAGTTGACGAAGACGGTTTGAAGGACGGTAACGGTGCATTCAACGCCTATGCGGGAGATGCAGCTGCGACGTCTGCCACGGCGACTGGGCATCTAAGCTACAATTTCGGCACAGACGGTCAGGCGGCCAGTGGCGCTATCGCCTTCGACACGAAGAATCTGCCAGCTCTGAAGTCTGACGGCGTATCGCTTTCCTACAGCTGGAACGCTTCGACCAACACGCTGACGGCGATGGCAGGTAAAGAGGCGGTCTTCACCTTGAAGGTCACCGATGTTGCAAGCGGTGCTTTCGAGTTCAATCTGCTCCGTTCCCTGGATCATCCGGTCAAGAACACGGAAGACAATATCAAGATCGACTTCGGCTTCACGATCAAGGATGGCGATGGCGACACTGCCAATGGCTCCGTTTCGATTTCCATCAATGACGATGCACCGTTTATTGGCTCGCCAGAGGCGGAATCCGTCAACGAAGCTGCATTGCCGCTCAACCTTGCCGATGTCTTCTTTGCCGATCACCCGGATTCCGCTGTGAAGCTGGGTTCGCTGGACATCAACTGGGGTGCCGATAATCGCGATGGCTTCGGAACAGCAGACCGCAGCGTTGGTTTCCTGTCCGGCCTGAAGGCTCCCATGGGGCTCACCTCGGATGGCGAACAGATCACCTACAAGGTGTTTGATAACGATAAGACCCTTGTTGCGCTGGCTGGCGAACGCGTCGTCTTCACGGTCACCCTGACAGATGACGGTAAGGGCGGTTACGCTTTCTCACTCAACGGCAACATCGATCATGCGCCGAACAGCGACTCCATGAAGCTGGACTTCGGCTTTGTCGCCAAAGACTCCGATGGAGACACTGCAACGAGCTCGTTCAGCGTTACCATCATGGACGACCAGCCGACGATTGGTTCTATTGCCGATAGAAGCGTCGATGAGGAAAACCTCAACGGCTACGGCAATACCGAACGCGAGCACGACTACAAGGGCGACATCCAGGGCGATGTTCAGACCAATAATAGCCTGAACATCAATTGGGGTGCAGACGACAACGACTCCGGCCGCACCAACAACCGTTCCGTTGCCTTCGACGGCTATAAAAATGGCGAGGTTTTTGCCGAAGGTCTGAACTCTAACGGTCAGCCCGTGAAGGTTTGGGTGAGTGCCGATGGCACCATGCTTTATGGTTATGTTGGCAACAATCCGACAGGCTCCGCAGCTCCGTCCAACAAGATCTTCAGCGTTTCGCTGAGCGATGACGACCACGGCCGTTATGACTTCAAGCTGCTCGGCAATCTCGATCACCCCGTCAAGAACGTCGAAGACAATATCAGCCTGAACTTCAAGTTCACGGCGACAGACAGCGATGGCGACACGGCCAATGGTGGCTTCAAAGTTGTCGTGAATGACGATGCGCCTCGGTTGGGCACGAGCGAAACCTCGGTTGTGGATGAAGATGGTGCCCCGAAGATCGCGGGCAGCAACGACAACGCCGCATCCGGCGATGTCAATGCTCCAAGCGAGGTCAGTGGCAAATCCCTTGGTATAGAGTGGGGTGTTGATCGTGATGTCATGGGCACCACGGCCAATGACACATTCGGTCGCAGTGTTGCGTTTGCCGACAGCAGCAAAAATGCTGGCGAGGGTAAGGCACTTTCTGTCGGTCTGGTTACGGCTGAACAGCTGGGGCTTGGCAATTTGACGTCCGGCGGCGAGAAGCTAGTCTACACGATCAGTAAGTCGACGGGCGAAAACGGCGCATGGAACGGCGGCTACGTGCTGACTGCCAGCACGCAAGGCAGCCATATCGATGTGTTCAAGGTCACGCTTGATCCGACATCCCAGAATGGATCCTACAGCTTCAAGCTTCTGGCTGGTATCGACCATTCCGAGTCACTTGTGAAAGGCGTGCAGCAGAGCATCGAGAACAATCTTGATCTCAACTTCAAGTTCGTTGCCTTCGATGCCGATGGCGATGCGGCTGGTAACCGTGACGACAAGGTTCAGAACGGCACCTTCAAGGTCACCATCAACGACGATACGCCAGTCTTCAATGCGAACACGCGAGCCGAGATTTCCGAGGAAGGCCAGACATCCATAACCAAGAGCCTCAACGGCTTGAGTTGGGGTGCCGATAACGGCGCGTCCAAGACCTTGACCTTCGCTGACAAGCCAGTGAGCGTGGTCGATCATCGTGGGCAGGCTGTGACTTTGAGCTCCTTCTCGCAGGCTGTTAACTTCGCCTGGATCAACGGCATGCTGGTGGGTTATGTAGGCGCAAAGCCAGCAAATGCGGAAGCTTCCAATGTTGTAATGACATTGAAGGCAGATGCGTCCACGGCGAGCTATGATTTCCATCTGTTGCAGCCGCTCGACCATACAGCGCCGCAGGGCAGCAATCCTTTCCTCGATCTGACTTTCAAGGCGATTGCCACCGATGCCGATGGGGATCCCGCAAGCCAGAATTTCACTATCCGTGTAGATGCGGCTGGTACTCTCCTGCCCGATGGCACGCTGAGCTACGAATCCCTGTCTGCACCTGTGGCGATTAACCTTTCCAGCAATGGCGTGGAGGGCAGCGTTCTGATGAGCTCGGACAGAGCTATGGATCGTCCGTCCAATATAGACAGCCATAAAGTCGTCGGCCACGACAGCCTCCAGGGCATCGTCAATGTGATCGGTGGTTCCGGTAATGACGTGATCTACGGCGGCACGGAAAACAACGTCCTCAAGGGCGGCGCCGGAGACGACGAACTTAACGGCATGGGCGGTAACGACACGCTTGAGGGCGGCGCTGGCAATGATGTGCTGAGAGGCGGCGAAGGCAACGATATCCTCATCGGCGGCACGGGTGCGGATACGCTCGATGGCGGCTCCGGCAATGACATTCTGCAGGTTGTTGCCGATGTCACAGGCTCTGGTGATCGTCTCTTCCAGCATGGAGACGGAACAAGCGAGCTGGTCAGCATCAACGGTTTGTCTGGTGAAAGCGATAACCTGATTGGCGGAACAGGCTTTGATGCCGTCCAACTGATCAAGGATTCGACCGCAAACGGCTTCGTTTTCGACCGTGCCAATGCATCAGGCATGACGCTTGACGGTTTGGAAAAAATCGTCGGCACCGACGGCAATGACGTTATCCTGTTACCCACCGGATACGGCGTAGAGGGGACCATCATTGAAGGTGGTTCGGGTAACGACGTTATTCAGGGCTCCAATGCTGCTTCCGATCAACTGCACGGGGGTAGCGGAGATGACAAAATCTCCGGCCTCGGCGGCAATGATATTATCTACGGCGAAGATGGTAACGACACGATCTGGGGCGGTGACGGCAACGACGAGATTTATGGCGGCGTCGGTAACGACATCATCTCTGGTGGCGCTGGCGATGATTTCATCCAAGCTGGCGCGGGCGACGACCGCATTGAAGGCGGTGAAGGCAGCGACACCTTCGTCTATGCTTCAGGCGATGGTCGCGACGTTGTGTCCGGCGGTGCGGGGATTGACTGGGTTGTCGTAGAGGGTGGTCGTGCACAGGCCATGGGCTTGACCATTGGCGCTGCGGTTGGCTCACCTTCCGAAACTGTAGCCCAAGCATTGGTTGGGGATGGCTACGTTACGGCAACCGGGGTTGAGGGCTTCAACTTCAATCTGGGTGATGGCGGCAGCTCCCTGACGGTCAAGAATACGACAGGGGCGTCTGGTCCTCTTCTCTCTGTAGTTGGTGGGGCAGGTGATGACGTAATTGACCTGTCGGAAGCAAAAGGAACAATTTTTGCGATAAGCGGCAAGGATGGATCGGATACGGTTCGCCTTTCCGGCCTTTGGATCGATTACAAGTTCCAAGCTGGCGACGCACAAGGGTCTTACACCGTCTATGATAAAGGCGGAAAACTACTTGGCTCGACTAGCCAGGTGGAAAAGTTTGAATTCACGGGTAGAGATGGTGTTGCAGGCTATACGATGCTTGCAGATAACGTCGTCAACGTGGCACCAAGTCTCGGCGACGATATAAAAAGCGTGGTTGAAGCCGGCGGCTTCAACAACTCAATGAACAGCAACCCGGAAACCGGGGGCAATGTGTTCCTCAACGATACAGACGGGAACGTCGACATCAATGGGAAAATAGTCGATACGCTTGTTGTCCTAAATGTTGTTGCCGGAACACCCGATCCGTTCAATGCTGCAACGCCCGTAAGTTCTACAGGAACAGAGCTTGTAGGAACTTATGGCAAACTCTTCATCATGTCGGGTGGATTTTACACCTATAAACTGGATGCGGCCAAGAGCGATGGGTTGAACCAGGGCGACAAGGCAGCGGAAGTCTTTACGTACACGGTAACAGACCACGCTGGCATGACGTCCACAGCGAGCCTAACGATCAATATCACAGGCAGCAATGATGCACCGACGCTGCAGCCGGTTAACACGCTGACCTTCCAGGACACGGCCGCAGACGACAGGCTGCCAGCCCAAACTGGTCAGTTGGTCGCAAATGATGTCGATGCTGGCGCTTTGCTTAAGTTCAGTGTTGATGGCGGCAAGACTTCGGCAGATTCATCTAAATTCGACGTGGTCAGGGAAGGGCTATATGGTAAACTCTACCTCAACAGCATCACTGGCCAGTACGAATACGTGCCGAACGCAGTCGCCATTCAGGCGCTGACATCTAGCAAGAGTGAGCTCTTCACGCTCGCTGTGACTGATGAACATGGTGTGGCCGCAGTCCAGACACTGACAGTGGTCGTCGATGGTGCCAACGATACGCCTACACTTGGTGTTATCTCTCCGATCACGCTCCAAGACACTGCTGCAAATGACACCTTCCTCCCGCAGACCGGGAAGCTGGTAGGTACTGACCGGGATGCGGGAAGCGTGCTTGTATATTCCGTGACAGACGGCAAATCTGTGACGGGTGCTGAAGGCTTCAACCTGGTGAAGACCGGCACTTATGGTACGCTTTATCTGAATAGTACTTCGGGAGACTATAAGTACGATCCGAACAACGCTGCTATTCAGGCGCTGAAGGCTGGCGCGTCGGAAAGCTTTGAGCTGACCGTTCGCGATCAATCTGGCGCGACGGCAAAGCAGACGCTGAGCATCAACCTCACGGCAACCAATGATCCGGCAATGATTACCGGTACCGCAAACGGTTCCGTGACCGAGTCTACCAAGACCAGCGTCGTTTCCGATACGGTGACTGGCCAACTGACGTCAATTGATCGTGACGACACGGATAAATGGCAGGCAGTCGGCAACGTAGCGACTAAATATGGTTCGTTCTCCATCACAGAGAATGGCCAGTGGACCTATAAGCTCGACAACAACAACAAAGATGTCGAGGCACTGAACTCAGGCAAGACGCTGTCTGACACATTCACGGTTAAGACCATCGATGGCACCTCCAAGGATGTTACGGTCACCATCAACGGCGCGACGGATATCATGCGGCCAGAGGTCAATGAAAATACCTCGCCTGTAGGTCGATATGTGTACACGGAAGACGGTAAGACACCGTGGACACTGAACTTCGATGCTGCGTCTCTGTTCACAGGATTGACAAAAAATGCAGAATTCGACTTCCAGAAAGTGTCCAATAATTGGTCGACGGGCTGGCTGAATTTCGGCAAGGATGGGAAGGTCACCGGCGATCCTTCGCATGGGGTTTCAAGCGAGTTGTGGCCGAACGAGGCTGGTCTCTATATCTACAAGGTAACTGCGACTGAGGGCGGTGTCTCTTCCAGCACCTATGTTTCGTTCAGCGCGGTAACCGCTGGCATGGTCGTTCAGGTTAATGGTGGCTTGAAGGTAGCTGGCACGACCGACGATGTATTGATTGGTTCGGACCTGAAAGAAAACTCTCTAAACGGACGTGAAGGCGATGACGCGATTTACGGTATGGGCGGAGACGACGTTCTTGTCGGTGGTGGCAATAGCGATTTCATCGATGGTGGTTCCGGAAACGATACCATATATGGACATGGGAACGACGACCCCTTCCAAGGAAATGATGTTCTTCTTGGCGGTGCCGGAAACGACACAATCTGGGGCGGCAGCAAAAGCGATATTCTTGTCGGTGGCACCGGCGATGATTATTTAAGCGGCGGCAGTGGCGACGATCTTATCATTGGCGGTGCCGGCAAGGATCGACTTTCTGGTGGTGATGGTAATGACGTATTTGCTTGGGATACTGAGGCCGCGTCTCCTGAAAACGCCGACATAATCTTCGATTATAGAACGTCTGATAAAATCGATCTGTCGACTCTCCTCAACCTGAGCAAAAATGATCGCATCGAAAATTTTGTTAAGGTCGTGAACAACGGCACTGACCTCATCGTGAAAGTCGATCCGACCGGAAGCAACCACTTCGTCGCTATCTATACTTTGAAAGATCTCGTATCGAGTAACGGGAATTCAATAATTAAATCAGTGGAGATCATTGCAGATGGTAAATCATACTCCATCAAGCCTGTGACGGGCGCAGATCCGATTGTTCTCGATCTTCATCACACCGGCTTCCATTTCTCTGGTGCGCATGACGGCGTGTCCTTCGACATCAATGCCGATGGAAAAGCGGATCAGGTCGCTTGGACCAGCAAGAACGGCATTCTGGCTTTCGATGTGAACGGAAACGGGAAGATCGATAACGGCTCGGAAATTTTCACGCCGAGCTTCGCAGGTGGCAACCATGCTGGCGGTCTGGCGGCACTCGCTACGCTCGACAGCAATGGTGATGGCAAGATCGACGCCAAGGACGACGCCTTCTCCAAACTTTCGATCTGGGAAGATGCGAACCACAATGGCGTGAGTGATACTGGCGAGGTTTCCTCACTTGCCTCTCACGGCGTGGAAAGCATCTCGCTTGCTTCCACGGCTGGCGGAGATACTATCGACGGTCAGGATGTGCTGGCGCATGGTAGCTTCACCTTCACCGATGGTTCGCATGGTGATCTCGTGGAAATGGGCTTCGACACCGTATTTGGTGAAGACAAGTTCTCCACCGAGATCTTCGGTACCGATGGCAATGACGTTCTGAATGCGGGCTCCGGCCATTCGATTATGACAGGTGGTGCCGGTGCTGACACCTTCGTGTTCGATGCGTCTGCTTTGCATGAGATGGATGTGGCCGACGTCATTACCGATTATCGCTCCGAACAGGGGGATGCGGTTGATGTATCGGCGCTCCTGGACAAGATCCTTGGACCAGAGCTCAATGCGGAGAGCGCAGCTTCAGCAGTGCGTGCGGTCACCGATGGCAGCAACACTACGCTGAGCGTGAACACGGGCGGTGACAACTGGAAGGATGTTGCGGTTCTGCAGGATCATACGACAGCCGTGAAAATACTGTTCGACGACAAGCACGACAGCATCAACATCCACAGCTAAACTTTGCAAAGGTGAGGGGCCAAAGGCTCCTCTTCTGACCAAGCCCGCCGGGTATCCGGCGGGTTTTTGCGTTATTTGGCAAGCGGGATGACGTTCAATTCTTCTCATCGAGCTATTGGGTTGACAGTTTGCGCTTTAGGAGGAGGATCTGGGTGACTAAACAGATCCGTCTTTAGCTGTTGAAGTCAGTCGATGTATCGCTTTTGAAATTTTGATAGTCATGAGAAGTGTTGGCGAACTAGGCGAGGCGCTTCCGTCCCTCGGTCAGGTGCATGTTTGGCTTCTGGATTTGTCGGCGGTTTCAACCGACCTATTATCGAATTGTCAGAAGCTGTTATCTCTTGAGGAAAGGGAACGTGCGCAGCGTTTCAAGGTAGAACACGCCAGAACGCAATTTATTGCGGCACGAGCTTTGGTGCGGACCTGCCTCGCAAGATACACGGGAGAGCAAGCGGAAGCATGGCGCTTTGCCTATAATGAATATGGGAAACCTCACATCGCGAATTCGCCATTTGTGCATATCCAGTTCAATCTGTCTCATACGGATGGCCTTATCGCTTGCGCGTTCTCTCAAGGCTTTACCATCGGCCTGGATGTTGAGCGGATCAGGCACGAGATTGATTCCCTGACCCTGGCAAGGAGCGTCTTAGCGAAGCAGGAGAGGGCTAGCCTAACATCATTATCTTCGCAGGAGTGTCTGAAACGCTTCTTTGACTACTGGACATTGAAGGAGGCTTTTATCAAGGCAAAAGGTATAGGTCTCTCAATGCCTCTGACCGATTTCTGGTTTGAGCTTGGTGGAGACTATCCACAGATCATATTTGCTTCGGAGCCTGAGAATCGTAAGGCAACATGGCAGTTTCGGCAGTTTGCGCCGACATCAAGCCACAGAATGGCAATTGCCGCACATTTAGACAGCTCGGAACTGGATGTGCTTTGCCGATGGAGCTTGCCTCAGTTTGATGAGTATATTTTCACCTACGCATGAGTGAGAACGGTATGCCGGAGGCCAGAGCAGAAACATATTGTGCCTTCTGGAAGTAACCGTTCAGCGAAATACGCGGCAAGACAGTTGGCCGCAGTTTTGAATGTTCGCAAATTGTCCCGGGCTGGGTCGTAACCGCCACCCGCATACCCAGCTCTCTGGAAATTTGTTCTTCCCTCTCCGAAACCGAAATCGAATTTCCGTAAGGATAGGCGAAGGTGCAGGGACGTTCACCCGTCACGTTTTCCAGCCAATTGATGGAGTGTTGCATCTCATGCATCGCTGCGGACGCGGAAAGCCGTGCTAGTGCACGATGGCTGATCGTGTGGCCGCCTAATGACACGAGAGAGTGTCTGGAAAGCTCAACGAGTTCCTGCGTATCCATCGTCAAGTCAGCTGTAATGTCCAGCGGCTCAATGCCCAGGCTCTGTACTGCATTATCAAGAGCCGCGACTTTTTCCGCCTCATCTCCATGCTCTACGAAGCGCGCGAAGCGATCAAACCCGTTCAGCTTGTTGAGCGGCGTTCGCAGGTCAATGTGCTCACGGCCCTCACCGAAGTCGAATTCAAGCTCATCCACATTCGCTAGAAGCTTGGCAACCGTCTCCCACCAGATCGTGTGCGTTCTCTCTGCAAAACCTTTGGTGACAAAAATCGTGAAAGGAACTCCGTGCCGCTCAAATACCGGCAGTGCATACTGACGATTATTCCTGTAACCATCATCCAGCGTGAAACAGGCAAATGGGCGAGAAGTGTCTTGGCATAGGCGCTTGGGAATATCTTCCAATGCCAAGAACTCATAGCCTTGATCTGCCAACTGGAGGATGGCCGCATCCAGAAATTCGGGGGTGATTTCCAGATGCGCATTGGGTTCGACAATCTGTGGCCGATGTGGCCGCACATGATGGAGCGTGAATATAGCGCCAAAGCCGCGCGCCGCAGGCATAGCGCCTAATTTAGAGATGATATTGGCAGTCTTCAGGCCGCCTGAAATGAGGCCGCGTTTGACGCGTCTGCGCCACAGGCCACCGAAAGCTCCACTCATACCAGACTGACTTTCCTATCCCGGCCCGACGCTACCCGGGGAGTAGGATAACAAGCCAGTCTTAATCACTCCTAAAGCGTGCGGCGAACTGGCGCTAGTTGTGATTACCTTATCAAACCGTCCAGAACAGGCAGGCTGACAAGCCCGGCACCCGCGATGAGAGCAAAGCATATGCGACGGAATGTGACATCCGAGGCGAGGCCAAACATCCGTGAACCGAAATAAATTCCAATACCGTAGCCGGGGCCGACGAGAAGGGCCAACAGCAACGTCCTGCCAGTCAGAAGGCCCGCCCCAAGATAGGACATCGTGGTTATAATTGTTGATATCGCAAAATAGGTGACGAGGTTTGCTCTTACGCGCGCGGCCGGAATTGCTCCACCGAGCCAATAGGCAACGACAGGCGGACCTGAAAGCTGCGCTACACCTCCAAAAACCCCGGCAACGAGGCCGGTGGTGACACTCAAAACATGCGTAGGACGTCCGTTATAGCGCCAGCCGCTGATCAGGAAAATCAGGAGGCCAAACACGATTGCTGCAATGGACCAGCGAAGCACAATAGGGGGTGCGAAGGCCAGAAGAACGGTTCCAACCGGAACGCCGACCAGAGCACCCATGACAACCACACCCACCTCGCTCTTGTTCGAACGTCGAATGGCATCAGGCAGTAGACCCAGTGTCATGATCCCATCGATAATGAGGAGCAATGGAGGGGCGATCTTAGGATCTGCCACGGCACCCGCCAGCGGCACAAAGATAAGCGCTCCGCCAAAACCTGAAAAGCCGCGCGCCAAGCCTCCGACCAATGCTGCAATGATAAGGAAAACAAGCTGTTGCGTTGAGTACGACGCAAGTAAATCTGAAAACGAAGGAAACATCGCCGAAACACCTTTGGAAAACTCAGATCACGGCTAATCGCGCGAAACTTCAAGCTGTTTTGGTGACGCTTTCCTTGAACCAGTCGCAGCAGATATGCAGACTGTCCACTACAAGCGTACAAAGAGCGCGAATTTCATCAGTCGGCTGAAGCATATCCGGAACCATCACAGCCATAGTCCCAGCGGCGGAAGCGCTTCGAATGCCGTTAAAGGAATCTTCCAGCGCCAGGCAGTCGGCAGGGTCGACGCCCAGGCGCTTAGCTGCTGCCAGATAAGGATCAGGGTGCGGTTTGCCGCGCTCGTAATCGCCATGGGCAAGGATGTGTGTAAAGCTGCTTTTGATGCCCAGCTTTCCCAGATGATGATCAACCTGAAAATGCGCGGAGGATGTGCACAAAGCCCGAGGTACGCCCAAGGCTTCCATCAGCTCCAACATTTCAAGAGCGCCAGGCTTGGGCGAAAGCCTCTCTTCAGCCAAAACGTGAAAGTGGTCGATCCAAATCTGACGAAACGCATCAGCATCGAATTCATCACCGTAATGCTCGCGAAGAAGCTCGGCAATGCTGACCCAAGGCCGGCCAAGCATTCCCTCATAAATTGAGGGGCCGATGGGTAGATTAAGCGTACCGGCGGCGGATATGATGGATTGGCGGTGCAGGATCTCGGTGTCGAGCAGCAGGCCGTCCATATCGAAGATGACGGCCTTAGGCTGGCGAGGAAGCTTGAACATGATTTTCTGCCTTCAAAAAGGCCGAATACCTAAATCCTCAGATGGTCGCAAGAGATAGCCATCGGGATCGGCTACGATACATTGCCGATTTCCCACCTTATGATCACCCCGGCGATACCACTTATCTTCCGCTGGCAGGAGCAAGGCATGACCGGCACAAGAAAGGCGCTCAACCAGAGACGAAAGGTCTGGAACTCTAAATTGAAGGTTAATACCTCGTCCGAGGGGCGGGGTCAGTGGTATGTCGCTATCAAAGGTTCGACCAACTCCAATTTGATCGATCATCAATTGTGCACCGTTCAGCGCGAGAAAGCTGAAACCCTCCTCCGGTCGCTCATACACAGTGGCAAACCCTATCAACTCGCAATAAAAACTGCGGCTCCGTCTCCAATCGGAAACGGCAAGTTCCGGGATGAGGGTGTTGGTGATCACGCCTTGGTGCCACCAACCGTAACCTGATCCATGCGCAAGTGCGGCTGTCCGACGCCGACCGGCACCCACTGGCCCGCTTTGCCGCAGTTGCCGATGCCCGTATCGAGAGCCATATCATTGCCAACCATGGAGACGCGTTTCATCGCATCTGGGCCGTTTCCAATCAGCATCGCACCCTTGATCGGGGCGGTGACTTTGCCGTTCTCGATCATGTAAGCTTCCGTGCAATCGAAGACGAATTTGCCAGAAGTTATATCGACCTGACCTCCGCCAAAGGAAACTGCATAGATGCCCTTTTTCACGGAAGCGATAATTTCCTCAGGCGTTTTGTCACCACCGAGCATGTAGGTGTTCGTCATGCGTGGCATGGGCTGATAGGCATAGCCTTGACGGCGACCATTGCCGGTTGGCTTCATTCCCATGAGGCGGGCATTCTGGCGGTCTTGCATATAGCCGACGAGCTTACCGTTCTCGATCAGAACATTGTAGGCCGAAGGTGTTCCTTCGTCATCGACGGTGATAGACCCACGGCGATTATCCATCGTGCCGTCATCCACCACCGTTACGCCCGGTGCTGCAACCATTTCGCCTAGAAGACCAGCAAAGGCCGAGGTTTTCTTTCGGTTGAAATCCCCCTCCAAACCATGGCCTACTGCCTCGTGCAGCATGACGCCGGGCCAACCTGAACTCAGCACGACATCGAAGGTGCCTGCGGGCGCTTCCATGGCTTCCAAATTGATGAGCGCTTGCCGAAGCGCTTCGTCAGCGCCGCTCTGCCAATTGCCGTTCACAATGAATTCGGCAAGACCAACGCGTCCGCCTTTGCCGGATGTACCGCTTTCCTGCCGATCGCCTTGACCCACAACCACGGAAATATTCAAGCGCGTCATAGGCCGAACATCCGTGACAAGATGACCATCGGCCCGCAGAATATTCACAACCTGCCAGCTTGCAGCGACAGAGGCCGTTACCTGACGCACTTTAGGATCTTTTGCTCTGAGGTAAGCGTCAATTTCCGTCAGTAGAGCGACTTTTTCTTCAAAACTCGGGGAGCCGATAGGATTTTCGTCTCCGTAGAATTTCTTGTTGGTTCGCTGAGGGGCCGCTGCGTAAGTGCCGGAATAGCCTCTTGTTACAGCTCGCACTGCATCTGATGCTCGATCCAGCGCCGCTGCTGACAGCTCGCCTGCATGGGCGTAGCCTACCGCTTCGCCAGCGACGGAACGAAGACCAAATCCCTGATCCGTATTGAATGAACCGCCCTTCAGGCGGCCATTGTCAAACGTTAGCGCCTCTGCCTGTGCATGCTCGATGAACAATTCGCCGTCATCTGCACCTTCAAGCGCCTGCGCCAGCATTGTGCGAAGGCGTGCTTCGTCGCAGTCAAACAGGTTCAACAGATCGGTGTTCATGCGGCAAAACTCCTTCGCTCTGGCCAAGGGAGAGTGTTCACTCCCTTATCCTTGTAGCGGATGTAGGCCGAGTGCGGCATAGGCGCAAGGGATACGGTAGTGATGGCAGGTTCAGGGTAGCGCGTCGTAGCCCTGGGCAAAACCATTCAGCTCAATGGGGATACCGACCCGATCCTGATCGACCGCTTCTCGCAGAGCGAAGACAGCATTCCTGCCAGCACGTAGAATCTTCAAAAGCTCGTCGTCAATTTCCACTTCGACATAGCATCCTTCGGAGAAGCAACGTGTGAAATATGCACGGCCAATGTTATTGCCGTCGACAAAGAGGTCCATGCCGTCTTTCAGCAGAACACCGAGAGGAGCAAGAATACGAAGAATACGCGCCTTGCGATCAACCGTTTTGAGAACAACAACAGACAAGCCCACTTCTGGCCGATCATCCGCAATAACGTTCTGCATCATGGCGCACTGCTCAACGCTGGAGCCGGCAGGCTTGTCACATAGAATAGACCACGCCCCATGGCTTTCACGCACAGTGCCAGGCGCTGCGGGAGAGCTTTGCTGACCAGGAGCGGGAGCCTGCCCAGTTTGCCGCGGTTGTTTATCTCCCGTCTGCGGGGTCTGAGACAGCGCCGGAGACACTGCGAGTGCAACCGGCAACAGTGCTGCCACAGCAGCGGCGCACAGGGAGGGAAAACGCATGGATACCTCTGTTATACGAATCAGTCGCGCTATTCTTGTCGCTCGGGAGCGGGAATGAAAGCCCTCACCTCATTTCAATCGAGTGCGGCAAAAATAGGGTTCGGAGAGAGGGCCCGGAAAACCGCCGCTTTCGGCTAGATTGTTGGCATTCGGCAAAAATGCCGCACGCACAAGCAGTCACAGACGTCTTCCGGCATATTGCGACTCCGAAGATTCTGTGGTTGAAACAACCATCTATAGATAGGGAAGTTGCGTTGCGATCTGATCTGGATCAAACGCAAGGGGAGAGAAATCGATGAACAGAGCTTGTGCAGCCTTGGCTGCGACGATCTGTCTGCTCTTCGCCTCCACGGCGGGGGCGGATCAACCAGTGCCGTGGCAGATGGATCTGCAGCAGGCAGTAACACCGATTATGCATGAGATCCGCTGGTTTTCGCATTACAGCCTCTGGTTTATCGTGCCGATCACGCTCTTTGTGCTGGCGCTTTTGGTGTGGGTCGTTCTAAAGTTCAGAGCGAGCGCAAACCCAGTGCCGTCGAGGACGAGCCACAATACCGCGATTGAGGTGGTGTGGACGCTCGGACCCGTAGTGATCCTTCTGTTCCTCGCCATCCCCTCGTTTAACCTGTTGAACGCACAGCTCACAATGCCGGAAAACCCGGATGTGACCGTCAAGGCGACAGCCACACAGTGGCTTTGGTCCTATGAGTACGAAGCTGTGGAGAATGCTGTCTCCTATGATAGCTATCTGTTGAAAGATACGGACCGGGCTTCCTTGGGGAAGGAAGACCGCAAGACCTATCCTCATCTGCTTGCCGTCGATAACGAACTGGTTTTACCGGTTAACAAGACGGTTCGCGTACTCGTAACGGCTGCGCCGACTGATGTAATCCATGCTTTTGCCATGCCAGCGTTTGGCGTGAAGATTGATGCGGTTCCGGGTCGTCTCAATGAGACGTGGTTCCGTGCGGAAAAGGAAGGCCTCTATTACGGACAATGCTCTGAGTTGTGCGGCAAGGATCATGCCTTTATGCCAATTGCGATCCGCATTGTTTCGGAACAGCAGTATCAGGCTTGGCTTGCAGGTGCCTCCAAGGACTTACCAGGCGCCAACAAGGCCTTGATGGCTGCTGTCGACGCCAAGGACGGCGTAAAGTTGGCCTCGGCTGAAGCGAAATAAGAGGGATTGGGGACAATGGCTGGACCATCAGCACACGACAGTCATCACCATGCCGCTCACGATGCGCATGTGCATGACGATCATCACAAGCCCGGCTTCGTAGCCCGTTGGCTATTTTCGACGAACCACAAGGATATCGGCACGCTTTACCTGATCTTCGCGATCATGGCCGGTATCGTAGGTGGACTTATGTCCGTCGCCATGCGTATGGAGCTTCAGGAGCCGGGAATCCAGATTTTCCATGGCCTCGCTTCGATGGTTTACGGCTTTGAAGGTGATGCCGCTATTGATGGTGGCAAGCACATGTACAATGTGTTCACCACCGCGCACGCTCTCATCATGATCTTCTTCATGGTCATGCCAGCTCTTATCGGTGGATTTGCCAACTGGATGATTCCGATCATGATCGGAGCGCCAGACATGGCTTTTCCTAGGCTCAACAACATTTCGTTCTGGCTCATTGTGCCGGCGTTCCTGCTGCTCGTTCTTTCCATGTTTGTAGAAGGTCCGGCAGGTGCCTATGGTGCTGGGGGCGGCTGGACGATGTATCCGCCATTGGCCACCTCCGGTCAGCCGGGGCCGGCAGTTGATCTTGCCATATTTGCACTTCACGTTTCTGGTGCGTCTTCGATCTTGGGCGCGATCAACTTCATCACGACGATCCTCAACATGCGCGCGCCGGGCATGACCCTGCACAAGATGCCGCTGTTTGCCTGGTCGGTTCTCGTGACTGCGTTCCTGTTGCTCTTGTCTCTGCCAGTTTTGGCCGGTGGCATTACCATGCTTCTGACAGACCGTAACTTTGGCACGACCTTCTTCGCGCCTGAAGGCGGTGGCGATCCGATCCTGTACCAGCACCTTTTCTGGTTCTTCGGTCACCCTGAAGTCTACATTCTGATCCTTCCCGGTTTCGGTATCATTAGCCATATCGTGTCAACATTCTCCAAGAAGCCAGTATTCGGCTATCTGGGAATGGCCTATGCGATGGTTGCCATTGGTGCGGTCGGCTTTATCGTGTGGGCTCACCATATGTATACTGTCGGTCTGTCACTGGATGCGCAGCGCTACTTCGTCTTCGCGACAATGGTTATTGCGGTGCCGACAGGCGTGAAGATTTTTTCTTGGATCGCGACAATGTGGGGTGGCTCCTTAAGCTTCCGCACGCCGATGATCTGGGCAATCGGATTCATCTTCCTCTTCACGGTCGGTGGCGTGACGGGCGTTCAACTGGCGAATGCAGGTCTCGACCGTTCGCTGCACGATACCTATTATGTCGTGGCGCACTTCCACTACGTCCTCTCGCTCGGCGCAGTGTTCGCAATTTTTGCGGGCTGGTATTACTGGTTCCCGAAGATGAGCGGCTACATGTACTCGGAAGCGATTGCGAACTTGCACTTCTGGGTTATGTTCGTAGGTGTTAACCTCGTGTTCTTCCCGCAGCATTTCCTCGGATTGGCCGGTATGCCGCGTCGATACATTGACTATCCGGACGCTTTCGCTGGCTGGAACTACGTATCCTCCATCGGTTCCTACATTTCATTCGTCGGCGTGCTGATCTTCCTCTACGGCGTCTGGGAAGCATTTGCCCGCAAGCGGGTGGCAGGTGATAACCCCTGGGGTGAAGGTGCAACCACGCTGGAGTGGCAGCTGTCTTCGCCTCCGCCATTCCACCAGTGGGAAGAGCTGCCGCGCATCAAGTAAGCGCAAGAACACAAGGAGCGGCGCATCTCGATGCGCCGCTCGGCTCAAAATCAGGATCTGGACATGGCTGCAATCGACACCCAAGCGAATCTCGGAGAGGAAGGCGAACTTCTTCTTTCTGAAGCTGGCGCGCGGGATTTTTTCGAGCTTCTGAAGCCGCGTGTCATGTCTCTCGTTGTTTTTACAGCGTTCGCTGGCCTCATTCTGGCCCCAGGCACGATCAACCCTGTACTCGGTGCTATTGCCATTCTTTGTATTGCAGTTGGTGCTGGTGCTTCTGGCGCCCTGAACATGTGGTATGATGCTGATATTGATGCAGTGATGACCAGAACTGCGCGGCGGCCAATTCCAGCCGGGCGTATTCAGCCGCGTGAAGCTCTGGCTTTCGGCCTTACCCTATCCACTTTCTCGGTAGCTATTCTCGGATTGGCAGTGAATTGGTTTGCCGCAGCTCTGCTTGCCTTCACAATCTTCTTTTATGCCGTCGTTTATACGATGTGGCTCAAGCGCTCGACGCCACAGAATATCGTTATTGGAGGCGCATCTGGCGCTTTTCCGCCGATGATTGGTTGGGCTTGCGTGACCGGCGGCGTGTCACTGGACAGCATCGTTCTGTTTCTTATTATCTTTCTTTGGACGCCCGCGCATTTTTGGGCACTCGCCCTCTTCAAGATGCGTGACTACGGTTCTGTTGGTGTTCCGATGCTGCCGAATGTGGCTGGCGAACGTGCTACCAAGCATCAGATCGTTGCCTATGCAGTGCTAACAGCACTCATTGCTGTGGTGCCGACCTTTACCGGTCTTGCTGGCCTTGCCTACGGCATATTCAGCGGCGCGTTGGGCATCATTTTCATTCTCTGTTCTATCGCCGTCTGGCGAATGCCAGATGGCGATGAGAAGATGGTGCAGGCCAAGCGGATGTTTGCCTATTCGGTTCTGTACCTTTTCGTCATCTTCTGCGCGCTTCTCGTGTCGCATGCTGGTAGTAACCTCTTTGGTCACTTGGGAGGCTTGCTATAATGGAGACGGTCAAGCTCAACGAGAAACAACAGAAATCCCGGCGCGGACGCAATATTGCTTTAGGCCTTGTTCTGGGTGGATTGGTCATCCTGTTTTATATCGTGACGCTGATCAAAATCGGCGGAACGGGCTGATCGGATTGGCAAGGGAGGGGAGCCGATGAGTACACAAGAGAGCAAAAGCCAAGCCGGAGCTAAACGGGTCAACAACACGTCGATCTTGGTTGGCTGTGTTATGTTCGTTTTCGGTATGGTCGGCGCTGCCTATGCTTCCGTTCCGCTTTATCGTTTGTTTTGCCAGGTGACTGGCTATAATGGCACGACTCAACGCGTCGAACAGTTTTCTGAGACCATTCTCGATCAGAAGATGAAGGTAACATTCGATGCGAATGTGTCGCCCGGTCTGAATTGGGCGTTTGCCCCTGTTCAGAAGTCGGTGGAGTTGCGCATCGGGGAGACGACCCAAATCGCGTTCAAAGCGGAAAATCGCTCTCCCTATGAAACAACGGGAACAGCCATCTTCAACGTGACGCCGATGGAGGCGGGAGCGTATTTCAACAAGGTGCAGTGCTTCTGTTTTACCGAAACGAAGCTGAAGCCAGGCGAAAGCCTCGATATGCCGGTGGTGTTTTTTATTGATCCGGAGATCACCAAGGCCGAAGAAACTAAGAATATTCGAACCATCACTTTGTCCTATACCTTCTATCCAAGCCAGGGGGCCAAGCCGGTAGCCGGTTTGCAGGATAAAGGTCAGGATGAAGGGAAGAAACTGTGAGAGTGGCATCCTCCGCCATCGGCTGAGGTTTGAGGAGAGACTGGGGACTGTTGACATGGCAGAAGCGCATCAAAAGAAACACGATTACCACATCATAGACCCTAGCCCGTGGCCACTGTTGGCTTCCGTCGGTGCTTTCATTCTCACCTTTGGTGGTGTCGGCTACATGCGCTATTTGCATGGCGGTGAGTTCAAGATTTTCGGACTTAACCTTGCCACGCCTTGGCTTTTCTTTATCGGTTTGGCGATCGTCATCTACACGATGATTGGATGGTGGGCGGACACCATCAAGGAAGGTCGCGAGGGTCACCACACGCGTGTCGTATCCCTACATCTGCGCTATGGCATGATCATGTTCATCGCTTCCGAAGTGATGTTCTTCGTTGCCTGGTTCTGGGCGTTTTTTGATGCCAGCCTCTTTGCCAATGAGGCCATTCAGGCTAGCCGCGTTACAGCGACTGGTGGTCAGTGGCCGCCGAAGGGTATCGAGGTGCTGGATCCTTGGCACCTGCCGCTTTACAATACGATCATCCTGCTTCTGTCTGGCACCTGCGTAACCTGGGCTCACCACGCGCTTTTGCATAATGATCGTAAGGGCCTCATCAACGGTTTGGCTTTGACGGTGGCGCTCGGGATATTCTTCTCGTTCGTGCAAGCCTATGAATATGCACATGCACCGTTCGATTTCAAAAACTCGATCTATGGCGCAACCTTCTTCATGGCGACGGGCTTCCATGGCTTCCATGTGTTTGTCGGCACGATTTTCCTGCTCGTTTGCCTGATCCGAGCCATGAACGGCGGCTTCACGCCACAAAAGCATTTTGGCTTTGAGGCGGCAGCCTGGTACTGGCATTTCGTGGATGTGGTATGGCTGTTCCTCTTCTTTGCCATCTACATCTGGGGTGGCTGGGGCGCGCCTCTGCATCACGGCTGACAATTCCAATAGGGGCGGCTGGTCCGCCCCCTTTCAAGCCAAGGACAGCATTGGACGCCGTATGCAGGACGAGGCACAATATCCGCCGCAGGATTCCCTCAGGACAGGATTGGCAGGTACCTGCCCGCGCTGCGCGCAAGGGAAGCTTTTTGATGGACTGTTAAAGGTGCGACCTGCGTGTCAGGCTTGTGGCTTGGACTACCAGTTCGCTGACGCTGGCGACGGCCCAGCGGTCTTCGTGATGCTGTTTCTCGGTTTTCTTGTGGTCGGTTTCGCGCTGTGGCTGGAGTTCACATTCCATCCGCCGATCTGGGTACACTTCTTTGTTACAGTTCCCTTTGCTGCCATCGTCTGCCTTGCTGCACTCAGGGAGATCAAGGGCGTACTGATTGCCCTGCAATATAAGCATAATGCGCGTGAAGGGCGGCTGGACCTTGACTGATCCTCAGCCGATGTCCCGTAAGAAGGCGGTCATCAGCATTTCCTTGGTCACCGCACTTCTTGTTGCGCTGTTGTCTCTGGGAACATGGCAGGTGGAGCGGCTACATTGGAAAGAATCGCTGCTGGAACAGATCGACGCCCGCCGAAATGCAGAACCTGTTGCGATCACCGAAGTGGAAAAGCTTAATGGAGAGGGTGGGGACGAGGAATATCTGCGTGTCCAATTGACAGGTCGGTTTGACCATAGTCGTGAGCGGCATTTCTTCGCAACGTTTAACGGCCGCACCGGCTTTTATGTCTACACACCACTTCAGTTGCACGATCTGAGATACGTCCTCGTTAACCGCGGTTTTGTGCCCTATGAATTGAAGGACCCGACCAGCCGCGCTGCGGGACAGGTTGATGGCGAAGTGATGCTGACGGGCTATTTTCGTCGTCAACTTGCGGCAAAGCCTTCCTGGTTGGTGCCGGATAACGATGCAGGCAAGAATATTTTTTATTGGAAAGACTGGGGGCTTATGGTTTCTTCCGTGGGTCTTCAACCTGCTCAGGTTCTACCCTTCTTCATCGATGCAGATGAGAATGTGCACGTGCCGGGTGGGTGGCCGCAGGCAGGCGTCACGCAGTTCGAGCTGCCCAATAATCATTTGCAATACGCGGTCACATGGTACGGGCTGGCGGCGGCTCTCATCATCGTCGTCATTGCGTTTTCTAGACGTCAGAATAAATAACACCGGACATCATAACACGTTTTCAAATCTACCTATTGGAGCGGCTAAGTGAGCCAAATTTCCTCTATACTCGTGGCACTTGTTGCAATTGAACATATTTATATTCTGGTCCTTGAAATGTTTCTTTGGACAAAGCCCGCTGGGCGTAAGGCCTTTGGTATGTCGGCAGATAGGGCTGAACTCACTCGGGTCATGGCTGCTAATCAGGGCCTGTATAACGGCTTTCTCGCCGCAGGCCTGATATGGGCTATCATGCATCCCGATCCTACCGTATCATTTCAGTTAAAACTGTTTTTTACTGGCTGTGTCCTGGCTGCTGGCCTATATGGAGGGGCAACAGTGGGGCGCAAGATCCTGTATATACAGGCGCTACCAGCTGCCACCGCGCTTATTGTTACAGGAATTGCTGGCTAAATCCATGAATGTTCATCTCGACCGACCCCAGCTGACGATCCGCCTTTGTGGACCGCGCGGTTTCTGCGCTGGGGTTGATCGAGCGATACAAATCGTGGTGCTGGCACTTAAAGCCTATGGTGCGCCGGTGTATGTGCGCCATGAAATTGTGCACAACCGCTATGTAGTTGAAGGTTTGGAGGCTAAGGGCGCCATCTTCGTTGAAGAACTCAATGAGATTCCAGCCGAACATCGCCAGCAACCCGTCGTTTTTTCTGCACATGGTGTTCCCAAGTCTGTGCCGGAAGATGCCCAATCCCGAAATCTGTTTTATCTGGATGCCACCTGCCCGTTGGTGTCTAAGGTCCACAAACAGGCCATGCGACATCAGCGGCTCGGTCGTCATGTTGTGCTCATTGGCCACGCTGGACATCCGGAAGTCATTGGCACGATGGGCCAGTTGCCAGAAGGGACCGTTTCGTTGATCGAAACGGTCGAGGATGCGGAGCGTTATCAGCCCGCAGACCCGGACAATCTTGGCTATGTCACACAGACAACTTTATCAGTCGATGACACAGCCGGTGTGATCGCTAAACTTCAGGAACGTTTTCCAAATCTGACTGCGCCATCTGCAGACAGCATCTGTTACGCAACGACCAACCGCCAGGAAGCGGTGAAGCAGGCGGCACCGGGTTGCGATCTCTTTATCGTTGTCGGTGCGCCAAATTCGTCGAACTCCAAACGGCTTGTTGAAGTGGCACTGCGGGCCGGTGCGCAACGTTCTATGCTTGTTCAGCGAGCCGCTGAAATTGATTGGCGAGACATTGGCCCGATCAAGACACTCGGCATTTCGGCCGGAGCATCTGCGCCTGAAGTCATTGTCGATGAAATCATTGAAGCTTTTAGGCAGCGCTATGATGCGAACGTAGAACTTGCCATCACTGCCGAAGAAAATGAACATTTTCTTGTAAACCGCGAATTGCGCGATATCGAGCTAACGCGCGAAGACATGGCTTGGGTCAACGGCTGAGCCGCTTTACATTCAAGATCTCTTGCTTCACAGAAGTGTCATATTCTTCTGGCTCACGAGCATCATGTTTCAGCGCATCCTCAAAGTTTCTGCTTGGTCATTCCTGGCGTTCATAGTTTTCTCAACTGTGTCGCCCATTGATCTTCGCCCACACGACGTTTTGCCTGTCAACTTGGATCGTGCGCTTGCGTTCGCGGTGCTGGCCTTCCTGTTTTCAGCGTCCTATCCGCGGCATATCGTTCTATGCGCTCTCGTTATTCTTCTGGGCGCGTTTGCGATGGAAGCCTTGCAATTTCTGGAGCCATCGCGCCATCCCCGCTTGATTGACGCGGTTGTAAAAGCAAGCGGAGCTCTTGTCGGCTTGATGATTGGTCGGGTGGCTTCTCGTTTCCACCAAAAGCTTTCCGTGCCATCTCAGTAGATCGCAGCCAAAAACTCTGTTGGTATGCGAAGCAGGGCTAGCCACGCACTGTACTGGCTGTGTATCAAAACAGTGAACTCGCGCAGCATCGTCAGCAGGGAAGCTATCCATTGGCAGTCTATACGGATATTACCGAAATCGAGCTTCGCCGTTTTCTAAGCGAGTACGATACCGGTGAACTGACCTCCTACAAAGGGATCGCCGAGGGGGTCGAAAATTCGAATTTTCTCTTGCACACAACGCGAGAACCCCTGATCCTTACGCTTTACGAAAAGCGCGTGGATGCGGGAGATCTGCCTTTTTTCCTTGGGCTAATGCAGCATCTTTCAGCCAAGGGACTGAATTGCCCTCTGCCTTTGCCTCGACATGACGGAAAAATCTGCGGTGAATTATCGGGCAGGCCTGCAGCGCTCATCTCATTTCTAGAGGGCATGTGGCTGCGCAAACCCGAGGCACGTCACTGCCATGCGGTTGGAGTGGCTTTGGCCCAATTGCACGTGGCAGCAAGTGATTTTCCCCTTCGCCGCCGCAATGCCCTTTCTGTCGACGGATGGGTGGATCTATGGGGGAAAGCAGCTGATCGTGCCGATGAGGTTCAACTTGGCCTGCGTATAGAGATTGAGCAGGAGCTTCACCATCTCGTACATCATTGGCCGCACGATCTGCCGGACGGTGTTATCCACGCCGATCTTTTTCAAGACAACGTTTTCTTCTTATCTGAAAGCCTGTCTGGTTTGATCGATTTCTATTTCGCTTGCAATGATCTGTTGGCTTATGACGTCGCGATCTGCCTCAATGCCTGGTGCTTCCAGCCAGATGGCGCTTTCAATTTCGCTAAAGGCGCTGCATTTCTTGCTGGCTATCAATCGGTCCGCATCCTTACTAACGAGGAAAAATCGGCTTTGCCGGTTTTGTGCAGGGGCTCAGCCCTTAGGTTCTTCCTGACGAGGCTCTATGATTGGATAACGACTCCTGAAGGCGCTTTGGTCGTCAAGAAAGACCCACTAGAATATCTCAGAAAGTTACGTTTCCACCGTGCTGTGAAATCTCCCACCGAGTATGGTTTGGAGAGCCGGTCATGAAACACGTGGAGATCTTTACTGATGGCGCTTGCTCGGGCAATCCAGGCCCCGGCGGGTGGGGTGCAATTCTTCGATACGGAGAGGTCGAGAAGGAGTTGTATGGTGGCGAAGCGGAAACCACAAATAACCGTATGGAACTTCTGGCAGCGATCACTGCCCTCAACGCCTTGAAGTCTGCTTGTGAGGTCGATCTCCATACCGATAGCAAATATGTGATGGATGGCATCTCCAAATGGATTTTTGGGTGGAAGAAGAACGGCTGGAAAACATCCGACAAAAAGCCGGTCAAAAACGGTGAACTATGGCAGCAGCTGGATGCCGCCAACGCCCGCCACAAGGTGAAATGGCATTGGGTCAAGGGTCATGCCGGTCATCCGGAAAATGAGCGCGCAGACGAGCTTGCAAGACTTGGTATGGAGCCTTTCAAGCGGCGATAATGAAATAGGCTAAGATGGAGCGGGGAAATATGATCCTGCATTGCGTATTCATGCGATTCAAGGCGTCTCTGAGTGCAGACGAAAGACAGGCAATCTTCGAACAACTTCATGGACTGAAAGACAGGATCGCTGGAATTCTGGATATCCAGCATGGCGCAAATGCGTCGCCCGAGGGATTAAGCGGCGGTTTTCGCGATGGTTTCACAGTAACGTTTGAAACTGCAGGCGCGAGAGATGCCTACCTCGTCCACCCGGATCATGTGGAGGTCGGAAAGCGGATCGTTTCTGCCTGCGATGGGGGACTTGCGGGGCTCATGGTTTTCGATTTCGAGCGTCCGTAAAAGCCTACCTATCTGTTCCCACGGCTTTTAAGCTTAGTTCGCGATAGGTGCCAAAATGCGTCGAGGCGGAATTTCATGTCATATAAAAAGCGGCCCGTAGGCCGCTTTCATGGTTGTGCCGCGGGAGGGATTACAGCCGCTCCAGCATGGCGGCGGCACCGGAAATCGTAGCCTGGCCTGGGCTTTCTTCAATGTTCAAGGATTTCACTACGCCATCTTCCACGAGCATGGAATAGCGCTTGGAGCGCACGCCGAGGCCAGCCCCAGACATATCCATTTCAAGCCCGATCGCCTTTGTGAAGCTCGCATCCCAGTCTGACAGGAAGTGTAGTTTGCCCGTACCGCCGGTCTTTTCCGCCCATGCGCCCATCACGAACCAGTCGTTCACGGCAACGACAGCAATGTCATCAACGCCTCGCTCCAACAGAGCGTCACGGTTTTCCAGGTAGCCGGGCAAGTGGTTCAAAGAGCATGTGGGCGTAAAGGCGCCTGGCACGGCGAACAGCACGACCTTCTTGCCCTTGAAGAGTTCGTCTGTGGAAACCTCAACCGGGCCATCGGCTGTCTTTTCCTTGAATTTAGCCTGGGGCAGTTTTTCACCAACAGCGATGACCATTGCATACTCCTTCTTGGAAACGCTTCGAATATGTGCCGCACTATAGAGGGCGGCTAATTGATAGCAAGGGAGGTTTCCATGGCCCGGTCACCGAGTTTCACCAGCAAGCTCCAGTTCCCTTTGGTCAAGAGGGCTTTGTCCTTAATACCATCGAGTTTGAAGTCTAATTGGTGAGTGGCTCCCTCCCGTCGGGTTTCTGTATGATCGAGAATGACGTGGCCGTCCGGTGCAACCAGATAGATTTCCGGCTCTATTTCAGAGTTGGGCAGGTTCAAGCTGAGCCGAAGCCTGGCAGCAGATGGATCAAGTTTCGTATCTTGAACATGGAATGTAGCAGATGGTTTCTCAGGAAGATGGCGAGTGGCTTCGTCCAGAATGAGGTTTTCCTCCAGCGGCAGCTTGGCGGAGCTAAGATTCATTTGGAATTCTGCTTGAAAGGGAATGCAAATATTGCGGCAAAGCCCTATGAACGCTGAGGCTTTTAGCAACGCCGTCTCACCCGGATTTCTCGCTTTCAAGATGAATGGCAGCGTGACAGGATGGTCATATCCCAGGTCACGTACATCCCCATCCACGAATTGTTTGGGTATGGGAAACTGCAGAGCTTGAAGTACTAATCCGCTTTCGGGCGGGAAGGATATCTGCGGCGGTATCCCTGCTTCACCCGGCTCGCGCCAATAGGTAATCCACCCGTTTAATGGCTCTATCTGAAGGGCGCCTCTCACGGTCCCGTCTGGCTCAGGCGGCAAGGCGAGAATGCGCATTTTGCCACCTTCGTTGTGAGCCCAGGCCGAGATTTCTGCATGCGTGGGGGAGGCTAGTGCGATCACCACCGTCAACAGGGCAGACAGGAAGATGAGAAACTGGAATTTGGCTGGTAAACTGACAAGCATGACCGAAGATGTAATCGAGCTTGTAGGAAGCTACCAGTCACTTGCTGCATCCGTCTATCATTTTCGGTTGATTGATGATGCTGCCTGCCCCATCTTGTTCAAACGGGATCTTAAGAAAGAACCACCCGCCTAAGGGCCGGTTTCACCACATGCTGGAGGGAAAATGGCGTTCTCAACTTTAATGGAGAAAAAAGAGCGGGGCTTTCTTGACGGGCAGTTTCTGATTGCAATGCCGAATCTCAAGGACGGAAATTTCGTCCGTTCCGTCGTCTATATCTGTGCTCATTCACCAGCAGGGGCGATGGGTTTCATCATCAACCGCACACAATCCGTCTCCTTCACGGAGTTGCTGCTGCATCTGAAAATGGTGGATCAGACAGAAGCGATCATGCTTCCCGGACCGACTCGTGATTTCCCCGTTCTCAGCGGAGGTCCCGTAGAAACCGGTCGAGGTTTCGTCTTGCATTCGGATGACTATTCTAGCGAAGGCAGCATTCCCGTCAGCGATGATATTTCCCTCACTGCGACGCTCGACATTGTTCGCGCCATCTACGACGGTCGTGGCCCACAGCGCGCGACCATGATGCTCGGCTATGCCGGCTGGGGTGCTGGCCAACTTGAAGCGGAAATCGGTGCGAATGCGTGGCTGAACTGCCCAGCGAGCGAAGAGCTGATTTTCGATCGTTCATTGGACGCAAAATACGATCGGGCTCTGGCGCTCATGGGCGTGCGACCGGAAATGCTGTCATCAGATGCGGGGCACGCCTGAACTCTTCGGATGCATCATCACCTGGAACCAACATCGCCTGTGTACGTTATGCTACCGAAGCCGCGAGACATCGATAACATCGCGGTAAACCAAGGAGAAAACACCATGGGTAGCATGAGCGACAAGATTTCTGGCAAGGCCAACGAAGTTGCAGGCAAGACAAAGCAGGCTGTCGGCGATATGACCGATAACCGCTCCATGGAAGCCAAGGGCGCTGCTCAGGAGGCCAAGGGCAAGGGTCAATATGCCAAGGGTGAAGTAAAGGATGCCGCGAAGAACATCGTCGATCGCGCCTAAAACCGCCCGGAAAATTTGATGAGAGCCTGTTCCGGTGAACCTCCGGGGCAGGCTTTCTTTATGGTGTGACCACCTCTACCTCAGGATCAATCCATGCGCCTTTTCGAATGCGATCATTGCGGGCAATCAATTCACTTTGATAACCGGGTTTGTGTGAATTGCGGGCATCGGCTGGCATTCGTGCCAGAGCGCATGGCAATTCACGCCTTGGAAGAGGTGGAACCCGGTGTGTGGATGCTCATTGCGCGACCCGAACATAGGGTAAGGCTGTGCGCGAATGAAGTGAATGACATTTGCAATTGGACCGTGCCTGCAGAAGGCACCGAGACGTTTTGCATCGCGTGTCGGCATAATCGCCTTGTGCCCGATGTGAGTACGGAAGAAGGCCTGCACCAGTGGCGGCGGATCAGCCAAGCTCAGCGCCATCTTTTTTATTCACTGCTGAAATGGAATTTGCCGCGCACGACCCGTGAGGAAGATCCGGAAGGTGGGCTGGTCTTCGATTTTCTGGTTGATGATGTCCAGCCTGACGGTTCTGTGGTTCCGGCCATGACCGGTCATGAGGATGGCTTGATAGCGATCCGCGCCGCGGAAGCCAATGATGCGACCCGCGAACAGGTTCGTGTCGCCATGAACGAGCCATATAGAACCATGCTCGGCCATTTTCGCCATGAAATAGGTCATTACATGTGGGACAAGCTGATAAGGGATCAAAACCGCTTGAACCCATTTCGTCTCGCTTTTGGCGATGAGCAGCAGGATTATGCCGAGGCTTTGCGCAAGAATTACGAGCAAGGACCTCCTGCTGACTGGCAAGAGCATTTCATTAGTACCTATGCAAGTACGCATCCTTGGGAAGATTTTGCCGAGAGTTTCGCACACTATCTCCACATTGTGGATACGCTGGAAACCGCCCGTACATTCGGCATTGTCATTGAGCCTCGAGGCCATGAGGAACTGGCATCTGAGATAGCGTTCGATCCTTATCGAGCACGCGATGCCGCGCAGCTTGTGGAGGTTTGGGTGCCCTTTAGCGTGGCTTTGAATAGTATTCACCGTTCTATGGGCGTGCCGGATCTCTATCCGTTCATCCTCACACCCACGGTTGTTGCCAAGTTGGAATTCATCCACGGGCTGGTGCACGGCAAGCACTGACCGTCAGCCAGAGCCGTTTTCGTGTTAGCAGAAACGTAAAAACACTCTAGGTTCGTCAGTCTTCTAAACAGAAAAAAGGCTGCGCACTTTTTCTGGCAATAATCAGGATCAGTCTTCAGACGAAGTCGATGGTTGGACGGAAGACGTTGGCTTCGGCTTTTTCTTTTCGACGGGCTTTGGTTTTCTAACAGCTTTCAGTGCGCGCTCGGTCTTCTTCGCCTGGTCGCGCATCATCTCGATCTGGATCTGTTGAATTTCCGTTAGACGCTCCCATTGGCGGTTAAGGAGGTGATCCACTTTTTCATGCAGGTGGCGGATTTCAAGTTCAGCCTTTAAGTTCACCTTATAATCGTTGAGCGCGCGCAAGCGATCCTTCTGCTCTTGCCTGCGCTGACTCATCATGATGACTGGCGCTTGCAGCGCGGCGATCGTTGAAAGAACAAGATTGAGGAGAATGAACGGATAGGCGTCAAACGCTTCCTTTTCTCCAAGAATAAGGTTGATTGCCATCCATACGGCCAGGAAGGCGCAGAAAGAGATGATGAAGGTCCAGCTTCCGCCGAATATCGCAACCGAATCGGCAACGCGGTCGCCCAAAGAGCGCTTCTCTTCGTAATCATCTTCGATGTTTTCAGCCAATGTATCGTGCGATTCAAGGCTTTCAATAACTTCGTTTTCGAGGACCGAGAGTTCGCCGCGCTCCTCCCTCAACAGATCCGAAATGAACCGGCTGCGATATTTTTCGATCAGCTTGCGGCTAAGATAACCTTGATGCGGAATGTCAGGATGGAACTGCCGCATGAAATCGACAAGCGCCGGGCGCATGTTTTCAATGTTGACGGCATCCCGCCTCTTTAACTGCTGGCCAGTGACTGCATCCCGGATCAACTTGTTTTTGATGCGCAGATTACCGGTTGCCGGATCGCTTTCCATGATGGAAGCGTTCGGTAGTTCATCGTCGCTGACATCGACGGAGACATCCGTATCGGCCATGGGCGTGCCTCTTTTGCAGGGAGGAAAATCTGGGGACGGAAACTGAAGTTGGCGCGCGACTGCTCACGCTCAATCGTGGCGGAATTGCGGACGTAATACTGCTCAGCAACCAGTATAGTCTCAGCCACTAGTTTTTTTGTCTTTATGCTTAAGACTAACCAGTTTTAGTTGAAGGCATTGCGCCAGTTACGCTCTGCGCGTCAGCGGAAAGCGTTCCTTGAGAAGTCTTTGCACAGCATCTGTGGCCATTGGCGCACCAAAAAGGAAGCTTTGTCCAAATGGGCAGCCAAGGCGGGCAAGCTCTGCTGCGTCTTCGTCCGAACCGATTCCCTCAGCCACCACATCCATATTCATCGACAACGCCATGTTGACCACGGAACGTAACAGCACGCCCCCCTTTTCCGAGCGATCGAGCACAAGCGATTTGTCGATCTTCATGGTATCGAACGGAAATTGCGTCAGATATCCCAGAGAGGAATAACCGGTGCCAAAGTCATCGAGTGCGAGACTGACGCCCAAATCTCGCAACTTGCCAAGCACCAGCCGAGCCTGCTCAGGATTTTCCATCATCATGGACTCGGTGAGTTCCAGCTTCAGACGGTGAGGGTGGCAGTGTGTGCGGGCGAGAAGCGAACGAATTTCGTTGAAAAGATCGGAATTGAGCAGCTGGGCGCTCGATAGATTGACGGAGATGAAGATCGGCAGTTCACCGGTCTGCTTCTCCCAGTTCATCAGATCGGAAGTCGCGCTTTCCAGTGCAAAGAGGCCCAGCGGTTCTATAAGATCGCACATTTCCGCGATCGGAATGAACTCACTCGGCGGGATCATGCCACGCTTTGGATGCTCCCAACGCATGAGAGCTTCAAAGCCTGCAATCTCACCATTGTTCAGATTGATGATTGGTTGATAGGCGAGATGCAATTCCCGACGTTCAATGGCGCGCCGCAAATCGGTTTCGATCTGCAGCTTGTCTGGTGCCGCGTTGGTACGGAAGGCTGGGCGGAAGGGCTCGACCTTGTTTCCACCTGTGCGTTTGGCGCGATACATTGCAAGCTCTGCATCACCCAGCATACCGGAAGCATTTTCCTGCTGATCCACCCAGGAGCAGAGACCAATAGACGCGGTAAGGATGACCTCGCGGCTGGCAAAGTTGATTGGAACCAAGATTGCGCGGCTCACGGCATCGGCAAATTCGGCTACCTTGATCGGGTCACGTTCCGATACCAAAATAATCCCGAACTGATCCCCTGATATTCGCGCCAAAGTATCTTGCGGCTTCAACAAGCGGCGCAAGCGGCGCGTCAGGGCGATCAGAATATTGTCACCAGCCGCAATTCCCAAGGTATCGTTGACCTGCTTATAGCGGTCGATATCGATAGCCATGACAGTCGGCCGTACGCCGTCGCTTGAGGAAGCGATGGATAGAATTGATTGCAAACGGTCGAGGAAAAGTTGCCTGTTTGGCAGACCGGTCAGATTATCGTGCAAGGCATCCGAGAGAAGACGCTCCACCGAGTTCTTTGATTCGGTCACATCAACGATTGTGCCTACACAGCGGATGATTTCGCCGTTGGAGCCAAGCACCGGGCGCGCACGAATGTGTAACCAATGAAAATGTCCATCCTCCGCGCGAATGCGGAATTCGTGGGAAAGGCGGCCTTTTCGCTGCTCCAGCAGCACGTCGAGCGTGGCTTTGAAGCGGTCGCGATCATCCGGGTGCAGGCGCGGGATCCAATTGCGAACTGGCCCATGCATACTTCCCATCGCCAGCCCGAGTTGCAGAGAGATGTCGGGGGTTGTCACGAGTTTGTCGCGAGCAACATCCCAATCCCAAACTGTATCTCCGCTGCCCATCAGCGCCAGCGACTGTCGTTCCAGATCCGAAAACAGGCCTTGTTGATATGCGCCACCGGCAAAGGCATGTTGCATAACTGTGAAGCCGATGAGCAGGACGATCAAAACAAGTCCACCTCCAAGTGCGGGCTGGATGATGTCATTATCAAGTTGCCCGGTTACCGTCAGCCAGCCGCCGAAGAGCCAGACCAGCGTCAGCGCCCAGGTCGGGACCAGCAGAATGGCGCGGTCATACCGGTTCAGGCCGAGATAAATGATGAGAACAATGCCGGCCGTGGCAGTCAGCGCAAGTGAGATGCGTGCGATCCCGGATGCAACGGAAGGATCATAAATCGCAACCCCGTAAAGCAGAACAAGGCCGATAACCCACGCGAACGTCGCATGGCCCAGATGCACGTGCCATCGGTTGAGGTTGAGATAGGTGAAAAGGAAAATGACAAGGGATGACGCAAGCGCCACTTCAGCACAGGCCCGCCATATTCGTTCATCGCTGGAGGTGATGCTGATGAGCTTTTCAAGAAAGCCGAAATCCACGCAGATATAGGCAAGAACTGCCCATGCAAGAGCCGCCGCAGCGGGCAGCATGGAGGTACCCTTCACCACGAAAAGAATGGTGAGAAAAACGGCGAGAAGACCAGCGATTCCAAGCACGATGCCGCGATAGAGCGTGAAGGAGTTGACCGTATCCTTGTAGGCGTCGGGTTCCCAGAGATACAGCTGAGGCAGGCTCGGTGTCGTCAGTTCTGCAACAAAAGTGACGACAGAGCCTGGATTGAGCGTAATGCGAAACACATCCGCATCTGGGCTTTGAACGCGGTCCAGCGCGAAACCTTCCGATGGTGTGATGGCGTCGATACGCTGCGAACCGAGATCAGGCCAGATGACCTTGGAATTGACCAGTCGGAAATGCGGAGCAACGATGACGCGTTCAAGCTGTTCTTCAGAGACATTGGCAAGCGCGAAGACCGCCCAATCGCCCTGATGGGTCGGGGTGCTGGCACGGACCTCAATACGACGGCGGATACCGTCGGAACCTGGAGCCGTCGATACCTGGAAGGCTTCTCCCTGATTGGTATAGATGTCCGTTGTCGCGGTCAGATCAAGCGCGCGATCGTCACGCGAAATCTTGACTGGCTCCAGTGCAAATGCCTGTGAAACCGGAAGAACGCCAATGAGGATCGATAGGAAGAACGCCAGGAAGCGCATTGGCAGCGCAGCGATTTTTGCTAGCTTTCTCATCGCGCGGCAAGCGCCCTTGCTGCGGCATCATCGCCTTCAAGCAACGAGTAAAGCACGTGGTCGCGCCACTCACCATTGATCTTCAAATATTTCCGCAACAGACCTTCCCGTTCGAAACCGGCCTTTTCAAGAAGCCGAATGCTCTTCCAGTTCTCCGGGATACAGGCTGCCTCTATGCGGTGCAACTGAAGGCCGGAGAAGATGTAGGGTACTACCAGTTTGAGTGCGGCAAACATATGGCCTTGTCCGGCATAGTTTTCCCCCATCCAGTAGCCAATCATGCAATTTTGACCTGCTCCACGGCGGATATGGCCGACAGTGATGCCGCCTAGCAGGGCCATATCCTCTCTCCTGAACAGGAAAAGAGGAACGGCAAGCCCGGACGAGAATTCCTGTGAATTGCGCATGACCCGCGCACGAAAGGAAGCTTCCGTCAGTTCATCATGCCGCCAGGTCGGTTCCCAAGGCTGGAGAAACGAACGGCTTTGCGACCGCAGCGCATACCAAGCCTTATAATCCTGATAACGAGGTAGGCGAAGCAGGTGGAAATCACCGTAAAGCTCCGGCGACTCCGGCAGGCGCGACAAGAACCGAAACACCGACCTTCTTACCCCATCTTGGCGTCGCCACGCAGTTCCGGTCGCAGCCGATTTACGCGTCGACGCCACTTACACTCAACCGGTTGCGATCTGAGACTTGAATGGCTGCGACGTAAGCGCCGCAGTGATATCCGAAAGCGGCGCCAATTTTTCAATCGGCCCGATGGCAGACAATGTCGGAACTGTATCGAAAAACAGACGTCCTGCAAGGTCCGTCAAACGTGAGGTTGTAATGCCTTCGAGACGCTCCATCATTTCCTGGTTCGGAATCATCCGACCATACAGAATCATCTGACGGGCAATCTGGCCAGCGCGGGCTGCAGGGCTTTCCTGGCCCATCAAAAGCTGTGCGCGGATCTGCGCGCGGGCGCGGTCGATTTCCTGTTGGTGGATGACTTCTGAAGACTTTCGCAGCTCCTGAAGGATCACGGGGACAAGTTCCGGCAGATCTTCGCCGCCAGTGGCAGCGTGAACGCCAAATACGCCCGTATCTGAAAAGCCCCAGTGGAACGCGTAGACGGAATAACAAAGGCCCCGGTGCTCACGAACCTCCTGGAACAGGCGGGAAGACATGCCGCCACCAAGGATATTGGCAAGGATCTGAGAACAGTAGAAATCGCGCATATGATACGCCTTGCCCTCAAATCCGAGCAGCAGTTGCGTATCCATCAGGTCGCGCATTTCGCGCACGTCACCACCAAGATATTTCGCCGGTTCGAAAACGGGAGATGCGGCTGGGGTCAGCGGCAAGAGTGCGAAACGTTCTTCCACCTGACGCACAAGCGTATCGTGATCCACAGCGCCCGCTGCAACAATGAACATACGGTCTGTGGTGTAATTGCGTGAAAGGTAGCCGCGGATCTGGTCCGGCGTGAATGAGCGCACCGTATCTGGTGTGCCGAGAATCGGCCTGCCAATCGTCTGTCCACGATAGGCAACTTCGGAGAAACGGTCGAAAACCACATCATCCGGCGTATCGTTGGCGGCACCAATTTCCTGCAGGATAACGTGTTTCTCCCGCTCAAGTTCGTCCTCATCGAAGACGGATTCGGTCAGGATATCGGCGAGAATATCAATCGCCAGAGGGACATGATCCTTGAGCACGCGGGCATAGTACGAGGTCGTTTCTGTCGAGGTGGCGGCGTTCAGCTCGCCGCCAACATTTTCAATCTGCTCGGCAATATCCCGTGCACTTCGCCGGGCAGTACCCTTGAATGCCATATGCTCCAAAAGATGGGCTATGCCATGCTCGTCTTGGGTTTCGTTGCGAGAACCCGATTTGATCCAGACGCCCAATGCCACGCTTTCCAGATGTGGCATATTCTGCGTTACTACAGTCAACCCGGATGCAAGCCGGGTGATTTCAACATTCATTGTCGGTCTTTCCGGCACTTCGTTCTGTCCAATCAGGCTTTTGCCCGCGCGTGTTGGCTAATGAAATTTTCCAATGCCTTCAGGTCTGTGTCCAGAATGTCGAAGCGCTCCTCCCTACTCATAAGATCGCCCAGCCATGATGGAAGGCCAGGATGAATTCCGCAAGCGGATTCTACAGCGGCCGGGAACTTGGCCGGGTGCGCGGTTGCAAGGGTCACCATCGGGCTCAGCGGCTTACTGTTCTTTTTCGCCACGAAAATGCCGGTCGCTGTATGCGGGTCGAGCAGGTATCCGGTTTCGGCGAGCGTTTCGCGAATGGTTTCCGCTACCTGCTTTTGTGTCGCACGACCCGCACGGAATTCCTTGCGGATGGACCTCAGCGCATCTGCCTGGATTTCGAAGGCACCGGATTGACGCAGGCCAGACATGGCGGATCGGATCTGAGAGGCATCGCGTCCGTAGGCTTCGAACAGAAGACGCTCGAAGTTGGAGGAGATCTGAATATCCATGGAAGGTGAGCTTGTGGCGATCACCGGCTTCATTTCGTAGCGCCCCGTTTTCAGGGTGCGCGCGAGAATGTCGTTATCGTTGGTTGCAATCACGAGGCGGTCGATTGGCAGCCCCATGCGCTTGGCGACATAGCCAGCAAAGATATCGCCGAAATTGCCGGTCGGCACCGTAAAGGAGACCTTCCGATCCGGACTGCCGAGCGAAATGGCCGCGGTAAAATAATAGACCACCTGAGCCATAATACGCGCCCAGTTGATCGAATTAACACCAGACAGTTTCACGCTATCGCGGAAGCCAGCATCATTAAACATGGCCTTCACCAAATCCTGGCAATCATCAAAATTGCCATTCACAGCCAGGGCGTGGACATTGGGGTGCCCTGTCGTGGTCATTTGGCGTTGCTGAACCGGCGAAACCTTGCCGTGTGGGAAGAGAATGAAAACGTCTGTTCTTTCCCGCCCGCCAAAGGCATCGATTGCTGCACCACCCGTATCGCCAGAGGTTGCACCGACGATCGTGGCGCGCTCGCCTCGCTCTGCCAACACGTAATCCATCAGACGAGCCAGCAATTGCATTGCCACATCCTTGAAGGCCAAGGTCGTGCCGTGGAAAAGCTCAAGAACGAAATCGTTTGGACCGACTTGCACCAACGGTGCGACTGCCGGATGCCGGAAGGTGGCATAGGCCTCATTGATCATCGATTTCAATGCGTCCGCCGGAATCTCATCCGCGACGAAATGCGAGAGGACCGCAAAGGCTATGTCCTGATAGCTTTTACCACGCAGGGCGCGAATTTCTTTTTTGGAAATTTGAGGCCATTCGCGTGGAAGATAAAGGCCTCCATCCCTTGCGAGACCGGCCAGAAGTGCATCGCGGAACTTGAGAGCAGGCGCATCGCCCCGTGTCGAAATATAGTCCAAAACTTCTTTTCCCAGCATGAAGGCGCAGCTTTGCCTGCACCTTGTCGTCGATGTGGACCGATCCATTGGCACAGCCGATGTTTCTGCGCGCGTCGCGAACAAAATTCAGCTGCAATACCAATCGATTTTTCCTTTTGTGGCTGATATAGACCATCAAAATTTACCGTGAAAGCCCGGAATGAGTATTCAAACGAGTATTCGGGGACGTTTAGCAGAAAAGGTCGCAGTCGTGTCTGGCAAGCAATCTCTCAAGTTTCTCCCGCTCGCGCTTCTCGCAATCCTCACCGGATGTAATTCGTCCGCTCCAACGGGTGGGTTAGCAATCGGCCAATCCTCCGCGCAGAATACGCAGCCTGTTACACCCGTTGTTCAGGCCTATTGCCCGCAGGTGGTGATGTTGGAACAGACTGCGATCCGTAATGCCTATGCCGGCAATGCCAAGGACGACCAGAACAAGCTGATTTACCGGGCATCGTTGAGCGAAGCCACCCGCGCCTGCACCGCGAGCGATACGACTTTGACCATTCATGTGCAGGCCCAGGGTCGCGTTGTGCTTGGCCCCGCCGGTAAGCCCGGTCGCATCACTGTGCCTGTCAATGTCCAGGTGCTGGATGACGATAAGGTCATTTATTCGCAGACGGCCCAAACCACGGTCGATGTTCCGGCTGAAGGCGTGGCACAGTTCCTCTTCGACAAGGCAGACGTGTCAATCCCGAACCAGATGGGCGGCGTTTCGCGCTTTACTCGCGTTCGCATCGGCTTCGAAGATGCAACAGTCAAGAAGAGCGGTCGCCGCAAGGGTTGATAAGCCCGCGCTGAAAGCTAAAAAACCGGGCGGTTTGCTTGCATCGCCCGGTTTTTTAATAGTTCGGGATGGCTTTTCAGATTGCGCCGACCCATTCGCTCAGTGCTGCAATCGTGGCCGGCAGATCGCTCATCCGCGAAATGACGGTTTCCGCGCCAGCATCCGTCAGGCGGTCCGCATGGCTTGGATAGGTATGGGAGGCGCCCGTGAAGCCAATGACGCGGCATCCCGCGGCCACTGCTCCGTGTATTCCGTGTACAGAATCTTCGACCACGACAGCGCGTGACGGCGGCACGTTGAACGTCTTCAAAGCGTGTTGGAAAATATCCGGCCGCGGCTTGACCTTATCCGGTCCCAGATCCTTGGCCGAAAAGATATTGGGTTGAAAATAGGGCTTCAGGCCAACCTTTGTCAGCATGGCATCCAGTCGCTGACTGCTCGAGTTGGAGCAGATGCAGGATTGGGTGGTGATACGTGAGAGGGCTAGCTTGACCCCTTCAATCACCTTCACATCCCGGGCCAGGCGAGCATCGAGGATCTTTTCTGATTTATCCAGAAGAGAAGCGGAAAGAGGAATATCAGCCTCCTTCTCGATTGCGAGAAGAATGTTCTTCCAAGTCATTCCGGCAAACCGCTCACCCATTTCCTCCACGGAAATGGGGTAGCCAGCATCCGTCAGCAGCTTCGATTCCACTTGTGCCGCGATGATTTCCGAATCGACCAGAACGCCGTCGCAGTCGAAGATGATGAGATCGAATCCGCTCATATTGCCTTAGCTCTACATTCAATAAACTTTTCCAAACACCTACACGAGGGATGCAGATATAACAATTGCGCGGGTTTGCATGGCTGCCCCCACATGGCTGCGGCATCGCATTTGCGGTAAGCAGTGGCACCCGCCATTGAGTGCCGCCCCGTGACGATACGCCTGCGTCCCCATCACCTCCTGTGCATCCTCACCTTTATCGGGAGAGGTTACACAGAATCTTTCACTCGAAACTATGTCGAGATCGTCCATCGTCTTGGGCGAGGGGAGGCTATTCTGGTGGTGGATGGTCCAGATGACATATGCTCGCCGCTGCTTGCAGACACGTCAAACCCACATTGCAACAAGGAAAGCGTATTGGTGCGAGATGCTCATGCGCTTGCAGATGTATCGCGGCTCCTTGGTGCGTCCTTGAGGTTAGGTGGCATCCTGCAACTGGATGAGGAGGTGCTCTATGGTTTGAGAACTGCATTTGCGACCAAGGAGATACGCACGGCTTGTCATGGGTGCGAATGGTCCAGGCTTTGCGACAGCGTCGCTGATCAGCGTTTTGAAGGCACTCTGCTCCGGTGAACTGACCTGCATTTACCAAAGCAACGCCCGCCCATGGCGCAATTGTCGTATTTATCTGATCGTGTTCAGCTTTTGGTAACCAAACTGAGTAACCATAACAGTCAGTAAATGTGTCGAGTAAGCGTACAGCGAGTATCAGATGGCATCCGTTCTTCCGCTTGTGGACCTTAAGCAGCAGGTCCGCCCCGATTCCTGGATTAACAGCATCATCAAGGGCGATTGCGTCGCCGCACTCGAGGCTTTGCCGGACCAGTCCGTCGACGTCATCTTTGCAGATCCGCCATATAACCTACAGCTCGGTGGCATGCTTCATCGTCCTGACCAGTCTCTGGTCGATGCGGTCGATGATGAATGGGATCAGTTTGAAAGCTTCCAGGCCTATGATGCGTTCACCCGCGCATGGCTTTTGGCTTGCAGACGCGTGTTGAAACCAAATGGCACGATCTGGGTCATTGGTTCCTACCATAACATTTTCCGCGTCGGCTCCATGCTGCAGGATCTGAACTTCTGGCTATTGAACGATATCGTTTGGCGCAAAACAAATCCGATGCCGAACTTCAAGGGCCGCCGTTTCCAGAACGCGCATGAAACGATGATCTGGGCCAGCCGTGATCCGAAGGCCAAGGCTTACACGTTCAACTACGATGCCTTGAAGGCCTCCAATGACGACGTGCAAATGCGTTCCGATTGGCTTTTCCCCATCTGCAGCGGCGGTGAACGGTTGAAGGGCGAGGATGGCAAGAAGGTCCATCCGACGCAAAAGCCGGAAGCCCTTCTGGCTCGTGTCATATTGGCGTCAACGAAGCCTGGCGACATAATCCTCGACCCGTTCTTCGGTTCAGGCACCACCGGCGCCGTTGCCAAGCGTTTGGGCCGCAACTTTGTCGGTATAGAGCGTGAGCAGGATTATATTGATGCTGCCTCAGCCCGGATCGCTGACGTTGAGCCGCTGGGTAAGGTGGAGCTCACGGTGATGACCGGCAAGAAGGCAGAGCCGCGCGTTGCCTTCAATACGCTGGTCGAAAGCGGACTTATTAAACCCGGCCAGGTTTTGATGGATGCCAAGCGCCGTGTCAGTGCCATTGTTCGTGCTGATGGTACTTTGGTCTCTGGCGGTGAGGCAGGTTCAATCCATCGCCTTGGTGCCAAGGTTCAAGGTTTTGATACCTGTAATGGCTGGACTTTCTGGCACTTTGAAGATGAGGGCAGATTAAAGCCGATCGATGACCTGCGCGCCGTTATTCGTAGCGGCATGGCGAAGTTGGATTAAAGCCCATCTCGCAGGAATTGATGGGGCGTGGAGGCTGGACATGGTTCCTTCCAACGCTGCCCCTCAATAATTCTGCCATAATCAGGGTTCCAGATAATCTCGCGCTTGTGACGAGTAACGATCCACCGTCATCGTCCTGGGGCGCGGCGGTCGCAGAAATGCATCCCGTCATGGAAATTCAGACTCTGTTCGGTTTGACCTCCAGTGCCGGACATCACATCAAGCGCCCGGACCTTTTCCCTGCGGTCCGGGCGTTTTTCGTTCCGCCAGAAATTAATCTTCAGTTCGAATTGTATAATGGCGCGGAATGCCTGAGGTAATCTCGAACCAGGGCGAGGCTTTGGTTCGTTGCTGATGAGCATCGAAGGCAGTCTGATTGTCGAATTGCTCCGCAACGATCAGCCGGCCAGGAACCTGGGCACAAGGTAAAACCTCAAATTTCAGGCAACCCGGTTCTGCGCGCGTTAGCGTGATGTGCTGCGGTAAGGCAGCCAACACCTCCTCCAGCCGATCATTGGGAACGTCAAGGTAGCCGTCGAGGTAGACCGTCATGGCGTCAGACCTTAATGCCATAGTGAGCAAGATCAGCTCTTAATCTTGCTGCATCCGTAAATTGGATCGCCTGCCAGCCAGCTTCGCGCGCTCCTTCCACGTTGGCTGCGGAATCGTCAATGAACAGAGTTTTTTCAGGGGTAAGCCCGAAGTTCTCCGCATGAAGATCGTAGATTGCCTTGTCGGGCTTGATCAGGAAAATCTCGCCGGAAACGGTTACGCCGCGCGGCTTGTTCAAAAATGGAAACAGTTCTCGCGCATGGCGGAAAGTGTCGGCAGCGAAATTTGTTAGCATGGTGACATCATGCCCCTGCTCAATCAGGCTCTCCATGATGGCAACGCTCTCATCATAAGCATGGGATACCATTTCGTGCCAATGCTCGCGAAACGCGCGGATCTGGTGTTCGCGTTCAGGATGTTGAGCGATAAGCTCAGCTTCGGCGACAGCCCATTCACGACCCCGATCCTGCTCTAAATTCCACTCATGTGTACATACATTGAGGAAGAACCAGCGCCGTTCCGCTTCATCTGGAATAATCCGAGCGAAGGGAATGTTCGGGTCGTAATGGATCAGCACTTTGCCGATGTCGAAGACGATGTGCTGAATATCCGTGGTCATTCATTCTTCCTTTTCGATAGTTCTGAAGGCGGTAGGGAGTGCCAGTTCAATGACCTTCTTCATAACCGTTGGCAGGGCCTGAGAACCGAGATTTGAAACCGGCTCCCACCAGCCAGACGAATCAACGTGTTGGTCCGTAACAGCGCGGAAGACGGTGAGGCGAAGCTCAAAATGGGTAAAGACGTGGACTACGGTTCCGCAGCTTCCCCAATCTGCAGCAAAGGGGGCGTGATCTCTTGTTGAGCCACCGTCCTGCCGTGATGTCCACTGAGTGGTCGGCACTTCCGTCATCCCGCCCAGGAGGCCTGAAGTCGGGCGGCGGCGCAGGAAAATCTCACCTTTCGGTGAAACAGCCACGAAGGCCGCACCTTGCCGCACAGGTTTTTCCTTTTTCGGGGCCTTTACCGGAAAGGTCTCAGGATCGAAATCTTTCAAGGCAAGACAGCTATTGTTGAAGGGACAGAGGGCGCAGGCGGGGCGCTTCGGTGTGCATATGGTGGCACCAAGATCCATCATGGCCTGTGCAAAGTCCCCCGGTCTTATGCTGGGGGTTATTTCGCGGACCTTGGCTTTCATGGTGGGCTTGGAGGTTGGGAGGGGTTCTGCGATCGCGAAGAGACGGGAAATAACCCGCTCCACATTTCCGTCCATCACAGCAGCCGGACGATCAAAAGCAATAGCCGCGACTGCCGCAGCCGTATAATCTCCAATGCCCGGTAGTGCGCGCAGTCCTTCTTCCGTATCGGGGAATATCCCACCGTGGAGATTTGAGACGGCTTCGGCGCACTTCTTCAGGTTGCGAGCGCGTGCATAGTAGCCAAGTCCTGCCCAAGCAGCCATCACATCGTCAACCGGCGCGCGGGCCAAGTCCGTGACGCTGGGCCAAGTGCTCAGGAATTTGTGGAAATAGGGCTTGACCGCCTGCACCGTTGTCTGTTGAAGCATCACCTCAGACAGCCAGACATGGTATGGGTCTGCCCTTGAACCAGCGCGTTGTTGCGCAGGCGTCACCCGCCAAGGTAGTTCCCGGTGGTGCCGATCGTACCAGTTGAGTAGCTGGATCGTGAGTGAATTGTAATTTTGGACGTTCATCGAGGCAGGCGTTCTCGTTGTTCACGCATGTTCTTAATGAGGCGGAAAGTTAAAGCCAATGGCAGAGCTGGATGATTTACCCGTCTATCTCATCAATATTGAGCGCGCCGCTGCGCGGCGAGAATTGGTTGAGCGCCAGGCGGCGGAGCTGGGCATTGAACTGGAGCGGGTTGCTGGTGTGGACGGCAAGTCTGTGCCGGAAAATGAATGGCAGGATGTGGACAAACAGCTTTTCCTCCGCCGTAATGGCCGCCCACTCATGCCGGGCGAATATGGCTGCTATAAGAGCCACCTGAAGGCATTTCAGCAATTTCTTGGTAGTGGAAAGCCTGCAGCGCTTATCATTGAAGATGATGTTTCACTCAGCCGCGACCTAATGGAACGCGCAAAATCAGTGGCGTCCGCTGTGCCGAGAGATTGTGTGGTCAAGCTTGTGAACCATCGAACTCAGGCTTTTCGTCAGATACTGAAAACGGAGGAGGGTGATGCAGTCGGCTTTGCACGCCTTGGGCCGCAGGGATCTGCCGCATGTTATCTGCTGACTGCAGAGGCCGCGCGTCATCTGATCGATAGGCTGAGAGTTCAATCACTTCCCTTTGACATGGCGCTGGAACGCAGCTGGGATCACGGCATACCGGTTTTGACCAGCAAGCATTCGTTGCTGGACTTTGGGGATTTACGGTTTGAAACCTTCATTGCCAGCCGCGCCGATTACCGGCATCATAAGCTCAAAGGTGTGGCCAAATTGCCTACTCACTTGTTTCGATTGCGGGAAATGATCAAACGGGCGCTTCACCCACTTTTCCTATAGCAAGCTGGCCTTAATTAGGGCCGTATACAGTGTATTTGAGGCAGCTTTAGCGTCGGTCAAAAGAAAGCGGCATAATGACTTTCAAGCGTATCATGCTCGCACGGCGTCGGGTCGATCCATGGCTTTTGGCTGCTGGCATGCTGTGTATAGCGATGTATTTGCCACCAGCCGTCGCAATAGCCGGTTTATTTGGTGTCATGGGCCTATATGTTGCCTTCTCCAAACGCCGCAGGCTCGTCCAATTGGCAAAGTCGCCAATTGGGTTCGTATTCGCCTATATCGTGTGGGTCATGTTGCTCCTTCTATGGCGCAACGACCTGTCGCTCCAAAGCAATCGGCAATTAGGCTTTATCGGGCTCTTGCTCGGGCTCGCCTTCATCGCGCCGGGTCTCAGTCTTGTGCGTCAGCCATTGCGATGGCTGGTTATCGGCGCGCGCCTTGGGACTGTCGCCGGTGCGTGCGCCGCATTGATGGCGATGTTCGTGCTGAAGACGGCGGGCGAACGTTATGATGGCGGCGGCAATGCGGCCATCGTTGCAATCGTGGCCTTGCTGGGCGGCATAGCCGCAATCATTCCCATAGACCGGCCCTGGCGGTATCTGCCGAATGGTCCAGCATATCTTGTGATCGCCGCAATACCGGTGTTTCTGTCCGAAACGCGTGCGGTGATGGTGGTGCTGCCCCTGATCCTGGCAGTCGAATTCGCCTATTGCAGCTTGCGTTGGCGACCACGCTGGCGCAACCGGGCCTATCTCAGCAGTGCAGCGGGTATCTCGCTTCTGCTCCTGTTCCCATCTGTCCAGCACCTTTTGGTGGAGCGCTTCGGCACTGTTTACGAATATTATGTTGAAGGTCAGCGCGCTCACGACATGGAGTCTGGCAATATCCGTCTTGCACTCTGGGATACCTCGATCAAAGTTATATCCCAGCATCCTTTTATCGGCGTTGGCATCCGCAACACATTCCCAGAATTGGAAAAAGTTGCTGGGCAGGAACTCAGCAGAGTTGAAGGCGGAAAACACGTACACAATTTCGTCTTGCAGGAGCTTTTGGCGAATGGCCTCATTGGCTTGATGCTGTTGCTCGCGATTTTCGCGAGCGTAACGAGGCTCATAGTGAAAGATGCAAGATATCCCGAATTGAAGCGCGCCAGTTTCTACTACTTCGGCAGCATCGTAATATTCGGGCTGCTTCACGACCCCTTCTACCATGAGTTATGCATGTCATCGACGATGCTGTTTCTCGGCGTGCTGATTGCGCAAACGGACAGATGGCGAGGTCTGACGGATCGCGCTCCAAGGACCATGTAGGCTATGGCGCGTAGACCTATTCCTTTGCAAATCTCAGAGATTGCCAACGGGTTGATGGACCCGGTCTTGTCCCGGCGTGCCGGTATATCGACCAGTCTGTTGGGCTCATGGGACGAGATCGCTGGCGAGGATTTTGCGGACTGTACACGACCGGAAAAGATCGCTTGGCCACGCCGGGATGGGAGCGATAGCGAAGGTGGGCACCAGCCGGGAACTCTTACCATTGCTTGTGAAGGCGCGCGCGCGCTGTTTCTAAGCCATGCGCAAGGCGAATTGATCGAGCGTATCAACGGATTTTTTGGGTTTCCAGCCGTTCGCCAAATCCGCATCGTGCAGAAGCCGGTGTCTGTTGCAAGCCGCACTAGGACACGGCCTCAACCATTGCGCGGTGACTCGGCTCGCAAATTGGCCGACATGATGGATGGGATTGAAAACGAGGCGCTTCGCAAGGCTGTCGAAAGGTTGGGAACTGCGGTGCTGCAGCCCCGCCCATTGCGAAAGCGATAGCTACTAGTCTTCACAAGCCAATGTTGCTCACCTTAGGTTCATCTTTTCTCTGTCACGTTTGTTTGAGAAGTGTGGCTGATCCGTCGAAGCGACTTGTTCTTGGGTGAGTTGCGCGATACGTGAGGCAACAAGTCTTTCATTTACTTCAAATGGGTGCCGTATGACTCTTCGTCTTCCTGTTTCAACCCGCCGCCAACTTCTGGGTGGTGTCGCCACGTCTGCAGCTGGTCTTTCCTTTTTAGGTACGGCCTCCTACGCATTTGCTGTGGATCTCCCTGAAGCTTCTGGCAAGGTCGATATGGCGAAGGTTCTGCAACCCGGGCCACTTCCGGAAATGGCACTGGGCGATGAAAAGGCTAAGGTTACGATTGTTGAATACATGTCGATGACCTGCCCGCATTGCGCCCACTTCCACAACACGACATTCGACGCGATCAAGACCAAGTATATCGATACTGGTAAAGCGCGTTTCATCCTGCGTGAGTTCCCATTCGATCCAGTCGCGACGGCTGCTTTCATGTTGGCACGCTGCAATCCCGCCAAGCCGCAGGAAATGGCGGATGTAAATAGTTACTACGCCATGGTTTCCATGCTGTTCAAGCAGCAGCGGTCGTGGGCGGCGCCAGCTGATGGCAACGTTCGCAACGCGCTGATGCAGACCTCCAAGATTGCTGGTTATTCACAGGAGAGCTTCGAAGCCTGCTTGACGAACCAGAAGCTTCTCGATGATGTAAATGCCACCATGAAGCGCGGCGCGGACGAGTTCGGCGTGAATTCCACGCCCACCTTCCTGATTAATGGCAACCGCTACTCTGGAGACATGTCTGTTGAGGCCATGTCGGCGCTCATCGATAGCCTGCTCTAATTCGCACGCGGTACCGCACGCGGGCGCGGCTTTCCTGTGTTCGCGTGATTTCTGTTTTTCTTCGGCTTGGGGGACTTCGCCGTGAAGTTCACCAAGCTGCGCCTGGTTGGTTTCAAATCATTCGTCGAGCCGACAGAATTCATCATCGAACCGGGCCTCACAGGCGTGGTGGGACCAAACGGCTGTGGCAAGTCCAACCTCGTTGAAGCCCTGCGCTGGGTGATGGGCGAGAACTCCTACAAAAACATGCGCGCGTCCGGCATGGATGACGTGATCTTTTCCGGTTCAGGCAACCGCCCCGCCCGAAATTCTGCTGAAGTGGGCCTTTATCTGGATAACGCGGATCGAACCGCTCCGGCCGGATTTAACGATGCCGATGAAATCCAGGTCTCTCGTCGAATTGAACGCGAGCAGGGCTCCGTCTATCGAATCAATGGCAAGGAGGCCCGCGCCAAGGATGTGCAGCTTCTGTTCGCGGATGCCTCCACGGGTGCGCGATCTCCTTCTATGGTTGGACAGGGCCGTATTGGCGAACTCATTCAGGCAAAGCCGCAGGCGCGCAGACAATTGCTGGAAGAGGCTGCAGGCATTTCCGGCCTCCATTCGCGCCGCCATGAAGCGGAGCTTCGGCTTCGCGCCGCAGAAACCAATCTGGAGCGTTTGGAAGACGTCACCTCTCAACTTGAAAGTCAGATTGAAAGCCTGAAGAGGCAGGCGCGGCAGGCCAATCGATTCAAGATGCTGTCTGCCGATATTCGTGAGCGGGAAGCCAAGCTACTCCATATTCGCTGGGTTCAAGCACGGGATGCTGAAAATGAAGCGACGCAAGCCCTAAATGCTGCAACTGCCATTGTCGCTGAAAAAGCGCAAGCGCAGATGGAGGCAGCGAAAGCACAGGCGATTGCAAGCCTGAAGCTGCCCGAGCTGCGAGAGTCTGAGGCCAAGGCAGGTGCTGCGCTCCAGCGCTTGCAGATTGCTCGCAGCCAATTGGAGGAAGAAGCCGGGCGGCTTATGCGCCGCAAGGATGATTTGATGCGACGCCTTGCGCAGCTGTCGGAAGATATTCGTCGCGAAGAGCAATTGGCGTCCGATAACACTGAAGCCTTGGCCCGCCTTGATGACGAGGAAAATGAGCTGAATGAGCTTCTATCGCAATCGGGCGAGGAAGCCGAGGAGCTGCGTGTTGCATTCGCTGCTGCAACGGAGCGGCTGGCCGAGTCGGAAGCTGCATTCGCAGCCATCACCGCGGAACGTGCAGAAGTCGCCGCAACGCGTGCACAGCTTGAGCGACTGGTCCGGGACCTCGCGGACCGTCGTCTTAGGCTTGATCGCACCCGCAGCGAAACGGCATCCGAGCTTCAGGCATTGCAGGAAACCCTCTCTTCCTTGGCGGACCCGGAGGAAATGCGTGAAGCGGTAGAGGCTGCTGAACTCAACATCGAAGATATCGCCCACGCCATAGAGGATATCGAGACTGCCCTTTCGTTGGCACGTCAGCGGGAAGCGGATGCACGACGACCGGTGGAAAGAGCCAAGGCGTCGCTTCATGGCTTGGAAACAGAAGCCAGAACCATAGCCAAGATGCTGTCGGTTGAGGCTGCAAATGGTGCCTTCGCACCTGTCGCCGACATGGTGAGCGTTGCGAAAGGTTTTGAAACGGCGCTCGGCGCAGCGCTGGGCGATTCGCTGGAGAGCGCCCTTGATCCAAACGCGCCCTCCTACTGGCAGATTCTGAAGGCAGATGTCGCCGATCCAGCATTACCCAAGGGTGTGCAGCCGATTGCAGATCATGTCACGGCTCCACCCGAACTGTCACGTCGGTTGGCCCAGATCGGTCTTGTCTCCAGCGACGAAGCGTCTTTACTTCAATCGCACCTCAAGCCGGGGCAGCGTCTGGTTACCAGAGATGGCGCTGTCTACCGCTGGGATGGGCATGTGAGGGGTTCTGAGGCTCCAAGCGCCGCTGCTCTGCGCCTCGTGCAGAAGAACCGCCTCGCCGAGTTGGAAGCCGAGATTGAAGAGGCGCGCATCCAGCTTTTGAACGCTGAGGATATGGCTGCCGAAGCGGCGGATTCTATTCGCTTCGAAGAGTCGCGTCTTGCAGAATCACGCGAGAAAAACCGCCTGCTGCAGCGCGCTTTGTCTGATGCCAGAGATGCATTGTCACAGGCTGAAAGAGCAGCGGGCGACCTCTTGCGCCGCAAGGCAGTGTTGGAAAACGCGCTTGCACAAGTGATAGAGCAACTCGATGATTTGACCGGTCAGGCGGAAGATGCGCGTAGCGAATACGAAACTGCACCTGATTTGATGGTTATCGACGCACGATTGGCGGAGCAGCAGTTGAAGCTGGCCGAAGATCGCGTGGCTCTCGCCGAAGCCCGGGCAAAGCATGACGGGCTTTCGCGAGAGACTGATGCGCGGCGCCGTCGGTTGTCCACCATAGTCGCGGAGAAGGCCAGTTGGCAAACACGTGCTGCGAGCGCGCAGGAGCATGTCGAAACCCTGCGAGAGCGTGAAGAAGAAGCTCGCGAGGAAATTGCTGAACTCGATCTTGCTCCTGAGGAGTTCGAAGACAAGCGTCATGCGCTGATGAACGAACTCCAGAAGGCTGAAGCCGCGCGTCGTTTGGCGGCAGACCTTCTGGTCGAAGCCGAAACACGTCAGCGGGAAGCCGACGGGCACGCGGCAACAGCTTTGGCTGCACTTGCGGAAGCTAGAGAAAAGCGTGGCCGTAGCGAAGAACGTCTGGTGTCCGCAGCCGAGCGTCGGCATGACGCAGAAAATGCTATTCGTCAGGCATTGGCGGTTGAGCCCCATGAGGCGTTTCGTCTGGCGGGCATTGCTTTGGGCACCTCCCTCCCGGATACAATAGTTGTTGAGCGTGAACTTGACCGTTTAAAGATGGAGAGAGAGCGCCTGGGAGCGGTCAATTTGCGTGCGGAGGAGGAGCAGAAGGAGCTTTCCGAGCGGCTGGGCCAGATCATCAAGGAGCGAGACGACATCATCGATGCCATCCGCAAGCTAAGGTCCGCGATCCAGAGCCTCAACAGGGAAGGCCGAGAGCGTCTCATCGCAGCCTTTGATGTGGTGAATACCCAGTTTCAGCGGTTGTTCACCCATCTGTTCAATGGCGGAACCGCTGAGCTACAGCTAATCGAAAGCGATGATCCTCTGGAAGCAGGTCTGGAAATCCTTGCACGTCCTCCCGGCAAGAAGCCGCAGACGATGACACTTCTTTCTGGCGGTGAGCAGGCATTGACGGCAATGGCGCTCATCTTTGCAGTATTTCTCACTAATCCCGCGCCGATTTGTGTGCTGGATGAAGTTGATGCACCGCTCGACGATCACAATGTCGAACGATATTGCAATTTGATGGATGAGATGGCTGCTTCGACACAGACTCGTTTTGTCATCATCACGCATAATCCCATCACCATGGCGCGTATGAACCGGCTGTTTGGGGTTACAATGGCGGAACAAGGTGTTTCTCAACTCGTTTCCGTCGATCTCCAAACAGCGGAACTTCTGCGGGAAGCTGTATGATGATCAGGCTCCCGAAGAGCTTTCTGGCCGTTTGCTCGGTCCTGTGCACGGCAAGTGCAACACTCGCGCTAGAGGCTGCTTCCTCTTCTGGAGCTCCGGCAGCCCCCAAAACTGAAACTGCCCGGTCCGGGCGTTTTCTGCATGAGGTGCTTCGGACTTCTGAAGTCCATCGGGAAACTTTATTGCGAGCTATTCGGACGGAACGTAATCTGCCGAACTGGGTGCGCAATATGGTTTCCGCCCCGCTTTACGTATCGGGGGCTTCGGCGTCTGTCATGATTGACGACCAACAGATGGAAGCATTTGCGGCGTGTCGCGCCGGTGAATGTTCAGATAGTCATCTGCGTGTACTCTTCACATCAACTGGCAAATTCATTGCTCTACGCGCCGCTGATAAGATGATGGGCGAGATTGTAATTGGCTCACCTTCACCGCAAGCGTTGGCAGAACTGTCTAAAACTGGCCTATAAACCCGTTTCGGGATATCAAGCATCAGCCGGACAACTTTGATTTATATCAAGATCTCCTGATCTGGTTTGTGTTCAGCATCGTAAACCGGAACATACGCCTACAGAGCACGTTGTGATTTGGTGATGAGGCATGATGATGCGTGCGCTACTATATTTCGCCCATTATTAAATCGACTTTCCAGACCTATCAGAACTGATAGGGAGAATGACGCTCTGTCGCATTGTCGGCAGAGGCTAGACCCCCGGCAGGTTTCCTGTACCGGCCGGAGACTTTGCGGGGCCGAAGCAGGCGGCCCCGCAAAGTCTGTCAAATGAAAGCACGTTGCGGCCGATCAGCCTCATGCAACTTACTTTAGCCTCTTGTCTCTACGAATGTCGTTATCGCAAAACCGTTTTACGCTTTTGCGCGACATGTTCTGGATCAAGCAATTGCTTCTTAAATCTCTTCCTTTCCTGATTTGCTGCATCGCAGCATATTGTCGGAGCCGACCGGTTTCCAAGGCAGCACATCTGCTGTAAATATCTGTCCTATGAGGGGAAAACGCTCATAAGGCGGAGGAGTGCATGAAACAGTGGGTCTACCGTTTTGGAGGAGGGATCGCCGAAGGATGCGCCCGCGATTCATCTCTTTTGGGAGGCAAGGGCGCAAACCTTGCTGAAATGGCGGCACTTGGCCTGCCTGTTCCTCCGGGCATGACGATCACAACGGATGCTTGCCACTGGTATTTCTCTCACGGAAAATGCCTGCCGGATGGCCTGGAGGAACAAGTGCTGGAGGCTCTGGCACATATGGAGAAGCTGACAGGGCGGCGCTTCGGTGCCAGCGCAAAGCCGTTGCTGTTATCCGTACGATCCGGCGCACCCGCTTCCATGCCAGGCATGATGGATACTGTTCTGAACCTTGGCTTGAACGATGAAACGGTGCAAGCACTCGGCCATGATGCGGGCGATGCGCGCTTCGCCTGGGATAGTTACCGCAGGTTCATCCAGATGTATGGTGACGTGGTGATGGGGCTAGACCACGAGTTTTTCGAAGAAATCCTGGAGGATGAAAAGGCCCGTCTCGGCCATGATTATGACACCGAACTATCGGCGGTCGAATGGCAACATGTTGTTTCACTTTACAAGCAGACAATAGAAGAAGAGCTGGGCGAAGCCTTCCCGCAGGATTGCCATACGCAACTATGGCGAGCCATTGCTGCTGTTTTTTCCAGCTGGAATAACCCCCGTGCAGTGACTTACCGAACTCTGCACAGAATCCCTCAAAGCTGGGGTACGGCGGTTAACGTACAGGCGATGGTGTTTGGGAATCTGGGTTCCAGCTCCGCAACCGGGGTCGCTTTTACCCGTAACCCGTCGACTGGAGAGAAAAGGCTGTACGGTGAGTTTCTCGTCAATGCGCAAGGCGAAGACGTCGTTGCCGGTATTCGCACGCCCCAGAGTCTGACCGAGGAAGGTCGGCTTGCCAGCGGTTCCGACAGGCCCTCGATGGAAAAGTTGATGCCGGAGGCATTCGCCGAATTTAAAGTTATCTGCGAGAAGCTCGAAAGCCACTATGGCGATATGCAGGATGTCGAATTCACGGTCGAGCGTGGCAAGCTATGGATGCTTCAGACACGTGCGGGAAAACGGACCACGCGCGCTGCCATCAAGATTGCGGTGGATCTGGTGGAAGAAGGCGTCATCACCCGGGACCAAGCCATCGGCCGTGTGGAGCCAGCATCGCTTGATCAACTTTTGCACCCCACCATCGATCCGCGCGTAGAGCGCACTATCCTGGGAACAGGTCTGCCCGCTTCGCCGGGGGCTGCCAGCGGTGCGATTGTCTTTACTGCCGAGGATGCTGTCGAAGCGGAAGCGGAAGGCCGAAAGGTTGTTCTCGTCCGAATAGAAACCAGTCCTGAAGATATTCACGGCATGCATGTTGCTGAGGCCATTCTCACAACACGCGGCGGGATGACCAGCCATGCAGCTGTGGTTGCGCGAGGAATGGGTATTCCATGCGTGGTGGGAGCTGGTGGCTTGCGCGTTGATTTGCGCAACGAGCTGCTGATCGGTCCGGGCTTCACCTGCCGACGAGGAGACATCGTGACGGTCGATGGTTCCTCGGGGCAGCTGCTTAAAGGTGAAGTGCCGATGATCCAGCCGGAACTCTCCGGTGATTTCGGGCGGTTGATGCACTGGGCGGATTCAGCGCGTCGCATGGCTGTTCGCACCAATGCCGATACGCCACAGGATGCCAGAGCCGCACGCTCCTATGGGGCGGAAGGTATTGGCTTGTGCAGAACCGAACACATGTTTTTTGAGGGTGCGCGTATTCATGTCATGCGCGAGATGATTTTGGCAGAGGATGAGGTTGGCCGCCGGGCCGCCTTGGATAAGCTTTTGCCGATGCAACGCTCGGATTTCACCGAGCTCTTTACAATCATGCATGGTCTTCCGGTGACCATTCGACTGCTTGATCCACCCTTGCATGAATTCTTGCCGAAGACCCAACAGGAGATCCAGGAAGTTGCTGCGGCAATGGATATGGAGCCCGCTCAGCTTTCGCGCAGGGTCGAAGCGCTTCATGAGTTCAATCCGATGCTGGGTCATCGCGGGTGCCGCCTGGCGATTTCCTATCCAGAGATCGCGCAGATGCAGGCTCGCGCCATATTCGAGGCGGCTGCTGCCGCTGCAAAGGCTACTGGTGCGCCTGTGGAACTTGAAATCATGGTGCCGCTGGTCGGTCTGCGCTCGGAACTGGATTATGTGAAAGCCTGTATCGATGAAGTCGCTGCCGATGTTTCCAAGGAAACGGGCATGCAAATCGGCTATTTGGCGGGAACGATGATCGAACTGCCACGCGCGGCCTTGCGCGCGCATGTCATTGCGGAAACAGCAGAGTTTTTCTCGTTCGGGACCAATGACCTGACGCAAACGACATTTGGCATATCGCGTGACGACGCCGCGAGCTTCATCCCGACATACCAACGCAAGGGTATTATCGAGCAGGACCCTTTCATTTCGCTGGATTTTGACGGCGTTGGAGAATTGATTGGGTTGGCGGCAGAGCGCGGGCGAAAAACCCGACCCGACCTCAAGCTTGGTATTTGCGGGGAACATGGAGGCGATCCCGCATCCATCCGTTTTTGTGAGGAAGTCGGCCTCGATTACGTTTCTTGCTCGCCTTTCCGTGTACCGATCGCGCGCCTTGCTGCCGCCCAGGCCGCAATCGCCAACAACCGCTAGCTCTCAGTCAGCAGCCAGTCGGCAACACCGGCAAAGGTATCATCCCAACTCAGTAGGGATTGGCCGAACTGCCATGCCTCTTCAGCGAGTTTGATTAGTTCAGCTCGGTTGTTGGCGAGGCTGTTTATAGCTTGGGCCATGGCATGGGGTGTCTCAGCGTCAACTTGCAGCACACCGGCCCCCACCCAGGTTGAGACCGCGCCGGATGATGTTGTGACAACGGGTATGCCATGGCGAAGCGCCTCCGCAATCGCCATTCCATAACCTTCATAAAAAGACGCAGCGACACAAAGATCCGTGTTCATGCGCAGTTGTCGCAGTTCCCCGTTGGGCACGTCACCGGCGAAAAGAAGCCTGCCTTCCAGCCCTAATGCGCGGCATTGCAAGTTTAAGTCCTGCGTGTAGCCGGGATTACGGTGGGGATCGCCCACAATTGTCCATTGCCAATCACAATCTCCAAGCATGGAGGCGACCTGAAGGATATGCTCATAACGCTTTCGTGGGATAAGCGCTCCTACAGACAGGATACGGATCATACTGTTTTCGCTTCGACCAGCCGTTCCTTTTAAAGCTGGTGGATTTCCTGGCGCAGCAACGAGAATACGATCCTCTTTGATGCCATAGCGAGAAAGGTAGCGCGCCGTCTCACCAGACGAGACAATCACTTTTGTCGCCAGCTGTAGAGCACTTTTTTCAACGTGGAATAGGCGCTGCCCTTCTTCATCCGCATCCGTCCCGTGCTCCATCACATCTGAGTGGTGAAAGATAACCGCAACTGGCTGGCGAACCTGCTGCATCATGCTCTGAAGCCGGCAAAGGTAGACATGATCCATCAGGGCCATCGAACCCTTGGGCAGGTTCAGCAAAACGTCTCGCGCGATATCTCGTTCATCGGACGGAATATCGGGAAAGGCAGTGTCTAGTTTCAATATCCGCGGTGTTTGCCCCTGTTTCGCCAGAGCAGCCAGAAGATTCGAATTGTAAACATGACCGCCAGTGAGAGCGGCATAGTCGGCGCTGGTAAGATAGAGAATCCTGGTCACGTTGTATCCGGCTGCCTTGTGATGACATGCTTGATGCTGTTGCGAAGCCTCAACGCCTGTCTACGATGATGCGCCGCTCTACGATCACCGGCCCACCCCACATTTGGTCCGCCCGTGCCTGAAAAGCCCGACCATCAGCACGCCGATCAAGGTCGAGATCCAGAAGGCAGCGCGCCAGCGCGTCGGTATTTGGTTTGAAGCCGTAGCGTAGGCAGGTGCGTTCATCAGCCGCGCGACGTTCTTCCGGGCTTATCGTTTGGCAACCTGAAAGGAAGAGCGACATCATAAGGCTAGTCAGCAGTATCCGGTTTGTGTGCTTGAAAATCATAACTCTGCCCTTGCGATTGAGAGACCGAGGAATTTGCCGCGACGGGGTGACGCGAAGCAGCGCATGACATAGAAGATAGCGTATGTCGCGCGAAAACCACTGTCTAACCCAGCTTATGCGCTGATTGCTTTTACTTAATATGCCTGCCTGCTGTGGCGTGCAGGGCAACCGGAATATCAGGCCATGGCCGTTCGTTATGTAAGACCTGTCTCCTCCTGCGCGTACTCTGCGAAGCGGTTGGCGCTGGGTTCTTTCCTGCTTCTCCTCATCTCGCTCCTCGCCCACCGGTTCGGTCCGTTGACGACGCCGAGCTTTGTGGCCCTTGTTTTGCTCTGTGCAGCTGTCTCTTTCGTCAGCCTTTTGTTGGCCATCAAGGGGCTTGTCGAACTCTGGGTTTCCGGAGCGCGCGGTGGCATTGCCGCAACAAAGGCGATTTTGATGGCGATGCCAGCGCTTTGTCTGTTCGGTGCCGGTCTATGGTTTTACGAGACGCGGCCAGCGCTTTTCGATGTATCGACTGATGTGGCCGATCCTCCGGCGTGGAAAAAGCAGCCTGTGGCTGATCAGCTCTGGCTCAGCCAACCGACATTTGTCAGTCCCGCAGACCGCGCATTGCAGGAGGATGCCTATCCGGAACTTACCAGCCGCCGGTATGAAGGTGCGCGCGACCGTATTTATGAAGCTGTTATCAAGGTTGGGCTTTCCAATCGCATAAAGTTCGAGAAAGATAAGCAGGCTCAGGATCCTGCACAGAAGGCAAAGCCGAAGGCAGGCGTGTCGCCGCCACCTGAACCGATGACACAAGAGGCCATGCCACCGGTGCCGGATGTGGTGCCAATACCACTCGCGCGCCCTTCCATGGCAGCGCCGCCCTCTATGCTTCAGGCGCAGGCGCGGGGTGATCTCTTGCTGCAAGGCGCTGTTCGCACGCTCATCCTTGGCTTGCCCTTCGATGTGGCGGTTCGGCTGCGGGAGGAGGAAGAGACCGTGATGGTAGATGTGCGTGTGGCCTCGCGCTACGGATCGCACGATCTTGGTGTCAGTGCAGAAATTGCCCAAGCCTTCCTGCGATCTCTCGATGCCGAACTTCTAGGGCTTGCTCCTGAGTGACAGGTCGCGTGGCCTGATCATGCAGACCAATAGGAGCCGTTAAGGGACGGCGGACCCTCTGTGAGCACCCGCCCGCGATCAACCAGATCTTCTAGATGTGCCAACACCGAAAGTGCGGCTGCACCGTGCAGCCTCGGATCGGTGCGAGCATAAATGGCCTGAACCATTTCCACTATCAGCCGGTCTCCGGCCTTTACCCGCTCCAGCACCGCGCGCTCCCGCATGCGTCGATGTGTTCGCAACGCGCGCAAGAATGACGCCGGATCAGCCACAGGCCCGCCGTGGCCTGGGAAAAAGACTTTATCCTGGCGCTCCAGAAGCTTATCCACAGACGCCATGAAGTCGCTCATCGCGCCATCTGGGGGCGCAACGATGGTCGTTGCCCAGGCCATGACGTGATCGGCGGAAAATACGATCCCGTTATTGTTTAGCGCAAATGCGCTGTGGTTCGCGGTGTGTCCCGGGGTGTGGAGCGCGGTCAATGACCAGCCATCCGCTTCGATGGTTTGTCCATCTTCCAAGGTGATGTCCGGCACAAAATCGGTATCAGAGCTTTCCGCAAAAAGGTTGACCTCTCCTTCGTGCAGAGGACGCGACGCCCTGTGCGGCCCTTCGGCAACCGTCTGTGCGCCGGTTTCTTCCTTCAAGCGGCGGGCAAGGGGGGAATGATCACGGTGCGTATGGCTAATAAATATGTGGCTTACCTGACGGCCTTTAAGCACCCGCATCATTGACTCGAAGTGGGCATCGTCTTCCGGGCCAGGGTCTAGAACAGCCACCGTTTTACCCGCGCCAATAATGTAGGAATTTGTTCCGTGGAAAGTGAAGGGCGATGGATTGTTGCATGTCAGCCGCAACACACCATCAGCAACGGGAAGAGCCTCTCCATAGGCGGGTTCAAACGACAGATCGAATTCCGGTCCATCGATAGTCGTTGCCATGTTTCTTCCTTCACCTAAACACCTTCTCCACTGTCATGTGGAAGCTTTCAGCGAAAATGTCAAAAAAGCGTCTGGACCTGATTGCCCCAAGCAACGACCTTTGCTAAACGCATGGCCATCACGAAGGAAGTGCTTCGAAGCGCTTGCTGACCTTCGATGTTGGGGCGTAGCCAAGCGGTAAGGCAGCGGTTTTTGGTACCGCCATCCCCTGGTTCGAATCCAGGCGCCCCAGCCACACTTTCCTGAGTCATGATCTAAAACCGTTACGGAGTTCAAGGAGCTTCGCAACAAGAGTTTGATGAACTGCTTTTCGCTACTGAGACTACCTGGGGCCCGAGGCTGTTCATTCGTCGCGCCAAATATCGCATCGTTCAGCCCGCCGTCCTAGACCGGTTCATTCCTTTAGTAAGTGCGCGTCGCTTTGAGGCTTGAAAAATGCCGTTAATCAGCAATTCCGGCATGGAGAATAGTGAATAATCCATGGTCAATGGGGCTTGCACCAACGGTTAGCGTCGGTCCAGCACTTGGGACGGGGATTGAACATGACATCCAGCATGCTCCATGTGAATATCCTGATGCATTGTAGCAAGAATGCCCGTCTAGTCGCTAATTTTCATGATCACTGGCCATGCGACGGACGGATGCCGTCCGCCGGTGTTTTGCCGAATATATAAAGGGCGCCCGAGTTCCCGGGGCGCGTCAAGCGGCAGCTCGCCCCGATCGAAATGCCGCAACAACAATGGGGACAAAAACATGAAACATCTTGCAGCTCTCGCATGCACCTCGCTCGCTTTACTGGCAATGACGGGTGCGGCGCGCGCAGACTGTGGCAGCGTCACGATTGCAAGCATGAACTGGCAAAGTGCGGAGGTTCTTGCCAGTCTCGACAAGTTTATTTTGAATAATGGATACGGATGCAAAGCCGATATTATCGTAGGCGATACTGTTCCGACGATTACGTCTATGATTGAAAAAGGCCAACCTGACTTGGCACCTGAGGGTTGGGTTGATTTGCTGCCAGATGTTGTCAGCCGCGGAATTGGCGAAGGTAAGCTGGTTGGTGCGGCTTATGCCCTTTCCGACAACGCCGTATCAGGCTGGTGGATACCCAAATATGTTGCGGACGCGCATCCTGATATCAAGACGATCGAGGATGCGCTTAAGCACCCTGAATTGTTCCCGGATCCGGAAGATAAAAGCAAAGGCGCTGTCCACAACGGTCCGCAAGGCTGGGGCGGTACCGTCATTACCTCGCAGTTCTACAAGGCGTATGGAGCAGAAAAGGCAAACTTTAGTCTCGTCGATACGGGCTCTGCCGCGGGCCTAGATGGGTCTATCGCGAAGGCTTATGAACGTAAACTTGGCTGGATGGGATTCTACTGGGCACCGACCGCGCTTCTCGGAAAATACGAGATGGTAAAACTTGAGCACGGTGTTCCTTACAACGCTGCGGAATGGAAGCGTTGCAACACAGTGGCTGATTGCCCGGACCCTAAAAAGAACGATTGGCCCAAGGATAAGGTCCAGACGCTGGTGACCAAATCCTTCTCGGAGAAGTCGGGCAAGGATGTAATGAGCTACCTCAATAAGCGTTCTTGGAGCAATGCCACTGTTAACAAACTGATGGCTTGGATGAGCGACAATCAGGCTAGTGGTGATGATGGTGCCAAGCACTTCCTGAAGGAAAATGAGGCCATCTGGTCCACATGGGTATCGCCAGAAGCTGCTGCCAAAATCAAGGCTGCTCTTTGACGACTTGATTTAGCTGAGGCTTGTATTGAAGGCGGGATGCGCTTTGTTGTGAGGCGCATTCCCAAGTTTGTCTTTCCAAGCTGCAGTAAGATTTATTCGCGGTGCGGTTCACGCGCTAAATAACGCAAACTGGCTCCCAAGACGGCAAAAGACCGCCGGGAGCTTGCAGGGGAACCATATGGATTGGTTGACTAAGTTTCCTCAAATGGACGAATCTTCATTGCGTGACCTGAAAAAGGTGATCGATGAAGGCTTCCGCGCTTTTACGCGATCCTACGGTGAGGGAATTGAGACGTTCTTTTCTCCACTTCAGCATTTCCTGATATGGGGTGAACGATTCACGACACAAACACCCTGGCCAATTATCCTGGTATTGGTCAGCCTTGTTATCTGGTTTGCTAGCCGTAGCATTCCAATTCTCATCGGCTGTCTCGCGACTCTGCTGGCCATTGGCTATTTCGGGATGTGGGAAGATACGATGAAAACCGTATCGATGATTCTGGTCTGCACCATCCTTTCCATCGTGATTGGTATTCCCATCGGAATCCTTATGGCGCGCTCCAACCGCGTACAGTCACTGGTTAATCCTGTTTTGGATGTCATGCAGACAATGCCCAGTTTCGTCTACCTCATCCCGGTGGTCATGCTGCTTGGCATTGGTAAGGTACCTGGCCTGATCGCAGTGGTCATTTATGCCATTCCTCCGATGATCAGATTGACGAACTTGGGTATCAGGCTGGTGGACCGCGATGTGCTTGAGGCTGCGGATGCCTTTGGCTCTTCAAGCTGGCAAAAGCTGAAAAACGTCCAGCTTCCGCTGGCGCTACCAACGATTATGGCTGGCATCAATCAGACGATCATGATGGCGCTTGCCATGGTAGTGATTGCATCAATGATCGGCGTCCAAGGATTAGGTCAACCGGTTCTGAAGGCCATATCTAACCAATATTTTACACTGGGCATTTTCAACGGTCTCGCCATCGTTGGTATTGCTATTATCTTCGACCGTGTAAGCCAAGCCTTCGGCGCTCGCTTGCAAAAGCATCGGGAGATCGCCCATGGTTGATCAGGAATTTGCAGGGATTCAGATCCGCAATCTCTATAAAATCTTTGGTGCACAAGCCTCCAACTATATCGAGGCTGTGAAGAACGGACTGACGAAAGCCGAGCTGAACGATAAGCATGGCCATGTTCTGGGCTTGAGAGACATCAATATCTCCATACCGGCAGGAACGATTCAGGTGATCATGGGTCTGTCAGGCTCAGGAAAGTCAACATTGATCCGCCATATCAACCGCTTGATAGATCCCACCGCCGGCGAGGTTTTGGTCGGCGGGGAAGATGTCTGCAAAATGAGTCCGCAGGCCTTGCGGGCATTTCGCAGGCACCAAACCGCAATGGTTTTCCAAAAGTTTGCTCTATTCCCCCATCGCAATGTACTTGAAAACACACTTTATGGTCTCGAAGTTCAGAGTGTTCCACGGGCAAAATCTGTCGATATAGCCATGCGCTGGATTGAAAGAGTTGGTTTAAAGGGCTTCGAAAAGAAGTATCCGAACCAGCTTTCAGGCGGCATGCAGCAGCGTGTAGGACTTGCTCGTGCGCTTTCCAATGATGCGCCGGTTCTTCTGATGGATGAGGCGTACTCGGCGCTTGATCCACTTATTCGCGTTGACATGCAAACGGTCTTGCTGGATCTGCAAAAGGAAATTCGCAAAACGATCGTGTTCATTACACACGACCTTGATGAAGCTCTTCGGCTGGGGGATCAAATCGCGATTTTACGTGATGGCGAGATTATCCAGCAGGGGAGTAGCCAGGACATCGTGCTCCAACCTGCAGATGGTTACGTGGAAAGCTTTGTGAAGGAGGTCAACCGGGGCCGCGTTATTCGTGTCGATGCGATCATGCAGCCTTATAGCGGACAGCCTGTCGCGAGCGAATTCAGCCTTCAGGTTGGCTCCTGTCTGGATCATGCCATGCAAATTTTGGCAAGCACGCCGGAAGGCAAGCTCGTTGTACTCAACCAGCAAACGCCGGTCGGTTATGTGACATTGCCGCAAATTGCGAAAGTCATGATTGGATCGAACCAACCGCACTAATCATAGAGAAACGCCATGCAGGTTGATGCGACGCGGCCATCATCGCCGCGTCGCCCCGCTTCGAGCTCAGTCAGAGCTGAACCATGCAGCTTGCTACGTCTGCGTAAGGGCGCATACCTTCAGTTCTGTTTCAAGCTTGAATTCGTCTTCAACTGTGTGAGAACGTCTTGCATGTATAAGTTAAGCATCTCCGCATTTGCAGCATCCGAAACTTCCCGATAAGCATCGATAAGCGCTTCGCTTTTGGCTTTCCCGGTATCGCTATTATAGAAATCCTCCAAAACGCTCAAATCTTGCTCTGGGAGATTTTTGAGCATCACAGAGAGGCGATTTTTTTCTTGAGCCGATGCAATGTCTTTTGGCACTGGCTTCTCGTTAGAGTGCTTTGCGCGCAACGTTTTCACAAGCCCAAGCAATTGTTGCTGAAGGTCATCTCGGGATAATGCATGGAGTTGATCGGTAGATGCATTGGTAAGCAACTCAAGAGCGGAATACATGACCTGCGCAGTCAATGCCGTTTCAGATGCCAGATCTGGAGATGCCATTATGTCCACAAGCTTTGAAATGCGCTCCGGGTTTTGCAAATCGCTGCCGCCGCCTGGCTCTCGAGACGCATCAGTTATAAACATATTGGCCAGATCTTGAGCGGCTTGGGCGAATTCAGCCCCGGTGACGGTGGTACCACTCGCTTTGGCTAATGCCGCTGAGATCTTGTCTTTCATCGCAGCGTGGTCGAAGGCAGACGAAGCAGCTTTCTTCAGTATAGGCGTTAAGACGTCGACCTTGTTCACTCCATCCGCTTGTGCCGCAGCTGATACCGTTTCAACAAGTTTGGACGTGGACGACAAGCGGCCGTCAACTTGCTCGACAAGCATGAAAGACTGGTCGATTGAAGCCTTGGTACTTGCCAAGCCAGACGAAAACAGGAATGCGCCGAAAACGGCCGCAACCACCGGCGTTAGCAACCGGCTACGACTTACTGTTATACAAGTCCTTGTGAAGCTGATCGCCATGCGTAATCCGCTCAAATGGACTTTACTTCGGTCAAAGCTTGCGGCGTTGTGTCCTTGGATAGTTTGTTGATAATGAATTCCGCTTTTAGCATGTGGCTATGTTGCGTTGGGTTGACGAACATTTTTTCGACCACGTTCTGATCAGGGTAAAACTTGCCGTTACCGGTCTGAACGCTCAACGCATCGATACGGTCACGAATTCCGCTGCCAATATTTTCATAGGTCACTCGCTGGCCCGGTGCGTAATGGGGAAGAGGGCTCCGCATCAGTCGAGGCTGTGTTTCCTTCGGATAATCCTGGGCTGAAGGCAGCTGGCTGATTGATTTTTTGCTGTACTCGATTTCGCGACCAATGGTGTGGTCACTTCCGCCCACGGAAGGGGCGTAACTAACAAGCTTATCGGAATCAAGAACTGCCACCATGTAAAACAGCAATTCCATCTTCTGAGCGAGGCGCTGCTCATTTACCTTTCGGCCAGCGGGTGGGTTACAGAAAGGCACCTTCCGAGCCAACTCCGCGACCCGGTTCTTAGCTGCGTCAGTCAAGCTGTTATCTTTACGCACGTCTTCCACGAGGTCGTGGATGCAGATAAAGTTTGCGTTGATGAAGTCTTCCAGGCGCGTCTTGTAGTTGATCGATGTGGTTGCGGAAGCCATAGGTTCGCTACTGGCAAACTTCTCAGCCGCCTTCTTGACCTGATCGCCAGCCAGTTTTTTCACCTCGTCCATCACGCCTCCCAGAGCGAACATCAGGGTCTTATTCTGGTTCGCAGCATGGAGCATATCGAAGGTGCGGTTGAGGTTCCTGTTGCAGATGACATTCAGAGCAGCGCGACCGGCGAGAACTCTCACTGATGTGGTCGCAAACGCAGCCATCATGACGCTGCCGGTCAGAATAGACGCGCCGAATACGAAGAACTCAGCTTTCGCGCGATCTCGCTCTGCTTGCGCCTTTGTTTCTCGATTAAAGTTTTCCAAGGCAAGATCATAGGCTCGAACGTAGGGATTTGCCACGTAGGACTCCCACTGAGCTTGATACTTTGGAAGATCGAGAAGAATTTCATTCAAACGCTCATTGGCTGAAGACATTTGCCCTCTCCGTTATATAAGGCGGATTGAACCCAGGCCTGCGGCCAAGGCAGGCAGATGTGAGATGGTGCCGACTGTTGCCGGCACCACATGAGCGGCGTAGTTTTAAGCAGCCTTGGTCGTGGCGAGATCGTAAGACGCGATCATCGGCGACTGTGGCGACTGGTTCTCGTCGAATGGCGTATACTTCACTTCCATCTTGGTGAAGTTCAGCTTGATCGTTTCGATCGGACGGTCACCATTGGAATCGATCGAATAGCTTGCCAGCAAAGTGTTTGTCAGCGTGTATTCAATATAAGTCTCGCCCGGATTACCGGTGGTGACCATATGGATCGTCGCCCGCTTGCCTGTGCGGCCAGAGCACGCTTCCTGGAAAAGCTTGGTGGAGGACGAATCGCTCACTTTGGTCAGAATCACTTCTGAAACCGTCGGCTCAGAAGCTTCGCGGTTAGCAGCGGAACCTGCTGCGGTGTTCATGTTACGGGATACGTTCCAGTGAATGGCTTCGATATCCATCCATTTGCGATGCTGTTCGTGAGTTGCATCACCCTGAATTCCATCGATCTGCAAATAAATCGGCATGCTTCAGCTCTCCTGTTCGAGAATGGTTTGCTGGTTAAGGCACGTCGGCACGGCGCCGTGCTCCTCCCCGCGCGCGTTTGCGAGCCGGGGCTACATCATCCGGCGCACCCGCTGTTGGAGCATCGACGGATTCCTGTGCGGCGTTGATGGCATCCACATGAATTGTGAAGGCTTTGCCATCATGCCTGATTTCGATGTTTCTGATCTTTGAAGCGGTCGTCAGCGTTTCCAGAAGTTGAGACGAGAGAGCTGGCATCAGATCTCTCATAATCATCACTTCTATGGCGCGAGCGCCCATTTCACTTAGTTGAGCGCGCGAGCATAGCGCATCGCGAGCCTGCTGTTGCACGCTCAGTTGCGCGCCATAAGTCGTTGTGATGCGCTTTGCGATCCGAGCAAGATGAATGTCCACTATGCCAAGCAGGCTTTGCTTATCCAACGGCATGAATGGCAGGATTGTTGTGCGGCCAAGGAAAGCTGGCTTGAAATGCTTTTGCAACTCAGGAACCAGCAATGCTTCAAGTGCTTCGCCTTCAGGCATGGTGTCTGGATCACCGCTCAAGGATGCGAGCAATTCAGAGCCAGTATTGGCTGTCATGAAGATCGTCGTGTTGCGAAAGTCGATGTCACGACCTTCACCATCACGAAGCGTTCCTTTGTCGAAAACCTGATAGAAGATCTCCTGGACGCCGGGATGAGCCTTGTCGATTTCATCCAGCAGCAGAACACCATAGGGGCGACGGCGCACAGCCTCGGTTAACACACCACCTTCGCCATACCCGACATAACCGGGTGGAGAGCCCAGAAGCATGGAAATCTTGTGCTCCTCCTTGAACTCCGACATGTTGATGGTGGTGAGATGTTGGCTGCCGCCATAAAGGATATCGGCAACAGACAGTGCGGTTTCGGTCTTACCCGTTCCGGACATGCCAACAAGCAGAAATACACCCGGAGGACGCGTCGGATCGGCAAGCCCAGCCTTTGCAGCACGCATAGCGTTGGCAATTCGGCCAATCACATGGTTCTGCCCAAGAACCCTCTGCTTAAGCTTGTCATCCAGCGTTTGAACGGCAGCGATCTGGTCTGTCAGCAATTTTCCAACTGGAATGCCAGTCCAGCGGGATACGATGGTGGCCACCACATCGCGATCGACAACTCGGGGAACGAGGCGCTTTTCTCCAGAAACATCAATGATAGCCTGTTCCAGTTGCTTCAACGCCAGCGACGGAGATGCTGTTGAACGCGACTGCGGCCCGAGCGGAGTAACGTTGGAGACATCCACGCCCTGTTCAGACAATGGTGGCAGTGCAACGATATCGTCATCCGAAGCAATGATTTGCTCCAGTCGATCGGCCTCCGACGAAAGCCTTAGTTCAGATTCCAGCCTTGATTGGAGCGAGGCGATCTCGCTTTCAATGGCGGTGACCTCGGTAACAATCTCGTCTAGACGTGTCTCGCTTGCATCGGTCTGCGGCTCGGCGGCTAACCACGCATGCTCTTGTTTCAAGAGCCGAAGTTCCAGATGCAGATCTGAAATGGCACCGGGGGTAGTCTGGCGAGCAAGCGCCACCGCGGCGGCAGCAGTATCGAGGACACTAATGGCTTTGTCCGGCAACTGGCGGGCAGGAAGATAACGAGCAGTAAGCTCAACGGCAGCCCGAATAGCTTCGTCGCGAATTCTTACGCCATGATGCTTTTTGAGGCCTGGAGCTATGCCGCGCACCATTTGTACAGCGGTAGCGTTATCTGGTTCCGCAACCTGAACGACCTGAAATCTACGCGTCAGTGCGGCATCTTTTTCGATATGACGCTTGTATTCGCTCCAGGTAGTCGCCGCGATCGTCCGCAACTCGCCCCTTGCCAGAGCCGGCTTCAGAATGTTGGCAGCGTCGCCCTGTCCAGGCTGGCCACCCGCGCCAATCAGGCCATGGGCTTCATCAATGAATAGAATAATCGGTTCTGGAGAGCTTTTAACCGCGTCTACTACACCATGCAGTCTTCTCTCAAACTCACCCTTCACGCCGGCACCCGCCTGCAGCAAGGTTAAATCCAGAAGCAGCAAACGAATACTGCTGAGCTTTTCCGGTACCTCGCCCTGCGCGATGCCCAAGGCCAGGGCCTCGACGATGGCTGTCTTACCTACGCCGGGTTCCCCGACCAAAATGGGATTGTTCTGCCTGCGGCGCATCAGAATGTCGATGACTTGCCGCAACTCCTGCTGTCTGCCAATCACCGCATCCAGCCTACCACTCTCGGCATCAGCGGTCATATCTCGCGTGTAAAGCCGCAGGAACTCGTTTGCATCCTTGGGGCTGGCTGTCGATGAAGTGGCGTCATCGGATGGCAGCGCATCTTTTTGTTCGTTGCGCGCTGTGTCGAGTGCATTCCTGTCAAGTCGAAGAAGCGCCGGAGCCGCGCCGCGAATATAGCCGCGTAACTGATTATCATCCAAAGCTGCAGCCAGAATATCTGTCAGCCGAATCTCATTTCGACCACTCTCTAAAGAAGAGAGAAGCCACGCTTCCCGGCATACGGACAATATGTTCTGCGACAAGACAAGCGATGCGCCATCACCGCGACCAAGATCCGCGATGCTTGCATCAACTTCTTGGCGAAGCGCCTCGCAATCAATGCCTAACGTGGAAAAACGGGCCGCGATATCTGGAACATCTTGAAGGCCGCGAAGCCAATGCGAGAGATCTACACTCGAGTGCTGCATACGCGCAGCGATCGATGCACCTGTCTCAAGACCGACACGAAGTGGCGGCTCCAGCCTTTTGATCAGGCGGTCTAGATCGATATGCGACATAGAGGTCAGCTCCGTAAATTCGTTGCTTCGGCCCACGCATTGGTTGAGTTCACTTAGCTATGGCGGGTTGTTTGAGATGTCCAGAGGAAAAAGTGATCGATGCTAACTTTTTAGAGCAACAAGAAGCTTGTCATCATTCTGACATCATTTATAGGGGGTTGATAACAAGTCCTAATTGTCCAATATGCGTTACGCGCAGCGCTAAATTCTCTGCTTGCAAGGGTCGCATGTAATGAAATTCGAAGAATTGAAGCTTTCAATTAGTGAAGATCGGCCATGCGGGGAAAACGTTCGCACCAATACTGATGTTCGTGATGTATACTTCAAAATTAAGGATGCCAGAGGCCTTGCAAGAGCCTCGGAGCGCATGATTAATCCCGGTGAAAATGTAAGTCTATCTCCGCTTTGGCAGGAGGTGAGCAATCTGGGATTGCATATTTTATCTTCTATTAGCAAGGATATAGAGGTCCTTGCCTGGCTCACGGAGGCGCAGGTTAGGGTCAGTGGTTATGCGGGTCTGCGCGCAGTCTACGATGTGACGGTGTCGCTTTTAGAACAATTTTTCGATGAGCTGCACTCCATCGGTAATGACGATGCAGAAGAGCGATTTGCTCCATTTGCAGGATTGAACGGAACGGGTAGCGAGGGGACGCTGATTCAAGCTATCCGATTGACTTCACTCATTCCGGGCGCGAAATTCGGACAATACACGCTGTGGGACTTTCAAGTGGCGCAACGTCCGGGCGAGGACCGCGTTCGGGAAGACCTTGAAAACGCATTTGCAAATCTGAATGTCGCTCAGATATCAGAGCAGTATGCAGCGATAACCGACTGCCTCACACTTTTTGATCGCATCACGGAAATACTTACTGAGAGATGCGGCACGCTTGCTCCAGCGAGCTCTAATACACGCAATGTGCTAGCCGAGGCGGCTTCGGCTTTACGCATACTGGGTCATGTTGGCGAAGATCTATCGGAGAGCGAGGTTTCGCAGGGCGCAGACGCGGGTACTGACATCACGGGTGCGGTGCCAGAGATAAGAAAGCCTTCCCCAGAGAATATTGCTTCGCGAGAAGAAGCCTTCGAAATCATCCTGCAGGTTGCTCGCTACTTCAAAAAGAACGAGCCTCACTCACCGATCTCTCTTTCGTTGGAAACCCTGGTGCGCCGTGGGCGAATGGGATTTTCGGATCTTCTAGCCGAGCTCTTACCTGATGCGCATCAAAGACAGGCGGTTCTGTCGGCTGCGGGCATCAAGACCACAGATTCCAGTTGAAACGTGACAACCTCTGGCCGTGCGTCACGCGCGACCTAATTCATTTGAATAGATCTGCCCGAGTGCAGGAAGGAGACATTCGAGATGGCAAGTGTACATGAAAAGTTGGAGAGGGTTCGTAAGCCACGGGTTCACATCAAATACGAGGTGGAAACCGAGGGCGCTATGGTCGCAAAAGAGTTGCCGTTTGTTGTTGGCGTTCTGGGCGATTTTTCCGGCAATCCTACGCAGCCGCTGAAGCCCTTTGGTGAGCGCAAATTCGTTCAGATCGATCGTGACAATTTCGACGACGTCATGCGCCGTATGACGCCTGGCCTTCAGCTTTCCGTTGACAACACGCTGCAAAACGACGGCAGCCAGATGAACGTCTCACTCAAATTTGAAAAAATGGAAGACTTCGAGCCCGGCTCGATCGTCGAACAGGTGCCGGCGTTGAAGGCACTTCTGGATGCGCGCAACGAGCTACGCGATCTGATGAGCAAGGCGGATCGCTCTGAGGAGCTGGAGCGCCTGCTTGAAGAAATCCTGCAGAACAAGGGCGATTTGGCGAAGCTGGTGTCCCAGCTCGGCGATAAATCACGCGCGTCCTGAAACTGAAGACTCCGCATGTCCGGCCGCTGCCTGTCATGCTGACCAAAAGTTCATCAAGAGCGCGAGACATAGCCGCGCCGCCATCGGAAGGATGATGAGATGAGTGCTGAAACTCAAGTTCAGGCGAGGGAGCAATCCACCTTTGTCGAGGATAACCTGCTGACAAAAGTTGTTGCTGCCACCCGACAAACAGAACCGGACCGTGCGCAAAGCCTGTTGCGCACCCTGACCGACCAGGCTCTGAAGGGAACGGTAACCTATGATCGAAACCTCACCATCACTTTGAACAACGCGATTGCTGAAATCGACAAGGCAATTTCGGCCCAGCTCGCTGCCATAATGCATACGCCGGAATTCGTAAAACTGGAGGGAAGCTGGCGCGGGCTCAACTACCTTGTGAAAAACACTGAGACGAGCGTCAATCTGAAGATCCGGGTGTTGAACGCTTCCAAGCGTGAGATCTCCAAGGATCTCGCGAAGGCGGTCGAGTTCGATCAGTCCCGACTGTTCAAATCCATCTACGAAGACGAGTTCGGCACACCAGGCGGCGAGCCAATGGGCGCTATCGTTGGGGATTTCGAGTTCGATAATTCCTTCGAAGATGTGCAATTGCTTCAAGGCGTATCGATGATTGCGGCTGCTTCATTCGCGCCATTCATCTCTGCCGCCAGCCCGCATATGTTCGGTTTCGAAGATTACACGGAACTTGCCAAACCACGCGATCTCGAAAAGATCTTCGAAACCGTGGAATACGCAAAGTGGCGTAGTTTTCGCGAAAGTGATGATTCGCGCTTTGTGGCGCTCGCAATGCCGCGCGTTCTCTCTCGCATGCCGTATGGCCCGAAAACAGTGCCGGTCGATGCCTTCAACTATGATGAAACTGGCGGTTCGACGACCGGCGAACTGCCGCATGATTCCTATTGCTGGATGAACGCGGCCTATGTGCTCGGCACACGTCTGACGGATGCGTTCGCAAAGAGCGGTTGGTGCACAGCGATCCGCGGCGCGGAAAATGGTGGTAAGGTTGAAAATCTGCCGATGCACATTTTCTCCAGCGACGATGGCGATCTGGATCTGAAGTGCCCGACGGAAGTTGGCATTACAGATCGTCGCGATGCGGAACTGGGCAAGCTCGGCTTTCTTCCGCTGTGCCACTACAAAAACACGGATTACGCAGTCTTCTTCGGTGCACAGACGGCGCACAAGCCGAAACTCTATGACAGGCCTGAGGCAACGGCGAATGCGGCAGTCTCTGCCCGTCTGCCGTATATGATGGCGACGTCGCGTTTCGCGCACTATTTGAAGGTGATGGGCCGCGACAAAATTGGTTCCTTCATGGAAGCCAAGGATTGCGAAGCCTGGCTCAACCGCTGGATTTCCAACTACGTCAACGCCAATGACGATGCTGGTGAAGAGTCTCGTGCGAAATATCCCCTGCGTGACGCGAAGGTAACCGTTCAGGAAATTCCAGGACGTCCGGGTTCTTACAATGCTGTAGCTTGGATGCGTCCATGGTTGCAGATGGAAGAGCTAACCACATCGCTCAGAATGGTGGCACGTATTCCGTCCAAGAACTGATCCACCTGCAGGGCGGGCGTCTTGGACAGACGCCCCTCCTTCCCGGGAGGTTGCGATATGCTCGATGTCGGCAGTGATGCGCGTCGGCTTGCAGATCAACTTATCTGCCTGATCGATGGAGCATTGAACCAACAAGTGAACGCTATCATGCACCATGCTGCCTTTCAGGCCATGGAAGCGCGTTGGCGTGGGCTTGCCATGCTGGTCCGGCAGGCATCCCGGGGCTCAGATGTAAAAATCAAGCTTCTGAGCATTGAATGGCATGAGCTTGCTCGTTCTCTAGAGCGAGCATCCGATTTTGATCAGAGCCATCTTTTCGAACTCGTCTATAGCCGGGAGTTCGGCATGGCCGGTGGCGAGCCCTTTGGCCTGCTGATTGCAGACTACTATTTCTCGCCGGAAGATCCGGCGGGCTCTGACCCGGTGAGTGCACTGGCGCATATTGGCATGTTAGCTGCAGCCGCCTTTTGCCCCCTTGTGGCAGGTGCCACACCAAAGACAGTAGGGCTTGAGGACTTTTCGGAACTCAGCCGCATTCAGGATTTCACCTGGCTTTCCACGGATCCTCAACGTCTTCGCTGGAACAGCTTGCGCAGCAGCGATGATGCGCGCTTTCTTGGGCTTGTAGCGCCTCGCGTCTTGATGCGCCAACCGCTAAAGCCGCATGATCGTCGCCGTGGCGATCCATTCCCGTTCCATGAACATGTGTCGGAGGGGGGCGAAACTCTTCTGTGGGCGAATGGTGCTTTTGCATTCGGCGCGGTCATCATCCGCAACTTTCTGGAATCTGGATGGTTCGCCGACATTCGAGGAGTGACGCAAGACCGTATCGATGGCGGGCTTCTTTCCGAAGTGGAAGTTGCGCCGCTCGATCTGGGCATTGAAAGCGAATATCTGGGTGCACAACCGCCTCTAGAAGTGAGACTTACCAGCTATCAGGAGCAACAACTTGGCGAACTGGGGCTGATCGCAATTGGATCGACCTATCTCACGCCCAATGCTCTGTTCAATTCCAACCCGTCTCTTCATGCACCACCGCACTATTCTACCGATCAGGCACGTCAGAACGCACGCCTTGCTGCCATGTTGCAATATGTGCTGTGTGCCTCGCGCTTCAGCCATTACCTGAAGGTGATCATGCGCGATGAAATCGGCAAACTTACCGATGCGCGCACTCTGGAACGTCGGCTGGATGACTGGCTGACCGGCTACACCCTCGGCAATGATGATGCCGATGTTGCGCTGCGCGTTCGTTATCCCCTGCGTTCAGCCGGTATTTCCGTCTCCGAAATACCCGGCAAGCCTGGGAGTTTTGCTTGTACCGTGCGTCTCCAGCCGCATTTCCAGTTGGATGATATTTCCACCAGCTTCCATCTCATTGCCGAAGCCAACCCCGACAGGATGGCACCGGCGAGCGCGAACCGTCGCGAAAGGATTTCCGCATGAGCCTTTTTCAAGAGATTTCATCAGTTCTGGGCGAGGGGGATCTTAATGCTGCTCTGGACCTAGCCAAGGCAGCGGTGAAAGCTAGTCCTTCCGATGCACAAGCACGCAACATCTATATTGATCTGCTGATCGTCGCGGATGATTACGAGCGTGCTGATAACCAGTGCGCGTTGGCTGCGACTTTTCAGCCGGATGCCGTCATGGGTTTTGCGCTTCTGCGAAATCAGTTGCGGGGAATGGCCGCCCGCGATGCCTGGTTCAAGTTGGGCGCCGTGCCTGAATTTCCAGAAGGCCCAACGACACTCGACAAGTTAGCCATGAAGATTGGCTTGGCAAACCGGGAAGGGGATGCGGAAACGGCCAAGGTTACGCTTGCTGAGCTGGATGCTTTGCGTGGCGAGAAGACGATGCGCTTCAATGGCAAGGTGGTGTCTGAATTTCGCGACCTGGATGATCGTATCCCACATGCCCTTGAAGTCATTATGAGCAGCGGTGCCTATCTCTGGATCGATTTTTCCCGGATAGCGCAGTTGCGGATTGAACCCATGCGTCGCCCACGGGATATTGCCTTTCGTCAAGCTGAACTGACTTTAACGGATGGCGCGGTTGCGCCAGTGCTGCTGCCTGCGATTTATCATGGCGGTGAAGTGACCAGCACCGAAGCGAAACTTGGTCGCTCAACCGATTGGCACGTCTTGAAAACAGGCCTTACCGTTGGCGCCGGGCACCGTTGTTTCCTTGTAGGCGATCAGCTTGTTCCGATGAGCGACATCGAAGAGCTTGCTGCACCATCTGATAACGCGTCAACTGCTGGGCAAAAGCTTGTCCATGGCTGATCCTCTCGACATTTTCCGGCCAAGAGAGCGGCAGATCACTCGATCGGTTCTAGATCGGTTGCTAGATGATGCACCTTTCAGCCCCGTCGATCCGCCTCTCAGCTACGCAGACCAGATCCGCGAGATGCGCGAGGCTATTCGGCGCGATCTTGAAATGCTGCTGAACACTCGGCGCTGCATTGAAACGCCGAAGGGCGAACTTATCGAATTGCAAAACTCGTTGCGCAATTATGGCGTCGACGGCGCGGTCGCTGCAAATCTTATGACAGATGAAGCAAAGCTAGGGCTTGCCCGTTCTATTGAACGCAGCATCAGCCGCTTCGAAACACGGCTGTCCAATGTCAGAGTTACCATTTTGAAGAGCCGCAGTGTCACTGCTCGTGCACTTCGGATGCGTATTGAAGCAACCTTCCGCCTTCACGAGGGTATGCCGCCCATCAGCTTCGAATCCGTTATTGACCCATCGTCACAGCGAATTCAGGTGGAGGGCAGCGATGGCTGAAGGCTTCCTAGCCCGCTACAATGAAGAACTGGCTGCACTGCGCCAGCGTGCTAGCCGTTTTGCGGAAAGCTTTCCAAAGATAGCCGGTCGTCTTCGCATGACGGCGGAAGTCATAGATGACCCTCATGTGGAACGGTTGGTTCAGAGCTTTGCCTATTCGGCAGCGCGTGTGCGCCAAAAGCTGGACGATGAGTTTCCGGAACTCACCGATAGCCTACTGGAAACTCTTTATCCCCATTATCTCGCACCGCTGCCTTCTATGTCCGTTGTTCAATTTGAACCGGCCAAAACTCTCGCGGGGGAACAAATCGTTCCGCGCCACACGGAAGTGCTGGCAGAGCCGGTAGCTGGTGAAACCTGCCGGTTTCGCACCAGCCAGGATGTCGCTGTGGCACCGATTGATCTTGCAGCCGCAAGGCTCATGGGGCAGCCGATTGATGCTCCGCCAGTATCTTTCCCCGGTGTCACGGGTTGCCTGAGGCTTTCCCTTCGATCACGCGATGCGCGCCAACCGATAAGCAGCCTCGGCCTGTCAAGGCTCCGCTTGTATATTGCCGCTCCCTGGCAACAGGCCATTCAAATCCATGAACTGCTTTGCAATCATACCGTCGGCATAGCCTTGGCCCGCCATTCTGGTGACATGCAGCCTCACATCCTGCCCAGCCGGAACCTGAGACCGATCGGCTTTAGTTCGGAGGAGGCTCTGCTTCCCTATCCAGCGCCAAGTTTTCACGGTTACCGATTGCTGACAGAATTCTTTGCCCTGCCGCAGAAGTCGCTCTTTGTGGAAATTTCCGGTTTGGAAGGCTGGCGCGAGGAAACACTTGAAATCTTCGTTTATCTGAATGCAGCCAACCCCAAACTTGAGCGGACAGTTTCCGCCCGTGATTTTGCTCTGCATGCCACGCCAATCGTCAATCTTTTCCGGCAAGCCTGCGAACCCATCGCTATCGATGGTACACGCACGGAATATCGTCTTCTTCCCGATGCGCGGCGGCAAAAAACACGTGAGATCTACTCGGTCGAAAGCGTGACTTTGACGACACCGAACGGAACGCGGGAAACGAGCCGCCCCTTCTTTGGGCGCGCGCACAAACCTGATGGTTCAACCACATTCTGGCAGATCAGCCGCCAATTCAATGAGGATGATCGTACCAGCGACACAGATATAGCCTTCGTCGATCGCGAACGGCGCTTTGCCAGCCCTGTCGATACGGTTGCCAGCGTCGATGCCCTTTGCCTAAATCGGGATCTGCCAGAGCAGTTGCCGTTCGGTGGAGGTCATCCCTACTTACAGCTTGCTTCCGGCCATGAAGCCGTTGGTGGAGTGCAAGCCCTGCTTCCACCAACGCCTTCGGTGCGGATGAACGATCAGGAAGGACGAAACTGGCGTCTCATCTCACATCTCCTGCTCAATCATCTCTCGCTCACTGATGGTAATGGCGGTGCACTGAAAGATATCCTGTCGCTCTACAATTTTAGGGATAGCCCAGAAACTCGACAGTTTGCAGAGGCGATTGTCAGCCTTCAAGCTCAGTCTTCGCTGGCGCGAATGCCGCATGGTGGAATGGTTCCCGGGACCGATATCGCGTTAACGTTCGACCCGAATGCGATTGATCAGGCCTCAGCCTACCTTTTCGGCAGCATTCTCGATCGCTTCTTCGGCCTTTACACATCCATCAACAGCTACACGCGCCTCACCGTTTTCATGAAGGGTATCAGCGAACCTGTTGCCCGGTGGCCTGCGCGTGCAGCCGAACGACCGCTCTTGTGAGGCCCAGATGGACGCGCGGTCGGTCGATTACACACAAGATACTCTGACGGAGCGGTTATCGCAGGACCCCGGAAGCTTTGAACCGGTGACTGCACTCCGTGTTGCTCAGCGCGCCAGCCCTCAGGGGCTCGATATCGTTGCGCCGATTGGCGTCGAACCTTCACCTGTTGCCGTTTCGGGTTTCACGCGACAGGAAAAGCGCAACAGGATCAAGACGCTGCTTGCGAGCCTCAGCGGGCCGGTCGGCTCATTGCCTCCGTCTTATAATCAGCTTGTCATGCACGAGGAGCGGCAGCGGTCGCGCTCTCTCTCCGCCTTTCTAGATATTTTCAACAGCCGGATCAGCGAACTCTTTGCAGATGCTACCGAAAAATATCGCTTGGCACGGTGGTTGCGATGGCAGGGGAGCAATGCGGAAAGCGGCTTCTTTAAAACGCTTCTTTCTCTTGGTGGTTTTGGCACACGTCGCACCATCAGCCATGCGGAAATAGATAAAAATTTCGTCTTGCGCTTTTCGGGGTTCTTCGCAAACAGAACCCGCTCAGCCGCAGGGCTCGCCGCCATGCTGACAGAGTTGACCGGTGCGTCGGTTAAAGTGGATCAATTCAGGCCGCGCTGGTTGCAGATTCCGATGAGTGAAAGAAGCTCGCTTGGCCAGCCGCAAGGCCTCGTGCTTGGCACTAATGCCAGCGCGGGTGAGAGATTGCGTGATCTGACAGGTGCGTTCAGGCTCGTCATCGGGCCATTATCTTACGGCGATTATATGCGCCTTTCGCCGGACAGCCGTTCAATTCGTGAAATCGTTGCACTGACACGCCTTTATGTTGGCCCGACCCTGGATTTCGATGTTCAGGTCATTCTTCGGCGGGAAGATGTGCCGATGTGCCAATTGGGGCGCGCAGGCGATCCTCCGCGGCTTGGTTGGAATTCTTGGGCAAGGACCGCGCCCGCGCATGAAGATAGCGGAGATGCTGTCATACAGGCAGGGTCCGTTGAAAAATTGATCGGGGAGTTGCGCCATGCATCTTGAACTGATCCTTGAAGCACCGCGTCAGCATCACGACGGATCTGCGTCTTCTTGGACGCTTGAGCGGGGGCGGAAAACGCTTGGGCGCGGCGCTGACTGCGATTGGCAAATTAAGCCCGCTGACACTTCGATCGCCGCCGTTCATTGCCTCATCGAGCGGCAAGGTGATCGGTTCATATTGGAAAACTGTAGTCCGCATGGGGCCTCTGTCGAAGGTGCTTGGCTGCATGATGGGCAGACGGCTGTCCTTCGCGATCAAAGCATTGTCGTGATCGGCAATTACACCTATCGGGCCGCTATCCACCGTGAGCGAAGCGAATATCACGACGATCCTCGTCAGAACCTTGCTCTAAGTTCTGAGCCTTTGACCATATCCTCCATTCTTTCGGATGTCGTGCCAGCGGGTCGCATAGCCTCCGGCCCGCTTGGTCCGCGCGAGCTGGACGATCCGCTTGCATTCATTCAGAATCCAAAGCCGGGCGCACCGTCGTCGCGTAATGTTGAGATCGGCTGGAACGGCGCTCCTGACCCGAAAAAGCCAAGCAAATTACTGCCTGATAATTGGTGGGAAGAGGGCGAGCCCGAAACCGGTCTTGGGCATGTGCTGGAGCACAGCGCTGCCACGCGGGTTTCTGTCGGCATCAGTCGTTCTGTGAGACAGGATGAGCCCGCTCAAAGCTCTACAGGTATAACACCAAACGCGGTGGAACCTCTCTTCGAGCCGCAGCTGGCTGCAAATCCCAGCCCACGACTGGACGCCCTGGTACGGCAGCTGGAACAGGCCCTCGATCAAAGCTTTTCCACTCTGAAGCTGTCAGAACATGATGGTATGGTAGGGCTTTCATTCTCTGATAATCATGCGCGAGAATTGGCTGGCCGACTGGAAGCAATTCTTTCCAAACAGATGCGCGTGAATGAAGCGCTCGAAACCTTGTTTAGCGAATCCGCGCGCCTGTTTGATCCAAGCATCGTGGAAGTTCGGGCGGACGCGAAGCAAAGGCCCGGTTTTGCTTTTCTCCAACAAGCGACCTATTGGCGCTTTTATAGCCAGCAATTCGAACAAGGGGGAAAGAAGCTTTCCACCGCCGATTTGCTGCGCAGTTCGTACCTGACATCAGCATCAGATGAGACCGGAGGTGAGCCAAGCGCCTCCAAGGAAGGAAGTATACCGGATGAGGTATGAGAACCGTGTTGCCTGGAGCGAGGGTATGTTTCTCCGGGTTCAGCATTTTCAGCAGGCAGATCGTTGGACGGAGCGCTTGATCAGCACCACCATGCGCACGCTTTCACCCTATCCCTGGGGGGTGGCGGCCATTGAGATCGATAGAAGCGCTCTGGCTATCGGGCGTTTCTCCGTGAGTAATCTTCGCGGCATTCTTCCAGACGGTACTGCCTTTGAAGCACCCATTGATTGCGATCTTCCACCGGCACTGGAGCTGGATGAAACCGTGAAGAACGCGGTCATCTATCTCGCTCTACCCACGCGCCAACCGGGCAGGGCGGATATAGCGCTGAACGGCACAGCAGCTCTGCATCAGGTTCGCCATGTGGCTTCTCCCTATGAAGCGCCCGATGCGAATGTTGAAACGGATTTCATGGCACCCATTGAAGTCGGGCGGCTGAACCTTCGTTACCTGAAATCGGGCGACGACTTGTCCGGGTTCGATCTGATCGGCGTTGCGCGTATCATTGAGGTTCGCTCGGACCGTGCCGTCATTCTCGATCCTGACTACCTCGCGCCGAGCTTGAACTGTGCAGCCGAGCCTCGCTTATCGGAATTGATGAAAGAACTGCTCGGCATTGTCAGGCATCGCGCCGAAGCCATTGCAGACCGTATTGGGGACCCCACCATTCGGGGAACAGCAGAGGTCGGGGACTATTTCCTGCTGCAGATCCTCAACCGGGCTGATCCTCTGCTGCATCACATGGCGGCCAATGCAACGCGCCTTCATCCCATGAATTTCTATGAGCTTTGTATCCAGCTGGCGGGCGAGCTTTCAACCTTCACAACCGAGCGCAAACGGGCAACGGAATTTCCGCCCTATCGTCATGATGACCTGAAATCCACCTTCGCCGCAGTGTTCGACGATCTGCGGACCTCGCTCTCGGCAGTCCTTGAACAATCAGCAGTCGCCATTGAGCTGGCTGAGCGCCGGCACGGCGTACGCGTTGGTACGATCCATGATCGCACCTTGCTCAGAGATGCGGGCTTTGTGCTGGCCGTCCGCGCCGATATGCCCGCCGAAGAAATACGCCGCAAGCTTCCCGCCCAGATCAAGGTGGGGCCGGTGGAGCGTATTGCCGAATTGGTCAATGTCGCCTTGCCCGGTATTCCAGTGCGTCCGCTTCCGGTCTTACCGCGGCAGTTGCCCTATAGGTCTGGAACGATCTACTTCGAGTTGGACACCCAAAATCCCTTGTGGAAGCAGCTTGAGACCTCTGGTGCCATCGCCCTACATCTTTCGGGTGAGTTCCAAGGGCTTGAGATGGAACTGTGGGCCTTGAGAGAATGAACAAAGACAGCAGTTCCTGGCAGGATTTGCCAACCATTGTCGATCTGGATGAGGATGGTGTGAACAAGCGTCAGTCCCCCGGTACCATGTCGGATTTCCTCGATGATATCATCAACCCGGCGCAGCAAGATCCGAGCGCGGCAGGCCGTGCTTCATCTCCCGGGGGGTGGTCGACGGAACGGCTGGTCAAGGACTTTACACTTGGTGGAGATGAGGTGCCGACGCTGGTACGGTCGGCAGCACCGCTTCTCAACCTTGCACATGCCATTCGCCACACTTCCGAACAGCCTGATATTGATGAGCTGCGTCGTGTGTCTATCGCCGCCGTCAATGCCTACGAGCGGGATTTATCCGCAGCGCGCATTGCGCCGGAGCGTGCAAGAGCTGCGCACTACGTGGTCTGTGCAACGGTTGATGATGTGGTGCTCAGTAAGCCATGGGGCGTAGCTGCGGGCTGGGCGCGTTCCGGGCTGGTCTCCACCTTCCACATGGATGTAACGGGCGGTGAAAAGGTCTTCGATCTTCTCGATCATTTTCACCAGTCTCCTGGCTCGTCCAAGGATATTCTTCTTCTCATCTACCTCTGCCTGTCCCTCGCTTTCGAAGGCAGAATGCGAGTTTCGCCGCGTGGTAACCTGGAACTGGGGCGTGTCAGAGACAGTCTCTACAAGACACTTCTTGGCCAATACGGTATATTCGAGCGAGAGCTTTCACCTCATTGGAGAGGCGTTGCCGCACGTCACAAGCCGCTGAAAACTGCCACGGCCCTATGGACGTTGCTCTCCATTCTCGCGCTGCTCTTCGGTCTTGGATATATTTTCTTCACGTTCTCCCTCAACTCCGTATCGGATGGTACATTGTCTCGAATGGCAAGTCTTCCGCCACACGAAACGCCAAGCGTGGCCTTGACTGTGCCACCCGCGCCGCCGGTCAATGAAAAGCCCGTTGAAGCGAAAAAAGAGGAACCTGCTCCGGCTCAAAAGGCGCCGGAGCAACCGTCCAAGCCATCGCCGCTGCAAAACTTCATGGCGTTCCTTCAGCCAGAGGTGGAGAAAAACCTCGTTTCCCTCTCCGATGCCAATGGCCGCTTGCGCATCCGCATCAACAATTCAGGATTGTTTGACGTGGGCAGCGCTGAGGTGAGCGATAAATTTCGCGGCTTGCTGGAGCGGATTGGCGGCGCGCTGGCAGGTGAGCAATTTAGGGCGGTTGTTGTGGGTTACACGGATAACACGCCTATTCGCACCGTTCAGTTTCCTTCCAACTGGCACCTGTCCGAGGCACGAGCCAAGGCGGTCGGCGAGATCCTTTCAGCATACACCGGTCCCGAAGCCATCTTAACGGAAGGCCGTGCCGATAGTGACCCCATCGCGCCTAACACCACCCCTGAAGGCCGGGAAATGAACCGGCGGACAGAGATCCTAGTGCTGACGGATCCTCGCCAGCGGCTGAACGAGGCAGGCATCACCGCGCCTGCTGTTCGCACGCAACCAGAACCCGAAGCAGGTAAAACACCGGGTAGCGCCCAATGAACCCATTGAGCTATTTTTATACAATCCGTTCTTATGTCGAAGCCTATGCCGGTTTGCTCGGCAGACGCTTCATCTCGGTCATTTGGCTTATAGCCCTTTGCGTCATCATCTGGTTCTACGGTTACCTGCTTGCCTTTGGCCAATGGAAGCCACTGGTCAGTGTCAACGCCCGGATCGTCACCATCGGCGTTCTCGTGCTGGCGTGGATCATCTATATGGTGGTCACGATCATCCGCAGTCGCAAACGTGATGCGGAATTGGTCGATGGGATTGAGAGAAGCGCTGAGCAGGAAGCTGAAGCCAGCCAGAAGGCGGAAGTTGTTGAAATCCATCAACGGCTGAAAGACGCCCTCCAGTTGTTGCGCCGTGTAACCCGCAAACGTTTCGGCTATATTTACGAACTCCCTTGGTACGTCATCTTCGGTGCACCTGGCTCCGGTAAGACCACCGCGCTTACGCATTCGGGCCTCAACTTTCCGCTGGGGGACGCGCTGGGCGGCAATTCTGTGCAGGGCGTTGGCGGCACGCGGAACTGCAATTGGTGGTTCACCGATGAAGCGATCCTGATCGATACTGCTGGCCGCTACACAACGCAGGAAGACCTGAACGGTACGGCAAAGGCAGGCTGGGAAGGTTTTCTCGATCTTCTTCGCAAGTACAGACGCTCGCAGCCGATTAACGGCGCCTTGATTACGCTGTCTATCGGAGACCTTTTAGAGCGCGATCCGCAGGCGCAAAAGGAAGAGATTCGCATTATCCGACAGAGATTGGCAGAGCTGGACCAGCAGTTGCAGGTGCGAGTGCCTGTCTATCTCGTTCTGACAAAAGCCGACCTCTTGACAGGCTTCGTCGATTTTTTTGACGGGTTCGGAAAATCGGATCGCGAACAGGTCTGGGGCATGACCTTTGACTTGGAAAAAAGCGAAAAAGCGTCTGACCTGCCCGATACCTTTGCCATGGAATTTGCCCTTCTTCAGGAGAGGGTGAACTCCCTTCTGCTGGAAAGACTTCAACAGGAGCCGAATTCAGATGTTCGCGGCAGGATTTTTCGCTTTCCTGCCCAACTTGCGCTGTTGCGAGAGCGTCTGGTCGAGGTCATGCCAGAGCTTTGCGCTGGATCGAAACTTATGGAGCCGCCATTGCTGCGCGGCGTCTACTTCGCCTCTGGCACCCAGACGCAAGAGGAAATGGCGCAAGCGCTGCAGGCACGTCCGCGTCGTAGCTATTTCCTCAAGAGGCTGTTCCACGACGTCATTTTTGAAGAGGCTTCGCTTGTCGCCCGCGATAAGCGTTTGAGCAGACGTCAACTGTTCATACGGCGCGCAACCTATGCACTGGCTGCCGTTCTGGTGGCTGTCGTTTTAACCAGCTGGATTGCGACCTATGTTCAAAATAGTGCCGCACTCGCAAACGCCGATAAGCGCTTGAACGCTTATGAGCAGCTTGCTCGCGGCATCCCTGTTCAAGATGTCAAAGACACGGACTTTCTGCGAATTTTGCCGGCACTCGATAACCTCGCTACAATTCCAGATGACTTCGAGCAGGCGAGGGCATGGCCTGTCAGCTTCGGGCTCGACCAACAGGAGAAGGTGGAAGGGCGTCAGCGCGATGCTTATCAGCGAGCGCTCAATGCTCTGCTATTGCCGCGATTGATGGTGCAGTTGCAGCGGGATATGCAAAACGACAAGGATCCACAGAAGGCGTTCAACGCCCTGAAATTCTATGGAATGCTAGGCGGTATTGGAGCGGTTGATCGAGAATTTGCCGAACAGCAAGCAGATGATATTTTCATGTCGCTATTTCCAGGCGATGGCCGAGCAGCGACCCGAAAATCACTGCTACGACATGCTTCGGCACTCGTACAAGGGGTTATTCCGCCTATAGAACTGGATAACCGGCTGATTGCCGAAACCAGGATCAAGGTTCGCGATATTACTGTCGCATCTAGGGCGTTCGAAATTCTGAAAAACTATCCAGAGGCACGCAAGCTCGCCTCTTGGACGCCATCTGGTGCTCTCGGCCCTTTGGGTGAGCAGGCGTTTGAGCGAGCTTCAGGCGCTGGTTTACGGGTCGGTTTGCCAGGCCTGTTGACAGCAAACGGGTTTCAAACGGTTGTACGGTCAAGATTGGACGATGCAGCCCGTGACGCCATTGGCGAGGAATGGGTTAGGGGCACTTCCAATCCGGCGGAAATCTCTGTGAGCCAAATTTCGGATGCTGCCCTTCAGCTTTATCTTGCTGAGTTTGAGCAGCAATGGCGATCAATCCTAGCGGATCTGCGTGTGAAGACACCGCAAACCCTGGCGAACGCTGCGGAAACCTTGAGACTGCTGACCGTGGAACCCAATCCCGTCGAAGGCTTGGTTCGCTCCGTCGCGAGTTCAACAGATCTGCGATCGCCCGATGCGCTGGTAACAGGAGCAATTTCGACAGCAGATGAGGGTAACCGAAATATCATGTCCCTTTCGTCCTTGCCGGATCCTTACGCAAAACTTCGCGAAATCCTGCCCACGCAAGGTGTTGAAGCTGCCCCTCAAAGCGTCGATGGCACTGAGAAGCCCCTTCCGCCGCTAAAGCAACTGATCAGCACTTTACAGAAATTGCGTGACCAGCTTTCGCGCGCATCGACATCCACCGCAACCATTGCGAAAGTGTTTGATGTAGACGGTCAATTGACCACCGCCAATCAGGATCTGCTTCAACAGGCACGCCAAATGCCAGCACCTCTCGATACCTGGATGGCAGGCGTGGCTGCGGATATTGGTTCGCTGGCGGTTCGATCCGCGCGAGCGCGCATTGCAGATCGTTGGGCAGCGGAGTCAGCCTCTTACTGCACCAACGCCCTTTCCGGTCGCTATCCGTTTGACCGTGAATCGACAACCGATGTAGCTATGAGCGATTTCGTTCGCCTTTTCGGGCCGGAAGGGCTGCTGAAAACCTTCTTCAAGGATAATCTTGAGGCTTTCGTAGATACCAGTGCCTCGCCATGGGGATGGAAAGGCACCTTTGGCGCGGCAAGCATACCGAGCGAAGCGATCGCAGAATTCGATAAGGCCGATCAGATCACGCGCGCCTTCTTCCCGAACGGCGCCAAGGAGCCTGCGGTCTCAATCAACATCACGCCAGTATCCCTCACTCAGGCTGCCAATGCGGTGATGTTGGAACTTGGAGGGGAGAAAGTGGTCTATTTCCATGGGCCGGTTCTATCCAAATCCGTTACCTGGCCAGCCGCACAAGCCAGCAACAGTTCACGCCTCGCGTTTCAACCCGGCGGTTGGCAGCAGGCTTTGACGACGACTGGGGATTGGTCGGCATTTCGCCTCTTTGATAGCGCCAAGCTCAGCCAAGGAGGCCAACCAAACCTATTTCGTGCCGAGTTTTCACGCGGCGACCAAGTTGCACAGTTCGATGTGCAGTTTGGTTCTGTCCTCAATCCGTTCAGGCTGCCGGCGCTCGGTAGTTTTTCATGCCCGAGGCAGTTCTGATGGCCGTGCAGGACCAGGCGAATTTGCATGGTTTGAAGGAACTGGACCGGATTGGCTTCTTCGGGAAGCTGCCCACGCATGGGGATTTCGTGGGCTGGGGCCTATCCTCTAATCTCCAGCGAACACTCCAGGATTGGTTGCAAGCTGGCTTGCAGACAGCGAAGGAGAGTTTGGGCGGTCGCTGGAAGCATGCTTTCCAAACCATGCCACCTTGGCGATTCATTATCGAAGAAGGGCTCTGGTCTAGCCACGCGATAGCGGGGGTCATGGTTGCGAGCGCTGATCGGGTAGGCCGCGAGTTTCCACTGGTTCTGCTCAGTCAGATCCATCAGGCCGATGAGCATCCCTTCAAGTTCTACAAAGATGAGAGCTGGTTCACTGCTTTGGAGGCTATGGCCGAAGGAGGCCAACGCCGGGACTTTCAACTCGATAGCTTTACGCAAGGGCTGCAAAAACTGCGCCGTATTCGCCCTATCAACTCCCGGGACGGTGATGTGAAAAGAGCAAATCGATCCACTCGCGAAAGCCTTTGGTGGACCGTCTTGCCTGGCTCAAGGGACGTGCAGGGCTTTCGTAATGAAGGTGCGCCAAAGAAGGACGACTTCCTCCGCTTTTTTACCACTTCAGCCGACCGTACAGATGCACACCGGAATGTGAAGGCCGCGCCGCCGCCAGCAGTCTCCGGGCAGCCTGTGGCAGCAGTTTCCGCCACCGAGATGGTATCGCACCTCAGTTGGACACATAGTTTCCAAACTCATGCCGGAACCCGGGGGAAGCCTATTTCAGATGCGCTTCTTGCTTCAGCGCCAGCAGGCCTGTTTGGGGTGTCCTGTGGCTCAGGTGAAACACAAACTTCGGCCGAAGCCGCAAAACTAGCGGTGCATTTGGCAGGCCAGGCGGTGATGGATGGTCCAATGGACCAACGTCTCAGAGAGCTTAAGGGGAAACTTGGAAGCGCAAACACCCTGCTACGATCGCGCAACGGAAATCCCGCCTCCGCAAGATCCGCTGTTGCTAGTATCGCGCTCCTTGTTCTGGAGAGTGCGAATTTTGCAGTTCTTTGGTCTGGAGATAGCCGTTGCTATCTCTTTCGAGACGGCATGTTACGATGCTTGACCCGGGATCACGTGCAGATTGGCATGCGCCGGTCGCTTTCCAAAGCTCTGGGTTTGGACGCGACCTTGCAGACCGAAAGCCTGGTTGAGGAAATCCGACCAGACGACATATTTCTTTTATGCAGTGGTTCGCTGCTGCGCTGTCTCTCGGAACGATCAGTCGCAGAAACCATGCTCGAAGATAAGTCCGCAGAACTGCCGCGTATTCTGATCGAAAATGCGCTGATTGCCGGCTGCCCCGATAACGTGACAGCCCTTGTTGTTCGCGTTCAATCTGCTTGAACAGCTAACCGATTTACCTCAATTGCTTGGCGAAACAGGTGGTGCGGCCGCAGGCAGGTTCGGAGACTTCTGGTAGACATTGAACAGTTTTGCAAAATCAACCAAGCCAGAATTTCCGGCATAAAGAATGTCGCCATTCGCCATTTGGAACTGCTGCGCCAGCGCCAGATTGGCGATATCCTTCATATCCGCGCGATAGATGACAGGCTTGTTGGATACGGCTGTCGTGGTTGTGAGTGTTTTGCCGGCGCTCGTTTGCACAGTGGTGTATTTGGTTTGATTGCGCAGAATATAGACTTGGCTTGCATCCGCACGATCATCCAGCAATCCACCGGCACGGCCGATTGCTTGGGATAGCGTGAGCTGGCCGGGCTCGAACTTGAATTCGCCGGTACTTTTGAATGCACCCATCACGGTGAAACTTGGTGCAGCGTCCTGCACAAAGATCTGATCATCAGGCAGCAGATAAACATTCTGTCTGTCTTCGTTCAGAACGCGAGAGAGCGGAGCCGTTGCCTTTCGCGAGCCACGCATCAAAGTGACCGTCGCACTGGCTGGCGCAGACAAGGCGCCTCCGGCAAGTGCAATTGCATCTGTAACCTTTTCCTTGCGCGCAGACAGTGCCACGCGACCGGGTGTGCGAACGCTTCCACCAACGGTCACTCCATTGCCGGGACGGTCGACCACGGTCACCACAGCTTGCGGATTAACGGCAGAGCCCTTCAAACCGCCGACGATGCGGGTTTGTAGAGCTTCAGGTGAGGAATCGAGAACGCGTTGCTTGCCAACGAATGGCAGGACGACATTGCCCGATGAATCAACCGTGAAGCGCCCAAGTGGCAAGGTCTTGCTATTGGCGGATGAGAACAGACCCTCTTCTCCCGTATCGAAGATCGTGACCTCAATGACATCGCCACGCCGCAGGCGAACATCGCTTGCACCATTCGAACGGAAGATCGAGAGGCCTGGATCTGCGGGGTTATAGGCAAGTGGTGCTGTATTTACAGACGACAGATGAGCCTGAGAAAGGCGAACAACCGGAATGTTCTGCCCGGTTGATGGGTCTTTCGCATTGTAGAAGCTGGAGGGAGAGGGGCCGTCTGACGGCCTCGCGCATGCTGCTAATGCCAAGCACAATAAGATCGAACCGATCTTTCGCATCACAATCCCCACAAATCACTCGAATTTTCTGGAAACTAGCATTGCAAGGCGGTGATACAATATCAGTTTCGCCAATGTGTTGAATTTCAGCTACTATTACTTGAAATTGTGGCTTATCGGCAACGCGCAAACATTGCACGGCGTTGCAGCAGTATTAAACTTATCTAAGATTGTAGATGATTGGCCACTTGCTGCTTCATCAACGACGATGCATGAATTCGCTTTCACCACACCGTCAGATCCCTATTGTTGCGGTATAAATTGAATAAAGCGATCGCGTGGCGGTTATGAAAAGGCGATTAAGCCTTGGACCTCCGAAGCAGAGGTTTGAGACAGTTTGTGGAATAAGGATTTTACCGAGCAAACTGCCGCCAGAGGAAAAACAGTGCACGCCGTCGCCAGCGCTGGTCCACAGGTTTCCATAGATATCCAGCCGAAAGCCGTCGGGAACGCCATTTTCCAGCTCGCAAAACACCCGACCATTGGAAAGTCTCCTGCCATCTACGACATCAAAAACCCGGATCACAGGTTTGGCTGCGTCATCATGGCTGCGCGCTGAATCAGCGATATATAGACGGGTCTCATCAGGTGAAAATGCTAGGCCGTTTGGCTGGCCGAAATCATCGACGACCGAAACGAGTTCACCGTTGGCGGGATCGAACCGGAATACATTTCGTTTCTCCTGCTCCGGTTCCGCTTTATACCCTTCGTAATTAGACATGATTCCGTAGGTGGGATCGGAGAACCAAATCGTACCATCAGATTTCACCACCACGTCGTTGGGTGAATTCAGCCTCTTACCCTTATAACCATCAGCCAGAACCGTAATGCGGCCATCTGTTTCCGTGCGTATGATGCGACGTCCGCCGTGCTCACAGGAGATGAGGCGCCCTTGGCGATCACGCGTGTTACCATTCACGAAATTGCTTGGCTGACGGTAAATCGAAACAGATTGACCATCAACGTAGCGAAGAATCCGTTCATTCGGAATGTCGCTGAAGAGGAGCAGATTTTGGTCACCGAACCATACGGGGCCTTCTGTCCAACGACCGTCGCTATACAATTCTTCTAACGCCGCGCTTGGCACAATGAGGTGGCGGAAGCGTTGATCGATGATATCGAATGTGGAGCCGCTCATGGAAATAATCCTAACCGGAGGGCAGAGTTGCGATATATTTTGATTTGCCTTGTAGCTCTTTGCCGCTGCTAAAACGAGCCCCAGGCGAGAATCGTCAATTGATAAAAACACATGAAAAAACCTGAGAGGCAGGCTATCTGTTTTGCCGTTATGTCGGTATTCACATAGTGGATTTGACTGAATATTTCAGAGCAGTAGTATTTTAGTGGATGATGTTATGGCGCAACTGGGCAGTGACACAATCAAAACGATTTCCACCTGGTATATTGATCCGGATGCGGAAGATGCGATGGCAGACGGCCATGCCCCCATATGGCGACATATCATCGACCTCATCCCCGAACGCGATCTTACGGGTAAAGCCGTGCTTGATTTTGGATGTAATCAAGGCGGTTTCTTGCGTCTTTTGCATTCGCAGCGTCCGTTTCATAGAGCATTAGGGATTGATATAGCGGAGCAGTCCATCGCCAAAGCGAACAGTTTGAAGGGGAATCTTCCTGTTCAATACCAAGCCGTTGCGCATCTTGATGGATGGAGTGAAGAGTTCGATCTGGCCTTCAGCCATGAGGTGATCTACCTCATCGAAAATATTGCACGTCATGCGTCTGAAGTTTGGCAGGCGTTGAAGCCTGGTGGCGTTTATTATGCGGTGACCGGCTGCCACACAGATAATCCTCTATGGCCGCAGTGGCGCAGGCTGGTTGCCGAGAAAACGCATACCGTTGTGCAGGATCGTTCGATCACCGATTATGCAGAAGTTTTCGAGGCCACGGGTTTCAAGGTTTCTGCGCGCAAGCTGAACTTTGATGGTTTCATACCTTACTCAAAGAGTAATTGGACCCCAAGTTTTGCCGACGCGCTCACCTATTATTCAACCACCAAAGTCGTTTTCCGGCTGTTTAAGCCTTTCTAAGTTGCGAAATACCCCCTGCCGATGAGGCAGGGGGCTGACGTCAGGCACGCAAAGCGCTACGGCGCGCAAGCTCTACATCAAAATGGGGTGGAGCATCCGGGGCGATATCGACGAACCGGCCCTTCACGCGGAATACCTGTTCGATCAGGCCGCTTCGTGCAAGATCGTCCGGCTTGCCGTCAAACAAATGTTCACCCTGGGCCAGCAGCGATATCCGATCTGAAACGGACATGGCCTGGTTGAGGTCGTGAATTGCCATGATGACGGTCACGCCGCGCTCTCTGCTCAGGTGGTGCACCAGATCCAGCACTTCGATCTGATAGCCGATATCGAGGAACGAAGTTGGTTCATCCAGCAACAAAACTTGTGCTTCCTGTGCCACAGCAGCGGATATCCAAGCCCGCTGCCTTTCACCGCCGGAAAGCTCCCGCAGAATTCGGTTCGCATGACCGGCTAGGCCGGTACATTCCAAAGCCCATTGAATGGCCGCTTCATCCTCCGCTTTATAGCTTCGCAACAAGCCAACATGCGCAAAGCGGCCTTGGCGGACCAGTTGCTCAACAGTCATCTCATCCGGTGCCACAGGTTGTTGCGGCAGAAAGGCCAGCCGCTTTGCCAGTTGTCGTCTTGAAAGGGATGAAACCGTTACACCGTCTATCGCCGCATTGCCTTCGCTCGGCTTTGCCAACCCTGCCAGAGCTTGCAGCGCTGTGCTTTTGCCAGAGCCATTCGGGCCGATGAGAGCTCGAACTTCTCCCGGTTGAAGCGTTAGCGACAACCGATTGAGTGCTTTACGCTTTCCATATTGGACGGAAAGATTGGAACAGGAGAGGGGCATGGAGACCTCAAGGAGTTTTCCGAAGAATAAAGATAAGAACCGGCACACCAAGAATGGCAGTGATGACACCGATGGGAATTTCCTCAGCCTGGCCGAGGATGCGGCCCGCTAGATCACCGAGGGTGACGACGATTGCACCCAAAGCAACGGTGAGAGGCAGGATCAGATTCGTGCGACTGCCAGCAACGTATCGCGCAAGATGTGGAACAACGAGACCGATAAAAACAATTGGGCCTACGGTTGCTACGGCACTGGATGCGAGAAGGCAGGAGAGGAAAAGAGCCAGTGTGAACTGTCTCTGATAAGAAAGGCCGAAGGATTGTGCTACGGTCGAATCCAGCCGCAACATTTCCAGCGGGCGGCGAATGAGCGGCAGGAATATCAAGCCAGCTGCGGTATAGGGCAGCAGGAAAACAACATGTTCCCAACTGCGCGCATAGAGGCTGCCCGACAGCCATTCCAAAAGCACATCCAACCTGTTTGAGCCCCAGCCGGCAATAAGACCTATGGCAATAGCATGTAGAACGGCACCGACCGCAATGCCGCAAAGCGTTATGCGCAGTGGCCCAAGCTCGGTTCGAAAAGCCAGCAGGTAAATCAGCCCACCAGCCATTGCGCCACCGATGACGCCGATAGTTGGGAGCCACTCGAGTGGAAGCTCAGGAATTGTCGTCGTGCCGGTATAATGGATATAAACGGACAGTACCAAAAACAGGCTAACAGCGAGGGTGGCTCCTTGAGAAATGCCCATGATTGAGGGATCGGCCAAGGGGTTCTTGGTGACGTTTTGCAGGATGAGGCCTGCCACAGCCAAATGAATGCCCGCCACGGCCCCAACCAGCACGCGGGGAATACGCATGTCCCAAATGATTGACTGAACATCCCTCGACGCTGTTCCCCGAAATACAGCCAGAATGTCTGCAGGCGGAATATCCACCACGCCAAGCAGCACCGCCACGACAGGCGAGAGTAGCATCATGAAAAACAGGAGCAGTACCGTGCCAATAGGCAGATTTTTTCTGCGAACCGCAGTCTCACTCATCGCGAGCCTCCGAGATTGGAGTTTCGCCGCTGCACGAGCCAGATAAAGACAGGACCGCCAATTAAAGCTGTTATCACGCCCAACGGCAACTCGCGCGGCGGAGCAATGCTTCGCGCTATGACATCACCTAATGCGACGATAAAGCCTCCGATAGCGCAGGTTAGCGCCATGGTGCCTAACGGACCGGAAGGTTTAAGTAATCTGGCAATATGGGGCGACGCAAGGCCGACAAAGGCGATAGGTCCCGCAACCGGAACGATACCCGCCACTGGCAAAACAGCAAAAAGCAAAAGAACCGGCTTCCAAAGCTGCAACTGTACCCCCATGCCAGCAGCGGCTTGCTCACTAAGAGAAAGCATTGCGAGAACACGGTGACACAACAAGGCACCTATGCACCCGATCAGCACCCACGGCGTCATGAACATGAGCTGTGTCCAAGAACGGCCTTGAAAGCCCCCCGACAACCAGAAGAGAAGCGAAGGCACCTGTGGACCGCTTGCAAGGATGATCCAGGTCGTCACGGCTGTCAGAAACATGGAAACGCTGATGCCGCCAAGGGCAAGATGCAGTGGGCGCCCTGACCCGCCATGGACACCACCATGCGCAATCCAAAATGTCACCATAGCAGCAGCAAGGCCGCCAAACAGGCCCACAAAGGGATAGTAGACAGACGATAGCCAAGGCAGAAACACGAAACACATCACGATTGGCGCGACAGCTCCTGCCGTTACGCCTGTCAAGCCCGGACCCGCCAAGGGGTTGCGTGTCAGCGATTGGAGCAGATAACCTGATATGCCAAGTCCTGCCCCTGCAATCAGAGCTACGAGGCTCCGCGGTAGTCTTAAAGTCCAAACAAGAATTGAATCAATCTTTCCGTCTGGATGCATAAGCACCTGCCAGAGCAGTGCAGGAGGCACGGGACGTGTTCCAAAAAGAAGGCCGCCGACGATGACAAGCATGCTGGCGCTGACGACAGCTGTGGTCAGCGCCAGCATGCGAATGTCGCGAGCCGAGATCAAGCTCGTCACGGCGCGGCTCACTGGCTAACAGAGGCCGGAATGAGCTTTGCTGCTTCGGTCTTCACGTCGACAGCTGGGAAGGTCTCTGGGTAGAGATAGTGGGCTGCCTCCCGCAGAACGATTTCGCGCGCGATTGGTCCATTCGTCTCCACCCACTGATCGCCGACATAATGAACTCGCTTGTTCTTGACCGCAGACAGCTGCTGCCAGATCGGGTTGTTTTCATGCGGACGATCAGGGCCGCTATCATAGACAAAGATGACCTCTGGGTCCTTTTCCAGCATGGTTTCGAGACTTACTTCCATGCCGAATTTGCCGTCTTTCTGCACAGGCCCAACGATATTATCGCCCCCGAGCGCTGCGACAATGGAAGCCGCTGAATTCTCGGTATGGAAGGAGAATGGCGTGTCGCCAGCCCACATGATCTGGAAGCGAGGGTGAGAATTCTTTGGAGCCTTGGCCGCAAACTCTTCCAAGTGTCGTTTGAAATCCGCATTCAGCTTTTCGCCAAGTTCCGGCTTTCCAAGAATCTTCGAGATATCAGCCACTTCTCGGTAACTCTGGCTGATGAGCTCACCATTATAGGCGATATAAGGGGCAATCTTTTCATATTGTGGCGCATTGCCAATTGTATACCGCTTCATCGCAATGATGACATCGGGCTTTGCCTCTGCCAGAAGCTCAAGATTTGGTTTTGCTCGCTGTCCGATTGCCTTCATTCCCTTTGTCAGGCCAAGCAGGAAGTCAGGGTCACGCCCTGCTGTCATGTATGTGGTCGCAACAGGCTTGATGCCGAGTGCAAGCGCCGTATCAACGCCGAGGTAAGACACTGCGGCCACACGTTGCGGAACAGCCTGGATTGTCACCTCGACACCGCGGTCGTCTTTCACGGCAAGCTTGTCACTTGCGAAAGCAGGTTGCATGGCCAGTAGGACCGCCGTGCTGACCATTGCGCTAAGACGAAGACTTATGTTTTTCATTCGACTATTCTCCAATAAATATAAACCTATGACTACTAAGCAGGGAGGAGACAACACTTATCTCAACGCGTTGTGTCTGCGTTTTCGTAAGTAGAAAAGTTGTCGCCGAACCTTAATTCTTGCGGTAGCGGTAGCGCAAAAAGATGACATGTGCAATCATGTTTTGAGCAAGTGATGTATATTAGGAATTCCAGTTGGCTACCCTTGGGCTCCTAAGGTTTGTAGCCGATCAGTTGTGCCTCTAAGAGCTGACAGGAAGTGCCACCACAGCAGCAAGCTTGTGACCCCAAAGCCAAGGCAGAGGCCAAACCAGACGCCCTGACCACCCCATCCAAGCAGATACCCGCAGATAAACATGCAAGGAATACCTACACCCCAGTAGCCGATCAGCGTGTTGATAAGCCCGGCTTTGGTATTTCCAAGGCCTCGCAAAAGCCCAATGCAGATGTTCTGCGAACCCTTGAGAAATTGATGGGCAATAGCAAACCAAAGCAATATAGCCGCCAGGGATGTCACGGAGGGATCAGCATCCGCGCTCAAAAATGGGCGTAGAACCAGATCCGGTAAAAGAATGTACATCATTCCGATGAGAGTCATGATGCCGAAGCTGATGGTGAAAGTTCTAGCCGCGACCTTACCGATTTCATCAACATCACCCTTGCCGAGTGTGCGGCTGACCAGAATTGACGAGCCATGTGAGAGGCCGATATTCAACTGATACACAATATAAGCCAATTGATTGACGACGTTGGAAGCCGCCAACGCAACAGGGCCGAATGTTCCCATCAACACTGTAGCGATGGACGTGATGGCCGCTTCCGAACCATATGTAAGGGAAATGGGGATGCCCATCTTGGCGATTTTCGAAACCGTCTGCCAGTTGGCGTTCCACGCATCGAATGCCAAAAGCGTTTGGAGCTTCTCATCTTTTCCAACCATGCGAAGGTAGACGACGAAAGTCCATAGCTGCACCAACGTGGTCGAAAGGCCGATGCCTGCCAAGCCCAGCATGGGTATCCCCAGCCAGCCGTAGATGAAGGCTGCGTTAAGTAGACCGTTGACGGCAATGGATATCACGGTGACCATAAGTAGCGAACCTGCCCGACGCATGCCGACCGCGAACTGCCGCAATACATTCAGCCAAACCATTGGCAGAAGGCCAGGTGCTAACGAAAGCATAATGGGTTTGGCGAGCTCCACCACCGATTGAGCCTGTCCGAGATAGGTGAGGAAATAGCCAAACAGAATGAGCAGCCCACCTGCCGCCAAAGCGGATAGCGTTGCCAGCAGCATGGCCGCCCTTAGAATATCCTTCACCTCTTCAGTCGCGGCTACATCGATTGCCGTTGTACCTGTTCGCTTCTCTCCGCGCCCAACCGCGGCTGCCACCATGTTGCCCACGCTGGTAACCATGCCCACGCACATTGTGCGCAACTGGTTATAGAGCAGCATGGCGAGACCGCCGGCAGCGACGGCTTCCAAACCCAGAAGCCCCATCATCAGAAGGTCGGTACTGGTCAAGGCCACCTGCGCGAACTGAATTCCGGCGATAGGCGCAGCGAGCGTGATAATATCACGGTAATGCTTCGCGGCCATTCAGTGCACTCCCATGCCAGATGGTCCCTTGGCAGCAAGCACAACGGAATCGTGGTAGGCACTGAGCAAGCCATCGATCCGCATATCTGTTCGCCTATCGAGCAGATCTCGGGCCCGCAGCCAGTCGTCATCATAAACGCTATCGAGATATTTCTCGCCCGCATCGCAAATCAGAACGACAACCGTGCTGCCGGGCTCCACCAGAGCCAGGCGTTTAAGCGCAACATGGACTGCGGCACCAGCGGTTCCACCTACCAATAGGCCTGTGCGCTTGGCGATCACTCGGGCGGCGCTAAAGGCATGCACATCATCGACAGTCAGGCCTTCATCGATCAGATCGTGTTCAACATTCGGCCCTACGGTGAAGCCGCCGGGAGCGCCCGCGCCCGTCTGCCAATATTTTCCCGGCTTGCCACCAAAGATAATGGACCCAGTCGGCTCTACGCCAATGCTCGCAACTTTAGAGCCTAGCCGCCGCATTTCCCTAACCGTGCCGCAAAGAGTACCGCCTGTGCCGACAGCGCCGACAAGATAATCCACACCATTCGGCAGGTCGCGCAGTAGTTCAGCGGCAAGGCTAGCATAGCCGCGATTATTGTTTGGATTGTAGTGTTGATCCGGCCAGAAAGCGCCCGTTCTTGCCACGATCTCTTCCGCCATTTTTCGGCGAGCGACCGTGCTAGGTCCTTCCGTTGTGCTTTCCACAAATACGAGTTCGGTGCCTAAGGCTTTCATCGCACGCAGTTTATCGCGAGACGCATGGCCATCTACGATCGCGGTGAACTTATAGCCTCGCTCGAGGGCAACGAGGGCTAAACCGGTTCCCGTATTGCCGGAGGTCGGCTCCACGATGTGGCCGCCCGGCTTCAGCCTACCGTCGCGCTCTGCTGCCAGGATCATCTCGCGCGCCATGCGGACTTTGCAAGAGCCAGTGGGATTGAACTGATCGAGCTTGAGGATCAAGCGGCTACCATTGCCCGTACGAGCAAGTTCTATCATTGGTGTATCGCCAATCAGATCGGAGGCGAAATTGACGACGCGTTCGAACGCCTTTGTATTGAGAATATTCATACGTCGATCCTCCAGGTGGTCTCGCCACCATTGCGCGACACGATGATCTTGGGGGGGAGGGGAAGCTGGTGAAATTCGCTCTCGTTCTTGTCCATCTGGTACCCGGCCGTATTGGGGTACACGATCAGATCGCCATGGCGAGGCTGCGCTGGGAACATGATCTTACGCCATGTCAGCACGTCATATTCCATGCAGCTCGACCCGCCGATGATCGCACGCACTGGGTCTTGCAGCCGCTCAGTGCCGCGCTGAACGAGATAAGGCGTCGGCAGGAATTCACTGTTCTTCCACTGTTCGGACAGGCTCATGCTTAAGCCTGAAACGGTGACAATGCCGTGCTCGTCATTCTGCTTGAAGCCCTGTACGGGAAAGACAGTCATCCCCGCGCCATCCAGCAGCGCGCGCCCAGGTTCGAGATAAAGCTCGATGCCAGATGCAATGAGTTTTTCAGCAAGTGTCGCATTGCCAACAGTTGTCTGGAGAATGGCATCCAGCATCGCAGCCCCTGTTGGTGACTGGAAGTAGGGGTAGAAATGATTGAAACTCTTGCCCGCATGGAATAGATCCGGCGACAAGGCAGCCTTGAATTCAAGCCAATCCGTTTCTTCAACATAGGCGCAGGCAAAGCCGCCACCGATGGAAATACCGCGGCACGGAAATCCTTTCGTACGCGCTTCATTGCATTTCTCGATCAGGAGCGAGGCAAGCTCGGCACGCGGTGAAACGGCATACCCATCGAGATGAAATGAGAAACCGTCCATCTCGATGACGTCACGATTTTCCTCGCATATCTGCAAAGCCGCTGTCAGATCGTCCGATTTGAATCCGAACCGGCTATTCGGTGCATTGGGCGGCAAAATGCGAAGGAGAACGCGCAAGGTGCCAGCCTCTTTTGCAATCACAATGGCACGTTGCAACTCGTCGATGGCGTCTATAGCCAGCACTGCGCCATGTCGTGCGGACAGCCACAGCAGATCATCAGTTTTGGCCGCACCTGTTACGCCGATGTTTTCCCCGCGCACACCATTGGCAAGTGCGTGAACAAATTCCGGAATGCTCGCAACATCCACGCAACCGTTGTGCTTGGCGACTTCGCGCAGCCATGCGCCAGCCTTGTTCGCCTTTTTGCCGAAGTACACCTTTCCGGATACGTCTCGCTCACGCAGAACCTGTTGAAAAGCGCTCAGGTTTTCGCCGAAGGTCGAAGGATGGATCAGATGGAATGGCCCATTGATCACTCTTGCAATCTGCTCCAGCAAAGAGCCATCCGTACGGGCCGCAACGGCCCAGTCGCGCTCAATGGCGCGGATCGCGTTGACTGTTACTTCCACAGTTCTACCCTCGCGCCTCTGCCTGCCGCAATGGCCCTGGTTGCCAGCGCATGTGCGACGGGAATATCCGTGATGATCATGCCGCTGCTGAAGGCGAACACGCGATCCTTTTGAGTGCGGCGTCCCGGCTTCAGACCAGCGACGATATCCGGCAGTTCAGCGTCGATGCTCGCATCTCGTCCATCTCCGGCAAGACGTTTGCCTGTTACGCCCATCTGACCTTCATTGGTCGCAATGGCGTAATCTGCGTCGTGAAGCGAGCCCGCTTCGACGCCCTTGCTTGCCACGGAGATGAGCAAACCGCCCTCCGGCAGCCACTTGGTCTGGATTTTAGGATGCGCGGCACGGCCTGAGGCGGCCACAACGATATCCGACTGTGAAACCGCTTCTGGTACGTCCTTCACCAGTTCGATCTCTCGATCAGGAAAATGCTTGGCGAAAGTGGAAAGGCTCAGCGCAATCCCATCTGGATGCGTACCAAAAAGACGTAGCTTTTTCAGCGAAGGCAGGGCCGTCAGCAGGTAGGGAAGGGTGTTGACACCTTGCGCACCGGTTCCGACCATAAGCGCAGTTTCCGGATTTTGCTTTGCGCAATGCCTGGCAATGATGGCTGTCGTTGCAGGCGTGCGGGAACCGCCGACCCTATGGCAATCCATAAAGGCAAAGGGAAGCCCCGTCGTATCGTCATAAAGGCTGATGGTCGTGTAATACTTGTCTGCGCTGTCATTGCCTTGGCGATAGGATGTCTTGAAACCGAGTTGCTCTAGGGCACCGTCATAACCCAGCATCGAGTATGAGACGGAATCGCGCTCCTCCTTCGGCAGCGGCATCATAAGCTTGGTTGGGCAACGGGAAGCGCCTTGAGCATAGGAGAGATAGGCATCCTCAACGAGCCGAATGACTTCGGCAGGCGGCAGCTCAATATCGGAAAGGTCTGTTCTGCTCAGCACATGCATGGCGGGTGTATGAAGAAATGAAGTCATGTTGAAACTCTTGAATAAATGGTCAAAGCTACGACGTGCACCGACATGCCGGAAACCGAAGGTGACAGGTTTTGCACGCTTAGAGATGACGAGGTTAATCTCGTATTTTTCTGTGGTTAGCCGACGGCCAACTCCATTTGCGGCGCTTGTGGCTCGTGAAAACCGTATCCTGTGATTGATGGATACATGAGTTCGCTTAAAGGCACCGCGCAGCGGGGCAATGGTTCGCGGAAAATGTGTCTGGTTGTTTTATGGGGAAACTTTTCCCCGCTTCGCGCCATGGCGAATATACACTGGGGTGTAATGGTCTCCCCTTGCCTCCAAGCGGTTACATCAACGCGGTCATAGTCTGTGAGCACCACCGGGATCAGAGCAAGATTTAAACGCTTAGCAACTTCAAGCCGATGGTGGCCATCCATGACAAAAAGCGCATTCTGTTGTATAGTGATAGGAACTGTCCAATATCCAGAATTACGGATTTCGGATTCTAGGTAGTCAACATGGTTATAGTCTATCTCTTCTGTTGGTGTGAGCTTAATTGGATCAATCAAAAAATAGCTTGGACTTCTCGTATACATGACGCCTCCTCGACGTTTGGATTAACGAGTGGTGCCCCTCATAGTTTTTATTATCGGCGCGATAATAGCCAGAATGAATCCTTCGTCAACATAATATGATAAGAAATGTCAACTTTAGAGTCGTTCCAGTATACGCCTTAGATAAAGAAGTGCCTTCTCATTGAAATACTTGCATTCTCTCTGATTGTCCGACAACATGACAATATCGTTGAGTGCGGGTAAAAGCTGGTGTAGGGACCCGCCGAGGATGCAATATCCGACAGTATGTATGTGACTGCCAGCGTGTACGGCACTGAGCACCAGAGTGCTTCTTGTCTCATGCTTCCGGGAGGGAAGAGTGAAAATTACGTCTATCGAAACCGTTCGCATTGCCGAGCGCCCCAATCTCCTGTGGGTTCTGGTCCACACGGATGAAGGCGTTACAGGGCTCGGCGAAACGTTTTTTGGCGCAGAAACGGTGGAGGCCTATCTGCACGAGTATGTTGCGCCCAGAGTGCTAGGACGTGATCCTCTAGAGATCGATCGCCTAGCCGCCGATCTGGTGGGCTATGTGGGCTTTCGCTCATCCGGTGCAGAGGTGCGTGGGAATTCCGCATTCGACATTGCCCTGTGGGACATTTTTGGAAAGGTGACAGGACAACCGATTGCGCAGCTGCTTGGTGGGTTTACCCGTCGCGAAATCCGCACCTACAATACCTGTGCCGGGACAGAATATATCAAGAAATCGACCGGCCAGACGACTGCAAATTATGGGCTTGCCACTGCCAGCGGCCATGATGATCTGAATGGCTTCCTGCATCGTGCCGATGAACTTGCTGTCTCCCTCTTGGAAGAGGGCATCACGGCGATGAAGATCTGGCCTTTCGATGCAGCGGCAGAAAAAACCCGCGGCAGCTACATTTCGATGCCAGATCTCAAGCAGGCGCTTGTTCCGTTCGAGAAAATCCGTTCGGCCGTCGGTGATCGAATGGATATCATGGTGGAATTCCACTCTATGTGGCAGTTGCTGCCGGCAATGCAGATTGCCAAGGCGCTGACGCCTTATCAAACCTTCTGGCATGAAGATCCTATCAAAATGGATAGTCTGTCTAGCCTCAGGCGCTATGCTGATGTCTCCCCCGCGCCCATTTCGGCGTCGGAAACCTTGGCCACCCGCTGGGGCTTCCGCGATTATCTTGAAACAGGAGTGGCAGGCATTGTCATGCTGGACATTTCCTGGTGCGGTGGCCTGTCAGAAGCACGAAAAATTGCTGCCATGGCAGAGGCGTGGCATTTGCCAGTGGCACCGCATGATTGCACCGGTCCAGTGGTGCTTTGTGCTTCAACCCACTTGTCTCTCAATGCTCCCAATGCCTTGGTTCAGGAAAGTGTGCGCGCCTTTTACAAAACCTGGTATCGCGATCTCGTCACCGCGCTTCCGGAGGTTTCCAACGGCATGATTACAGTGCCACCCGGCGCAGGACTTGGTATGGAGCTTAACCCGGAGCTGGACAAAGCATTTACTGTCTCGCGCCGCATTTCGAATACCACGTCACTTTAAGCCACTGCATTGGGAGCAGACATGTCAACTCCAGCGTCTTCAACCTTATCCTTCCGCAGTTCAGCGGCCTTCGCTGGTCCAGCCGTCATGCTGCTCGGAATGCTGCTATTCGCCTTGAATGACGCCATGGGCAAGTGGCTGGTTGCCAATTACGGGCTTGGGCAGGTGGTGCTGATCCGCAGCCTCGCCGCTCTCCTCATCCTATCGCCGTTTCTTTGGATGGCTGGGAAAAAGCCGATTATGGAAGCAGAGCGCCCCGGTTTGCAGGTTGCACGCGTTATCTTTTCCACGATGGAGCTTTTTTGCTTCTATTATGCGGTGATGTATCTCCCGCTTGCGGACGTGATGACATACTGGTTGGCGGCTCCAATTTATGTTGCGGCTTGCTCACCCTTCCTCTTGGGCGAGAAGGTTGGCTGGCGTCGGTGGAGCGCAATTGCTGTAGGTTTTGTCGGCGTCATCATTACGCTCGAACCATCCAGCGCTATGTTCACGGCACCGGCAGTCATCTCAATTATTGGCACGGCAGCCTTCGCCTTCATGATGTTATCTGGACGCAGCCTGCGTTCGACCCCGGACAAGACGCTTGTTCTGTTTCAGACAAGCGGGGCTGCCCTCGCTGGCTTGGTGTTTGCGCCTTTTGATTGGACGCCGCTCACCTCAGCAACGGAACTCTTCCTGCTTGGACTTTTGGGCGTCGTTGCAATGAGCGCGCATATGCTTGTAAACCGTGCACTCAAGATTTCCGATGCTGCTACTGTCGCGCCCCTTCAGTATACATTGCTGCTGTGGGCGCTGCTGTTCGGGTGGTGGTTCTTTGGTGAAGTACCGCGGATCAGCATGGTGCTGGGTGCGGTACTTATTGTCGGTTCTGGCCTGTTCATCTTTTTCCGCGAGCAGCAATTAAAGAAGCGGGATCAGGTTCTCCCTGCAGTTCCTGAATGAGAAACAACAGGAACCTCAATGCGCAAAAAAAAGGCCCGTTGCGTGATGCAGCGAGCCTTTCAGTAAGTCAAACAGTTGGAAATTTATTTGCGGATTTCAGCCAATTCAGCGAGGACGGAATCGACAACATCCGCGCCGATCTCTGCCTTGTGCTTCTCGTAAACCACCATTGATTTCTCGCGGATTCGCTTCTGCTCATCGTCGGAAAGCTTGTTCACCTTGAGGCCAGCCTGCTCGATCTTTTCAAGCGACTTCTTGTTGAGGTCAGCAATAACGCCGCGTTCAACATCACGGCCAACAGTGGCGCACTCGCGCAAAGCAGCCTGTTCTTCAGGCGCATAGGTATCGAAAATTGCCTTGGAGAAGAGGAACAGGAATGGCGTGTAGGCGTGGTTGGTCTCGGTCACGTATTTCTGCACTTCAAAGAACTTCGAGGTGTCGATCGTGACGTAAGGATTTTCCTGCGCGTCGATGGTTTTCGTTTCCAACGCCGAGAACACTTCGCCAAATGCCATAGGCGTGGCGTTTGCGCCAAGATTCTGGAAAGTGTCGAGGAAGATGTTGTTCTGCATGACGCGAACCTTCATCCCCTGGAAGTCCTCCCACTTGTTGACCGGACGCACCGAGTTGGAGAGATTGCGGAAGCCATTTTCCCAATATCCGAGATTGACCAGGCCGACGGCGGCCAGTTTTTCGGTCATCATGTCACCGAACTTGCCATCCAGCACTTTGTAGGCTTCCTGAGCATTGGCAAACAGGAAAGGCAGGTCGAAAACACCAAGTGCAGGTTCTATGCCAACAAGTGGCGATGAAGAGGTCACAACCGCTTCCTGAACGCCTGAGCGAAGGGCCTGCGTTGCCTGCAGATCGCCGCCTAGAGCGCCGCCCCAGAACGCCTGCAACTTCATCTTGCCGCCGGTTTTCTGATCCAGGCATTCCTGCATTGCCTTGATGCCATTGCCGACCGGGTGATCTGCGTTAATGCCGTTGGAGACGCGGATCGTGCGCGCCTGGAATTCCGCAAATGCCGGTGCAGCGGTAGAAACAGCAAATGCAAGAGCCGTCGTAGCGAATAGTAGTCTCTTCATGGTTTAATCCTCCCTTTGGATTTCGTTTTAGAAGTTGGCGCGCGCTTCACCTCAGCCATTGTGCCGGGACGGTGACGATCTGCGGGAACAAGACAAGCAGCATGAGGATGGTCACCTGAGCGATGAGGAACGGTGTGATGCCCGTGACTACTTTGCCAAGAGGCACTCGCCCGACGCCGCTTACGACGTTGAGAACGACGCCGACTGGTGGCGTAATGAGACCGATGCAGCAATTCATTATGAACATGACGCCGAAGTAAATCGGGTCGATGCCAGCCTGCTTGATGATTGGCATCAGAACGGGTGTCAGGATCAGGATGGTTGGCGTCAAATCAAGCGCCGTTCCAACCAGCAGCACCAAAAGCATGATGACGAACATCAGCAGCATTGGCCGGTCAATCAGGGGCTCGATGAAGCCAGTGATTTCACCCGGAATGTTCGCAGCCGTGATGAGCCAGGAGGAGACCAGGGCGGCACAGACGAGGAACATGATAATCGCGGTGGTCTTTGCAGCCTGCAAAATGACACGCGGCAGATCCTTTGGCTTCAATTCCCGATAGATGACCATGCCGACAAACATTGCGTAGACGGCGGCAATGACTGCGGCCTCTGTGGGCGTCACAACCCCTGCCTTGATGCCACCCAGGATGATTACGGGCATGCCAAGAGCCCAGGCAGCACGACCCGTTGCGCGAAGACGCTCAGCACCCGTGGTTTTGGGAAGGGGCTTGATATTGTCTTTGCGGACCGTGATTTGCCATGCGACCACCAAGGCTAGCCCCATCAGAATGCCAGGAACTATACCCGCCATGAAGAGCTGCGTGATGGATACGTTCGCTGCCACACCGAAAACGATGAAGGCCATCGAAGGCGGAATGACCGGCGCGATAATGCCGCCCGAGGCAATGAGACCTGCGGAGCGCGGCACGTTATAGCCAGCCTTGGCCATCATGGGGATCAGAATGGCGGCAAGCGCTGCCGTATCTGCAGCTGCAGAACCAGAAATGCTGGCCATGATAACTGCGGCCATAATAGCGACGATACCAAGGCCACCACGAATATGGCCAACGCAGGCAATAGCGAAATCAATGATGCGGCGTGACAAGCCGCCGGAATTCATCAACTCACCGGCCAAGACAAAGAACGGAATCGCAAGGAGAGTGAATGTGTCCGCGCCAGCAATCATATTTTGCGCAATGATCTGGCTATTGAACATCCCCATGTACCACATGAGGGTAACGCCGCAGAACATAAGGGCAAATGCAACGGGCACGCCAATTGCCATTGCGCCAAGCAGAGACGCGATAAAAACGAGAAGGGTCATCAGGCGCGCTCCACCAGTTTTTCGAGGTCCTGACCTTCTCCGGCAAAAGCAGCAATTTCAGCTTCAGTGGTGCGGCCGGTAACGAGTCGGAACAGCCGTTCCAGTGCGATCAGTGCACAACCACCGCCGGTGAAAAAGCCGATGCCATAGACCCAGCCCATGGAGAGGCCCGTGACGGGTGCTTTCATGCTGCTGTTGATGGGAAGCTGTTTCCAGGTGCCCCAGAAAAACAGAAGAGATACGCCGAGAATAACGATATTCGTCAGGATCATGCAGACAACGCGACCTTTGCGACCAAGAAGCGCAACAAGGCTTTCGACACCCATATGTCCATATTCACGAAAGCCCACGACCGCGCCGATGAACGTAAGCCAAACGAAGAAATAACGGGCCATTTCATCAGATACGGTGAGCCCGGAATTGAAGGCGTAACGCAAGATGACGTTGAGGAACACCATGACTGCCATGCCGGAAAGCAGAAAAATAAGCAGCCATTCCAGAAGCTTGAAAAATATATCAATCGCTTTTGTCATGAGGTCACGCCTTATCCAGTAGGCCGCGTTGAGCCAGGTTCCTGAAAAGAGCGCGTGTTCCGAACGCCCATTCCGGGCAGGCATCGCATCGATCGACGAAATTCACGAGCTTCCCCAGTTTGGGCGAGGCAATCTCAACGCGATCACCAACCTCATGCGTAAAACCGAGGCCCGCTCCGCGTCGATCTTTCACCGGTGCGAACATTGTTCCGAGAAACAGTACTGCGCCATCAGGGTATTGATGATTGCGGTTCCGCAATTGTGAAACCAGATTTTCCGGCGTGCGGCTGATTGCTTCCATCGGGCTTTCACCCGTCATTTCGAACCCGTCTTCACCTTGAACGAGAAGCGAGACACGCACCTTGCTCAAGACGTCGAGTGTGAAATTCTCATCGAACAGACGGATGAAAGGACCGAGTGCGCAAGACGCATTGTTATCCTTGGCCTTGCCGAGCAAAAGTGCTGAACGTCCTTCGACATCGCGAAGGTTAACGTCGTTTCCAAGCGTTGCACCAAGGATTTTGCCGTCAGAACGTATGGCCAGAACCACTTCAGGCTCTGGATTATTCCACTGAGAGATTGGATGAATGCCGACCTTATCGCCGCAGGCGACAGAAGACATAGGCTGTGACTTCGTGAAAATTTCAGCATCTGGTCCGATGCCCACTTCGAGATATTGCGACCAAAGACCCATGTCTTGTAGGAGCGCTTTAACTTTTGCTGCCTGTTCTGAACCGGCAACCAAGCCGCGAAGGCTATCGCCCAAAACAGGCGCAAGCTTGATGCGAATTTCCTGAGCGCGACCCGCATCACCTTTAGCCTGCTCTTCGATTACCCGCTCCAGCATACTGTCAGCGAAGGTCACGCCAGCAGCCTTGACCGCTTGCAGATCAACCGGAGCCAACAAATGCCCTGCCTCGCCCGACAGGAACGCATCCACATCGCCCAAATCGCGCAGATTTTCAGCGGCCTTTACCTTTGCGGCAATCCCATCGGTCTCGAGCAGTGTGCTCATCGTTGCTGCCATATATGACAGGTCGAGAACGCGTTGATCTCGAACGACAACAGGGCAGGGACCGCCTGCCTCATTTGACCAGACACGGCCAACCAGCACTGCCTCGCCAGCATCATGCGGTAAAATTTCGGCAGCACGCAGCTTGCGTTGTAACGCCAAGATTAGCCTCCCCCAGTTCCCTCCCGGCGAGCGACACCTCCTGTCATCTCGCCCTATTGTCAGGATGTCTGACAACGCGGTTTGCGAAGTATTAAGGACAGTTTGCGGTCATGTCTACCCCTGCGAGCGCGGGACACAAGCTTTTATGACGGCAGCACTATTTGAACGAAAATGTAATGCTCAGAACTCTTCGAGGCTCAGCTCTATTCGGCTCGCCGCGCCAAGCAGGTGTGTCCGCATCGCCTCTCTGGCGCGCTTAGGCTCTCGACTTGCAATCGCGTCTCTTAAAGCTACGTGCTCTGTAATGGTGACTTCTACAATCTCTTCAAGAACCGCTCGGGCGCGAGCTGCATCAATTGCGTGACTAATTCTTTCCGCAATGAAGCCGACGAACATGGCAAAATAGGCATTGTGGGTAGCCTCGGCCACAGCACGGTGGAACAGAAGATCCGCCTCGACCCCCTGATGAGACCATTTTTCAGCGCCTGTCATTCCCGCCAATGCATCGTCAATACGAACGAGGTCAGCTGGTGTATGGTGCAACGCCGCAAGGCCAGCGGCCTCGATCTCCAGCGGGACGCGAAGTTGAAAGAGCGCCCGAAAGCTGTGTGGATCGCCGAGCTCATCATCGTTTATTCGGATCGGGCGCGCTGACTTCTCGCTCACGAATGCGCCTACACCCTGGCGCGTTTCAACAAGCCCCTCATTCCGCAATTGTGCAATGGCCTCACGAACCACTGAACGGCTGACGCCGAGCGTTTTGGACAATGCATGTTCTGTGGGCAGTCTTTCACCAGGTTTCAAGCGACCTTCGGTGATCTCGTTGGCCAATTGAGCGGCAATGCGTGCCGGGAGATGCTCGCTTCGCCTGATTTGCCCTATACTGATCTGCCCGTTATCCATCGCAATTCCTTTGGTGGCGCTGTTGCCAAATCCGATGTTTACGAATCCTGCGTAAAATTCAATTGGCAACCAGGGTTCATCAGCAAATTGGGATCGATGGCCCGCTTCACAGCGGTCAGCAATTTTCGCTGAGCGTGCGGCAACCGGGAAGCGAAATCCGGTTTTTTAAGGCGCCCAATCCCGTGCTCCGCGCTAATGGAGCCGCCGAAACGATAGAGCACTTCGTTAATTGCAGTCTTGGACGCATATATGCGTTGTGTGGTCTCCTGCACTGGCAGGCCGGAAGGGGGCAGGACGTTAAGATGCACGTTGCCATCCCCGACATGCCCATAAGAAACACAGGTGCAATCTGGACAAACCCCCAGTACTGCAGCTTCTGCGTCGCGCACAAAATCCGGCAGTTTCGAAAGTGGAACGGAAACATCGGTTCTGAGATGCGGGCCACGCTTAGCCTGACCCTCATTCATTCCTTCACGGAAAAGCCAAAGGTTACGTGCCTGCGCCTTCGATCCGGCAATCACACCATCAATCACGAGGCCGTCGGCCATGACGCCCTCCAGAAAACGGTTCAACAGCTCATCAATGTCGACGAGCCCCGAGCCCGAAACCTCCATCAAGACATATGCCTCATAGTCACCGGCAATGGGCATTGTAAGGTCCGGCATGGCCTCGCGTGCCAGGGTGAACGCCAGAGGCGGCATGAATTCGAAGGCAGACATCAGATCACAGCAATCTTTCCGGGCGCGGCGGTAGAGAGCGATAGCGTGATCCAGCGTTGGAAGGCCAAGAAGTGCCGTTGCGACTTGCTGAGCAGGAGGCATAAGCTTAACGGCTACCGCTGTGACAATTCCAAGCGTACCTTCCGCCCCTATGAATAACTGCTTTAAGTCAATCCCACGGTTGTCTTTGCGAAGGGTCGAAAGGCCGTCGAAAACGGAGCCATCTGGCAGCACGACCTCAAGGCCCAGAACGAGTTCACGCGTCATCCCAAAGCGCAACACATTGATGCCACCCGCATTGGTAGACACATTGCCACCAATACGGCACGATCCCTGGGCGCCAAGTGACAATGGAAAATATAGCCCCGCTTGCTCAACCGCATCTTTGAATTCGGAGAGAATGGCGCCCGCCTCAACAACGGCGGAAAAGTCATCGACATCAATCCGGCGAACTGCATTCATCCGCTCCAGACTGATGACAATCTGACGATTTGGATCATCAGGTGTTGCACCGAGAACAAGCCCTGTATTCCCGCCCTGCGGAACAATTGCAAGCTTCAGTTCTCCGGCTAGGCGGACCGCCTTGCAAACATCCTCTGTCGTTCGCGGACGGATCACAGCAATCGCACCGGTCGTCACGTCCCCGTGCCAGTCGCGGCAATAGGGTTCGACCTTTGGACCGTGAAGGACAAGGTCTTCACCCAGTCGGGTTACCAGAGCTTCAATAGCCTCAGCAGGTAAGTGTGCTTCGCCATCCATTCCCGACACGCTCGTCATCGAACCTTCGTCCCTCAACTCGTTAAATTTCACTAATGGCATAAATTGATTTGCGTGGGCATGATATAAGGTTATCAGACAACCCTACAAATAATTTTTTGCGGGAGGTCGTTTCCTCCCTCTGCGTTTCGGGAGGAACTAGTATGCATATTCTGATCATTGGCGCGGCTGGCATGGTGGGCCGCAAGCTAGCGCAAAAGCTGAGCGGGGATGGTGCTGTCGGGGGCAGGGGATTGGAGACGCTGACCCTTGTTGATGTGGTGGCACCAGAGGCTCCAATAGGTTTTCAAGGCAGTGTACACTGCGAAGTTGCTGATCTCTCTGAAGTTGGTACAGCTGAACGGCTGGTCGCAAACCGTCCAGACATCATTTTCCATTTGGCCGCCATCGTTTCAGGTGAGGCGGAACTGGACTTCGAGAAGGGTTACCGGATCAATCTGGATGGAACACGTTATTTATTCGATGCCATCCGCAAAGCTCACGAAGAAGATGCATATCGTCCTCGCGTGGTATTCACCTCATCGATCGCCGTTGTCGGCGCCCCCCTGCCATTCCCAATACCAGACGATTTCCACACAACGCCATTGACGAGCTATGGCACTCAAAAGGCGATCTGCGAGCTTCTGCTCTCGGATTATTCTCGCAAGGGCTATTTTGACGGCATTGGTATTCGTCTTCCCACAATCTGCATTCGACCGGGCAAGCCGAACAAAGCAGCATCAGGTTTCTTTTCCAATATTCTGCGTGAGCCTCTGGTGGGCCAGGAAGCCGTGCTTCCTGTGAGCGAAAATGTGCGCCATTGGCACGCATCACCACGCTCGGCGGTCGGCTTTCTCATACATGGAGCGACGATCGATCTGGAAAAAGTCGGTCCACGGCGTAATCTGTCCATGCCCGGTCTGAGCGCGACGGTGGGTGAGCAAATCGATGCGTTGCGGCGGATCGCGGGTGAGAATGCAGTACGACTGATCCGGCGCGAACCGGATGAAATGATCATGCGCATGTGCGCTGGCTGGGCACCGGGATTTGAAGCAAAACGCGCACGCGAGCTTGGTTTCGCAGCCGAAAACTCTTTCGACGAAATCATTCGCATTCACATCGAAGATGAACTCGGAGGAAAGCTATGACCAACACGCCACAGCTCAGATTCGCTTTTCTAGGTACGGGCCTTATGGGTGCGCCAATGGCGGCACGACTTCTAGCGGCTGGCTTTGTCCTAACCGTCTGGAACCGAGACACCCGAAAGACAAAACCTCTGGTAGAGCAGGGGGCTCGATCATCCGACAGCCCAAGCAATGCTGTTCAAAATGCGGATGTCGTTTTTACGATGCTCTCAGATGGCAAGGCCGTGGAGGAGGTTTTGTTCTCCAGCGGTGCAGTGAAGCATCTGAAACGAGGGGCGGTCGTCATCGATTGCTCCTCGATTGCGCCCCCCATCGCTCAGGATCATGCACTTAGACTGAATGATCTTGGCATTTCGCATATTGATGCACCTGTATCAGGCGGTGTTGTTGGTGCCGAGGCAGGCACATTGGCGATCATGGCCGGAGGAGATGCGACAGTTATCGAAAGCGTCAAAGGTGTATTCGCTCACCTTGGTCGCGTAACGCATGTCGGGCCCTCCGGTGCAGGGCAGATTTGCAAGCTCGCCAATCAGCAGATTGTTGCGATCACCATCGGGGCGGTTGCGGAGGCCATGATGTTGGTCGAAGCTGGCGGTGCTTCACGCGAAAAATTCCGTGAAGCCATTCGCGGAGGTTTTGCAGAAAGCCGTATTCTCGAGATTCATGGCGCACGGATGGTGAACCGTCAGTTTGAACCAGGTGGCCCTTCGAGGCTTCAGTTAAAGGATCTGAATGCTGTAGCCGACATGGCAAAGAACCTTTCACTTTCGCTCCCGCTCACGCAAGAGATTCGCAGTGCTTTTGAAGCCTTCGTTCAGAACGGACACGGAGAAACAGATCACAGCGGACTTTTGCTACATCTGGAAAAGATCAATCGCCAATAATTCTCTTGAGTTTGCGGTGAAATGCGATTTGTGGGGAGGGCGAAACCATGGCGTTCCTCAACTCGTTAGCAGCGTTAGTTCAAGTTATTATGGGAGTAGGTGCGTTCCATTGCATCTTCCTTGCGAGTGACAACCCATTGTTATCATGCTCAAGTTACACATCGTTTTTTAGCCATCGCGGTGTTCCGTTAAATCAGATAAACATAGTTATGGAACAAGGGGCGCTCTCTGATTTGCTTGCAAAACACCCAGTGGCGCTCACCACGCTGTCTGTGAGTGGTCTGTTACGAACGCAGCCTGTGAAAGCTGCTATACAGGTGGCACTGAAAGAGTGAGCGTTAGAGACCCAATTCTCCATCCCTCCAGTTTCTGCCATTCCATGTTCTCATCCCCGAGACGATTGCCAAACATGCCGATTGTGGAAATGGTGGTATCTCTCTCACTTATTGCCTCATCGCACTTGTTTGCCGAGTTCGCGCGGTCCTTACAACTCTTCGCCTGCCAACAGAACGGTTCAACGCTTCCAAATCCCATCCGCCTATTTTCAGAGATACGCATGCAGGTCTTGCTGCGGAGACATTATAGGCTGCACTGCATTTAGTCCGCGCTATCTGACGTCTCTGGCGGATTGATACTGGATACTGCCGTGGAAGGTGGAACAAGTCGAAGATAGTCCGGTTCTTGTAGTTCGGCGTCCGCTGATACAAGACTGGCAGGTTAATGTGAGCCTCATTGCAATTGAAGACGAAGTTATTTCGAGTCCCCCCGATGCACCGTTAGCCATTGAGGCGACGCCCCCTTCCCCGGGTTTATTAGCAGCCAGGTTAGGCGAAACTCTTCAAACCTCAGGCGGATCATTCTGTTACGTGGCCGAGAGCGAGGCCGCCGCCGAAGAAATCGCCGCGGCGTTTTGCGCTCTCTTCCCCCAGCTACAGCTTCTCGTCCTCCCACCGTGGGACTGCCTTCCCTATGATCGATTGCCGCCCTCCCCTCATTCCATGGGACGGCGAATGGATGCTTTGCGGATATGGATGTCGCGCAGCGCTGATCCGACGTTGCTCATCACGTCACTGGAAGCGGTGCTTCAACGCGTTCCACCAACAGCCATCATTGAAGCAAGCAGGCTGGAGCTTGTGGTCGGCAAACCATTTGACCCAGAGGCATTCGATAACTTCGTCAGACAAACAGGTTATGTCGCAGAGGGTGTCGCCGACGATCCGGGTGAGGTCGTGGTTCGCGAGGGTGTGATAGATATATATCCCGCTGGTGCTCCCGGCCCCATGCGTATTGTTCTCTGCAAGGACAATCATGTCCTTGAACTCAGGGGTTTTGATCGTTCCTCACAGCGTACAGAGAGTTTCTTGGAACGCGTCACGCTGGGCCCCGCAACCGAAGCAGTTCTGCCTAATGATAGTTGGAATGAAGAGGTGACGCCATCGGGAACCATGGAGCGGCTTCTCTCTCACCTGTTCGAGGATATGCCTAGCGCTCTAGATCTTTTGGGCGACGCTGAGATTCATTTGGCTCCAGGCATAAAAACGCTTGTTAGTCGCCATTTCGATATTATCGAAGACGCTCGGCAGTTACGATTTGATGTCGACCACGCCGAGAGCGCCGGTTCGCACGCCTTTTACCTGACCCCCAATGAATGGGATCGTTACGCTGATCGCATGAAGGTTAGCGGGTTCAAAATCGAAGAGGGCACCGAGCTTCCAATTAAGTTTTCACGTCCTGATGCGCACCGATCAATCATTGGTTTCGTTCAAAATGCGAGCAAGCAAGGCCAAAAGATCGTCATTGCCGGAATGGGTAAAGGTTTTGAAACGCTTTGCAGACGAGTGGCCAAGGCCATGGAAACTCCTATTCGCGCTGTTGAAAGCTGGGACGATATCCTGGCATCAAATCCCCGCAGCCTTTTGAAATTCCCCTCTCCGTTGGAGACTGGCTTCATTGATCTTCAGTATAATATCGCCGTGATCGCTTCTCCGCAGAGCTATGATGCCGACCAAAGGCAAGGCCTGCTTCGCGAACCTGAGCTACGTATTGGTGATGTGGTCGTGCATGAAGATCACGGCATCGGGATTCTTCGGAATCTTGAACCCATCGACATAGAGGGGCATTCCCGTGACACTGCGCGTCTGGAATATCGTGATGGCGGATCGGTTCTTGTTCCGATGGAGGAGTTCGGAAAGCTGTGGCGATACGGATCAGAGGCCGAAGCCGTTTCGCTGGACAGACTGCATACACAAGCTTGGCAGAAAAAACGCGAAAAGATTGCCAGGGATATCCAGGCTACTGCTCGCCATCTGGCGGCTTTCGCGCAGCGGAGGCAGTCAGCGAATGCGGACAAGTTCGTTCCCCCAGCTATATCATTCGCGTCTTTCGCTCGGCGGTTTCCCTATCCTGAAACACCTGACCAGATCCTAGCCATTAATGATGTTCTTGGTGACCTAGCATCCGGGCGCCCGATGAACCGCCTTGTTTGCGGGGATGTCGGTTTCGGTAAAACAGAAGTTGCCTTGCGTGCAGCGGCGGCTGTGGCCCTGGCCGGAGGGCAGGTCGTACTTATAGCGCCGACGACGGTTCTGGCGCGTCAACATTTCAACACTTTCAAGCAACGCTTTGCAGGAACAAGTATTAAAATAGGCCTTTTGTCGCGCCTCGTTAATCCGCGTGAGGCCAAGCAAGTGAAAGCGGCACTTGCGGAGGGAGAACTCGACATTACCATCGCAACGCATGCTGTGCTCGCCAAGGACGTTAGCTTTGCGCGCCTTGCACTCTTGATCGTAGATGAGGAACATCGGTTCGGGGAGAAAGAAAAGCAGGCAATGAAGGCGCTTGCACCATCTCTGCATGTCCTTGCCATGTCAGCCACACCCATCCCCAGGACGCTGCAATCGGCGATGGTCGGAATTCAAGAGGTCAGCCTCCTCACAACTCCACCGCGCAAACGTCTGCCAATCAGGACGGTTCTTACCGATCTAGATAGCGCGTCCATACGCACGAACCTCATGCGCGAATTCCGCCGAGGTGGGCAGAGCTTCGTTGTTGTGCCACGCATTGAAGACATAGAAGGGGTTGAGCAGTTCCTTCGAAAAGCCGTTCCTGAGCTTTCCATAAAAATCGCACACGGAAAAATGCCAGTGGCAGACATTGATGAGGCTATCATAGGTTTTTCGGCTGGAGACGGTGATGTTTTGCTTGCAACCAACATCATTGAAAACGGACTTGATATGCCGCGCGCCAACACAATCTTCATCTGGAACGCGGAGTTGTTTGGGCTGTCACAGCTTCATCAGTTACGTGGGCGGGTCGGTCGCGGCAGCATTCAGGGGTCGGCCATTCTTATTACAAAAGAGGCCGATGAATTGTCCCCGGAAACATATGCTCGGCTGTTGACTGTGGTGGAAAACAATCGCCTTGGTTCAGGCTTGGCAATCAGCATGCGCGATCTGGATTTGCGCGGCGGGGGCGACCTTGCAGGCGAGCGGCAGGCAGGACACATCAAGGCAATCGGTGTCGGTCTTTATCAAAGCTTGCTTTCATGGTCCGTCGCACGCTCGCGTCAGCAGCAGGACGATACAGGACAGCGGGCTGTTCTTCATATGAGCCTGGCAAGCACAATACCCCAGAGCTATGTTTCAGATGCCGCCTTACGCCTCAATCTCTATGCAAAGCTCTTCCGAGTGGGTTCGCCCAAGGAACTGGATGAATTGAGCGACGAGTTTGAAGATCGCTTTGGGGATATACCGCCAGATGTGGAGCTTCTGCTGCGTCTGGTCCGCTTGCAGCTTTTCGCGGCAAAACTAGGCATAGCCAAGATCGAAGCTGGCCCAAAGGGATTGGCGTTAACTGTCGCTTCAAAAGGAGCATCCAAAAAGCTTGCAGCATCGGCGAAAAAATCAGGAGCGAGCTGGCGAGCGCCGCGCTTTGTCTTTGAAATGGACAAGCCCATCGCCGGTGAGGAACAGCTTGGCTTTGTCGAGCAGTTCCTCGAACACGCGAGCGCGCCGACCACGCAGCCTTGAACCGGTACTACACGAATTCCACGCTCGCCAAGCAGAAAGCTTGCTCGGCGGCAGATCGCCTTCCGATGATTTCGCCTATTACTGGAACCATCTTTCGCCTCATCCTGTTTCCACCGTGACCGTTGTCACAACACGCAGTACCGCGGTCGAAGTTTATGAGAATAAAGGAGAAAACAGATGCTCAAATTTATCGGTGGAACCGTAGGTGTCATATTTTTGATCGGTTTGATCGTGGTCATCCTCCTGCTGAAGCTGATTTTCTAGCTCCAGCAGGAGTGTTGCCGAGGTATTGATCTAAGACCGATCTGATGAGGCCATCATGAGGCCCGGCGGTTCATCTGGATGCTATCTAACCCAATCCTTCCAGAGCCGGCGGTCTCCGCAACATCTGTCCAATTGAGTCCACCACTGTAACGCCAAGCCATCTGGCCCTTCTCATCAAGTGCAAAAAGATGCAGCCAGCCGTTATCAAAAAGGGTGCGCACATGGTCATGGCGCTTCAGGATATCGCTGATCGCTTCTTTGGGAGCCTCAACGGCAACTGTCAGTCTTAATGGATCGTGAACGAAATTGTCGCCATCGTGAACCGACTGCCAGGGAAGGCCAGCACGGAGATTTCCGCCATTGCCTTCCACCACTCCGATACCACCAACCACGTTGTGGAGCAGCTTGTTTCCAGCTCCGAGCAACGAAGGCGCAACGGATGAACCGAAATACTGGAGGCTAATCCAACTTGCGACAACAACGGGTGCCGTCAAGATCAGCTCAAGGATCTTGAAGCCCTCGTCCTTTTTCCAGACATAATCATGCAAAAAGGCTTGTCCCTCCAGCGACCGGCCTGCCGTGCCCGCTCTTGGTGCGGCAATGAAGGCCCGGCATCCCGCAAGCCCCAGTTCTGGCCTCACTTGCGACCAATCACGGCTGCGATCCATGACACTGGCGGCTGTCGAGTTCGGCAGACGTTGAGCCCGCTCGGCCCGTGTCAAGCTGCCCGCCTGAACAAGCCAATTCTTGATACGAACGATATCCTGCGAGGCGATCTCGTTCTCAAGATCACCCTCGAACAGAGTGAGGCTATCTGTTGTCGTGTCGTGCAAACCACCGAGAAAGACCGTATCGGTAGGAATGGCGATACCCTTTGCTGCCAGCTTCTCCCGAACCTCAGTTTCGTTCAGAAGGTTCGCAAGCAAGCGTGCGTTGACGTCTCCAGCATAGCCGCCGCAGGCGCCGCAATGAAGTGCGCTGGCATAGGGGTTGTTGACGACGTTGGCACCGTGACCCGCAATCAACACGAAACGTGCAAAATCTTCGGTCAGGGACATGGCCCTGAGCACCGTTTCGGCAATGACGGCACGTGTATCGAGATCGAGAGCGGATACAAAGCGTGGTTTGGCCGCATCCACGCTTCTACCCTTTACGAGACCTAGACCATCCCGCATCAGCTTGCCAGCATAGACTGGCCCCATGGCCTCAACGAAGGCGAAGGAGGAGACAGCTGCAAGCTTGAACCGACCCCAGGCACGGGTGGCACGCGCGCTGAACCGAGCCTGATCGTCGGCTGCCGTGTCATCATCTACAGCGCTGCAACTGAATACGGACGGCTTCAACAGAACTGGAAGCCGGTTTTCCGCGACCTCAGAGGCAAAACCTTTGTGACTGGTGCCGAGACCAAAGAAGCCCGCAAAGCCCAATGTTATGACAGCTGGATCGACACTCTCCAGCGACCGCCGGAAAACTTCGGACCGCACGTCAATGCAGAAGGCGGCCTGCAGCACCGGGCGCAACTCTGCGATTTTAGCTGTCGAAGGCGAAGCGAGTGTGGCAGCAAGCTTGCGTTGGCTGGCCTGTTCGGCGGCAGCCTGAAGGACACCATCAATAAGCGTTTCGTGATCAACCACCAATGGTTCGGCATGTGCCCGGCGAACATCTTGCCAATTGTTTTCAATTTCGATCTTGTGCCGTATGTAAAGTGCTTCTTCGAACACAAGCCGAATAGCGAGAAGTTCCAGTGCGGTGGTGTCAGACCGCCCTTCGATTTCCGCCTTGAATTGAATATGGCGTGCGAACTGTGCCCAGCCACCGAGCGTAAGAAGCAATTGGTGGAAGTAGGTTCCGGGCTCGGAACCAAAACCGAGAGATACCGCTGCCCGCTCTATCATTCCTTGCGGCGTTTCCGGCGTCTCATCCACATGAATGCTGAAGCCCTTCAGTCCATGGATGTCGAGCGTAAGATCGTGAGTGGCAAAAGCCCGCCAAGCGGAATAGAGCCCGCTGCGCCGGGAGGCCATCCAAAGGGCTTGGCCCTGATCGAAGAAACCGGCGGCAAAACTACCAATCCGCTCTGACAAGAGGGATGGCCAATCCTTCCCCGTTACCCGCGCTACAAGATCGGCGACTGTTGGCAGCCCAGTACCCAAGCGTGGTTGCTTGATTGCAGCTGCCTTTAATGCCGAAACATCAAGAGTGTCACGGAGAGCAGACGATTGGAGCGCCCCAGCAAGATCCTCATCAAGGATCTCTCCCTTCGCGATCTTATCCACATAATGCTTGCGGGGCATTGAAAGCCGTACGCCAGTAACCCGGGCCAGGCGTGCCGCCGTTTGCTCAAGCGTTTCGTTTATTTGGCCAAGAAAGGGATTGACTGCAACAGTGGCCGTCAATGGCCAAGCAGGCGGTATCGCCCGCACCGCCTCATCTGCCGCTTTCGCAAGTGCTTCACTATGAAGGTTCACCGTTGTGTTCAACTTAGTCATCTCATCACTCCTTGATGGACGCGGGTGTTGCGGAAGTCGTGCGGGAAATAGTCCAGCCACCGAGCAGGCGATCGAAGAGGGCATTCACATAAAGGCCGTTAGCCAGGTGCACCCTGAGGCCCGCCGCTGCCGGGTGATAAGCCCAGAGGGGAAACAGTGACTGTGCAACCGCAACCACACCGAAACTAACGACAGCCAGCAGCATCAGCGTCCATTCCAAAGCACCCGGCTGAGGCGTAGCAGGCAGCGTCCCAAACATCAGCTTGTCCGCAATTCGCTGGAGAGCGAAATAAGCCGTTGCAGCGGAAATCGCGTAAAGAGAGGTGCGCCATGTCAGAGCCCATGGGGCCGCATCTGCCAAGCCTTGCGCAATGAGATAGGCAACACCGAAGATCAAGATTGCGCCGAGGGCCAGCGCCTGCGGTGGCTTGTCAGCAAATCCGAAAAGCAGGCCGATCACTGCATAGATCGTAAGTGCGAGAAGAAACGCCCGACCCACTGCTTTCGCATTCGGGATCGCGACGGGACCGGGTCTCCGGATTGAGGCGACAACTTCAATGGCAGAGCCCGAGGCAAGGAAGGAGTGCGCCTTATATAGCGAATGGGCAACAATATGCAGAAGCGCAATCGGGAAGAGCGCAAGGCCGCATTGCAGGATCATAAAACCCATCTGCGCCACAGTGGACCATGCGAGAGAGGTTTTGACCGCAGACTGTGTCAGCATAACAAGACTGCCGAACAGCGCGGTAAATCCGCCAACCATGACCAGCACTGCGAGTACCACAGGTGCCTGCAGCATGACGTCTGCGAAGCGGATTAGCAGGAAGCCACCTGCATTCACCACACCCGCATGTAACAGAGCGGAAACCGGCGTCGGCGTTTCCATAACCTCGGTCAACCAGCCATGGGTCGGGAACTGGGCAGACTTAAGAAGGGCGGCGACGGCAAGAAGGCTAGCGGCACAAATCGTCAGTGGCAGCCCTTCCCCATTCCGAGCAGTTGAAAGGATAGTAGCAATATCACCCGTGCCGAAGGAGATGGCGAGCAGGATGATAGCACCGACCAAAGCCGCGTCGGCGATGCGCGAAACGATGAACTTCTTACGCGCAGCACGTTGAGCGGCCACTCTTTCCGGATAGAAGAGCAGCAACTGGTGCAACAGGAGACTGCTTGCGACCCACCCGACTAGAAGTTGTAGCAAACTTCCGGACTGGACGAGCAGGAGAACGGCGGCAAGTGTCGCGGTCATCCATCCAGTGAATGGCGCTTGCCGTTCCTCACCATCGAGAAAGGTCCCGGCATAGCGCAGAACGACCCAGCCAATGAAGGCCACTAGCAGCAGCATGACCAGGCTGACGAGGTCAAGCCGGGATGCGAAAGCCACATATCCGTAGCCGAGAGATGGGCTTGTGCCAGAACCGCAAAGGGCGAGCAAAACACCTGAGAGGAGTGCTACGATAATCGAGCCTAATCCTGCGAGTTCGGCCAAGCGGATTGCAAAACGTGGGCGTAGGCCGGGCGCTCGAAAGGCATAGAACGAAGCAGCGGCAAGCAACAGCGGTGCGAGAAGCGGAAACATGTAGATCACTGGATAGCTCCTGTCTGGGCCGCTGCTTGGAGGAGGCAGCGACAACCTCAGACCTGCTACCAGTCGAGTGGCTACAAGAAAAATTCATTGTTTCCGCGAAATCGTTCTATAAAATAGAACCATGTCCGAATTGAACTATCATCATCTTCGCTATTTTCGTGCTGTTGCGCACGATGGCAATCTCACGCGCGCTGCGGAACGGCTCAACCTATCGCAGTCGGCGCTTTCAATACAAATCAAGCAGTTAGAAGAACGGTTGGGACACGCCCTATTCGAACGTCGTGGTCGTCAACTTTACCTGACCGAGGCTGGCCGCGTAGCGCTTGATCACGCTGACACAATTTTTGCCGCTGGCGAGGAACTCCTGCAAACGCTCAAGGAAACGGGAAAAACCCGCCGAGCTATTCGCATAGGCGCACTTGCCACCCTATCGCGTAACTTCCAGATGGAATTCTTGCGTCCAATCCTCGGACGGACGGACGTGGAGATGATACTGCGCTCAGGCAGCACCAGAGAACTTCTGGCTGCACTGGAAGCTTTGAACCTCGATATCGTTCTTTTGAACAAGCCTCCAATGGCGGATGCGGTTACCCCCTTTATTGCCCAGCATGTCTATCAGCAACGAGTAAGCTTGATCGGTAGCCCTTCTTACCTGAAATCGGGTGCAACGCTCACGGATCTCCTGGAAAAACACCCGGTCATTTTGCCAACCCTTGAGAGCGACGTTCGCTCACAGTTCGAAGCGCTGATGGCCACGCTCGCCTTGACACCACAGATCGCAGCCGAAGTGGATGACATGGCCATGATGCGTCTTCTTGCCCGCGAGGGCGCAGGTCTCGCAGTGCTGCCGCCGATCGTTGTCAAGGGCGAGTTGGAGGCAGGCGTTTTGGTGGAGCTCGATGCTCTGCCGGGCATGGTGGAATCGTTTTATGCAGTGACCATCAAGCGTCGCTTTCCCAACCCGCTCATACTGCCTTTGCTCAACCACAATGCTCCGAAAGCCATTGAGCAAGGCAATGGTGCGAGTTGATGGTCGGAAGTGGGTCACACGTGCCATACCGCATGAGGCAGGCAGATGCGTCTTTAGCAGCATCTGGCACGTGAGGCATTTCTCGACTTTGGTGGGGAAACCACAAGGCTGAAGTTAATTTCGGCCTGTTTGCCTATGCTCTCGCCAAGGGTATCAGACTATGCGAATGCATGGGTCGAGTTTGGCTCGAAGGTCAACCAAGCTTGATCACCGCGATGAATGCTTGAGATAGCATCGTGACCGAAAGGCAGGCGTACTGCCAATGTTTCACCACTATCTGTTTGCGTATTGACCTCAATATTGTTCCCCAGAAAAGTTATGTCTTTGATTTTGACAGCGAGGCCATGATCAACCTGATGCCGGGATAGAGAAAGTCGCTCAGGACGCAGCAGCAAGTGAGCGGATTTGCCGCCAGCCTGACGGGCGTGCATTGGAACACCATCAATGATGGTGCCACCGGCAAGAGCTAGCCTCGCCTTGCCATTCTGATGGGACAGTATTTCGGCCTGAATGAAATTGCTGTCGCCAATGAAACCTGCAACGAAATGGGTTGAAGGGTTGGAGTAAAGCTGCGGCCCTGTACCAATCTGATCAATTTCGCCTTGGCTGAATACGGCTATACGGTCCGAGAGGCGTAACGCTTCCTCCTGATCATGCGTGACGTAGAGGATCGTCACGCCAGTCTCTTGGTGAATACGGCGAATTTCAAATTGGATTTCTTCACGCAGCTTTTTGTCGAGTGCAGAAAGTGGCTCGTCCATGAGCAGCACGGGGGGATTGTAGACAAGCGCACGCGCCAGGGCGACACGTTGCTGCTGACCGCCGGACATCAACGCAGGTTTGCGATCTTCCAGGCCTTCAAGGCGAACAAGCTGCAGCGCCTTCTTTACACGTTCTGCAATTTCAGCCTGACCAACACGCCGGATACGCAAAGGAAACGCCACGTTCTCCCCCACTGTCAGGTGAGGAAATAGCGTATAGCGCTGAAACACCATCCCAATGTTTCGTTTGTGCGAGGGTGTCGAAAGCAGGCTTTGCCCCTTCAGCAATATGTCACCCTCAGTAGGATCCTGAAATCCTGCAAGAATATAAAGCGTCGTCGATTTGCCAGAGCCTGATGGCCCAAGGAATGTCATGAACTCGCCTTCGCTGACATCCATCGTCACGTTTTTGACAGCAGTGACCTGACCATATGTCTTGCGAATTCCGCGGATTGAGAGGAATGGCTGTGTCATGCTTTGCGTCCCTTGCGGAAAATTGCGGCCAGAACCATCAGAAGAATGGTGAAGGCAATGAGGATTGTAGAGGCAGCGGCGATGACGGGCGTCAGATCCTGCCGAAGGGTTGCCCAGATTTTAACGGGCAGCGTCTGTAACGTTGGACTTGCCATGAAGATTGCGAGAACGACTTCGTCCCATGACGCCAGAAAAGAGAAGATGGCGGCGGCGAAGATACCGTGGCTAACGGCTGGAACCGTCACGCGAAGCCGTGCCTCCCATGGGCTTGCACCACAGAGAATGGCTGCATCCTCAATGGATTTATCGAAGCTTTCCAGTGCATTGCCGATAGAAATGATTGAAAACGGCAATGCGATCAACAGATGCGCAATGATGAAGCCGATCGTGGTGCCAGCCAGTCCGAGCTGTAAGAACAACGCGTAGAGAGCGACGGCCAGCACCACGACGGGGAGGATCATGGGCGTCAGGAACAAAGCACGTAAAGCTTCCCGGCCCAAAAAAGCTCCGCGGTTGAGACCGAGTGCTGCGAGGAAGCCGAGAATGACAGAAAGCACTGTGACGACAGCGGCGATTTTCAGACTGGTCAGCGCTGAATACAGCCATCGCGGATCGGCAAATAAGGCCTGATACCATTTCAGCGTCCAGGAGGGCGGCGGAAAAATCAGCCACTGCGAAGAGCCGAATGAGAGTGCCGCGATAAAGACGATCGGGAGGATAAGGAACAGGCACACAAGCACTGTCAAACCGACCAGTAAGGGCTTTAGTACCCCAAGTTTCTCGAAATCGAGCAACATCAGGTTACCTCGCCCGATAGGAATTGAAAAATTTGAGCTGGACCGCATAGAGCAGCAGCGTCACGATCAGGAGTACAAGTGCAGCAGCCCCGCCCATGCCCCAGTTGACGAGAGACTGCACGAATTGCGCAACCAGTTCCGCCAACATCATGTTGGACGTGCCTCCCAAAAGCGCGGGCGTCACATAATAACCAAGCGACATCACAAAAACCATCAGCGCGCCGGATACGATGCCGGGCAGTGAGAGCGGTAATAACACGCGTGTAAAGCACTGGCGTTTATTGGCCCCGCAGAGAGCCGCCGCCCGCAGGATCGCGGGGTCAATCGATTTCAGGACGCCAATGAGCGGAAGGATGACGAAAGGCAGCATGATGTATGTCATCCCGATCGTCACACCGACAAGGTTGTTGATTAGTGCCAGAGGTGTATCGATGATGCCGAGGTTCATGAGGGTCTTGTTGACCACACCTGTGCGCTGAAGCAGCACCATCCAAGCATAAGTCCGTGCCAACAGGTTCGTCCACATTGACAGAACAATGATTGCAAGGATCAACCTTGACCATCTATCCGGCATGATGGCTAACAGCCAAGCAACCGGAAAGCCAATGGCGACGGATATCACTGTCACTACTCCGGCAACGGTGAAGGTGTTGACGAAGACACGCAAGTAGGTCGTGGAGCCAAGGAGCGTCTGATAATTCTGGAAACCGGCCGTGGGCTCAAGGACGCTTCGCAACAGCAGCATAAGAACAGGGATGATAAAGAAACAAGCAATCAATAGCAGTGCTGGCAGGACATAGCTGAAGCTATCGTCCCGCTGACGCTTCCTTCGTTGGACCCCGGTCGTTGCGGACAAAGCCATTGAAAACCTCCCGATGGATATTCCATGGGACATGGGCCAAGACAGTCAGCCCATGTCCTCGCGTGCCATTACTTCGCCTGCCAGGCATACCAGCGGGTGCCAATCTCATCGCGATGTGCGGCCCAATACGTCATGTCGGCATTCACCTGCGTTTGGGCCTGCATGTCTGGCAAGGTCTTGCGGACATCCTCATTCATCAGCTTTGGAGAGCCCGTATTGATAGGCGCATAGCCGGTGGCAGTGGCAAATTCGGCTTGCGCCTTGTCGCTCGTTGCATTTGCAATGAATTTCATCGCAGCGTCCTTGTTCTTCGTGCCCTTCGGCACGACCAGCGCGTCTGCAGCGGTGATGTTGTTGGTCCAGGAAGTTTCGACAGATACGCCGGTTTGCGCGAGAGCTGTCAGTCGGCCATTCCAGAAGGAGCCAAAGGGCGCTTCAGCGGAGGCCAGCAACTGCTGTGACTGTGCGCCGCTGTCCCACCAGACGATATCGGATTTGATGGTGTCGAGCTTCTTGAACGCGCGGTCGAGATCGAGCGGGTAAAGCTTATCCGCAGGCACGCCATCAGCGAGAAGCGCCGCCTCAATCACGCCGGGTGCCGACCATTTGTAAAACGTACGCTTGCCCGGAAACTTTGCTGAATCGAAGAGGTCGGCCCAACTCTTGGGACACGCTTTCACCGCATCCTTGTTGCAACCGATAACGAAGGAGTAATAGAAGCTCCCGACCGAATAGTCGGTGACAAACCTTGGATCGAGCTTGCTTTTGTCAATAACGGAGAAATCCAGCTTTTCAAGCAGCCCCGCCTTGCCAGCCTGAACAGCATAGTCTCCTTCCACATCGACCACGTCCCAGGCAACGCTTCCGGATTCAACCATGGCTTTAAGCTTGCCATAATCAGTTGGGCCATCCTGCGTCACATTGGTCTTTGAAGCAGCAGAGAAAGTGTCTGCCCAATACTGTTTTTGGGCATCTTGCGTGGTGCCGCCCCAGCTTGTGAAGACCATATCAGCTGCACTCGCTTGGCCCGTGAGGCTCGTCACTGCGGCGAATAGGGCGATAATCCTCTTGCTTGTCATGCTTTCTCCTCCCTGAGAACAATATTCAAATAGTGGACACCACTAGACCGGCGTTGCGCCGCCTAGCGGCGAAAAGACAGCAGGTGTCATGATCTTGTTTTCAGCAGTGACAATCAGATCGCGGATCTTGGGCAGGAATGCCTGCCATTCAGGATCAGCCGCCAATTGCGCACGCCTTTTCTGGCGATCATCAAGGCTGTCAAAGCCCCAGATGTGAACGATCTCATTGATCGGGCCGATTTCTGACGAGAAGTACCCCACCAGATTTCCGAGATGTTTCTGCTGGATTGTGATGCCGATTTCACCGACAACCTTGAGATAATCGGGTATGGACCCATTTTTTAGTCGGTAGGTTCTGATCTCATACAGCATTGCGCTCACCGCATTACGAAGGGATCAGGGAAAGGCTCGTCCGAGGTTCTGAGCCAGACGGTTTTGGTGCGGGTGAAATCCAGCGCCGCTGCAATCCCGCCTTCGCGACCGTGTCCCGACTGACCGTACCCACCGAAAGGTGCGATAGGTGAAACGGCGCGATAGGTATTGATCCAGACGATGCCCGCGCGAATTCTCTTCACCATGCGATGAGCCCGCGTCAGGTTTCGAGTGAAAACGCCAGAAGCGAGGCCGAAGCGGGTATCGTTTGCCAACGCAACGGCTTCCTCTTCTGTATTGAAGGATAGGACTGATAGAACAGGCCCGAAAAGTTCGTTTTCGATCGATGGTGAGGTGATGCCGTCGCAGTCGAGGATGGTCGGCAAGTAGTAGAATCCCTCTCCATTGCCTATCCGTCCGCCGGTTATCAGCTTGGCGCCAGCATTGAGCGACGACGAGACTATTTGCTCGATGTTATCGCGCTGGCGCTTCGTGCAGAGCGGCCCGACTTCCGTTGCCATATCAAGTGGCATTCCAAGGCGTATCGCTTCGGCTTTTGATTTCAGCAATGCTAAAAATTCGTCCTTGACAGAGCGTTCTATGATGAGACGGGAACCTGCAACGCAACTCTGGCCTGTCGCAGCAAAGATGCCCGCCACCTGCGCATTCGCCGCACTTTCGAGGTCGGCATCGGCAAAGACGATGAAGGGAGACTTGCCGCCAAGCTCCAGCGACGTACTGGCCAAATTTTCCGCCGAATTTCGAACGACATGGGCCGCGGTGACCGGACCACCGGTGAAGGCAATGTGGTCGACGTCTGGATGGCGCGTCAGTGCATTCCCGCAAGAGGGGCCGAAGCCGGTTATAACGTTCACGACGCCTTTCGGAAAACCTGCTTCATCCACAAGACGGGCGAATTCCAAAAGAGGCGCTGGACCATCTTCAGACGCCTTGACGACGACAGTGCAGCCGACCGCCAGTGCAGGTCCGATCTTCACCGCAGCAAGAAACAGCTGACTGTTCCAAGGCACGATGGCAGCCACGACGCCCACGGGCTCGCGCCTTGTCCAGACATCCATGTCTACCTTGTCGATTGCCAGCGTCGCGCCTTCGATCTTGTCGGCGAGACCGGCATAGTAGCGGTAGTAGTCTGCCACATAGGCGATTTGCGCAGAGGTTTCGCGGATAATCTTGCCGGTATCGCGAGTCTCGAGTTCAGCAAGGCGCTTGGCATTCGCCTGTACAAGATCGGCCAGCTTGTAGAGCAACTTGCCGCGAGCGCTTGCTGTCATGGCTGGCCAAGCGCCGTTCCACAGGGCTTGCCGAGCCGCTTTCACTGCTCGATCGACATCAGCCTCACGCGCTTCTGGCATGGATGCCCATGCGGCTCCATTGGCCGGGTCGTTGCTATCGAATTGCGCAGAACCATCTTCGAAGGCCCCATCTATGTATTGCTGAAACCGTTGCATCTGATTCCTCACGCAAATGCGGGCATAACGTCAGCGATGAAGCGCTCTAAGGATGCCTTCTTGCGCTCGAAGCTCATGCCCGTGTCGATCCAGAAGGAATACTCGTCCCAACCCTGCTTCTCATAAATCTTCAGCCTGTCGATCACCGACTTGGCGTTGCCAATCGGCATATTGGTGATCATCTTTTCCGGTAACAGGTTGGGGTTTGAAGCCAGTTCATCTTCGCTCAGCTGCTGGATCAGGCCTTGACTGATGGGACGCTCGTTTTTGAACCAGGCGAAGAAGTAGTTGTAATAGTGGCTGATTTCGCTTGCAGCCTGCGCGATGTCTGCTTCGTCAGAACCGACATATGTATGCTGCAGGAGCATGATTTTGGGCCGCGCCACATTGGGCGCCTTGCCGCACGCTGCCTCGAAGCGCTCCATCAGGCTCGCAATTTCAGCTTCGCCATTCGCAAGCGGCGTGCACTGCACGTTGCATCCATTGGCAACGGCAAATTCATGACTGTTCGGATCGCGCGCCGCCACCCAGATGGGCGGATGAGGCTGCTGTACCGGCTTTGGTGCCGACGTGGTGGAGGGAAATTTCCAGAACTCACCATCATGCGTGTAGTCTCCAGCCCAGATACCTTTGATCGCCGGGATAAGCTCACGCATACGCTGGCCCGCCCCCCAAGCATCGAGGCCCGGCAATACACGCTCATACTCGAAACTGTATGCGCCGCGGGCAATCCCCAGATCCAGACGGCCACCGGAGATCAGGTCGGTCATAGCCGCTTCTCCCGCCAGCTTGATAGGGTGCCAGAAGGGAGCAATGACGGTGCCAGTGCCCAGGCGCACATTCTTGAAGCGATTGGCCAGATCGGCCAGATTGACGAACGGGTTCGGTGCTATGGTAAAATCCATGCCATGGTGCTCGCCGGTCCAGATCGCGTGCATGCCGCCTCTGTCGGCGATCTCGCACAGCTTCAGAAACTCCTCATAGAGTTCTTCATGGGTCTGGTCGGCGTTCAGCCGCTCCATGTGAACGAAAAGCGAGAACTTCATGATTCAACCTTTTTGAGCCACGGCATGCACCCGGCCCTTTTCCTGATTGCCGAAATAAATGCCGAAATTGCCGATCATCCGTTCCTGAGCGTAACGTTTGACCGTCTCGCGCACAGCTGGATCAGGGATCTGCGCCAGCGGCAGTTGTTGAGTGGGGAAAAAATGTCCGGTCTTTGGCGTGCCTTCGCCCAACGCTGCGCGATAAACGATATGCTGGCGCCCAGATGTTGTGTCCTCGTAAATCGAATAGAGTAGGCCCGTTTGAATTGAGAGGCCGATCTCCGCCTTAAAATGCGGCTCCAGAACCTCCATGCTCTCGCTTTCGGCCTTGTCGATAAACGGCAAGGTCCACCCGCCTTTTGCATCAGGAACAAGCAGGACCTCGCCAGCCCTCTCCGCCACAGCGCCGACACAAAGGCTGCCTTCAACATTGGCAAGCAGATTTTTTTCCGTGAGAGCAGGCGTGAAGTAGCCGCCGCGCGCATATCCCAAGCCAGTTTTTCCCGAATTTTCGAATGCCTCGATCTTGCCGATCAGGATGACGTGGTCTCCAGCATCCACACGATTATGCATGGAACAGTCAAACCAAGCCGCAACGCCAGCAAAAACAGGTGATCCGAGGGGACCTTTTTGCCAATCGACGGAAGCAAATCGATCTTCGACGGGTCTGGCAAAAGTGTTGGAAATGTCCGTCTGGCTTTCCGAAAGAATATTCACGGCAAAGCCACTCGTCGTCATCAATGTCTGGTAATTTCTAGAAGTCTTTGCCAGGCATACCAAAAGCAACGGTGGATCAAGCGACACGCTGGTGAAGCTGTTGGCAGTAAAGCCAATAGGCGCGCCGCGGGCATCCAGGGTCGTAACGACGGTCACGCCGGTCAAGAATGCGCCGAACGCATCGCGTAGCAATCGCGGATCACTCATAGTCACTCCTCCCTTTTCATTCACCGCACCGGCGACCAGGTTAACCAATCAGCCAGGATCTCACTCACCTCCTCCGGTGCTGTGAGATTGACCATGTGCCGGTGGCCCTCGATCACGAATGCTTTTCCGTTTGGTGTTGCTCTTGCCATCTCATGCGCCATTTCGGCCGTCGAATTCCTATCGCCATTCCCTGTCAGGAAGAGCGCCGGACAGGTGACTTTCGGCCAGTCATCAGCGTAAATGGCATCACCTCTTGCGAATGCGCGATAGGCAGCTGCATAGCCTTGCGAATCCACGTTCTGAAGCAGGTCATGCACCAAACGATAGGCCTCCCCCTTCTGCTCAGCGGGTGAGAACCAACGCTCCAGCGGTGCCTCGCGGTCGAAATCGCCCGACATAATCTCTTCTGCCCGTGCCTCAACCGCTGCCCGCGCTGCTGGAGTTCTCTTATGAACCCCGTTCAACAAGGCCACGCGCCGAAGTTTAGAGGGTTCGGTCGCAGCAAAGCCTGCCGCAATCAACGCACCCATCGAGTGTCCTGCAACATTGACCAAGTCTAGGTCGAGGTCACGCACCAAACCTGAAAACCATGCCACGAAGTCTTTTAGATCCGGTGCACCTTCTAAAGGTGCCGAATGACCGTGACCGGGTAAATCCGCTGCGATAACACGATAATCCTTCGAAAGACGCTCGATCTGCGGCTTCCAGGCCTCGGCCCTCATTCCCACGCCGTGGATGAGTACAAGGGTTTCGCGTCCCTCGCCTTGCTCGAGGTAGGCTGAATCAGATTTGGTCTTACACCGAGGCAGGGTTTGCAACATCGTGACCCAGTTCCTTCAAATCCTGATACCGGTCACCAATCCGGTGATGCGGCCGGCCACCGACTGACGCGCCGAGCGCAACAACAATTTCATCGGCAGCAGGCGCGTCGGGTATCGCGCATTGAATGGTCAGGTAATGGGAACGACGCCCCTCATCATTCTTATCCATCAAGGGGATCATGATCGGCGCATTTGCAGGCCCCCGCGTATTGCAGAAGGCAAGGTAAGACTTTGCACCCACCGCTGTACGGTAGTGATTACCAAAGCGCAGGGTGTGGATGAGAGCAGAGCCGTGTTCGATTTCGCCGGCCAAGCCAACGACAGCCGACTTGCCGTAAGCTTCAACAGCTTCACCATTGCCGACTGCCTCGATAATCATCTTGGTCAGAAGCGCTCCAAGAACGGGTGCTACAGCATGAATTTCGGGCTTCAAATCGTCAATAAAACCACGACCAGCCCAAGGATTTTTAACCACGGCTAATGCAGCAACGAGTTTGAGCGGTATGGCAGCTTCTTTGCCACCCTCAATATGCGTCGTTTCAATCTGCAGAAAGGTCTTGCGGATCGCCGGGGCCATCATGTTCTCCTCAATCATCTGATCGTATGTTGGTATACCATAATACCGGATGTCAAGAGCTTGCCGGAATCATTTTTGCGCGCTATTGAATGCTATGGCCAAATCCACCGACCCCATGTCTTCTCTTCGGATAGAAACTCCTCCGGCAACGCTGCGCGAGATGGCACTAGAACGCGTTCGGCGGGCGATTATCTCGGGCCTTTTTGAACCTGGGATTCGGTTGGTCGAGCGGACCTTATGTGATCAATTAGGGGTCTCACGCTCAGTCATACGAGAGGTCATACGGCATCTCGAGGCCGAAGGCTTGGTGGAGATGCTACCAAAGCAAGGGCCAATTGTAGCGCGGCTGGTGTGGGATGATGCACGCCAGATTTACGATATACGCGCATCTCTGGAGGCAACCGCCGTTGCAGACTGCGCTCGCGTAGCGGATGAACTCATCAAGCGAAAATTGCGCTCGGCGCTTGAGGAGCTGGACCGAACATCTAAGCAAAATTCACCTTTGGGTATACTTGACGCAACAACAAGCTTTTATGCCACGATCTTTCAGGCGGCAGGTCATACTATTGCCTGGGATATCGTCAGCCGGCTGAACAGCCGCATTTCTCGCCTGCGCGTTATGACCCTCTCAACGACGAACCGCACAACATCTGGACCTGCGCAGATCAGAGAAATCTTCTCATTTATCGAGCGGAACGAACCTGAAGCTGCGGCAGAGGCCTGCCGTAAGCATGTCGCGGCAGCTGCAAAAATTGCAGAAAGCATCATCGGACGTGGCTGATTGCCGGTCAATCAAGCCCCTATTGCCAGCCGGTGAAGGCTAAGGTCCCATCAGAATGTCGGCGGCGTATTGATCCAGATAAGGGTAGTTGGGCCGTCGAAATTGTTGCGCCATGAATGCAGCCGAGTGCTTTCAAAATAGAAACTGTCGCCGACGCGCAGCTCATGAAACTGGTCCCCGTCCAGAACGATTTCCAGGCCGCCTGCCAGTACATGGATGAACTCTTCACCTTCGTGTTGATAAGCACCTTCGCTTGACGCTCCGGGAGCCAGATCGAACCGATGGCACTCCATTTGATTATTGCCGTCAGCGAGAACGTGAATCGTGACGCCCGACGCTGTCGTCGGCCACGTGGTCCACTGCCCGTCTCGAACGAGCGAAGCCCCGCTCCGAGGTTTCCCTTGACCGCTCAAAGTTGCAATTGTGGTTCCAAGATGTTGAGCGACGTGGTGGAGTGCGGTCACCGAAATACCTTGTGAGGTTCGCTCGAAGGTGGATAAAACCGATATGGTTGTCCCGGTTGCCCGTGCGACGGCCTCAAGCGTCAACCCTGCCTCCTTGCGCAAATGCCTGACCTTCATCCCGATAGAGAGATCGGGCGCCTCTCGCTCTTCCGACACTACATCGCTTGGATAATTCGCCCCCTCGCCGCCAATCAGAGCCTGTTTGATGGCCGCAGGATTGAGACCTTTTTCACTACGAAGCCAGCTGATCGTCTTCAAGCGCTCCACCAGCGCCGCATCGTAAAGCCTTTGGCCAGATGGCGTGCGGATTGGCTCCACCAATCCCTGCTGTTCCCACAGTCGAAGAGTGGATGGCGAGACGCCAGCCGCACGGGCCGCTTCGGCAATCTTGAGAAATGTGACGTCCATAAAACCGGCGCTTTAGATGCTGCTTTGCTAAAGCCTTCATAATTGCAAAGACGTCCATTGCAAACCTACAGAAAAAATGTAGAGAATGTTTTACGCGAACACGCGGGGGACAGAGTTATTTGGGACGACAATCATGCAAAATTTGGAAATTGCCTCACGCCGTTCTGACGCCATTTCGCGTGGTGTGGGTGTCACGACGCAGATATACGCCGACAAAGCCCAGAACGCTGAAATCTGGGATGTCGAAGGGCGTCGGTACATCGATTTTGCGGCGGGTATCGCTGTGGTCAACACTGGCCATCGTCACCCAAAAGTCATTGCCGCAGTTAAAGATCAGCTCGATCATTTCACGCATACATGCCATCAGGTCGTCCCTTACGAAAATTACGTTCGCCTTGCCGAACGCCTCAACAACCTCGTTCCCGGCGATTTCAAGAAGAAGACAATTTTTGTTACGACAGGTGCGGAAGCCGTTGAAAACGCCGTCAAGATTGCGCGCGCTGCAACCAATCGTTCTGCAGTCATCGCGTTCACGGGCGGTTTCCATGGCCGCACATTCATGGGCATGGCCCTGACGGGGAAGGTCGTGCCCTATAAGACCGGTTTCGGCCCCATGGTGCCGGATGTTTTTCATGTACCTTTTCCAGTCGAACTGCATGGACAGGCGATTGAGGATTCACTTTCGGTTCTGGACAAGATGTTCAAGGCTGATGTCGATCCCAGCCGGGTCGCGGCCTTCATTGTCGAACCCGTACAGGGCGAAGGCGGCTTCTACGAAGTGCCACGCGCATTCATGCAGAAGCTGCGTGAGATCGCCGACAAGCACGGCATCCTGTTGATCGCAGATGAGGTTCAAACAGGCTTTGCACGGACAGGAAAGCTGTTCGCCATGGAGCATTATGGCGTCGTCGCAGACCTCACTACTATGGCAAAAGGCTTGGGCGGCGGTTTCCCGATTGCGGCCGTCACCGGCCGAGCAGACATCATGGATGCTCCTGGTCCTGGCGGGCTTGGCGGAACGTATGGCGGCAATCCAATTGGGATCGCTGCTGGCAATGCGGTGCTCGATGTCATCGAGGAGGAAAACCTCAACGAACGGGCAGGCTCCCTCGGCAACCGCCTGAAACAAAAGCTTCAGTCGCTGCGTGAATCCGTTCCGCAGATTGCTGACATTCGCGGTCCAGGCTTCATGAACGCGGTCGAGTTCAACCTGCCCGGTTCGAAGACGCCTAATCCCGACTTTACGAACAAGGTTCGCGAACGGGCGCTGCAGAAAGGCCTGATCCTCCTCACCTGCGGCGTTTATGGGAATGTGATCCGGTTTCTGGCGCCCATCACAATTCAAGACGATGTGTTCAACGAGGCGCTCACCATTCTCGAAACGACACTTCGCGAATGCGCGTCGGAGGCGTGATCGATGACAATCTCGCAAAAACTGCGTTCGAAGCTTAAGGACCCTTCTCTCGCTATCGATCAGGCCTTCATTGGTGGTGCCTGGCTTGGAGCAAGCGATAGCGGCACCACGTTTGAGGTCACGAACCCATCGACTGGTGAAGTGATTGCAACTCTGCCAGATATGGGACGTGCCGAAACTGCCCGAGCCATCGATGCCGCTTACAAGGCTCAGAAGCTATGGGCCGCTAAAACCGGCAAAGAGCGTGCCGGGATTTTGCGCAAGCTTTTTGATCTTCTCGTGGAAAATGCTGATGATCTTGCAACGATCCTGACAACGGAAATGGGCAAACCCTTGGCCGAGGCCAAGGGAGAGATTCTTTACGGTGCCTCATATGTTGAATGGTTTGGCGAAGAGGCCAAACGTGTTTATGGCGATACCATTCCCGGCCACCAGCAGGATAAGCGCATCATCGTCATCAAGCAGCCTGTCGGTGTTGTTGCAGCGATCACCCCTTGGAATTTTCCCAACGCGATGCTGGCTCGCAAATTTGCCCCCGCGGTTGCGGCTGGATGCGCAATGGTTTCGAAACCGGCAGCGGAAACTCCCCTTTCCGCTTTGGCGCTGGCTGCGCTGGCGGAACGCGCTGGACTGCCTCCCGGCGTTTTCAATGTTATTTTATCGAAGGATTCAGCCTCAATCGGCAAAGAATTCACTGAAAATGACAAGGTGCGCAAACTAACATTCACCGGCTCCACCAATGTCGGTAAAATACTGATGCGCCAAGGGGCCGACCAGATCATGAAGCTGGGATTGGAGCTTGGAGGTAACGCACCTTTCATCGTGTTCGATGATGCCGATATCGATGCTGCCGTTGAAGGAGCGATGGTCTCCAAATATCGCAACAACGGTCAAACCTGCGTTTGTGCCAACCGTCTTTATGTCCAATCCGGCGTTTACGATGCATTTGCTAAAAGGCTGTCCGAAAAAGTCTCTGCCATGAAGGTGGGCGATGGCTTTGAGCAAGGCGTCAATGCGGGACCGTTGATTACAGCAAAAGCCTTGGAAAAAGTGCAAGAGCACATTGAGGACGCAGTTTCCAAGGGTGCTTCCATCGCACTTGGCGGAAGACCAGATGAGCGTGGCGGCTTGTTTTTTCAGCCAACTGTTCTGACGGGCGTGACCAAAGACATGAAAGTCGCCCGCGAAGAAACCTTTGGGCCCGTCGCACCGCTCTTCAAGTTTGAGACAGAAGACGAAGTCATCGACATGGCCAACAATACCGAGTTCGGTTTGGCTTCGTATTTCTATTCGAAAGACATGTCCAAGATCTTCCGCGTCGCCGAAGCGCTGGAATATGGGATGGTCGGCATCAATACCGGTCTCATCTCAACAGAGGTAGCTCCGTTTGGCGGGATCAAGCAATCTGGTCAAGGTCGTGAAGGCTCTAAATACGGCATCGAGGATTATGTTGAAATCAAGTATCTGTGCCTGAGCATCTAGATTCAGCACCGATAGTGTGGCGGCTGGTTAGCCCAACCTCCAGCCGTCACCAATCTCGATAGCTTTGTCGACTAAATTCGGGGTTTGCGGTTATTTGGCTTCTTCGGTGGCCTGCAATGTACAGCCTAAAGATCCCTCGCGGGTAGCAAAAGAGCTGGCAGGCATACACTTATGCCTACGTTGGCGTATCCAGCAGGAATACGTCGTGCCTTGGCTTCGAACCCCCGCTATAGATGGACTTGCACACCGCATCGCCGAACTGGCAGGTGTAGAGCCAACGATAGGCACTCAGGAACTATTCTGCATTCCGCACATTGACAGCATGTAGACCAATTGGGAGCAGGCTGTCGATGGCAGATGGAGAAAACGTAGTTCGGGATCTAGCTCTCGCGGTTTTTGCTGCCAATGGCAGGTTGGTGAGTGCCGGCAACGAGCTTGTGGCTCATCTTGGCCTCACCAGTGCCTGGTGGCAGGTGCTGGCGGCTCTGCATTATTCTTCCCTACCGCTTCCAGCTGCATCCATAGCCAGAAACATGGGCCTCACGCGGCAGGCAGTTCAGCGCATCGTGGATGTGCTGGCGGAACGCGGCCTGGTCGAATTTCAAGCGAACCCTCATCATCGCCGCGCTAAGCTTGTTGTTCTCACGCCTGCAGGTATCAAAGCCGTCACCGGAGCGGAAGACGTTGTAGCCCCGCTTGACCGTGTGATCGCGCATAAAATCGGTACCCAACGCATTCGAGAAGCAATCGAGACTCTCGTGGAGATGAACAGCGTTATTACCGGATGGCTTGATCATACCGCATAGCTTTTATCTCACCTTCTTTGAAAACAGGGAAATCATCATGATCTTAGTATCAGGAGCGACCGGAGGTATCGGGGGCGAAGTTTGCAGGCTCCTTCATGAATCCGGAGTGCCGTTTCGGGCAATGTGCCGCAAGCCGGAGCAGGTCGACCACTTCAAGAAGAAGAGCATGCAAGCGGTATTGGGCGATTTCGACCGCCCGGAAACGCTCGCTGCCGCAATGCAAGGCTGTGACAGACTGTTTTTGATCACGCCGCCAACGCCAGATCAAGTCAAGCAGGAAACAGGTGCTATCGACGCGGCGCAGCGCGCGGGCGTCGGGCAGATAGTGAAAATCTCTGCCTCCGACAGCAACGTGCGATCGACTGTTCCATGGGCGAAATCCCACGCGCTCATTGACCACCACCTGCGAAAGGCCGGGATTGGATGGACAGTCTTGAGACCCACAGCATTTATGCAGAACTTCTTCTGGTTTAAAGATCCGATTGCCAAAGGATTTCTGCCGCAAATCGCAGGCAGGGGATACGTCTCATGGGTAGATACACGCGACGTTGCACGCGTTGCCGCCACGGTTCTGGTTGAGGACGGCCATGAGCACGCCACGTATTTCCTGACCGGACCTGAAACTTTGGACATGAAAGAGGCTGCATCACGTTTGTCGAAAATTACCGAGCGCAAGGTTAGGTACATCAATTTGCCGAACCCCATCTTTAAAGTTCTTCTTCGTCTGACCGGCAATTCTCGATGGATGGCGAACGGTCTGATTTCACAGTTCTCGGACGTCGTGGCGGGCCATCACGATATCGATCCGACTTTCGAGATCCAGCGGCTCACTGGAACGGAGCCACGTAGTTTCAGCGACTTTCTGCGAGACCATCGTTCGCTGTTCGTCTAGGCAGGCGGCTGATGTGACTGCTCAGTATGCTACCGAACACATCATGGACTGCCCCTCTCTCAATCCATAAAGGTCGGACACCCGCGTCCGGAAGATGTCGATGATGTTGGAACTATCGTTTTCGTTGATGCTCCTCGCTGCGGGACCGAATGCAGTGCCTCAGGACGTTAAGGCGTTCCTTGAAAGACGCATGCAATGCGAGCATTGGGCTGGTGAAGAACCGTATGACCCTCCCCGTCTGAAGGAAATCCAGACAGCACTATGGCAGCTCCGCTGCGACACCATAGAGGCTGAAGAGCTTCGGATTCGACGCAGATATTCGAACTATCCTGGTGTCATGGAAGCGATCGAAGATGATCCTTCTGAATAATGTGCATCTCGCTGTCGAAGGTGGGCCCAGGAGTAGTTGCTTCAAGTTCTGCGGGAGAGCGCAGCCCGCCAGCGACAGGCTGCATTGAACTGGATGGGCTAAGCGTTCTCATATCTGACAAAAACGCAGAACGCTCTCACTCTTAAGCTTTACGCGTTTGCGGACGGAAATCCGCCGTGCATCTTTCTTGACGATCCTCTAGGCGGCGCGGGATTTTTGCTTCAGCGAGCCTGCCGCGTGTTTCGTGCCTTCATCAAGTTTAAAGGAAGACAACAGGTTTCGCAGGTGCAAGCTTTGTTCAGCCAGTGTCTGGCTTGAAGCAGTCGTTTCTTCGACCATAGCTGCGTTCTGTTGGGTCATCTGATCCATGTGGTTCACGGACGAGTTAATTTCTTGAAGCCCCGTAGACTGCTCACGCGCAGCAGTGGCAATCGTATCAACGTGAGCATCTACGCGATCGACAAGAGTAGCGATCTCAACAAGCGCTTCTCCGGTAGATCGTACCAGAGCAACGCCACCTTCCACTTCGCGTGCGGAGTTGCTGATGAGCGCCTTTATCTCTTTAGCCGCGTTGGCCGAACGTTGTGCGAGTTCACGAACTTCCTGCGCTACCACGGCAAAGCCACGTCCCGCCTCGCCAGCCCGCGCTGCTTCGACACCGGCGTTCAGGGCAAGCAGATTTGTCTGGAAGGCGATCTCGTCAATGACCGATATGATCTGGCTGATGCGACTCGAACTTTCTTCTATTCGATTCATGGCGTCGATCGCATCTCTCACGATCTCACCCGAACGCCCTGCGCTGGCCTTGGTCTCACCAACCATAGTGCGCGCTTCGATGGCACGCTCTGAGGCTGTGCGTACCGTAGCGGTGATCTCGTCTAGAGCTGCTGCCGTCTCTTCCAATGCGGCTGCTTGCTGTTCAGTTCGCTTGGAAAGATGAGCGCTCGCGCTAGAGATATCCGACGCGCTGTCGCGGACAACGAGGCTGGTTTCGGAGATGTCCGCAATAACTCGATTAAGCGCCTCAACTGCAGCGTTGAAATCCGCTCTTAGCTTCGCATAATCCGATCCGATGTCACCGAGAGATATCGATAAATCACCTGCAGCCAATGCTTCGAGGGCTAGTCCCAACTCGTCCATAGCGCGGGCTTGACGTTCTGCCGCAACCGACAAAACCGACTCTTTGCTGGAGCGTTCTTCTGCAAGAGCTCTGCTTTGTTCTGCCTCACGCATTTGAAGATCGGAACGTTCAGCTACCGAGTTTTGGAGAACGCCAAGGGCCCTCGCCATTTCACCTATCTCGTTATTCTGTCGAAGGCAGGGAATATCAACTTTGGTTTCGCCCGAAGCAATTCCACGCAAAGCTCGGTGAATACCGCGGATGGGACCTGTCACGGAACGTATGACGAAGGTCGCGCCAGCGATCAGCACGACCGCGCAAAAAGCAAAGATGGTTCCGAATGTAATAGCATCTCGACGAAACATAGCGTGCAGGTCATCAACATATACGCCTGTACCAACAATCCAGCCCCAGGGTGCGAAGCCCGCCACGTGAGAGTATTTTTCAACGGGTTGGTCCGCTCCAGGTTTGGGCCAGTAGTAATCCATGAAGCCCTTACCCGTAGCACTCCCCTTCACGACGTTGACAAACTCCACAAACAAGAATTTCCCATTGGGGTCCTTATCGTTAGAGAGATCTTTGCCATTCAGTTCTGGCTTGATGGGATGCATCACCATCCGGGGCAACATGTCGTTGATCCAAAAGTATCCAGAACCGTCGCCGTAGCGCATCACTGAAACTGCAGCTTTGGCTTCAGCCTGAGCTTGTTCGCGAGACAACGTGCCTGTTACTTCAAGGGCCTGATATTTTTTTAGGACAGTCAGCGCCACATCGTTCATTTGTGCAAGACCAGCCTTACGTTCTCGCTCGGCGGATGAATAGCTTTGAAATAGGCTGAAGGTCAGCGCCCCTCCAAGGATCAGCATCGACAATAAGATAAGGCAGTAGAGCCGTGACGCGATGGTTAAGCGTTGCATAATTTCCCCCTCAGAATTCGAAGGGCAAATCTAGCAAGTGATTTATTACTACTTATTAAAGGGAGTGTGATATACTCTCAAATTTACCGCTACAGCAAAACTACGTCGAAATCTCACCGCCACGCGGCTCTAGGCACGGCTGAGATGATGTTCATAATATTCCCAAGTATGCACGCCATTTAAACAATACCAAGCCTCGCGGTGCTGGCTTTGGATGCCTCTCCCCCAGCATCCGTATTGCCCAATTTTGCCTGCAGATGATTGAACTTATCTCACGCGCGCCAGCAACCAAGTTCGGTAACCTTGACAGGCTTCGCCTTGGCTTTACAGCTATCACTAAGCATGCAGGGAGAAAACACCATGAGACCATTAGCGCAGATATCAGCTTTCGTTGGCAAGACATTCGCCGCTTGGGTTGTGCTGTTCGCATTCCTTGGTTTTTTCTTCCCTGACACCTTCAAGCAGATCGGTCCTTGGATCGTCACCCTGCTGTCCATCATCATGTTCGGTATGGGCCTTACCCTTTCCCTGGACGACTTCCGCGAAGTGGTGAAACGTCCATTTGACGTGACAATTGGAGTGCTCGGTCAATTCCTGATCATGCCGTTGCTCGCCGTCTTGCTGACTAAGCTCATCCCGATGCCTCCAGAAGTTGCGGCTGGTGTGATCCTTGTCGGGTGCTGCCCTGGTGGAACCTCTTCCAATGTCATGACATATCTCTCAAAGGGTGATGTCGCGCTTTCGGTAGCCTGCACGTCTGTGACGACGCTTGTGGCGCCAATTATCACGCCATTTCTCGTCTGGATGTTCGCCAGCCAATACCTGCCGGTAGACGGCTGGGCGATGTTTATCAGTATTATCAAGGTGGTGCTGGTTCCGCTTGCGCTGGGTGCCGTCCTACAGAAGCTTCTGCCGACTTTCGTTAAGGCTGCCGTGCCTGCTCTGCCACTCGTTAGCGTCATCGGCATTGTGTTGATCGTATCGGCGGTCGTCGGCGCATCGAAAGCATCAATCGTGCAGTCCGGCCTGATGATCTTCGCCGTTGTCATTCTGCATAATGGTCTTGGTTATTTGCTCGGCTTTTTCGCTGCGAAAGCCTTCGGCCTGACGCTTGCCAAGCGCAAGGCCATTGCCATTGAAGTAGGTATGCAGAACTCGGGTCTTGGTGCTGCTCTTGCGACCGCCTATTTCTCCCCGCTTGCGGCAGTTCCAAGTGCGATATTTAGCGTATGGCACAACATATCCGGCGCGCTACTTGCTAATTGGTTTGCCGGACGTGATGAGGCGCAACGGTAATAGGGTGTTACTCAAGCCAGCAGCGCGGCACACTTTTCGGCAGAGCCGCCGCGATTGGAAGCAGATACTCCCCTCCCGCAGGATTTGCGAGATCAGCAGAGTTAGCAGGTTAGGGAAGTTGAGCAGAGACATTGCGTGTAAAAACGTGGCAACTCATAGAAAGAAATTAGATTTGAGCGGCAAAAGCGCTGCGCCAATCGCAGCAGTGTCGCAGCCCACGCGGCTCAAGCACAAGGCGGGGCTTGAAACTGCATCCGGATAGGTATCGGGTGCTTTAATACGTTCCATGATCATCTGGCCAAGGACAGGTGGCAGCTTCCCGCCAAGGATTATTGCATCTGGGGCCAGCACCGCATTCAGGATCTGCGTGACATGGTTCACTTGTGGCACGACCTCTTGCAGCCATTTATCGACGCCCGGCCAAGAGACATCGAAGTCCTCCCACAGATCGTCCAAACTGTTGATGCTTACCCCTGACGCCTGGAGACGGTGCATAATGTTGCGCATAGATTGGTCACTCTGCAGACCGTCGGATACGAGCAAAGACAGATCGCCCGCATTCCCGGGCTGTCCAGAATAAGGTTGGCCATTTAAAATCAAACCAACGCAAAGGTGTTGATCAAAGGCAAGTAAGGCGAAGTTTTTATAAGCCTGCCCCACCCCTATCAGGCTCTCACAAATTGCGGATGCCATGGCATCGCCACGCTGAAAAATTGGCACGCCAAATTTGGCTTCCATTTGATTGAGGATTTCCGCTTGAGACCGGGTTTCTAGCGATGAGGGAAATGTAACTCTCTGATCCCGGCCCACAATTTGAGAGGAAAGAGCGAGACCGATTCCGCAGAGAGATTGAAGTGGTATGTTGGCTCCCTTAGCCATCTGCTCAAATGCGGCAGTAATCATATCAATGAAGGTGTCGAGACCCACCTCGGTGTAGTTGACCCTGCGGCGCGCGATCACGCTGCAATTCAGATCAATTAACGCGAAGACGATTTGCTCGGCATCTACGCTCACGCCGAGTGAATATACTGCCGAACCAGCCAGGGTCAGCAGCGGACTGGGCTTGCCCCGTCCATTCGGCTTCGCACGCTCTGTTTGAACAAAACCATCCGATATCAGCCCTTCGATCAAGCGATGAACAGATTGCTGGGTGAGATCAGTCAACTCTGTTACATCGGCCCGAGCGATGGGTTGGTGGCGGCGCAAAAGATCAAGCAACATACGCTGGTTGTGGCTCAGTCTCTGCATTCTCGATACCTTGTTCAGCATGCCAGCAATGGTCAATTACT